>JAOULO010000005.1 GCA_029881995.1 Gammaproteobacteria bacterium
ATTTTCGCAGCTTGACGTCAAGTTCTTCAACCACATCCGCAAGTACCATAGTTCGATGTGATTGCCTTAACTCCCTCGTTCTTTCTGCCAAATTCCAAAATTGGTTAATTGTGACTTTTTGTTTTGAAAACTTAAGCAGAGATCCTGAACTTAACTTGTTTATACCCTGCAGTATGGTTGCAGGCGCGGGTATACAGGCATATCGAAAATAGCTAAATAATGCATCTTGATCGATATCTTTTTTTAGCCAAGGCAAACACAACAGTGAATTCAATTCTGATGAAAAGGCTAATTTTTCTCCTGACTGAGTATAATATAATGGCTTGATACCCATTGGATCACGTGCAAGCCATAATGTTTTATTTTCTTTATCGTAAAGTCCAAGTGCAAACATTCCTTCAAATCGCTTAACTGCTGACTCGACTCCCCATGTCACACAAGCCAATAGAACTACTTCAGTATCTGATTGCCCACGAAATGAACATCCTAGTCTTTCCAACTCTTTCCTTAATTCTAAATAATTATAAACTTCACCGTTATAAGTCATCACATATCGTCTACATGGCGATTCCATAGGCTGATGGCCTTGCGATGAAAGATCAAGAATCGCCAAACGTCTATGGGCAAGCCAGGCTATATCATCACGCCATTCACCAAATGAATCTGGTCCACGATGAAGTAACTGAGAACTCATATGTGACATTACTTCAGAATCAAGTAATGAACCGACAACACCAACAATCCCACACATAATTAAGCGTTAATTCGGCTTTTTTGCATGTAAAACCCAGTTTGTTGGTGGGAAAGGTAATACCTTGTCGACTAAAATGGACAAAAAATATAATGGTGATAATGATGTATCAATAATGTTCCACCATTTATTTTTAAACAGCCTGGTTCCAAATGGAGATATCCAGGACTTTATCAAATTTGACATATAAAACAAAAGGCCTCCACAAGACTTTATATCCTTCACTTCAATTCCACTATCTTGAACTAACTGGGCTAATTTTGATTTACTATAATAGTGAGGTCCATGTCGCCCCATTTCAAATAGCCAAGTCCATATAGTTGGTGTTGTCACAAGCAATAAACCACCTGGCTTTAAAGTTCTTGCTACCTCTTTCATAGCCATTTTGTTTTCCTCTATATGTTCAAATGATTCGATAGCGACAACAATATCAAATCTTGAACTTTCGAATGGTAATAATTTTGCATCACATTGATGGTATTCCCATGGTTGTTTTTCTTCTGCCTTCTCAACATCAACACCAATGACATTATACTTATTCAATAATTCAGAATATCTTCCATGAACGCCGCAGCCAAGATTAAGACAAAGCGCATCTTGCATTGTGTTTTCACTAAGAATTTTTTCAATATTCGATTCTAGAAACAGTCGTGATAAACTTGATTTAAACATGAAATCATACCTAAATTTATGAAGATTTATTTAAAAGCCTGGTATACACCTGCTCATGATTGTTGGCACTGGCTATTAGTGTAAATAATTCACTAACTTTCTTTTGGCCTGCCAGGCCATATTTGATTGATAATTTGGTATTCTTCAATAACTCAATAATAGCATCACTCATTTTCTGATAATTTTTCACTTCAATTACACGACCATCTTTTCTTTCAGATATTAACTCCATCACACCATCAACTGAATATGCCACTACTGGCACACCGTAAGACATGGCTTCAAGGATAGAAGTTGGGCACCCCTCCCCCCATAACGACGGTAAAACGAATAATCTAGCTTCCTTATAATACTGTGAAATATCTGACTGAAATCCCACGCAACTTATATTATTTTCCAGCCCTTCTTTTATTATCTCATGTTGCACTCGTGAATTCATATCGTCACGGCCTACAAATATAAAATGTACTTCTGGCTGTATATTTAGAACATTTTTTACTACTTCCAAGTATTCTACATGTCCTTTTCGGGGATTAAAATTTGCTACTGTCAGAATATTAATCGGCCGTGAAAAAAGCGAACTTCCTTTACCCAAAGGTAAATCTATACCATTATATATAACTGTTATTTTTGAATCGGTTATACCACATCGTTCAATCAATGTATTCTTTGCTGCCTGCGAATTCGTTATATAAGCATCGATAAATGCATTTAAAAACCTCTCCGACACTCGTGAGAATACATCTAAGCGACTATTTGAACTTGGATTCCATCGAATGCCATTTATTATTTTTGTTTCGGGAATAAAAAATCGTAATATTCTTATTATAAATGATGCTCTGGCGCCACAAACATATAAAATGTTGATATCAGATGTGCGAATAAATTTAAACAACCTGTAAATCGACCATAATAGAGACAGGTTTCCATTTCCGCTGCCAAACACCAATGGTTTTTTATTCAAAGACCTTAGCCAGGTGCACCAGGGCCCTTCTGCATCTAAAGTTGCCAGAAAATAATCTACGTTATTATCTTCGAGTGCCATTCTCGTTAAGCTACGCTCAGCCCCGCCTAACTGGCTACTGGTAAAAAGCAGAAGCACTCTCACTTAATTTTTATCGTAAATAATAATTTACTCAGCACCAAATGAATGAATAACGTCATCCACATTGGCTCCTTCTCCTTTTCTTACTTTATACAGTCCCTTTTGTAGACGAATAATGTTAGTTTCATTTATGCCCGCTTCTTCAAACAAAGTAAGTATTTCACTTTCTGTAAAATACCGTTGATATTCATGACTCCAAAACCAGTCATAAGCAGTATGTCTTGCATTCTTAAACCCCATTTCCAAACCATTTCTATTTATCACAAAGATTGGCGCTAACAAAGGACTTATTAACCACAATATTCGTTTCGGTAACCTTTTCAGAATAAACCGTATAGGCTCTAACAACGTAGTCGCAATAGTCACCATGTAAAATGATATAACGAGTTCGCCTCGATCATTCATATTTTTCACAATATTCTGCAATGCTGCTTCTGCATCACTAACATGCTGTATTGCGCCAAGCATATAAATAAAGTCCGCTTTAAACTCTACTTCCTTAGCGTCACCCTGGATAACCTCAATTTTTTGATTGCTACTAAACTTTTCGCTTTGATAATCTGCTGCATCTTTAGCCAGTTCCACTGAAATTATTTTTTTCGCATTAGCTAGTTCGTTAAGCGCCCATACATGACGTCCATTTCCTGAACAAATATCAGCGATAACTTTACCATTCAGATAGTCACACCAAATTCCACAGTCCTTAAACAGCCTTCTGTGAAAGGTTTTTTTGCTATCAACTACAGTTTGTTTCGTCCACTGCCAGCCAAATGACTCAACTGTTCTTTGAGTTTGCATATTTATTACCTTTATCTAGAAATAATCCATACTTGTTTTTGTGTATTAGCCACTCAAACCAAATCAATGTAACAAATTGTGCTTTACGGTTATTTAAACAAGATTAAAAATTACAGATTTCATTGTGCTTCTATTATTTTCTAATGATAATCAACATCACCTTCGCACATAATATTTAATAGCATCCAAGAAAATTATCTGCTGTCTATTATTATTGAACTTTTTACCAAAAACACCGGGGTAATAATTCAAATATATACAATAACTACGACATATGTTCAGAATATATCCATTGCAGTAACTTTCTAAGAAATAAATAACCTATGACAGGTCTATATTTCTATATATAACAGTAATTAATTATAATAAAACTTAATTTTCCTCGAGAAGTCGTCGGTAAATATTAAATTATACTGGGCAAAATAGCTCATTTTCTAATGAAAACAAATTCATTACACCCCATTCTGCCCCCGCACGTTTTAATATTAGTCAGCTTATAGCCTTTTTTATGAAAATATAAAAATATTTCTTCTGGCTTAGCAACTTCAAATGGGTACCCTCCAAGCCAATCTATCATATCTCGCCAAATTGACATCCCTCTATCCACATCCAGCTCATTCTTAATAATTCTTACACCGATCCTAAGTAAGTAGAGATATGGAGTATGCATTATTATGATTATCCATCTAAATAATATATTTTTATTGTATATTTTTTTAATAAGTAGCCAATATTTGGAGAGCAAATTCTGATCATTATAAATTGCTATAAATAAATACCCGCCATTGTGTTTTGGTATATCTGATATATTTTCTAGCGCCTTCCACATATTACCAGTGTGATGTAAAACCCCCCAAGAATATACAATATCCTGATTGTTATATTTCTTTAAATACTCACGATCTAGAATAGAGCCTCTTTCCACCGACCAATTTTGATCATCTTCTTTAATAGTCATTTTAAGATTCTGTGTGCAAACAACTGAATCTGGGTCGTAGTCAAAAGAACTCACATTTGCCCCCAGCTTTCTTGCCGCAAGACTAAACAATCCACTGCCAGAACCAACGTCTAAAAATGTTTTACCCTCTAGAGAAACAAGATTCAACATATCTTTAAGCGATTTTTCAGCTGATAATATTCTAGAATTATTCAGTACCCGAAGATATTTAGACCAATTTTTACCAAACCCAAATCTTCTACCTTCTTCCATTTCTAATTTAAAGTTGTCTTTTCCCAAATTTTTGTCTCCTACCCTACAATTAACTTAGCCATACTTTCTAATTAACCCAAAATATTTACTATAGCTCAATAATTTCTGAACAAAACTTCTTGGCATCATCAATAATGGTAGTATGATAATATATTGTTTAAGCGTTGACATTGATAAACCGCTATTACACATATTTAAATAATTACCGATTCCAGCTAATTTCATATATATTGCTAATTTTAATCTTTTACGCTTGTATGCATTAGGCGCACGTTTTTTATATAATTCCCCATATTTATTAAACAACTCCATGTAACACCTTGATGTTTCTAACGCTTTATCTTGACTTGTCCAATTATGAGAAACTGATCCAACTACTGAATCATTGTAAATTCTTAAAATCTTATTAAATACCCAAATTGGTTCATCTAGCGAGAAATTTATATAGCTAATAACACCACAAGATTTTCTTGTGCCAATGTCAATATAAGGGTTTTTTCTCACATACTCACCATCAAATATTGGAATATATTCTCCCGAGTTACGTTCATTTAGTATGTCATCGAGTGTTAGCAGACCTGAAAATTCTGGGTTATCTGCTGTAATGGTTCCACTTTGATTTACACATGCCGCATAGCATAATTTAATATTATTAGGTTTATTGCTAACTATTTCTTTTATTACTGATGGCCAGTCTTTCACAAATTCATCATCTGCATCTAAAATTGTCACCAAATCACCTTTTGATGCATCAATACCTGTATTTCGACTCGCACACATACCACGGTTTGTAATATGTGAAACCAATCTTGTATTCTTATATTCATCAACTATTATTTTTAACTCTTCCTTATCATGACTGCCATCATCTACTACTATTACTTCAACCAACAAATTACCAGGCAATTCTTCGGCATGTATAGAATCTAAAGTACGCTTAATGGATAATGTCGCATTAAATGCTGGTATAATTACTGATACTAACATGCAAATCTTTTTTCTAATATATTAAGGCTTTCATTTTTTGCGCGAAGCAACCATTCTTGATCTTCAATAAAATCTTTCATGGCAATTTCCAACGATTGTTCAAAATCTTTGGTGTCAACTAAGTTTATGTATTTTTTATAGTTAACCCAGTCATATTGATATTTAGATGGTATCACTCCATCCCATGTTGATATTGGTGGCTGAATAAGTGCGCCATTAACACCATCCTCTACAATTTCTCTTAATGCATATACATCTGTAGCGATGATTGCCAGCCCAAATGAAAGGGCCTCTAATGCAACCATGCCAAATGATTCACCATATGTTGGAAATAACAACACATCTGAATTTTTCATGAATTTTTCATGAATTTCTTCGCGAGTGAATTCTGCGTTATATAAATTAATACCATTACACTCATCCACAGCTTGTTGGTATGTCGGTGGTAAGTGTGTAATCAAATCCAGTGTGCAATTATTATATTTTGAATATATTTTACTGAATGCATTTAATAGTGCGCCTCCCCCCTTTATTTCAAATTGAGTACCAACAAACAGGAATCGACATTTATCAATATTTGGGTTTTGTACTTTATCTAATTTCTGCTTAATATATGGATACTGGACTTTAGATTTTCTGTAAACCTCATCTCCAAATAGATATTTTATACTTTGCCTACAAGCTTCACTTAAACATCTAATTTCAACGCATCTATCAGATAATAATGCATATTTTATTAAATAGCGGTAGATAAACATCGCCCGCATATTATACGCGACAAATGACCAAGGGTTATCAACATCAACAATATATTTACCCGTAAGCATTATACCACCCCAGAGATAAACAATATCTTCATTCTTAAGGCTCGTTGGTCGAAACTTGATATTTAATAACGGTAGAATTTGCTTCCAAGATACCTTAGTCTTCTTAGAAATCGAATTATTCTTACTTACTTGATTGCCTACTCTGCCATCTAATATATCTAAATTTATTACTTTATTCATTGGCCATCTTTTAATTGTATCAAGCTGTCGATCTCTCATATATTCATGTGGATAAAAATACACTTTCATTTTCTAAGTCAACCTCATAAATACTGACCAATCAATTCTATATATATCTTAATAGCTATGTTTACTTGCGACTAACTTTTGCTGGTACACCATAAGCCACCGTCCATGCTGGTATTGATTTTGTTACTACAGCTCCCGCCCCAATTATTGTGTTATTACCTATTTCCACACCTGGAAGTATTGTAACTCCACGGCCCAGCCATACATTCGAACCAATTATTACGTGTTTAACAATCGTATTTTCACTTATTAAGCTCCCAGATTCTGGCATAACATGATTTGAGTCTACAATGTAACAATCTGGTGCAATAAATGTATTTACTCCAATAATAATAGAATGGCTGCAATCAAAATGTGAATTTCTATTAATTCTTACACCGCTATTGATCTCTATTTTGCCTAAGCCCGCAAACGAACAACCTATACCAATTGAAACATCACTGCCGATCTTGAGAGTTTTTACTGTTGTTTTTGTACCTTTGCCAATTTTTAATTTTTTTGGAAATGCGGGTTTCGCCCCTAACAATGAAAATGGATAAGCCCTTAATTTATCCGTAAAATATTCAATGTTAGATTTAAATAGTCTAACAAAACCATTTTTCCGTATTTTTTTTATATAACCAAATAACACAATTAGTATACTTTGCCAAATATTTCTTTATACAGTCCCAAACAGGTTTCTACGACTATTTAGTAACATGCTAACTAATGTAATTTTCTTTTCTAATCAACCGTTGGTAAAAATATGCCGCAAATAAAATATGAGTTATTACAGAAGCTAACAAAGGCGCGGCTATATTGTATGCTCCAAATAAGACGACCGTTAATAATAATTTACTAACAACTTCTGCCGAGATTATCATGGTTAATGGTCTTAGTTTAATTAGCGCATATGCAAAAGATATTGGCCAACGAGCAAATGCATTAAAAAAAAGCGAAAAACCCGCGACAATATACATCCAATCGTGATCTGGCGCATAATCACCCACCCATATCTCTGTCAACCATTTTCCAAACAAGATATAACTTAAAGAGACTATTAACACCAGAATGAAATACCAATTTCGACCAGTTTTAAATATTGAGTAAAGTTTGTTATTTTCACCTGATGCATCTAACTGTATCGCCCTAGGCTCCATTGTCGAAGGTATTTTCCAAAGAAGTAATCCAATTGATTCAGGTATTTTCCATAATAAAACAAACTTTCCAGCCATGTCGGCTCCACCTAAAAATCCTACTATCATAGTATCTGCCTGCAAGATCAACAAGAATACTCCATAACTAATGTACCCTGCTCCCTGCCTACCAACAAGCCGTTGAAAAATTGGCTTCATATCATGTGTAATATTACCCCACCCTATGTTATTGATTTTTCGATACCAAAAAATACCCGTTAAAATTCTCTGTAAAATTATTCCTGCTATCATAGCCAACCATACAGCAGAAACATCTTTAACAATTGGGACAAGTATCCATGACAACAGAGCAAAACCAATTATTCGTAATACCTCTATAGAATTTCCAATTGTTTGAATATTTGCTCCAACAAATGCCTGGCGTTCTGTATTATTCTCATATAGAAGGATAAAATAGAGCCCTGCCAGTGCTACTGAAAATGAAACTTGCTCATTAGTTATATCTAGTTTATTCGCGGCAAACCATAAAAGAACACCTATTACAACCACAATTATTGCGTAAAAAGTAAAAACATATTTTCCTACTATGAACGCATCCCTAAAACCTTGAGCATCGTGATTCGCCCATCGCTCTCCCATAATTCTAATTAGACCACCTGACATCCAGGTTATACCGATCGCTGCAAAATTCAACATACTCATAAGCATCATTAGCAAACCAAACTGATGCTGACCTAGATATTTGATATAAAAAGGCACCAATACAAATTGGATTAGTATGTTTGATAACATCAACACATATCCACTAGTTAATGCAGACACATATCCAGGCGAGTGTTTTTGTAAGCTTTTTATATATCTTTCAATCAGCGAATAAAGCAATATTTTTCCTTATTTAAATATTATTTTTTCACTGTATACATCACACTAGGGTACAAACCTAAACGAATAATCAAAAGCAGAATGTTTTGTATAAATGCTATTTTTCCTAATGATTTGACAACCTTGGCGGTTTTCCTATACCTAACAATCTGAGCATCACCTTCAATTGAATTAAGCAATTTACTTACAACTCTATTTTCCCATTTCAACCCGTTATCTTTGTATTGCCTCTCTAAATAATATGGCGTAACAAACTTTAAATGTTCTATATACCACAATTCTTTTCTCTTTCCTTGAATAACTGCAAATACCCTTACAAGCTGTTTCCCTAACATTGGCAAACACCATATTGCAAGGTGTGGTTCATATGGCCACATGTAGTTTGGCGCGTCAAGATGTATATAACCGCCTGGTGAGAGAACTCTCGCCATTTCTCTTATCACCTCTGACACATCATTAACATGCTCAATAACTGTATGGCATACAATCAGATCAAAATAGCCGTTTGGAAAGTTTAATTTTTCACCTACTCCAACTATCGGTTTATAATTGATTGACAAATGATTTGCCATAGCTTCTGCAACACCTACTGCCTCTTTATCTGGCTCAACACTAAATACTTCAGCATAGCTATAGTATTCTGCTAATGCTATTGAGTTAAATCCAACAGACGCACCTATTTCGAGAATTCGCCTGGGCTTAAACTGATTTGGAAGGTCATTTACTATTCTGTTTACAGTATTGTTTGCACTTTTCATAGACATGTCCACATGATTCAAAATAGAGCCGCCTTCTAAATCAAAGTGCAAATGACAACGTTTTTTATTAACCTCCAGCCATTTTTCCCATGTCTGAAACACCTTGTCTGGTAAATTATTATTACTCATGTTTGTTTTTAATTATAACAAGCATTGTACTTGCCAATCTTGGTGATAACTTAGTTAGCAACTTAAACACTTCCGACTTCAGTCTTGTAGCAAAGTTGGACTTATCTGTAAAATCCAACATTTTTACTGCAACCATATCACATCCCAACCTTTCACATATCGCATAAAAATGTTCAGGGTAGTATATTGTCATATGATCACACAACACATTAAATGATTTTCGAAAAACCGCTCGCAGCATCATATTACCAGCCGTTGCATTTGGTGTAGTTATAACCAAGATTCCATCCGGTGATAAATGTTTCAATAAATTTTTAACCGCCAACACTGGCGAGTTAACATGCTCAATAACATCCGACATAATTATTACATCAAATTTTTTTTCTAAATTCATTGATACGCAATCATGCTTGTGTATCACATAACCATACTTAGCCGCATACTGAATTGACTTTTCATCAATATCAATACCATAAACATCTTTTGCGTTCGCAATTAACTTGTTATGCAACCATATATCTTCATTGCCTGGCAAATAACTTTTGACACCTCCTGCTGCACCAACATTCATTACATTCTTATTTACTACTTGCTTCCCAATATATTCAAATGGTTTTTTCAATCTACTGATGGGCACTTTCATTTTTACCAATGTTTCAATCAATTCAACACCTCTCTATACCATAATCCAATTGAAAACAATTTTGCCACAAGACTCCATGAAACATTATTATGTTTTGCGGCATTTGACCACATTTCTTTAATCTTGCAAGAATCAAACAACCCCATGCTTGGATAATCGTGAAATATATCATCAGTGTATTTTCTCCAATCATTTAAAAATATATCTTTTTCCTGCACTCCCATTCCAAACCCTCGCTTCGGCGCATTTAAAACTTCTGATGGCACAAGGTCATGAACAGCTTTTCGCAGCACCCACTTCAACTGACTACCATCACTAGGTCCTTTTACTTTTCTACTATAGTGAATATTCATTGCTGCATTAATAATCTCTTGATCAAGAAAAGGGGAGCGCATTTCAACAGAAGCCATCATTGCAGGAAGGTCACCCGCTATTGTAACTGAGTGTGTATTTTCAACGAATAAAGATATATAGTTTGATTCATCAATAAAGTCCTTATTTGGCAATATATCTCCCCAATATTCCATTTCATCACTAGCTAAATTAACTATTGATTCTATGATGTCTGTTTTGATAATCCCAGGCCAACATTGCTCTGCTAGTCTTCGGTACATTGTTGCTTTTCTTTTTCCGGGCTTTTCTAATAGTACAGAAAGTATATTATTTTTTGTTTCTGGTAGAACGTACCTGGCCCAACCAAATAACTTCATTATTTTTGTAATTCGCGCAGTTCGTAGATGACCTGTGTATCCATAAAAAAGTTCATCTGCCCCATTCCCATTCATTACCACCTTGATACCATCATCTCGTATCGCTTCAGATAACTCATAAGCATGAATGAGTGGCAGTAACATAATTGGCTCACCATATGTTTTTATGATTTTATTGAATACTTCAAATTGTCTTACTGGTTCAAAAAAATACTCTTTATGGTTTGTTGCCAGTTTTTTTGCTACTATTCTTGCTCTTGCAATATCCTCATCATCACAATCCCTACCAAATGCATACGTATTGATTGGCTTTTCTGAATATTGCTGCATTAAATTAACAATAGATGTACTATCTATACCGCCAGACAGAAGAGCACCAACAGGAACATCTGCCCGCATTCTTAATTCTACTGATTCATCAATTATTTCTCTTAATCTACTTATTGAAATATTCTCTTTAAACTCGTTTGGATGCCAATATCGCCACTCCCTGCATATTTTTCCATCCTTCACAACAATAGCATGGCCTGCCCTTAGACGTTTTATTCCTTGATAAACGGTATAAGGATCTGGTATATGCCTAATATTGTGTAGCAGCATTGACGCAACTGCATTTTGATTTATGTCATTACCTACCCCATTTACATTGAGGATAGCTGGTGTCTCAGATGCAAAAACAAAACCAGTGTCAATTTCTGCATATACAAACGGTTTTTTTCCAACTCGATCACGCGCACAAAACAAACTACATTGTTTAATATCATAAAGGGCAAACGAAAACATTCCTCGCAATTGTTGCAACATATCTTCACCCCATTTACGATATGCCTCAATTATTACTTCAGTATCAGAATTAGAATTAAAACAACTACCCTCTCTTTCTAATTTACCCCTTAATTGTTGATAGTTATATATTTCTCCATTAAATACCACTACAAACCGTTTATCATTTGAAAACATCGGCTGGTTAGCATTTTCACTTAAGTCAATAATTGATAATCGATTATGGCAAAGACCAACTAATGAATCATCTGAAACCCAGATTCCTTCTGCATCAGGGCCACGGTGCATCTGTGCACCTAACATTTTCTTTAAAGACAAAGTCAAGTCTATATTGCCTTTGCCAGTTATAAGGATTCCACCTATACCGCACATATAACCAAACCTACTTTAGCTCTTTGACTCATTCTGATACCTGAAATAATATTTTATATCTACTGTAACTTATATAATTACTTATGGAATATATAACGTCGACTTATAAAACAGACACTTTGGCTACCACCCTCGCCATAAAGTCAGTTCCTATAAAATAATTTCAAATATACGGTATGGAAAATTTTTAGACTTGAATAAATTTAACTACATATAATAGATAAAATTAGTGTCACCGGAATTAACTATTCTTAGTTTAGCAAAATGCTATTACCTAATCTTGTATAATACAAACATTTGGGCACGCTACCGCCTTACTGATAACAATAATAATTGATTATGGAATTTATCACACTTACAGCACACTAAGCATATTGTATGTTGTGCCGCGTCATGCTAACACGTGTATACTGTCCAGCTATATTTAATAAAACAGTTACTCGATCCGTGCTAGTTCTACTTTCATATATACCTTCTAAACCTGATAGGACTCCTTCAATAATACATACACTATCGCCATGTTGTAATTCCCTATCCGAAACAAGTTGAATCCCATTATCATCATCGTTTGTTTGCAGTGAATCGATTAAAGCAATTGGAACCTGCAGTGGAAATTCACCAAAACGAACAATTGATGAAACCCCAAATGTGGATCTGATAGATGACCAGTTATCAGTAGTACAGTTCAATTGGATAAATAGATACCGAGGAAACATAGCCTCTATTTTTGATACATATTTACCCTGATGGCGTCGTGATGTTCTTATGAGTGGAAGATACGTAGAAAATCCCTGTCGTTGGAGGTTCTCTTGAGCAAATTGCTCTGATCTCGGTTTAGTGTAAACCAAATACCAGCTACTTGTATCAGATGTTTGTTTATTCATAGCCGCATATAAAGTTAAGTATTATCATCAGTGGAATTACATAGTTTCTTAACGATTTCACATACTAATTATCGTGCTTCATCAGAAAGTTCTCTTTCTTCCTGCTTTAATCTATCCGCTTCTTTTCTAATCTGAGCAATCTCTGCCTCAAGAGCTTCATATTCATCAATCTTATATTTTAAAAATCGAAAGGTAACTTTAGCTTTTTCGTTTATACCCTTGTTAGTCAATAGATATAAATATCCACGCTTATTCTCACTATTGATGAAATTCTTGGCTTTCACCCAGCCACGCTCCATGACAGCCTTGAGACAATAATTTGCTTTTCCTAAGCTAATTCCAAGCTCCTGGGCAATTTCTCGTTGGCTGATATTTGGCTCTTCCTGAACCAGCTTTAATAGTTTGTAGGCGGTTTCGTCATCCATTAGGCTTTTTGTATATAGCGTTCAACGCTTGAACACTAGGAAAGTCTAAACCATGACCAAGAAATTGCAAGCAATAAAAAAGCGCCTTAAAAGGCGCTTTATATATATGGTTTATACGTTAACTAATTACTTGATATCAATAAATTTTCCCTATTTTTTTGAAGGATTTTAGGGCCGATACCTTTCACCTTTCCAATCTCATCCACCGACTTAAACGGACCATGTGTATCACGGTATGAAATAATTGCCTCAGCTTTCTTTTTCCCCACACCCTTGATATTCATAGCCAGGTTTTCTGCATTGGCGGTATTAATATTGACTGGCCCAGCGTAGGCAACCCCAGTGATTAATGTAAAGATAATGGCCAGTAAAGTTGTTTTAATAAATTTCATTTGAGACTCCTTTCCCTTGTTTTTGGTTAATGTTGTTTTCACGTGTGTAATCCTACACATTCATCAGCATTACCACCTATCATCCTTTTCTGATCTATTTGTAGGAATTATCCTACAGTTGAACATGAATTAACCAGCTAGTTCATCTTCGATATTTCCAAGAACTGTCATGGGATCCTTGGCCTGGGTGATAGGTCTACCAATAACCAGATAACTTGAGCCAGTATCAATAGCCTCTTTTGGAGTCATGATCCGTTTCTGGTCACCCACATCACTTCCTGCTGGGCGGATACCAGGGGTCACAAGACAAAAATCTCTATTTACAATTGAACGAAGTTTGTTAACTTCGTGAGAGGAGCAAACCACACCATCCAACTGGCATGCTTCAACTAACCTGGCTAAGCGTTCTACTTGCTCTGGGATAGGGGTTTCAATACCAATTTCCTGTAAATCAGATTCTTTCATGCTGGTCAGAATCGTTACAGCAATCAGAAGAGGAGAACCTGACGAACTATCCACCCCCTGCTTAGCGGCTTCTAACATCGCACGACCTCCCAGGGCATGGACATTAAGCATCCAGACTCCCAATTCAGCTGCTGCACGACAGGCCTGGGCAACCGTATTTGGAATATCGTGGAATTTGAGATCCAGGAATACGTCAAAACCTGTGTCAACAATCTCTTTGACGAAATCAGGACCGGCTCGAGTAAATAGCTCCTTTCCAACTTTTAATTTGCACCTGTCAGGCGTTACTTGCTTATAAAACTGTCGTGCCTGCTCTGTTGCAGGAAAATCCAGGGCAACGATAATCTTGGAATCTAACAAACTATTCTCCTTCTAAACCATGAATGGGTTTCAGGCTCTCCCAACTACGGCAACCTGGGCACTGCCAATAGAGTTGCCGGCTACTAAAACCACAAATATTACATTGGTAAATGTGGCTATTGGATAATAACTTCCACGTCACATCTTTTATCACCTGTAACTTGTCACTTTCTGTGTCTGAAACCTGTTTGATATTCAATTCAACAAGCCTGTCGAGTAATTGTACAGACGGTTTTGCTTTGAGTGTCTCTGTTAAATAGGTTGCTGCGGCATTTTCCCCATTTTCTTTTTGAATCTGCTTAGAAAGTATGACAATTGTTGAGTCTGCCTGTTTATCAGACATTAATTGCTCGAGATACTCAGAAAGCTCTTCATTTCGACCCAGGCGCTGATAACATTCAACCAATAATGGAATGGCTTCAGCCAGATAGGCTTTATCCTGCTGCTCTATACGAAGCCAAGCCTTAATTGCCGCTTTGTCGTTGCCTGATTGCATCGCCAATTTACCTTCCAACAGACTGGCCCTAACGGAGGCCCGATTTGTTGTTAAGGCCTTTTTAATAAGCTTTTGAGCCCTTACCTTGTCACCACTACGTTCAGCCTGTTCAGCGAGTTCACAGTAATAATGAGCAATCCTGGCAAACTGTTTATTCCCTGTTTTAACTTCCAGACGACGAGCCGTTTCAATGGCCTTTTCCCAGTCTCGTTCCTGCTGATAAATATCAATAAGATGATTAAGTGCAATTTCAGTATGAGGATTGTGGCTAATCAAGTCGGAGAAAAGGGACTCAGCTCGATCCAATAGTCCTGCCCGCAAATAGTCCTGACCAAGTTCAAATAAGGCATCAGATCGTTGTTCTTTGGTCAAATTTGGCCTGGCAATCAGGTTTTGATGAATACGAATCGCTCTATCCACTTCACCTCGTCGCCGAAACAGGCTGCCAAGAGCCAGGTGAGTCTCAATGGTTTCTGTATCAACTTCCAGTAATTGGATAAAAACATCGATAGCCTTGTCGGGTTGCTCATTAAGCAGATAATTAAGGCCTTTTAGATAGATAGGAGAAATCGTGGTTTTTGGAGCCAGCTCGATTTCCTGTTTGCCACGACGACCGGCCACCCATCCGGAAACGGCGGCTACAGGCAATAATAAAAACAATGACTCCAATAACATCAGTGAGAATCTTTTATGGGAATCGTTCGCAGATTACTCACTTCTTTCTCCGCCAACTGAATATTTTTTTTCAATCGAGAAATATCATGACGGGCTTTTAATAAATGTCCAGCACTAACCAGGATGCCCAGAATTGTGCCGATTATTATGTTCAATATCATAAGTAGTGATAGTGCGAGTTCTTTTACACCAAAATAATAATTTAATTGAACTGTTTGGGAATTTAATACCGCAAAAAAGATACCAGTTAGCATTAGCAAAAATATCAAAATGCTACTCATAATGCGTTTCATGTTGTCACCCTAATATTTTTTGGTGGTGGGATTTAACAATACTAGCTAATAACAGACAAAAAAAACGGTGTGGAATTCGATCCACACCGTTAATAATAAGCTTCAAATTGGGTCCGGGCAATTCCTGTTAGTTAACAATATCTACCCTTGCCATACTTTCATTAACCCTCTCTCGCATTTCTTTACCGGGTTTGAAATGAGGTACATGCTTGGCTGCCAGGGTAACCGATTCACCGGTTTTTGGATTACGGCCTACACGTGGTGGACGATAGTGCAATGAAAAACTACCAAATCCCCGTATTTCAATTCTGTCACCATTGGCTAATGTCTGGGCCATGTGTTCCAACATGGTTTTGACTGCCAGTTCAACGTCTTTGAATGCTAACTGCTTTTGCTTTTGTGCCAGTATTTCAATCAGCTCAGATTTTGTCATTATTGTCCCCAAGCATGGTAAAAATGGTGGGGGGTACCAATGGTACCCCCTGGTTACATCTTAGTCATTTCCGTCCATTTGCTCTTTCAGCAGGTCACCTAAAGTGGTGGTCGCTGTAGCAGAACCTGAACGGGCATAATCTTCGATAACACCCTTTTCTTCATCATTGTCTTTTGCTTTTATCGACAGTGAAATGGTGCGATTCTTACGATCCAGACCTGTGAACTTGGCTTCGACTTCATCACCAACATTCAACATGGTACGGGCATCTTCGATCTTATCACGAGAGATCTCAGAGGCACGGAGATAACCTTCCACGCCGTCACCAAGATCAATAATAGCACCTTTAGCGTCAACTTCACTGATTGTGCCCTTGATGATTGTACCTTTTGGATTTTCAGCCATAAAGTTGGAAACAGGGTCTTTTTCCATCTGCTTGATGCCGAGTGAGATACGCTCACGCTCAGGATCCACAGACAGGACAATCGCTTCCACCTCATCACCCTTCTTGTAGTTACGCACGGCTTCTTCACCGGGTACATTCCAGGAAATATCAGACAGGTGAACCAGACCATCGATTCCACCGTCCAGACCAATGAAAATACCAAAATCAGTAATGGACTTGATAGCACCACTAACCTTGTCGTTCTTGTTGTGGGTAGTAGCAAAGCTTTCCCATGGGTTAGCCTGACACTGTTTCATACCCAGTGAAATACGACGACGTTCTTCGTCGATATCCAGAACGATAACTTCTACTTCCTGACCCAGAGTCACAACTTTGCTGGGATGGATGTTCTTGTTAGTCCAGTCCATTTCAGAGACGTGTACCAGACCTTCAACACCGTCTTCGATCTCAACAAAACAACCATAGTCAGCGATATTGGTAACCTTGCCGAACAGGCGGGTATGTTCTGGATAACGACGGGCAATATCGACCCATGGATCGTCACCCATCTGTTTCAGACCAAGAGAAACGCGCATCTTGTCCTTATCAAAACGCAGAACCTTCACATCGATTTCTTCGCCAACATTGACGATTTCACTTGGGTGTTTAACACGACGCCAGGCCATATCAGTGATATGCAGCAGGCCATCAACACCACCCAGGTCGACGAATGCACCGTAATCAGTCAGGTTCTTGACCACGCCTTTTACAGTTGAACCCTCTTCCATATTAGCCATCATGGCTTCACGCTCTTCACCACCTTCAGCTTCTACTACCGCGCGACGGGAAACAACCACGTTGTTACGACGCTGATCCAGCTTGATAACCTTGAATTCCAGCTCTTTACCTTCCAGGTAGCTGGTATCGCGCACAGGGCGGACATCTACCAGTGAACCTGGCAGGAAGGCACGGATATCGCCGAGGTCGACAGTGAAACCACCTTTAACCTTATCGACAATCGTACCTATAACAGTTTCAGAGGCTTCATGCGCGGCTTCAAGGCGTGTCCACGCCTCGGCGCGCTTGGCCTTCTCACGGGACAGCCGGGTTTCACCGAAACCGTCTTCCAGGGAATCCAGTGCCACTTCGACGGCATCGCCGACGTTGACATTGATTTCGCCATTGTCATTCGCAAATTGTTCAATAGGAATTACGCCTTCTGATTTCAGACCAGCGTTTACAACAACGAAATCGTCACTGACTTGCACAACTGTGCCAGTGATAATTGAACCGGGGACCATTTGAGCCCTGGACAGGCTCTCTTCAAATAACTCTGCAAAGCTTTCGCTCATTCTCTTCTGCCTAGACCGAATTTATCGGCCAATGGTTAAGCCACATTTGAATGTGGGCTGTTAATTTTGGCCTGGCCGCATTGCGCGTCAGACCACCTTGTTTCACCGAATCAGTAATACTTATTTAAAGCGTTCCTGATGTAGTGTTGTCACTCGTTCTACAACTTCATCGATAGTCATGTCTGAGGTATCCAGCTCGATGGCATCCGCCGCCGGTTTGAGGGGGGAGGCCGCTCTCTGACTGTCCCGGGCATCACGCTCGGCTATCTCGCTCACGAGGGCGGGCAGACTAACATCAATACCCTTGTCTTTCAACTGTTTATGGCGCCTTTTGGCCCTTTCTTCCGCACTCGCAGTGAGGAATATTTTCAGGCCCGCGCTGGGGAATACTGTGGTTCCCATGTCCCGACCATCAGCCACCAATCCTGTTGCCTGACTGAAGGCCCGCTGCCGATCCAGCAGGGCATCGCGTACTGGTTGGATAGCAGCCACTTTGGAAGCGGCATTACCAGCCTTCTCGGTTCTGATGCCGCGTGTAACATCTTCCCCTTCTAGGTAGATGGCCAGTTCATCACTACCCTTAGCTTGCTCGAAGCGTACGTCGAGGGTTCTGGCATAATCGGCCAATTTGGTCTCATCCTGAAGGGAAATTCCATGTTTTTCGACCCCAAAGGCGACCAACCGGTATAAAGCCCCACTGTCCAGCATATCCCAGCCCAATTTATTGGCGATTATCAGGCTAATTGTGCCCTTGCCTGAGCCACTCGGCCCATCGATGGTGATGACTGGGAAATCACTCACTGATATTCAACCCCGTTTTGCTGGCCAGCGCGACAAACCCTGGGAAGGAGGTATCCACGTTGGCACAGTTATTAATCGTAATAGGACCACTAGCCCGCAGGGCTGCCATGGCAAAAGACATGGCAATTCGGTGATCACCATGGCTTTCGACAGTACCCGAACCTAGCTGACCCGGCTGAATCACCATACCGTCCTCTGTTGGCTGAGCATTGATACCCAGGATCTGCAGGCCATCGGCCATCACCTGGATACGATCACTCTCCTTAACCCTGAGTTCTTTGGCGCCTGTTAGAACGGTCTCCCCTTCTGCGCAGGCTGCGGCTACGAATAGAGCCGGAAATTCATCAATGGCCAGGGGTACCTGGTCTTCAGGAATTCGAATGCCTTTTAGTTGGGAATATTTCACTCTGACATCAGCCACCGGCTCACCGCCCACGGTCTGTTCATTACATAGTGTGATGTCTGCCTCCATCATTTTTAAAATGTTGATTACCCCAATACGGGTTGGATTAATACCCACGTGCTCCAGGGTAATATCTGAACCGGGTGCAATCGCTGCCCCGACCATAAAAAAGGTCGCAGAAGAAATATCAGATGGAACATCAATCTTACTGGCCGTGAGTTTGCCACCACCAGTGACACAGATACGGTTGCCCTTGACCTCGACTGGATAGCCAAAGCCGGTCAACATCCTTTCAGTATGGTCTCGGGTTGGAGCAGGTTCGGTCACACAGGTCTTGCCTTCGGCATAAAGCCCGGCCAGCAACAGGCAGGATTTGACCTGGGCACTGGCCACTGGCATGTCATAGTCGATACCCTTTAATGGCTGGCCACCGCTGATTTTAATTGGTGGTGTCCCTTGGTCAGTTGTCTCGGTCTTTGCCCCCATCTTTGCCAATGGATCCGTGACCCGACGCATAGGGCGCGTGCTAAGAGAACTATCCCCGGTCAGTTCACAATCAAACTGTTGGGCAGCAAACAGGCCGGTCAGAAGGCGCATGGAAGTACCTGAGTTACCAAGATACAGAGCCTTGGCTGGCTTTTTCAGGCCATGCATTCCGACGCCCTTAATCACAACACGACCATTTTCCGGCCCCTGAATGTCGACTCCCATGTCACGAAAGGCATTTAGAGTGGCGAGGTTATCTTCTCCTTCGAGAAAACCACTGACTTCTGTGATGCCCTCTGCGAGAGCCCCCAGCATAATGCTACGATGGGAAATTGACTTATCACCTGGAACACGAATATTCCCGGTTAACTGTCCACCAGGCTGTACTGTAAAAATACATTCTCTTTCTGAACTCATTACAACTTACTCATGTACAAATTTGTCACGTGCCAGCTTGGCACGGGTAAACGTTTCTTTAATGTAATCGCTGTCACCCTTTTCAATCGCCTCGATCAGCAACTGAAGGTCATCACGAAAACGGTATAAGACCTCTTTCAGGGCTGACTCGTTAGCAAGGCAGATGTCATGCCACATCTGCGGGTTACTCGAGGCAATCCGGGTAAAATCCCGGAAACCACCCGCGGCATAGGAAAAGATTTCCTGCTTGTCATCCATTCTGGCCAGGGTATCCACCAGAGCATAGGCCAGCATATGAGGAAGATGGCTGGTGGCGGCGAGTACTTCATCGTGGTGCTCTACCCCCATTTCGATGACTTCTGCACCACAGGCCTGCCACATGGCACGTACCTTTTCGAGAGCAGAAGGATTACTATTTTCTACCGGTGTCAGGATAATACGCCGATTTTCATACAGCTCTGCAAAAGAAGCTTCGACCCCACTCTTCTCCGTCCCGGCAATGGGATGACCTGGAATATAGTTCTGCGGCATTGCGCCAAATATACGAGTAGCTGCATCAACGGCACTTCCCTTCACACTACCCGCATCGGTGATAACAGTGGATTCAGTGATATTTCCCTGTAATTGCATAAATACCGATTCCATGGCCTGCATAGGTACGGTGATCACGACCATATCAGCCTGTTGTACCGCTTCGGAAATATCAGTGGAATACGTATCAATGACACCCAGCTCTTTTGCCCTGGCCAAGTGTACTTCATCCCGGCCACAGCCTATGATCTCACCCACTGCACCTGCCTTTCGCAGGGCACGAGCTAGAGAACCGCCGATCAGGCCGACGCCGATGATACATAGTCTGTCGATCAACAAACCAAAACCTTTTTATTTGATGATTTTTTCCAATGCGGAAATTGCCCGGGCATTTTCAGCCTCGGTGCCAATACTGAAGCGTAGATAACCCGGCATGGCATAATTTTCGACAGGCCGGACAATCACGCCCTCGCGTAACAGCGCATCATACACGCCCATGGCATTCTCGCCCACATTGACGCTGATAAAATTTCCCAGTGAGGCGATATATTCCAGACCATGCTGGCGGAAGGCCTGTTGATATTGCTGCATACCAGACTGGTTCAATCTGAGTGAGGAGTCCAGGTGTGTGTGATCATCAAGGGCGGCGGCGGCAGCAGTGAGTGCGATACTGTTGACATTAAAGGGCTGACGAACCCGATTTAGCAGGTTGGCGATGTCAGGATGGGAGACAACATAACCAACACGCAGCCCAGCCAACCCATAGGCCTTGGAGAAGGTCCGTGTCACGATCAGGTTGGCATAGGATTTGAGATAGTCGAGTCCATCGGGGTAATGTTCTGGTTCAAAATTTGAGGCATATTCAAAATAGGCCTCATCCAGCACCACGATCACCCTTGCTGGAACCCGCCCAAGAAAACTCTCCAATTCAGCCTTATCAAACCAGGTTCCAGTTGGGTTATTGGGATTGGCCAGAAAAATAAGCTTGGTTCGCTCAGTCACGGCACTGGCTATAGCATCCAGATCATGTCCCCAGTCCCTAGCAGGTGTCACTACTGACTTTGCACCAATCGCCTGGGCCACTAATGGGTAAACTGCAAAGGCGTGTTGAGAAAACATAATCTCATCGGCAGGTTCAGCGAAAGTACGTGCAATCACGTCCAGCAGATCATTCGAGCCATTACCCAGTGTGATCTGATTCAGCTCTACGTGGTATTTTTTTGCCAGGGCCTGTTTGAGATAAAAACCGTTACCATCCGGATATCTGGCCAGTTCAGCCAGTTCATTCTGAATGGCCTGCAAGGCCGAAGGTGAAGGACCAAGTGGGTTTTCGTTAGAAGCCAGCTTGATAATATCGCTGATGCCATATTCACGCTGTAATTCCTCGATGGGTTTACCCGGTTGATAGGGTGTCAGGGCGCGAACACCGGGTACTGCCAGCTCTTCATAAATCATTCGCTTACAACACCTTCTAAATAGAGTTAACGCCCGTATTTGTCTTCAAAGCGCACAATATCGTCTTCACCCAGGTAAGAACCCGACTGCACTTCAATCATTTCCAGTGGGATGGCACCTTCATTTTCCAGGCGGTGTGTCGCTCCGATAGGAATATAAGTAGACTCATTTTCTGAAACCAGAAAGGTTTCATCATTTCGTGTGACTTTCGCAGTCCCTTTAACAACAATCCAGTGCTCAGCACGGTGGTGGTGCATCTGTAAAGATAGTGATGCTCCCTGGTTAACGGTAATCCGCTTGACCTGATAACGCTCCCCCACATCGATACTTTCATAAGAACCCCAGGGCCGATAAACACGTCGATGTGTAAGATGCTCGGATCGTTTTTCTTTCTTCAGCCATTCAACTGCCTTTTTAACATCCTGAACATGGTCCTTATCAGCCACCAGGACGGCATCAGTGGTTTCAACCACAATCGTATTTTCCAGGCCTATCCCGACCAGTAAACGTTCCTGGCCAAATAGCAGTGAATTTTTTGTATTCAGTAAAAAGACTTCACCTTTGATGACATTACCCTGTTCATTCTTATCACCAACAGCCCATAGTGCTGACCAGATACCCACATCAGACCATCCAGCATCCAACGGCACCATCGCCGCTTTAAAAGGTGCATCCCCCGTATCAGTAAGCTTCTCCATAACGGCATAATCGATGGAATTGCTGGGGCAGTTGGCGAAGGTTTCTTTATCAACACGAAAGAAATCCTGATCCTTGTGACCCTTTTCTACCGCCATTTTACAGCTAGAGGCCATCTCGGGTTCAAAGTGATTAATTGCATCTATCCAGACACTGGCCTTCATCATAAATACACCACTGTTCCAGAAATAATCGCCACTGGCAAGATAGCTCTCGGCAGTCGCCAGATCAGGTTTTTCTACAAAAGCATTAATACTGACGGCTGTTTCACTACTATCGAGTTTTTTGCCACTTTTGATATAGCCATAACCAGTCTCAGGACCCGTTGGAGTAATCCCAAAAGTAACCAGATAATCAATGTCAGCCAAACTGGCCGCCTCAGTAATCGCTGTCTGAAATGCAGCAATGTCTAAAATGACATGATCCGCTGGCATTATTAGCATAATGGTTTCCGGTGTAGATACCAGCGCAGCCAGGTTCAAAGCTGGTGCAGTATTTCGACCTTTTGGTTCGAGAATAATATTTGATGCAGGGTTATCAATTTGACGTAACTGCTCAGCGACCATAAACCGATGTTCTTCGTTACAGACAACAATTGGAGCTTCAACATTATCAATTCCCTCAAGACGGGCAACTGTTTCCTGTAGCATCGTATCGTTAGATACAAGAGGTAACAACTGCTTGGGATAAAGTTCTCTTGATAAAGGCCAAAGGCGAGTTCCTGAACCACCTGATAGAATGACGGGCTGAATTTTCATTTATATATTTTCACCACAGTTTATCTAAATTATCTAGATGATTATAGAACAGCTCTGGGATAAGACCCTAGAACCTTAACCATCCCTGCTGTCTCACTCAATTCTTTCAGTGCTTTATTGATGTCTGGTTCAGATTTGTGCCCTTCAACATCAACAAAAAACACATAGTTCCACATGCCCTGGCGTGAGGGGCGTGATTCAATACGTGTCATGGAAATTCCATTACGGGCAAGTGGCTCCAACATTCGGTAAAGTGCGCCAGGTTTATTGTCTGCAGTTACCAGCAAGGATGTTTTATCATCACCACTGGGTGGTGTGGCACGTTTACCAATAATAAGAAAACGTGTGGTATTGTTCGTTTCATCCTCAATGTTACGTGACAGGATGTCCAGACCATAAAGTTCAGCCGCCATTTCACCCGCAATAGCCGCTGCTGATTTATCTTTCGCCGCCATTTTAGCGGCCTCAGCATTACTGCTGACTTCTATTCTTTCTACATTTGCCAGGTGGGTATCCAACCAGTGGCGACATTGACCCAGCGATTGACGGTGTGAATATATCTTTTCAATTTTATCAATAGACGTATCTTTACCCATTAAGCACTGGTGAATACGCAACTCCACTTCGCCACAAACATGTAATTCAGATTTTATAAATTCATCCAGGGTATGGTTCACCACCCCTTCTGTTGAATTTTCGATGGGTACAACACCATAGGATGCCGTTTCTGCCTCAACTTCTGTAAACACATCTGCAATAGTAGTCAATGGTAGCGTATTTACAGAATGGCCAAAGTGCTTAAGTGAGGCAGCCTGGGTAAAAGTCCCTTCTGGTCCGAGATAGGCAATTTTGAGAGGCTGCTCCAGTGCCAGGCAGGCAGACATAATCTCACGGAAAAGCCGGGCAATTTCATCATCACTGAGTGGCCCGGTATTACGTTCTTTGACCCGACGCAGTACGTCAGCCTCCCGCTCCGGGCGATAAAACAGGGCATTAGCCCCTTCAGATTGTTGCTTGCTCTTGGCAACCTGTTCGGCAACTGCAGCTCGCTCAGATATCAATTCCTGAATCTGCCGATCCAGCTCATCAATTTTATCGCGAAGATTAGATAGTGGTTCACTCATGGCCGTATCTTATCCTGAGCTTGAGGACTAAACCAGAGCCCTCACTGCCAGTACCCCGTCAATTCCACCAATTTCTCCAAGCAAAGCATCATCGGCTGGCTTATCAATATCAATAATGGTGTAGGCCAGATCCCCCCTGGACTTATTAAGCATATCAATAATGTTCAGCCCCTTACCGGCTAGCGCTGACGAAATCTGACCCACCATGTTGGGCACATTGCTGTTCACCACAGTAATGCGATGACCTTCTGAACGCTCCATTTTTACGGCCGGGAAATTGACCGAATTTTTAATATTACCGTTTTCAAGAAAATCCCGAACCTGGTCTGCCACCATAATGGCACAGTTGTCTTCCGCCTCTTTAGTGGAAGCCCCCAGATGCGGCAAAGTAATCACACGTTCATGCTGCTTTAGCAGGTTACTGGGGAAATCACAGATATAGGCATAGACCTTACCGGACTTAATGGCTGCTGACACAGCTTCATCATCGATGATGCCATTACGGGAAAAATTGAGTATGACCACATTGTCCTTCATCAGTTTGAGACGTTCAGCATTAAGCATGTTTTTCGTGGCATCCACCAGAGGTACATGGAAGGTGATGTAATCCACTTTGCTGACCAGATCATCTACCGAGGCTGCTTTCTCCACATCGGAAGAGAGCTGCCAGGCACCTTCAACCGTAATACCGGGGTCATAACCGATTACCTTCATTCCCAAATCCAGTGCGGCATTGGCAACATAGCGGCCAATGGCACCAAGACCGATCACGCCCAGCGTACGGCCCGGCAATTCAAATCCACCAAAGTTCTTTTTACCTGCTTCGACCTGTTTACTGATCTCTTCATCAGTCCCTTCCAGGTTACGGGAAAAATCCCAGGCCTGACAGAGATTACGTGAACCCAGTAACATGCCGGCCAGCACCAGTTCTTTTACCGCGTTGGCATTGGCACCGGGTGCATTAAAGACGGGGATGCCTTTGGCAGACATTTTATCAACGGGAATATTATTCACACCGGCACCGGCACGGCCCACGGCCTTTAAAGTCTCGGGGATATCCATGTCGTGCATTTTGAATGAACGCAGCAATATCGCATCGGGATGTTGAATCTCCGAAGCAACTTCATAACCCTCACGTGGCAGGCGTTCCAGCCCCGCTACCGAAATATTGTTCAGTGTTAAAATCTTATGCATTCCAACTCCACCCTTAATTTATTTCCAAAACGCAAAACGCGAAGGCATATCATGAGAACTGATATACCTTCGCGTCCAATCTTTAATTATTATGCATGTTTCTTTTCAAAATCGGCCATAAAGCCAACCAGAGTATCAATACCCTCTTCTGGCATAGCATTATAAATACTGGCCCGCATACCACCGACAGAACGATGCCCCTTTAATGCTGTCAGTCCAACTTTCTCGGCCTCTTCTAGGAAAGTCTTATCCAGATCGGGATTGGCCAGGGTAAAGGGCACATTCATCCAGGAACGACATTCCGGTACCACCGGGTTGGCATAAAAGTCAGATGCATCGATAGCATCGTAAAGCTTTTTCGCCTTGCGTTCATTGATCTCGGCCATGGCCTTAACGCCACCCTTCAACTTGATCCATTCAAACACTAGCCCGGCCAGATACCAACCATAGGTGGGTGGTGTGTTATACATGGAATCGTTTTTATCGTGGATGGCGTAATCAAACATAGAGGGCTGATCTTCCAGAACCTCACCAATGAGATCCTTACGCACAATCACCACGGCAAGCCCTGCAGGGCCGATATTTTTCTGAGCACCGGCGTAGATCAGACCATATTTGGATACATCAATCGGACGAGACAAGATGGTTGAGGACATATCTGCCACCAGGGGCACACCATCGGTCTCGGGAACAAAAGGAAACTCCACACCACCAATAGTTTCATTAGGCGTGTAATGCACATAGGCCGCGTGCTTGTTAAGATTCCATTCACTTTGCGGTGGTACACCGGTAAAGTTATTCGCTTCATCGGTGGCAGCAACGTTTACATCGCAATAACGTTTGGCTTCAGCGATGGCCTTCTTGGACCAGGCACCGGTATTGATATAGTCGGCCGTGCTTTTGCCGCGTAACAGGTTAACCGGGATCATGGCAAACTGGCTACTGGCGCCCCCCTGCAGAAACAAAACACTGTAATCGGAACTGATCCCCATCAGTTGACGCAGGTCCGCTTCGGCCTTTTCTGCAATAGACATAAAGGCCTTGCCACGGTGGCTCATTTCCATGACAGACATACCCGCAGCCTGCCATTCCACCATTTCATCCCGGGCACGCTCCAGCACAGCCTGCGGCAGGCAGGCAGGGCCAGCACTAAAATTAAAAACTCGTGACATTTCGACTACACTCCTGAAAAAATACGACTCACCTGTATGACACAGGCAAGCTTAAAATGACATAAAGCAGCGCTTACTCTTCGGATTCATCTTCGTGGATATTGGCAATCCTTTCCACACCGGATAACTTTTCATCTTCCCCAAGACTAATCAGTTTCACACCCTGTGTATTACGTCCCATAATGGAAATCTCATCGACACGGGTACGTACCAGTGTACCACTGGTAGTAATCAACATGATCTCATCATCAGGACTCACCAGCTCAGCCCCTGTGACATCGCCATTTCTGTCCGTGGTCTGAATAGAGATTACCCCAACACCACCACGCCCGTGAACTGGGTAATCCTCAACTGGTGTCAGCTTACCAAAACCATTTTCGGTAACAGTTAGGACATTTCCTTCATCGACGATGATCATGGAAATGACTTCATTGTCTGTCTTGAGTTTGATACCGCGCACACCGACGGAAGCACGACCCATCGGGCGTACGTCCTCTTCACTGAAACGAATGGCCTTGCCACCACTACTGAACAGCAGGACATCTTTTTTACCGTCCGTCAGCTCGACACCGATCAGCTTATCTTCAGCTCGAAGCTCGATCGCAATAATGCCGGAAGAACGGGGCCGTGAGAAATCCTTTAATGGTGTCTTTTTAACGGTACCACTGGCCGTGGCAAAGAAAATAAACTGGTCTTCTTCGTATTCACGAATCGGTAAAATGGCATTGATCCGCTCACCTTCTTCCAGAGGCAGGAGATTCACAATGGGTTTACCGCGTGCAGTACGCCCTGCCTGAGGTAACTCATAGACTTTCAGCCAGTACACCTTGCCACGACTTGAGAAACAGAGAATGGTGTCATGGGTATTAGCAATAAACAGCTTATCGATAAAATCTTCATCTTTTACAGATGTCGCCGCCTTGCCTCGCCCACCACGACGCTGGGCGCTATAGGTCGTAATCGGCTGGGCCTTGGCATAACCTTCGTGGGAAAGCGTCACCACCACATCTTCTTCGGTGATCAGGTCTTCGATAGTCAGGTCTTCCTGGCTGGAACGAATTTCTGTGCGACGTTCATCACCGTACTGCTCCATGATCTCTTTCAGTTCATCCTTGATGACCTGCATGAGGCGTTCATGGTTACCAAGAATGTCGAGCAGATCGGCAATGGTCACCAGTAGCTCTTCATATTCTTTTATTATCTTGTCCTGCTCCAGACCAGTCAGGCGATGCAGGCGCATATCAAGAATGGCCTGGGCCTGCACAGCAGATAGCCTGTATTTGCCATCCACCATTCCAAAAGATTTAGGCAAACCATCGGGACGTGAGGCTTCAGCACCTGCTCGTTCCAGCATTTTTATCACAATACCGGGCTCCCAGCCTGTGGCCATTAACTGAGTCTTTGCCTCAGCAGGATTCGGCGCCGCCTTGATCAGGGCAATAATGGGGTCGATATTGGCCAGGGCAACGGCCAGGCCTTCACGAATATGGGCACGTTCGCGGGCCTTGCGAAGTTCATAAACGGTACGACGGGTCACCACTTCGCGGCGATGACGAATAAAGGCTTCCAATATCTGCTTCAGGTTCAACAGGCGTGGCTGACCATCTACCAGGGCCACCATGTTGATACCGAAGACACTTTGCATCTGGGTGTGCTGATAAAGGTTATTGAGCATCACCTCAGCTACTTCACCTCGGCGCAGCTCAATTACCATGCGCATACCATCTTTATCAGACTCATCACGCAACTCGGTAATGCCTTCAATCTTTTTCTCTTTCACCAGCTCAGCAATACGTTCCAACAAGCGTGCCTTGTTTACCTGGTAAGGCAGTTCGTTGACGATAATGGTCTGTTTGCCAGTTTTTGGATTTTCTTCAATTTCTGTCCGGGCTCGTACATAAATTCGACCTCGACCAGTGGCATAGGCCTCGGCAATACCACGGGCACCATTAATAATACCGGCGGTTGGAAAATCCGGACCCGGCAGGTGTTGCATCAGATCAATAATACTGATCTCAGGATTATCGATCAGGGCCAGACAGGCATTGGTCACTTCGTTCAGATTGTGAGGCGGTATGTTGGTGGCCATGCCCACCGCAATACCTGCAGAGCCATTGACCAGCAGATTTGGGATACGGGCCGGCAGGACCTCAGGCTCATGTTCAGATTCATCATAATTAGGGACAAAATCGACCGTTTCTTTATCAATATCTGCCAGTATCTCGTGGGCAATCTTCGCCATACGCACTTCGGTATAACGCATGGCCGCAGGAGAGTCACCATCGACAGATCCAAAGTTACCCTGACCATCCACCAGCATATAACGCAGGGAGAATGGCTGGGCCATACGCACGATAGTGTCATACACAGCGGTATCACCATGAGGATGATATTTACCAATCACATCCCCGACAACACGGGCCGATTTCTTATAGGGTTTGTTGTAGTCATTGCCCAGCTCACGCATGGCAAAGAGCACACGGCGATGAACCGGTTTGAGACCATCACGGACATCTGGTAGAGCACGCCCCACAATTACGCTCATGGCGTAATCCAGGTAGGATTGCTTCATCTCCTCTTCGATATTTACCGGGAGGATTTCCTTGGCGAATTCAGTCACAGATGGGTGATTTCCTTTGACAGTTAATTAAGGCACTTCTGGAGGGCTATTGTATCATGCAGTCAAGTATACTGCATCCACTGAAAAGGGCTTCATCTATATCAAAACTGGCTTAAGCATGATCACAAAATTTCCCAAAGGCATAGTTATATAAAATCCCCCCATGCTCATGAATTTTGTCATAATACCAATAGCCCTTTTTATATCTAGAGCTCCTGATGCTTAAGTAATAATTCCTTGTTTTTCTGATAAAAATTCCACATGAAAATGATAAAAATACTTAGTATCCCACCAAATATAAAGCCAACCATTACGATCAGTCGTTTCCTTGGTTTTATTGGGGAACGTGGAAGTATAGGGGCCTGATCAATTTGAAATAGCCTAACTCTTTCCGATTCGACCTGTAGTCTATCAAGTACTGCTAACCTTGACTGTAGTTGACGCAGTCCCGGGATATACAAACTACCGATGCTTTGTTTACTTATTGAGTTTAGTTTGACCTGTAAAGCCTTTGAACCTTCAAGATAGTGTGATGGTGGCTCCTTGTCACCTTCTAGTTTTAGCGCTCCATCTGGAAGTTTGCTATCTTGTATATTCAGCTTACGTGCTATAGCAAGCTGTTCTCTTATTTTTTGAATCTTTTCCTTTTTTGACAACAAAGCATTTTCTTTTAAGTGTGAGATTTTCTGTTCAATTGTCTGTTTTTCATATGCAATTTTTCCCTTAATATCGCTAACAAGTTCATTGACTGTTTCCTGATGAACATATTCTATAAACTGGTTTAATAGATTTACTGTTTCTTCCTTATTTGTATAGCGAAAAAGTAATGTAGCTTCCCCATCTTTACTTTTAAAACTCATATCTTGTCTAAATGTATCATTAAATACATCTCTAGAATTCTCCTTACCAACAGAGTTTTGCTCGTACACAGAATATAAATTATTTTTCTCAAAAAAACCCCACTGATACTTTCTCAACATCATGTTCTTCGTAACTAGTGCAAAAACACTTTCTGGAGAATAAGATGTTTGCTGGCCGCTTTCACTCTCTACATTTACAGTAAACAAATTTAACAAGTCTATATCATCTGAATGTGGTGGTAAGAAATAGGCCTTAGATTCATATACTGGTGTCAATGACAAGGCATAAAAAATTGATAGAACCGTAACTATTCCTGTTATCCCAGCTATCCAAATTTTTTTGTCCCATAACATTAGAAATATTTCAACCAGACTAATTTCATCCTCCTGGCGGCCTCCATATAGTTCCTGTGGAATTAGAACCTGGTAATTTGCTGGTTGTTTAGAGTTATCTATATTATTTTTAGGCATAAAAAATCTAATTTTCTCGGTAATTACTATTTATTATTTAAATGCTCAAAGACGTTACCTATTCGACATTAAGGCAATCATAGTCGGCAATACTATATTAATCAATTTAACATTAATTTACGTAACTCATTGTTATCTTGTAGTTCTACAACACCTTTCTCTGTCACTATAGCAGTCACTAAGCTAGCCGGTGTCACATCAAATACAGGATTCCAGGCTGAACCACCTTCTGCGGCCAATCTTCTACCGCCTAAATTTAATATTTCATTCGAGTCTCGAGTTTCGATGGGTATATGGTCACCACTCGCAACACTCATATCAATAGTTGAGGTCGGTGCTGCCACCATAAATTTTACCCCATGGTATTTTGCTAATACGGCTAAATTATAGGTGCCAATCTTGTTGGCAACATCCCCATTAGCAGCAATTCGATCTGAACCGACTATTACCCACTGTACCTTACCCTGTTTCATCAGCCAGGCCGCAGCCCCATCAGTATTCAGTGTCACAGGAATACCATCTTTGATAAGTTCCCATGCAGTTAACCTCGAGCCTTGCATCCAGGGACGGGTTTCATCGGCATGGACTTCAGTAATTTTTCCCTGTGCATAGGCGCTGCGAATCACGCCAAGCGCTGTACCATAACCACCTGTAGCCAGGGCACCGGCGTTGCAATGGGTCAAAACACCTGAACCCTGTTCAATGAGAGACGCCCCCAGTTCACCCATTTTATGATTGGCGGCAATGTCTTCTTCTAAAATAGCATGGGCTTCCTGTAATAACCTGGGTTCTGGATTACCATCAATCTCCTGGCAGACTTTTTTCATGCGTTCGATGGCCCAGAACAGATTCACGGCGGTGGGGCGGGATGCAGCCAGGGTATCAAAATCTTCCTGTATAGCTGCTAACCAGTTATCACCCTGCTTGGCAAACCGGTTTCGTGCAGCAAGGACAATGCCATAGGCAGCGGTAATCCCAATCGCCGGTGCACCACGCACGACCATATCGCGAATTGCATCGGCAACATCACGCACATCATGATAGGAAATAAATTTATATTCTGCAGGCAGGATACGTTGATCCAGCAACTCCAGGTGGTCATCCTGCCAAACAATAGGACGGATAGTATCGTGTTGTTTATTCATAGCCAGCCAAGATACTCGAAAATCTCATACCTGGACAAGAGATTATTTTCACAGGCTTTCATGGTGAATATTTGCCCTGAAATCTTTTCCCTTGTATCTTAGCGACCATGCAAATCGATACCCTTATTACTGCTAAATGGATTATCCCGGTTGAACCCAAAGGCCTTATTTATCAGGACTATGCCATTGCCGTTCATGAAGGCCGCATCATAGAGCTGCTACCTATTTCCAAAGCTGATCGCTACCAGCCAACCAACCGTATCGATTTAAACAATCAAATTCTAATGCCCGGCCTGATTAATGCCCACGGCCATGCCGCCATGAGCCTGATGCGAGGCATTGCCGATGATTTACCATTGATGGAATGGCTCAACGAACATATCTGGCCAGCAGAACAGAAATATGTCGATGCCGAGTTTGTTTATGATGGTAGCCTGCTGGCCTGTGCCGAGATGCTGCGGGGTGGTACTACCTGTTTCAATGACATGTATTTCTACCCGGAAGAGACCGCTCGGGCGGCAGAACATGCCGGTATGCGGGCCGTGGTTGGGCTCATAGTCATTAACTTTCCCTCCGCCTGGGCTCAGGATGCCGATGAATATCTCAGTAAGGGCATCCAACTGCATGATGAACTCAGGAACAACTCCCTCATCAAGACAGCCTTTGCCCCCCATGCCCCTTACACCGTGGCCGATGCCCCACTGGAAAAGATTCGTACCCTGGCAGAAGAGCTGGATATCCCTGTTCACATCCATGTCCATGAAACAGCCCATGAGGTGGAAGAAGCAGAAAAGGAATACCAGATACGTCCTCTGCAACGGCTGGAAAACCTTGGTTTGCTGACCCCTCACCTGGTCAGCGTACACATGACCCAGCTAACCGATGAGGAAATTACCCGTTATGCCGATAGTGGCGCCCATGTGGTTCACTGTCCTGAGTCCAACCTGAAACTGGCCAGTGGCTTTTGCCCATTGGATAAACTGATTAAATCTGGCATCAACGTAGCTCTGGGTACCGACGGTGCGGCCAGTAATAATGATCTGGATATGTTTGGTGAAATGCGCACCGCCGCCCTGCTCGCCAAGGCCGTGGCAGGCGATGCCAGTGCGGTCCCTGCCGAAGAGGTATTGCGCATGGCCACCATTAATGGAGCCAAGGCCCTGGGTTTGGATGAGGAGACCGGTTCATTAGAAGTCGGTAAGGCGGCGGACATCATTGCCGTGGACATGTCGGGTATTGAGACCACACCTTTATATGAGCCCATATCACAACTGGTCTATTCCACCGGACGAGACAGAGTGACGAATGTATGGGTCGCCGGCAAACATGTCCTCAAAGACCGGGAACTCACCACCCTGGATACCGAGGCCATCCTGGACAAGGCCAATCAGTGGTATCACAAACTGGCCGAATAATTTTACCCTCCCATCTTTCTGTCTATCGTCTGCTAAGGTAAGCTTCATCCATGACTACCGATACACTCAATTTCGACCCGGCCGAAGTGGCCAAATTCGAGGCCCTGGCCTCACGCTGGTGGGATCCCAACAGTGAATTCAAACCCCTGCACGAAATTAATCCACTCAGGCTGGATTACATTGATCGCCGTGTCGGGCTGAAAGATAAAATTGTGGCCGATGTGGGCTGTGGCGGTGGCATCCTGTCAGAAAGCATGGCCCAGCGTGGTGCTGTCGTGACTGGTATCGACATGGGCAAGGCACCACTATCGGTTGCACAGTTGCACAAACTGGAATCCGGTGTCGAAGTGGATTACCGTCAGGGTACTGCCGAAGAACTGGCGGCTGAAAAACCCGAACAGTTTGATGTGGTCACCTGCCTGGAGATGCTGGAACATGTCCCTGACCCTGCCTCGGTCATCAAGGCCTGTGCCGACCTGGTCAAACCCGGTGGCCATGTGTTTTTTTCCACCATCAACCGCAATCCCAAGTCCTACCTGTTTGCCATAATCGGGGCGGAATACCTGATGAAGATGCTGCCCAAGGGGACCCATGAATACAGCAAGTTCATTAAGCCCTCAGAGCTGGAAGGCTGGATCCGTGAGGCCGAGCTTAGCCTGCGTGAACTGACCGGTATGAGCTACAACCCACTGACCCGCAAATACAGCCTGGGTTATGACGTGGATGTGAATTACCTGATGCATTGCCAGAAACCGGCCTGATTCAAACCTTGACTAAAATAAACACGGTCCTGTTTGATCTCGACGGCACCCTGGCGGATACTGCGCCAGATCTGGCCTATGCCCTGAACCTGCAACGCACCCAGCGTGGTCTGCCAGAAATGCCTCTGGAAGAAATTCGTCCTGCAGCCTCCCACGGCTCCATCGCCCTTTTGAAAGTGGGCTTCCAGATAGAACCCGAAGATGAAGGCTTTGATGAACTGCGTAAGGAATACCTTGAGCTCTATGAAGCCAACCTGAATACCCATACCACCCTGTTCCCCGGCATGGATGCGATTCTCGATGAGATCGAATCCCGCCACCTGAACTGGGGGGTGGTCACTAACAAACCGGGCTGGCTTACCGAGCCCCTGCTGGAGGCACTGAATGTCAAACACCGTGCCGTCTGTGTTATCAGCGGTGACAGCCTGCCGGAGCGCAAACCCCACCCTGCCCCCCTGCTACATGCCTGTAAGCTGGCTGGGAGTGAGGCCGAACAATGCATATATATAGGAGACGCCGAACGGGACATCGTGGCCGGACACCGGGCGGGAATGACCACCCTGATCGCCATGTTTGGTTATCTGTCCGAGGCAGATGACCCTGACAGCTGGCCCGCCGATGGGCGTATCCATAGCCCTGCCGAGATCCTCGAATGGATAAAATAGCCCCTCCCCTTACAGGGGAGGGTTAGGGTGGGGTGATAAAATCATATTATTGATCACCACCCCCTGGCCCCCTCCTGCAAGGAGGGGGTATTCATTTTCTAACACCTTGGCATCTCGATGGTAAAAATTAATTTCCACTCCTGTATACTCAGGCCATGTCTCAAGAACTCATCTATCTGGTCATATCGCTTGCCGCCGTTTTCTTAGGTGCACTACTTAGCTTCCTGTTTTTGCAGCAAAAACTGGCCAGGCTCCGTCTGGAAAATACCCAGCTGACCACCACCCTGGAGCTTGAGCGCCGGAGCAACGAGGAAAAACTGACGGCCCTCAATGAGGCCAAAGAACAGTTCGCCCAGACCTTCAGCCATCTCTCCAGCCAGGCCCTCAAGCACAATAGCGAGGAATTCCTCAAGCTGGCCGAACAGAATCTGAAACAGTTTAAGGAAAAGGCCGACAGCGACCTGCAACAAAAAGAAAAGGCCATCGAGAACCTGGTCAAGCCCATCAAAGAAGCACTGGATAAAACCGAACAACAAATCCATAGCATCGAAAAAGAACGTAAAGAGGCCTTCGGTACCCTCCATGCCCATCTAGAAAACATGACCCGCATGCAGGAATCCCTGCAGGGAGAAACCCGTAATCTGGTACAGGCCCTGCGCCGTCCAGAGGTACGAGGCCAATGGGGTGAACTGACACTCAAGCGCCTCGCCGAACTGGCTGGAATGGTGGAATACTGTGATTTTTACGAACAGGAAAATATTAAAACCGAAGATGGTCGCCTGCGTCCCGATATGATCATTCGTATGCCGGATAAACGAGAGATCGTGGTCGATGTCAAAACCCCATTGGACGCCTATTTAAATGCCATCGAAGCCAATGACGATGCGAGCAAGCAGGCCGAACTGGTACGCCATGCCCGCAATGTTAAAAAACGCATCAATGAACTGGCCGATAAAAGTTACTGGAAACAGTTCAGTAATGCACCAGAGTTCGTGGTGCTGTTTATCCCCGGTGAACAGTTCCTTGGCGCAGCACTCGATGTGGATCGCTCCCTGCTGGAAGAGGCCCTGAGTAAACAGGTCATCCTTGCCACACCCACCAGTTTTGTTGCCCTGTTACGGGCCGTAGCCTATGGCTGGCGTCAGGAACAACTGGCAGAAAACGCCGAACACATTAAGCAGACCGGTGAACAACTCTATCAACGCCTGATGACCTACACCGATCATCTCAACAAACTGGGTAAAAGCCTGGAAAGCAGCGTGAAGCACTATAACAACAGCGTGGGATCCTTCGACACCCGCATCCTGCCCAGCGCACGCAAATTTAAGGAAATGGGTATCAGTACCGGTAAAGAGGTGGAACAACCACAAAAGATAGAAACAGCACCCAGGCAGCTTGATGCCCTGCAGTTTGAACTAGAAGATAGCTAGAAATTACTGGCCCTTGATTTCCTTACCAATGCGCTCAACACTCTGGCCTACCTTGCTCTTCACTTTATCGGTAAAATTTTGCTGTGCAAATGGATTGGCAATGACGCTACGGCCCTTGCCAATATTGACACCAAACCACAGCCCCAGACAAAGCCCCACGATCAAACCAAATAGTAGATTTTTGAAGTTGATTCTCATCTCACGCATCCTGAACAAACTCCTGAAGATGTTTTATTTGCATTTAACCATAACACAGGAAAGGCATCTTGCAAGATAACAAACAGGAAAATGCGATCCAGTATTGCGAACATATGGTGCGCAGTCATTATGAGAATTTCCCCGTTGCCTCATGGTTCCTGCCTGCACACTTACGCAGACCTATCGCCGTTATCTATGCCTTTGCCAGAACCGCCGATGATATAGCCGATGAAGGCAATGCCCCTGCAGAGCAACGACTCGCGGAACTGGATGCCTATGGCCAACAACTGGAAAACATGCAAAAAAGTGAAGATCCGGTTTTTATCGCACTACAAGCTATAAGCCAACAGCATGATTTACCCGTACAACTGTTTCATGATCTGCTAACGGCTTTTAAAATGGATGTCACAAAAAAGCGGTATACCCATTTTGATGAATTGCTATTTTATTGCCAGCATTCCGCCAATCCTATTGGCCGACTACTGGTGCATCTCAACAGGAAAGTTAGTGCAGAAAGTCTTAAGTATTCAGACAATATCTGCACCGCCCTGCAGCTCATCAATTTCTATCAGGATCTTGAACAGGACTATCATGAGAATGACCGCATTTATATTCCGCAGGATGAAATGCTGTCTTATGGTATCTCAGAACAACACTTTAAAAAACTGGAATCGGATAATGCCATGCAAAACCTGATGCAATTCCAGATCACTCGTGCCAGGGAAATGCTATTATCCGGTAAACGATTGGGTACAATACTGCCTGGTCGCATGGGGTTTGAACTTCGCATGGTTGTTGCCGGTGGCCTGACAGTTTGTAAAAAGTTACTCAATAGTAAAAGCAATGTCTTTGCACGCCCCAGACTCAATAAACTCGACTGGTTAAATATGCTCTTTCAAGCCACAATAGCAAAATAATCCGCCTATACTCGTCTGATACCATGACCCCCGACAATTATTGCCAGGAAAAGGCCGCCAGTAGTGGCTCCAGTTTTTATTACAGCTTCCTGTTTTTGCCCGAGCAAAAGCGCAAGGCCATCATTGCCCTGTATGCCTTCTGCCGTGAAGTCGATGATGTGGTTGATGCCCAGACCGAAGTACATATCAAACAAACCAAACTGCACTGGTGGCGTAATGAAATACAGGCACTATTTGATGGTCATCCACAACACCCGGTGACACGCGCCCTGCAAGCCGTCATTCAGGATTTCAATCTACCTCAGGAACAGTTTGAAGAAATCATCGATGGCATGGAAATGGATTTATTGCAAAACCGTTATGACAGCTTTAAAGATCTCAGCCTCTATTGTCATCGTGTCGCCAGTGTGGTTGGCCTGTTATCCATAGAGATCTTTGGTTATCAGGATCGACAAACTCGAAAATTTGCCCATGACCTGGGCATGGCCTTCCAGCTCACCAATATCGTGCGTGATGTCTACGAAGACTCAACTCGAAACCGTATTTACCTGCCACAGGATGAGCTGGCCGAATTCAATGTGGATGATAAAACTATTCTCCAACATCAAAATAATGAAGCCTTTGTTGCCTTAATAAAGTTTCAGATCAAACGTGCCCGTGACTACTATGACAAAGCCCTGTCTGAGATCCCCGATGTTGACCGTTATGCCCAACGGGCCGCACTGGCCATGGCAAGGATTTATCTCGAGACACTCAATGAGATCGAGACAGATGGTTGTCGTGTACTGGAACATCGTATTAAATTAACACCTATTAGAAAGGTATGGCTGACCTGGAAGACCTTACGTCAGGAAAAACGCCGGTATAAAAAATGGCTGCGACAGAATCCAAAATAGAAATAAAAAAACAACGTGTCATTATCATCGGTGGTGGCTGGGCCGGGCTGGCCGCTGCCGTGGAATTGTCGCGTCATAGTGAATTCAAAGTCACCCTCTATGAAGCGGCACGACAGCTGGGTGGGCGTGCCCGTCGGGTACCTTTCAATGAACAGGGTGTCGACAATGGCCAGCACCTGTTGATTGGTGCATACAAGGATACCCTGACATTAATAGAATCACTCGGCGTCAATCTTGAAGAAAAATTCCTGCGCCAGCCACTGGATCTGACCATTCGAAGTCCATTAAAACGGCAAACAATCAAACTCAAAGCCTCCAGACTCCCTGCTCCCATGCATTTACTGATGGCCCTGCTGAGCTGTCGAGGTTTCAGTTTAATAGAACGTATCCGGGCCCTGCAATTTGGCACCCGTCTGTTTATGCATGGGTTTAAGTTCAAGGGTGATATCTCAGTAGCTGAACTGATGTATCGATACCGGCAGCCAAAAAGCCTGGTAGAAAAATTCTGGGGGCCATTATGTATCGCTATTATGAATACCCCAGTAGCCCAGGCCTCTGCCTCGGTCTTTCTTAGAGTGTTGCACGATTGTTTTCGAAATCACCAACAGGATTCAGATCTACTGTTTGCCAAAGACAACTTAGGTAAACTGTTACCAGACCCCGCTACTGATTTTATCGAGAAAAACAATAACACCATCAAGCTTGGCCAACGGATTACCCATCTGGAGATCGACAAAGGTAAACTCTATGGCATGATGATCGATGATCAAATGGTCGATGCCGATCATATTATCCTGGCCACATCACCTTCGGCCTGCCACAGACTGATCAGTGATCAACCCGATCTCAAGCAACTGGAACAACAACTGGCAAGCTATCACTACCAACCGATCTGCACGATTTATTTACAATATCCCCCCGAAGTCAGTACAGGGAGTCCGATGATAGGTATCCTCGGCGGCTATGCCCAATGGCTGTTTGACCGTAGTATCTATGGTCAGGATGGTCTGATGGCCGTGGTCATCAGTAGCGAAGGGCCACACATGGAACTCGATAATGAGCAGCTTATCGAACAGATCAGCAAAGAACTGTCCCTGCTTTATCCTGACTGGCCTGCACCAGAGACCTCCATGGTCATTAGAGAAAAGCGCGCCACCTTCCACTGCTCGCCCGACATCAATGAAAACCGCCCCGACAACACCACCCCCGTTGAAGGTTTATGGCTGGCTGGTGACTATACCAACACTGGATACCCCGCCACCCTCGAAGGTGCAGTACGAAGTGGGTTAGAATGTGCCCACCAGCTCATCGATAAACTTAAACCGGAGCAAACCACCGGCTAAAGCAGGACCCAAACGTGACCAACATAAAGCAATACCAGCCCGCACAAGATATTCTCAAAGATCGTATCATCCTCATCACCGGTGCCACCGGAGGTATTGGCAGTGAAGTCAGCAAAACCTGCGCAGCCAGTGGTGCCACCGTCATCCTGCTCGACAAATCCATTCCCAAACTGGAAAAACTCTATGACGAAATAGAACAGGCCGGTCACCCCCAGGCCGCCATCATCCCGGCAGATCTGGCCGGAGCCACACCCGCCGATTACAACATCATCATCGACACCATCGAAAAAGAATTCGGCAGACTGGATGGCCTACTACACTGCGCCGCATTTCTAGGTAACCGCTCCCCCATCGAGCAATACAACCTCGAAGAGTGGAACAAGTCCATGCAAATCAACCTCACAGCGCCTTTTTTATTAACACGCGCCTGTATGCCGCTGTTAAAAAAATCCGAAGATGCATCGGTTGTGTTTACCACTGCCAGTATGGGTCGTCATGGCAAAGCCTACTGGGGAGCCTACGGCATCGCCAATGCGGCAATTGAGAATATGATGCAGATACTTGCCGATGAAGTTGAGAACAATACCAATATTCGAGTGAATAGTATTGATCCGGGGGAAGTGCATACGCCGTTTTGGGTTAAGGTGTTTCCGGGGGTGGATCCTGCTAACTGGGCGAAGGCTGTGGATGTTGTTGGTGGGTTTGTTTATTTGCTTGGGGCGGATTCGAAGGGTGAAACTGGGAAGCAGTTTAGTCTCTAAATTGGTTCCCTCTAAATTGGTTCCCTCTCCCTTGGGGAGAGGGCTAGGGTGAGGGGCTGGTTGTTATTACCTTTTAATTTGAATCGACTATCGTCGAGCTGGATCTAAGTCAGGTCTCGTCCTGACAGACGAGGAACTTTTTTCAGCACAAAAAAGTTCCCAAAAAGTGCTCCCCCTAAGATGGCGCAAACATGTGTTCGGGTTTTGGTTTTTTGTTGAGCATTGGCAGAAGGGGCATCCCAGCCCCTCTGCCAATGCGGCGACATCCCTGTCGCCCCCTATCTATATTTTAAAAAACAAAAACCCAAACACGCGCCATCAAAGGGGGCAACCCCACAGCGAATTAGCAACCTTGTTTAAAAACCTGTAAGTTTTAGTAATGTGTCGTTGTTCATAAAAACACCAACCACAACCCCCACCCCAATCAACCCGTTGCACCACAACACAGGCAAGAGTAGTCTTATCCCTATTATGTCTTTATATGGGAAATAGGTGGAATCTGCCTATTACGGTAAATTACGGAATCTGTTTAAGACACTGTTAGGCGTATGGAAAGGTTTGTGAAAATATTAATTTTAGTTTTACTTCTATTTTCTCTAATGGGGTGTGGAAGAAGTATTGAATACGATTCTAAGTATGAACTACTTGGAAAGACAGTAGTCTTTAAAACGCCAATGCTGTATACAAGTAATCTAAAAAGAAACATTATTGGTAGCGAAGGGTATAAATACAATCGGTATTTAATTAGAGAGAGAGAAGTCCAGTCATATTACGATCATTTCTATAAATCTGGGAAAGCAGAATTCGAGAAGATAAAAAAAGGTATGGCGTTTAAAATTAATAAAAGTTATGAGGTGATCCCTTGGGGTTTACAAACAGCATTTTCTTCTAAGTATCGTATTTTAGTTTTATTAGACGATAAAAAACATGCGTCTATAATTTTAGAAGTGAAAATTAGAGAAGATGAAATACTTAGGTAAGCGATCATGGGGTCAGATTGAACCTCCCCCGGTTTAACGGACACTTTTAATCGGTAGCAAGCGCTACCCAAAAGGAGTGTCTCAATGAGCAGAACAGGTAAACGTAAGCCATACAAAACGTACACGAAAGAGTTTAAACTGGAAGCCCTGAAACTGATGACAACATCAGATAAACCGGCCAGTGAAATAAATAATCAAGTGAAATAAATAATCAGGGACAGACCACGAATAATCTCCCCTCTCCTATTAATTTAATCAAGACAGCCAATTCGCTTCGGGTTTAGTGCCGACTTTGATGGCGCGTGTTTGGGTTTTGGTTTTTTAAAATATAGATAGGTGGCCGCAGGGATGCGGCCGCATTGGCAGAGGGGCTGGGATGCCCCTTCTGCCAATGCTCAACAAAAAACCAAAACCCAAGCACACGTCTGCGCCATCTCAGGAGGAGGACTTTTTGGATACTTTTTTGTCCTTAAAAAAGTATCTCGACCATCCGTTCGAGAACGGATTTAGATCATCATCGCGATAGCGATTCAAACTAAAAAGATAATGCCAAGAACCCATCTGATCACCCCACCCTGGCAGAGGGCCAGGACGACCCTTCTGCGGAAAGGTAAAAGATTAATTTAACAACAGTCCGGGCTTTAACTTTCCTACCCTTTTTAAATCTTCTCTTAAATTTTAAATTGTCTGACAAGCCCCTGAAGCTGCAATGCAAGCTCTGCCAGTGCCTGACTGGAAGTTGCCGTCTGTTCGGCACCATGGGTCACATCTTCAGCCATCGTATTGATATTAACAACGTTCCGGTTTATCTCTTCTGCCACGGCACTCTGTTCCTCGGCTGCACTGGCGATCTGGGTATTCATGTCACTGATATTGGCAACAGCGGCAGTGATTTTTTCCAGTGAACTACCTGCCTCTGCTGCCTGCTCTACGCTTGCCTGAGCGGCTTCATTTCCTTTTGCCATGGCTTCTACCGCATTGCTTGCGCCGCTTTGCAGTTGATCGATCATGGTCTCAATTTCCTGGGTGGACTGCTGAGTACGAGATGCCAGGGTACGAACTTCGTCAGCTACAACCGCAAAACCTCGACCCTGTTCACCGGCTCTTGCTGCTTCAATGGCCGCATTCAGGGCCAGCAGGTTAGTCTGTTCGGCAATTTCCTTAATAACATCCAGTACACTACCGATATTTTCAGACTGAGATTTAAGCAGCTTGATCACTTCACCCGCTGAGCCAACTTCACTTGCCAAAGAATTAATTGTTTCAATGGTTACCATGACAACCCGTTTACCATTTTCTGATTCAGTATCGGCATTACTTGCTGACTGTGAGGCTTCCGTTGCGTGTTTGGCAACCTCCTGTACCGTGGCTGTCATTTCATTCATGGCGCTGGCAACCTGATCGATCTCATGTCGTTGTTTATTTACTCCAGTATTTGTAATACTGGTAATATTTGACATCTCTTCCGATGCAGCTGCCACCTCTTCAGTATGTCTAGCTACATCTGTAACCAGACCATGAACCTTTTCTGCAAACTTGTTAAAGGAGCGGGCCAGCATGGATATTTCATTTTTACCCTGTTCGGTTAACCGAAGCGTCAAATCACCTTCACCTTCCGCAATATCTTCCATGGCTGAAGCTGCCTGGTTTAAAGGTTTGGTGATGCCCCGGGTAATAAAAGCCGCGATAAGCAGGCCGATGATGATGGCACCTAGTCCCACCATAAGCGCAATATTTCTGGCACTGGCCAACGCAGCAAGATACTCCGTTCGATCCATGACAATTTCCAGCACGCCTATTGGGTTTCCGGAAAAATCATTTATCGACCGACCATAAACTGTAACAGGGGTATCATGTAAACTGGCATAACGAATCACAGTTTCACCTGCCACTCCATCCTGCAGGTCCTGTGCCGTTAACATATCTGTGTCCTTGATAGTCGAAGCGAACTTCTTAAACACACCCTCTCTAACAAGATGCAGGCCAATATCAACATTATAATTTTTCTTAAACGCATCAAAAAACTGCTGTCCAAATGACATACCAAATTCCACTGAGCCAACATGCTCTCCTTCATGAAAAACGGGTACCATGCCACGCACACCGAGGCCGGCTACACCAATCTCTACACCACGCACTGGAGTTTTTTCCGTATTGGTCTTTACTACCGTTTTGCGGAACGAAGACAGATCGTCTCCAAACTTTTGGGTTTTGTGGATTCTTGAATATGATATTGCGGGTGGTGTATGAAACTGAAACTGCCTTACACCATACTGCTCTTTCATTACCTTGAATGACGATACCAGAATGGCATTAAGTCCCTCACGATTATCTTTAGCAAAGGCAGTATGCACCTCGGGAATATTGGCTACCAGGGCACTCATGGCCTCAGCCATACGACCTTCCTGAGAAACTTGCGCCAGGGCGTTCTCATACAGACCATTCAACTCACGCTGCTCCGCGCTATTGATAATGGATTCAATTTTGTTGAGTGTAATCGGTGTGATGAGTGCAATGGTCAGTAACAGAACCAGTGTGAACCCCAAAGTGATTTGATAACCAATCCTGATATTCTGAAACATGCCTTGTATCTAGCCTCGTAATTTTGAGATAACTTCCATGACAACGAGGTATAAAGGAATGTCCTGACCCCGAGCCAACTGATATCTATATCAGCAGACCCTTATCGTTCAAACTTTAAAAGACTTTATTTTTTTGTGACATTATATTGAAAATATTTTTATTGTTTTTCAATAAGTTACTGAACAGCACTTCAAACAATGCAAAAATATGTAAATTCTTCTGTTTTTTAGGGGAAAATCAGCTGAGAACTGACCAAATCACCCGCCATCCAGTCTATTTCATAAGATCAACATGGACTCCCTGCTTCTCCAGGCGATCTGCCCGATCTGAAATAAACCGCTGAAAACTCGGCTGTCCTCGGTAGGCCCCAGTCGCCACATAATCCATCACCGACTGTAAATGGAAAGATTTTAAATAAGCCTCGGTTCGAATCACCTCTTTACCTCGCGGATCAAAAAACACCATACTTGGGGCATACTGAACCTTCAGGTCTTTGGCCCATTTTCTTGCCGTAGTCCGTCTACCATCAAAGACCACCAGTTTTTCATCTGACCACATATCCAGCCGAATGACATTGAAGCCATCCAGTTGTAACAGGGTGTCTTCACGTTTGAAGATATCCTTATGCAACTCATCACACTCCTTACACTGATGTTGTTCGAACAGAACCAGAATGGGTTTATCGTTTTTATCGGTCAGATTTACAAGGTTATAGGGTGGTTTTTCCAGAAAGGGTTGAGAATGCAGTTTGCCACTGGCCTTAATGGGATTACGTTGCTGGTAAAATTCCCGAAAGGCAATCTTCTTTTCCTGGTGCAGGCGAACATAGTCCAGGGCGGCATCAAACTTATCCGGTGCGTAGTAGCCATTAACCCGCAGTGCGATATTGCCCTTTTCATCCAGGAACAACATGGTGGGTGTAAACATGACCTTCATGCGAGCAGCGAAGAGCTTTTCACGGGCACCGGTACCATCAACCCAGGTGATATCGCGATCGCCCCACATATTGATGGCGATAACATCAAAGTGCTGGCGGGTCTTTTTGGCAATGCGGCGCTGGCCAAAATTATCACGCAGCAACTTGGAACAATAAGGGCAACCATCCTGATAAAAGTAAAGAATAAGCCTTTTTTCCTTAGCGGCGGCTTCCTCGATATCGTCCTTGAAGTCCATGAAGGAGGATTTAAACCAGCTGGGCTGTTCGTGATAGCCTGGATTGACCATGCCCTCACCCAGCTGCCCTTCCGCAGAGGCGGCAATAACACCCTGACAAACCTGGAGCAATAACAGACTGATTGATATTTGCTGAATAATTGTATGGTGCCGCATTTGCCTCTCTCCACCTTTTCCATCTGCTTACTATTTAGTCTAACGTTATTACAGGAATTTCGGCCTGTTCTTCCTGGCCTGTAACGTCATTTAACACGATACCCCGAATTCCAGAGTGACAATTAATTGACTATATGCCATGACTCCAGTCAGATGCAAATGCAAGCGTTTGATTTTGTGTGACAAATTTTTAACACTTTTAATCTACCCCGTGTGGCATGGAATTCGCATATTTTGGACATCGATTAACGACGGAATTGATTAAGCAAAGTATGGCAACACCTATTAATAACACCAAGGAATCTCTTGCCACGACGGACGAGGCTGCTCAGGATATCAATGCCATTGAGATGCAGCGCACGCTAAAACTGGCGGGCCTGCTGCAAACCTCTCTGGAAATCCCGAATGTGCTGGAATACTTTTTGTCCGCAGCCAAGGAGATTATTAGCTTTGATGGGGTGCATTTTGAGTACCAGCCGCTCGAGATTGACCTGAAATTTGGTAATCAATCTCGGCATCGCTGCTTTTATCGCCTGCGCCTGTGTGAAGAATTACTTGGGGTGATCAATTTTTCCCGTAAATCGCCGTTTTCTGAAGAAGAACTGGCCACCACGGAAACCCTGTTATGCCAGCTGATCTATCCACTGCGTAATGCCATTCTGTACCAGAAGGCAGTGAAAGCGGCCCATATGGACCCATTAACAGGTGCAAACAACCGGGCCGCGCTGGACAAGACCCTACAACGTGAAATTGAACTGGCCCACCGTCATCGTCTGCCCCTGTCCGTTGTGATCCTGGATCTGGATCGGTTTAAGGATATTAATGACAATTTTGGCCACTCAGCAGGTGATTACATCCTCAAGACAATGGTGACCTGTATTGATGAAACAGTCCGTGGCAGTGACATCCTGTTTCGCTATGGTGGTGAAGAGTTTGTCCTGATTCTGTCAGGCACCGATACCGAAGGGGCCAAACGCATTGCCGAGCGTCTGCGTTGTGCTATTGAGGCCTACCCTTTCCTCTATGATCGGCAAGAGATTGCCGTGACTGCAAGTTTTGGTGTGGCAAGTCTTAAAAGCCGGGACGATATCAAACGCCTGTTCGATAAGGCCGATTCTGCCCTTTACGAGGCCAAGGATGCTGGCCGAAATCAGGTCCGTTTCTATTCGGATCCGAAATTTTCGGCTGTCAGTAGCAGCGATCCCACCACTCCCTTTTTGCCCGAATCCGGCTAAGCCAGAAAAAGTCAGAATCCCAGTCTGAATCTTCTGGACGTTTTGTATCCAGAATCGTTACAATCCAGAGACGCGAAAAAGGAAAGCGGTGCCATGGACTATCTGGATCAACTGGACAAAATGTTTGATGCCTCATACCGTCTCGTGACCATCGAGACTGATGATACCCATCGTGTCGAAGATCTTATTGGCCAGCTCAGTCGCTTCAGTAACAAGGCCTATTACCACTCGCTGCCTGGCAAGGGCATGTACCGCTTCGGTGCCTCCCATATTGAAATCCCCCGTACCACCACACCAGCAGAAATCCTCGCCCATATTGCAATCAGTCGTCACTTTGGGGTTTATGTACTGCAGGATTTTCAAGCTGCATTTGAAGATCAACACATCGTGCAAGATCTTAAAGAGATCATCCAAACAGGGAATGACAAGGTTGTTGTACTCTTAAGCGAACACATTGAGTTGCCGGAAGCGCTTAAACCCTTCGCGCTTCGTTCCAAACATCAATTGCGAGACTCGGCCTGAGTTCTTATCCTTCCGCACCAGGACACATTCCTGACAAACAACACTCTCCACAAACCGGTTTTGTTTTACAGTAGTCCTTGGCATGAATCACGATCAGGGCATGGTACTCATTAAAGAGCTGTACCCGATTCTCGCTAGCTTTAAGTCCGGTTTCAAACAGGCTTCTGAGTTCTTCGTAGTGTTCTTCACCCTGAATGAGTTGCAAGCGTTTAAACAGACGTCGAGTATAGGCATCAATGACAAACACCGGACGATCAAAGGCATATAACAGGATATCATCCGCGGTCTCAGGCCCCACTCCGTTGACGGACAAAAGTCCGCTACGTAACTCATCCGTTGGCCACTCACATAAAGAGTCATAGGCTCCATTAGACAGATACCAGTGACAGAAATTTTTCAGGCGTTTTGCCTTGATATTGAAATAGCCGGACGGCTTTAGCCAGCGAGCAAGAGTCTTGGGGTGGGCGGCCAGTATGGCTTCTGCTGAAAGGGCATTGGCTTCAATTAGATTTGCGATAGCCCGCTCCACATTGGTCCAGGCAGTATTCTGGGTCAGTACCGCACCAACCATGATCTCAAAGGGGGTTTCACCAGGCCACCAGTCCTGCGACCCATAGTGCTGATAGAGATGTTTATATATTCTTTTGAGTGACACCTTTGTCTGATACTTTGCGTCTTTGTTTCAAACGGGGTTTTATCCAGTCCGTAATGTCTTTGATGACCTTGTCTTCAAGCCCCAAAAAACCATGCGGAGTCAGGGCCTGACAGGGCCTGGAGGCTTCACTTTGACCACCCTGGACACTGATCAATTGAATGTCTTTGACTTTTGACAGTTTTGCCATGGTAGCGCTGACTCCAGCATAAGGACAGACATGGCAGGCATCATCACGGTTATGCACAAACAGGGTGGGTACCTTTATTTTTGCCAGTTCCACTTGCTGTACTGAATCACGCCTGGATTTCACCACCACTGTTGCGGTCATGACAATCCCGTCAGGTCCATTGGCACCATGTAATCGTGCCGCAGCATTGGCCACTGATAGCGTACCTCGGCTAGTACCGACTAACCAGACAGGCTTTTTATATTCTTTGCGCAGGTATTTGATCAGAGACTCGATATCACTGGCATGTTCCGCTGTTAGCCTGAAACCATACAAGTTATCTCTGTCATCGGGTTTATCCACAATGGCGATATTAAATCCCTGGCTGGCGAAGGCATCACGACTTCTCACCAGGAAGTTATTCTTGAGTTTACGAATACCATTTTGATTGAGCTTGAGCTTACCGTGGCCACCGGCAAAAAAGACCAGAGTTGCCTTAGCTGCATCCTTTTCGATCATCCAGAAGGGCAGCTCGGAACTACGTTGGCTTGTGATCTCGTGGTAGTACTCATCATCGGCATAAAGCGATGAAGAAAATACCATTCCTATTACAGGCAAAATGAATATCAGTACTTTTCTGATACACACCATTTTTATCTCCATTTATTTCCTTTGCTGGCTCTACCCTGTCCCTTGATTGTTTGCGATTTGTGTTGATAAATTTCATCGGGTTTTAATTGAAGGCCTACCAGTTTGGCCAGTCCCTGAATTTGTTTCATGGGGAGATCCCGCCAGTCACCCTGCTTCAAACTTCGGGCCAGGCTAATCGTTCCGTAGCGGACACGACTCAGGCGGCTAACAGTACAACCCACTGCTTCCCAGAGACGCCGGACTTCACGGTTACGTCCTTCACGTAATACAACATGATACCAGTGATTGGACCCCTCACCCCCAACATCGACAATATGATCAAAACTGGCAGTTCCATCTTCCAGTTCAACCCCTTTCCTGAGTTGCTTCAGAGTTTCGGGTTTTACTTCGCCCAAAACCCGCACGGCATATTCACGTTCAACTTCAGACGAGGGATGCATCAGGCGGTTGGCCAGCTCACCATTGGTGGTAAGAATCAGCAGACCAGAGGTATTGATGTCCAGCCGCCCAACTGTAATCCAGCGGCCGCGCTGAATACTGGGTAGCTTATCAAAAATTGTTTTGCGTCCCTCAGGGTCATTGCGACTGCATATTTCTCCCACGGGTTTGTGATAGACAATCACACGGGTTTTCTGACTATGTTTGGGGGGATTATAATCTTTGCCATCGATCAGGATACTGTCCTCTTCAGACACACGAATCCCAAGATTGGCTGTTTTTCCATTGACCGAGATACGGCCCTTTTCAATCCAGCCTTCAATTTCCCGTCGAGAACCAAAGCCGGCATTGGCCAGAACCTTCTGGAGTTTTTCGCCCTTAATCGGCTGATCAGTCATTCTGCAGGAATTTAGTGTTCGGCAGAGGCCGAGGCCGAGGCCGCATCAATTTTATCACCCTGTTCACCATCGCTATCAACATCAGAGGACGATGCTGTAGATTCTGATTCATCTTCAGCCATTTCCAAATTGATAATGGTTTCGTTTTCATCTGAAGATTCTGTGGTGGAACCTTCTTCAGAGGGTGATTTGTTTTCATCAGGCATGCGTAAATCCAGCTCGGCATTGATCGCATCAATATCACGGATCTCCTGCAGACTGGGCAGATCGTCCAGGCTGGCGATATTGAAATAATCCAGAAACTCTTTGGTTGTGGCATACAGTGCGGGTTTACCCGGTACATCCCGATGCCCCACAACCTTCACCCAGCTCCGCTCATCCAGGGTCTTGATAATAGTGCTACTGACACTCACACCACGTACTGCTTCGATTTCACCACGGGTTATCGGCTGACGATAGGCAATCAACGACAGGGTTTCGAGCAGGGCCCGAGAATAACGGGCCGGTTTTTCTTCCCAAAGACGAGAGACATAATCGGAATAGTCTTTTTTGACCTGATAGCGATAACCACTACTGACCAGTTTCAATTCATAACTGCGTTCTTCACACTCCGCCACCATTTCATCCAAAGCCGCTTTTAGATCATCACTTTCCGGACGTTGGTTATCCTCAAATACATTTAAAAGTGCCTCCAGCTTCATTGGCGATGATGCGGCCATCAACACGGCTTCGAGGATTTTCTTGAGTTGTTCTTTTTCCATGCTTACCTGTTCCGGAATTATTAATTGTTCTCGTTTACTTCGTTATCACTGTCATTACTAGCGCACTGTCCAGCTGCCTTGACATGTATAGGCCCAAACACCTCAGTCTGAACCATTTCAATCAGGTGTTGTTTCAGTAGTTCAAGAATTGCCAGTAAGGTCACCACAACCCCACGTCGACCTTCTTCAATGGTGAATAGACTACTGAACTCGGTAAAACTATCGGCCTTGACTGAACTCAATACCACCGACATCCGTTCACGAACCGACAGTGGCTCCATTTGAATATGATGATGGGCATAATTCTCGGCCCGGGTCATGATATCACTCAAGGCCTTCATCAGATCCTTCATCTCAACCCGTGGGGGAAGTTTGACGACCTTGCGATCCGGTGCGGTGACTTCAATAGGGAAAATATCCCGGTTGACCCTAGGCATCTCGTCGATATCTTCGGCGGCCTGTTTGTAACGCTCATATTCCTGCAGGCGACGAACCAGTTCGGCACGGGGATCGTCTTCATCCTCAGTACCTTCTTCCGGCCTGGGTAGCAACATGCGTGATTTAATCTCTGCCAGCATAGCGGCCATGACCAGATACTCTGCCGCCAGCTCCAGGTGTAGTTCCTTCATCAATTCAACGTATTCAACATACTGCCGAGTGATCTCAGCAATGGGAATGTCCAGGATATCCAGATTCTGTCGCTTGATGAGATAGAGCAAAAGATCCAGCGGGCCTTCAAAGGATTCAGCCAGAAAGATTTCCAGGGCATCGGGTGGAATGTAAAGGTCCTTGGGCAGGCTCATGACCGCTGTCCCTTGCACAATGGCAAAGGGCATCTCTTCCTGCTGTGGAGGCTGATTTTGTTGTTCTTCGCTCATCGTCTAACTCTGCCGGTAATCCAGTCCCATGGCCTGACGGACCTCACTCAGGGTCTGCCTCGCCACATCCCGTGCCTTGTCACTCCCCTCGCTGATGATGTTTCTCACCAGACCTCGGTCGGCTTCATATTCTGCTGCCCGCTCTCGTATCGGAGCAAGTTCATTTAATACCGCATCGATTACCGGGCCTTTACAATCCAGGCAGCCAATACCCGCACTACGGCAACCTTCCTGAACCCAGGCTTTGGTTTCGTCGTCGGAGTATACCTGATGCAGACTCCACACCGGGCACTTTTCCGGATCGCCCGGGTCATTCCTGCGAACTCGATTGGTATCCGTGGGCATCTTTTTGAGTTTCTGTTCAACCAGGGCGGGATCTTCCCGTAAAGAGATTGTATTGTTATAGGATTTGGACATTTTTTGACCATCAAGTCCAGGCATCTTGGACGCTGGGGTCAGCAGGGCACCGGGCTCTGGCAAAATAATACGCCCGCCCCCTTCCAGATAGCCAAACAGGCGTTCCTTATCACCCAGGGTAATATTCTGTTGTTCCTCAAGCAGGGCGCGGGCCGTGGCAATGGCTTCGTCATCCCCTTCTTCCTGATACTTACGCCTGAGTTCCTTATAAAGTTTGGCGTTCTTCTTACCCATTTTTTTAATGGCCTCGTCGGCCCGGTCTTCAAACCCTGGCTCCTTGCCATACAGATGATTAAATCGACGGGCAACTTCCCTGGTGAGTTCGACATGGGCCACCTGATCTTCCCCCACAGGAACTTGTGTGGCGCGATAAATCAGGATATCCGCACTCTGCAACAAGGGATAACCAAGAAAACCATAGGTGGCCAGGTCTTTTTCTTTGAGCTTTTCCTGCTGGTCTTTATAACTGGGGACCCGCTCCAGCCAACCAAGTGGAGTAATCATGGAAAGCAATAAATGCAGTTCCGCATGCTCAGGAACCCGGGACTGGATAAACAGTCCGGCCGAACCAGGATTGATTCCCACTGCCAGCCAGTCGATGACCATATCCCAAACACTGTTTTCAATGATGCTTGGATCATCATAGTGGGTGGTAAGGGCATGCCAATCGGCAACAAAGAAAAAGCACTCATATTCGTGCTGTAACTTGAGCCAGTTCTTCAGAACACCGTGGTAATGCCCCAGATGCAGGGCACCGGTTGGACGCATGCCGGACAATACTCGGGCCGGCTGGTTAGGTAAGGATGTCAAATAATGCTCCCAGATTTCGCCATTTATTGTGCACTATGTTCTTTTAAGATAGCGCACACTCACTTCATTTTTATCAATTCTTTTGTTTTCAAGGCCTTAGCGTATACGGCCAGGATCACAGGCTGCACATTATAACCAGAGCTTGGGCTGGGCTCGAGTCTTGATCGGACTATTCAGTCGCAAAAGGACTGATATCCCCCCGCCCTTCTCGTACAACAACTGGCACTTCTCCAGTCATATCCACCACGGTGGTGGGGTCAATTCCACAATGCCCCCCATCGATGACCAGGTCTAGCTGGTGCTCCAGGGCATCTCGAATCTCATCGGCATCGGTCATGGGCATGATTTCATTGGGTAAGATAAGACTGGAGCTCATTAAGGGTTCACCTAACTCCTCGAGCAGGGCCAGGATAATTCGATTATCCGGGATGCGGATGCCAATAGTCCGTTTCTTCGGGTGCAACAAGCGCCGGGGCACCTCTCGTGTACCCGGTAGAATAAAGGTATAGGGTCCGGGCGTACAATTATTCAGGATTCGATAACTGGCATTGTCCACCTTGGCATAGATGGCAATCTCAGACAGATCACGACACATCAGGGTGAAGTTATGCTTGTTATCGACCCGACGAATCTGTCGAATACGATCCAGGGCCTTTTTATCTTCCAGGTGGCAACCGAGGGCATAGGCGGAATCCGTCGGATACGCCAGCACCGCACCACGTTGGACCATTTGTACGGCATTGTGAATTAAGCGTGGCTGTGGATTATCTGGGTGGATCTGAAAATACTGACTCATAACTTTCTAATTGATCCCACTCCAACGTTCATCATCCCAAATGGGGACACAGACTTCCGGTAAAGGGGGCAGGCGCCCCAGTTCAAGATAGACATTACTGGGGCTGTGAAAATCCGAACCACATGAGGCCTGTAGCTCAAATTGCTGGGCCAGTCGTCCCATGTAACCGATCTCCTCTTTTGAATGCGTTCCAGACACGACCTCAAAACCCGTTCCACCAACTTCCTTAAATTCACCAATCAGATTCCTCAATCGGGTAGCCGTCATTTTATAGCGTGCTGGGTGGGCGATCACGGCCTGACCACCCGAGCCTGTGATCCAGCCAACAGCCGCTTCCAGGCTGGCCCAGTCCCCTGGTACATGACCTGGTTTATTCTTAACCAGGTAATGCTTAAAACAGTCGCGCATATCTTTGGCATAACCCTGCTCAATCAGGAATCGGGCAAAATGGGTACGGCTGATAATTTCACCCCCAGCAAATTCACAGGCTCCGTCATAGGCACCCTCGATGCCCTTTTTTGCCAGCCTGCGGCCAATTTCCTCTGCCCGCCAGTTGCGAAATTCACGCAGTTTTTTCAGACCCTGCTGTAATGTTTCAGACCTTCTGTCGACATGCAGCCCCACAATATGGACTGTCTGGCGGGATTTGCTCCAGGTCACTGATATCTCAATTCCTGGCACAAAGCCCATACCTAGATCAGTAGCCGTCTTTTCCGCCTCCTCCAGACCACTGGTCACATCATGGTCGGTCAGGGCCAGGACATTGACCCCCATCTCATGGGCACGGCTGACCAGTTCAGTCGGGGACAGACTCCCGTCCGATGCGGTGGAATGACAGTGTAAATCATAGATTCGGTTCATGGGGCGCGTAGTCTAGCGGAACCTTATGGCCTATGACTAATCAAATTGCCAGAATTACAAAACATCGGGGTTCGACGAAAGGGGGAAAGCTGATTATACTCCTCTGTCCCAAAGCTGATTAAGATAAATATAATGAAGTTTCTATTCGATTTTTTTCCTATCATCCTGTTTTTTGTCATCTTTAATTCCTATGACGATCAAATGGATGGTGTGATTGCCGCCACCAAGGTGATGATTGCTGCCAGTGCAGTCCAGATCAGCCTGTACTGGCTAAAAAATCGCAAATTTGAAAATATGCACCTGATCACCCTGGCCATGGTGGTCGTACTGGGGGGTGCTACGATTTACTTTCGCAATGCCGATTTCATTAAGTGGAAGCCAACAGCGGTCAACTGGCTTTTTGCCCTGGGCTTTCTGGCCAGTGAGTTTATTGGAAAAAAATCCCTGCTCAAAAGGATGATGGACAAAAATATCAGCCTTCCCGAGCATGTCTGGATCAAACTGAATATCGCCTGGGTGATTTTCTTCATCCTCATGGGGATAATTAATTTGTACGTTGCCTTTAATTATTCGCTTGATGTATGGGTCGATTTCAAAACCTTTGGCATGCTGGGCTTGACCTTCGCCTTTGTGATTTTACAGGCAGTTTACATGGCCCGTTATGTCAGTGAACCCCAGGCTGAAAAAAGTGACAAACAACCTGAAGAGTAGACCCTATGTACTATGTCATTAATGGAATCGATTATCCTGATAGTCTGGAAAAGCGGCTGGCAGCCCGTCCAGACCATCTAGAACGGTTAAACAAATTACAGGATTCTGGCCGTCTGTTACTTGCAGGGCCCTGCCCATCGATTGATAATGAGGATCCCGGCCCAGCTGGATTTAGTGGCTCCATCATTGTGGCTGAATTTGAATCACTGGAAGATGCCAAAACCTGGGCCGATGCAGACCCCTACGTCAAGGAGGGCGTCTATCAGGAGGTCAGTGTAAAACCGTTCAAAAAAGTTTTACCTTGAATTTAGTCAATATATACCAACACTCATGAAGGAAGTAACATGCGTTTAATTACCCGAATCACCTGTCTTGGACTGTTTCTAGTTGTCGGTTTTCAATCTACAGCAATGGCGGCAGATAAAACCGTTGCCACAGTCAATGGTAAAAAGATTGGCCAGCAACAGTATGATCAGTTTATTTCTGTGCTTAAGGCAAAAAATCCAAAATTTGATGTCGGTTCAAACCGACAGGCCATCATCAATGAACTGGTCAATCGTGAAATCCTGTTTCAGGAAGCCAAGAAACAGAAAGTCGACAAGGACCCCAAGATTGCCTATGTCCTTGAGCAACAACGTGTTGACCTGATGGTAAAGGCCCTCGTGCAAAAGGCCCTGAGCAAAGATCCAGTCAAAGAAAAACAGTTGAAAAAACTCTATAAAGAAAAAGTGGCCGGAGCCAATTTGCAGGAATACAAAGCCCGCCATATTCTGCTAAAAACAGAAGATGAAGCCAAGACCATTATCGCCAAGCTGGATGCCGGTGGGGACTTTGCTGAACTTGCCAAGGAAAAATCAACCGGTCCTTCGGCTAAAAGTGGCGGTGACCTGGGTTGGTTCCGACCCGCCCAGATGGTTCCACCCTTTTCTCGTGCTGTAGCTGAAATGAAAAAAGGGGAACACACCAGCAAACCCGTTAAAACCAACTTCGGTTGGCATGTCATTAAGCTGGAAGACTCTCGTAAGAGTGAGCCACCCAAATTTGATGATGTTAAGAAACAGCTTGAAGCCTCTGTGAATCAACAGCGTTTACAGGACTATGTAATGAAGTTACGTAACAAGGCAAAAGTTAAAATCAAATAGTAGTACCCGCTAAAACTTAAAAAGGCGCTTTAAGCGCCTTTTTTTATCCCAGGTCTGAAACAAGCTCCTGTTCTTTAAACTCGCACTTGAGATATTCCACTATGGTTATCAGGTCCTGTCGTGCATTTCCTAGACAACTGGTTGCACCGGGAGAAGGTGTCATATTAAAAATAATACCATTGCCAGGACTGATCTTGGCTTCTCCAAGATGTAGTCTGCGGTTATCCTTGTCGATCATAACCGGTCTTATCCCGCCAAATTTCCTGGCATAGGTTAGATCAGCCAGTTTCATCTGAGGTACAATTTTTCTGGCATCTTGCAGGAATAACCAACGTCTCAGGATCGGCACCTCGAACAATATATTTTTAAATATATAATTTCGGATATCACCTACCTTAAACAAATCCCAGAAGACCTTTAACACTTTCAAATCTGGTCTCAGTACTCTGAAAAATTGTGGGATGGTCTTATAGTTATAACGCTCAAGCATGGGCAAAATCAGCGCAGTTGGTCCAAAGCGTGTTTTGCCATCAACCAGAACATCGGGATCACCATGTATAGCCGCAAAAGGTAAAACATCGTTCTGAATGGTATAGACCTTACCTTTTAATATTTCGGGGGTGAAATAAAAACTGCCCGCAACCGGAAGACAGGAATAATGTTTGCCAAAACCCATTTTCTGGGCAAACAAAAGACTATGGCCACCGGCAGATATAACTACAAAACGGGCATCAATCAAGCCATTGTTGGTGTACAGATGATAACCCTGCCCATTTTTTTCTACACGTTTAACCTTGGTCGATAATTTTATATCAATACTTTTATCCGCTTGCCCTGTGGCCTGCTCGATAAATGACTTTGCAAGGGCCTGAAAATTAACGGCGGTGTAATCATTATCCACCCCCATCCCCACCACAGGCTCCTTTCTTCCCTGCATCACGGCAGGTTCCAGTTTTGCGATATCCTCTTCTTCAAACAATTTGAGTGTTTCAAAATGAGGTTTGAATTCGGTAAAGCGTTTTCGCAATAACTCACATTCCTGTTCACCGACCCCTAGAACCATTTTGGAATATTTATGAAGTATCTGATCTTTTTCCGGAAGTTTTTCAAGATAACGTACAACCATGTCTGCCGCCGCTTTGACTTGAATGGCTTTGTCCAGGGTGTAATTGGTTTCAATATCGCCACAATGAAGTGTCTGGGAATTATTTCGGCCATGAGAATTGAGAATCGCGATGTCCTGACATTTTTCAATCAGGCATAAAGATTTCAGATCAGTATATTTTGCCAGCAGGTACATCAGTGCTGTACCTGATATACCTCCACCAATAATAGCGACATCACATTTTGTTATTGTTTTCACAAACTCTATATCCCTGTCTGTTAACTCTTACTCAGGAAATCCTTTGGTTTATCGGTCAAAATGGGACATTCCTGAACCAAGTTTAGCCAATCTGGCTGCTCTAAATCATGCAAAACTCCAGTATTTAGGGGGACAATTCCTGCTCCTGCACATAGCGCCAGACCACGATGACGGCTAACAGGCTGGCAATGGCAGAAAATACAAATGTCATACTGCCACCTATGGTCTCCCAGGTATAACCACTCAGGAAACTACCAACCGCTCCCCCTGCACCGAAGCTCAGACTACTATATAGCGCCTGCCCCTTACCCTGGTGTGGACCTTTGAAATAAGTATGAATCAATTGAATAGCGGTTGCGTGATAAATACCGAAACTCGCCGCATGCAGGCATTGGGCAACAAACATGATTAAGCCACTTTGGGGGAACAAACCGATAAGTACCCACCTGAAACTGGCCAGAACCAGGCTGGCGATTAATAAGGGTTTCAGACCATAGCGAGGCACCAGTTTGTGCATTCGTAAAAAGACCAGGACTTCAGCTATAACACCAACAGCCCACATCGCTCCAATCACCCATAACTCATAACCTTGTTCAGTCATATAGATGGAATAAAAGGTGTAATAAGGACCATGGCTGGCCTGCATCAGGAAACAACTTATTAACAGCCCTATCACGGCAGGGTGTAATAACAACTTGCGTAAGGGTTCGTGTTCCAGTTTAAGGTGACCTGCCGCCTCCTCGGGGACAAATAGACTACTTAGCCAGATTCCAACAAACAGGGCCAGCAAGATATGGGGTAGCAATCTGACCCCAATTTCACCAAAAACCTCACCCAATCCCCATACTGCCAGGATGAACCCGATGGAGCCCCATAGACGGATACTGCTATAACGATGGGTTTCGGACTGAAGATGGTGAAAGGTCGTGGCCTCAAACTGGGGTAGCGCTGCATTCCAGAAAAAACTGAAGCACAGCATGACCAGGGCCAACCACCAGAAGTGTTCGGTAAAAAAGATTCCCACAAATGACATGGCAGCAAGCAACGACCCCAGGCGCACAATGGCCATGCGCTTGCCCGTATGATCTGCAATCCAGCCCCAGATATTGGGTGAGATAACCTTGGTTGCCATGATGATGGCCATGAGACTGCCGATATCTGTCGCACTAAATCCCAGAGAGTCAAGATAGAGACCCCAGTAGGGAATCAGTGCCCCCAGACTGGCAAAATAGAAAAAATAAAATCCGGATAATCGCCAGTAAAGAGGCTTTTGCAGGCTCATCTTATTGACGTGATAGGCTTAATATTCACTCTGTCCTGCAGGAATCACCGGTGTGATGGAAGCGACATCCATATTCTGAGCCCGGTGACGCAGGTAATGATCCATCAGGACGATGGCCAGACTGGCCTCAGCTATCGGGGTAGCACGTATACCGACGCAGGGATCGTGCCGCCCTTTGGTCACCACCGTCTCAGGTTTACCATCCAGGTTCACACTCTGTCCTTCAAGGCGCAGACTGGAAGTTGGTTTCAGTGCCATGCTCACAACGATGTCCTGTCCAGAGGATATCCCGCCCAGTACACCCCCTGCATGGTTGGAAAGAAAACCATCTGGAGTGATCTCATCACGATGTTCGGTACCTTTTTGTTCGACACAGGCAAAACCTGCACCGATCTCGACACCTTTGACGGCATTGATGGCCATCATGGCATGGGCAATATCGGCATCAAGCCGATCAAAAATCGGCTCACCGAGTCCAGGTGGAACACCAGTTGCTACCACATTGATACGCGCCCCGATGGAATTACCTTCCTTACGCAGGGCATCCATATAGTCTTCCAGCTCCTTAACTTTTGAAGCATCAGGAAAGAAAAAGGGATTTTGTTCAATCTCGTCCCAGTCAAAGTGTTCGTATTTAATTGGGCCCAGTTGTGCCATAAAACCACGGATTTCGATCCCCAACCTTTGCTGTAGATATTTTTTGGCAATGGAGCCTGCCGCAACTCGCATGGCAGTTTCCCGTGCTGAGGAACGACCACCACCTCGGTAATCCCGCATGCCATATTTTTGCTGATAGGTATAATCGGCATGACCGGGGCGAAATCGGTCCATGATTTCAGAATAATCTTTAGAGCGTTGATCGGTGTTATGGATAATTAGCCCAATAGGCGTGCCTGTAGTCTTGCCTTCAAACACACCGGACAGAATTTGCACCTCGTCCGCCTCACGTCGCTGGGTGGTGTGGCGGGTTTTGCCAGGTTTGCGTCTGTCCAGATCGTGCTGAAGGTCCTGTTCACTGATTTCCAGCCCAGGAGGACAGCCGTCAACGACACAGCCAATAGCCGGTCCATGGCTTTCACCAAAACCGGTTACTGTAAAAAGTTTTCCAAATGAGTTTCCAGACATGGGGTGCTATTGTACCGAAATTGCCAGCCATACGCCGCTTCGAATAGATTATTTTTCTAAAATTTTTCACTATCCAGCTAATTTTATTAAATTTTTTTAAATACAGCTTGAAAATGGTAAAACCTAGCAAAACAGTCAATTATACATATAATATCTAAGGTAATTTGAGAATAAACCGCTATATTTACTTTAATAATAGGTATTTTCGAAAATGCCACAAATTAATATTGCTGCTTACAATTTGGGATTTACTGTAGATGGATTTTAGTCTCTTGCAACGCTTGTATAACAAAGCTGCCGAAACAAAATATCTGATTTCTTTTGGCTTCGCCCTGTCATTTGGTCTATTTGGCCTGGTGATCCTGCTTGGCCAGAACCAGATTGATAAAACCCACGAACATATCCAGTCCATCGTTGACAAGCATAATGTTAAAACCAGTCTGATTACAGAAATGATGTGGGCAGCGCGAGAACGTAGTCTTAACCTCTACCACATGATTAGTATTAAAGATGACTTTGAACGTGACAATATTTTCATGGAATATACCCAACATGCTGCAGAATTTGGCCATGCCCGTACCCAACTCATCACCATGAAACTCACTGATGAAGAAAAGACACTCCTTGATAAGCAATCAAAGGCAACCTTTAAAACCGTTCCCTATCAGGATGATGTTATAGATCTTATTAATGAAGATCGGATCCAGGAGGCATATGACTTACTGATCACCAAAGCTGTACCTTACCAGAACAAAGTTATGGGATCCCTGCATAAGCTATCTCTCCTGCAGCAAAACTATGCCCGTGAACTTGCCGTCCAGAATGGAAAAATTGTTAATCAGAGTAAGCTGTTAATCCTGATGCTTGGCATCCTGGCTCTAACCCTGAGTATTGTTATTGCTGTCAACGTCACTCGAAGGGCTATTCATTCAGAAAAAACTCTGCAACTGGAAAAGGATCATGCTGAGGTTACATTGCAGTCCATCGGTGATGCTGTTATCACAACGGATAGAAATGGCGTTATCAAGGAAATGAATGTCATTGCGGAAAAATTGACCGGCTGGAATCGGCATGCCGCTATCAATAACAAATTATCAAAAATATTTGTCCTGCAATGTGATAAAACATTATGCCCTTTAATGAACCCCCTGGATGAGGCCATACAAACGGGCAATATCATCACGCCGGATACAAATACCAGTATGCTTGGTAAAAATGACAAGGAGTTTTCTATCGAGTATACAGCGGCTCCTATTAATGATTTAAAAGGTAATATACAAGGTGGGATTATTGTTTTTCGTGATGTCACCGAGATGAGAACCATGGCACACCAGTTAACCTATCAGGCCAGTCATGATGCCCTGACAGGACTGTTAAATCGCCGTGAATTTGAAACTCGCCTGGAACAGGCAATTGGCAATGCTCATAGCGATAATGTTAATCATGTTATCTGTTATCTAGACCTTGATCAGTTCAAGATTATCAATGATACCTGTGGTCATGTTGCTGGAGATGAATTATTAAAGCAATTATCTCACCGCTTAAAAGAACAACTTCGCGACAGTGATGTTATTGCACGACTGGGCGGGGATGAATTTGGAGTTTTACTAGAAGGTTGCTCAGTGGATATGGCTAAAACCATCTCCAACAACCTTCTCTCCACTGTAAAAGAAACTCGTTTTATCTGGGACAGTAAATCTTTTGAAGTGGGCGTTAGTATAGGTGTGGTACCCATCAACAATGTATCAGGCAATGTCTCTGATGTGCTCAGTGCAGCAGATTCTGCGTGTTACGAAGCCAAGGACAACGGCCGGAACTGTATTTATATCTATACAGCTGATGATGATGACCTGGCCAGACGGCGAGGAGAGATGAGCTGGGTACATCGAATCACCCATGCTCTTGATAATAACCAGTTTGAGCTTTATTACCAGGAGATCATTGCTCTGGAAAAAAATTCTACCAATAGCCGTTACTTTGAACTACTGATTCGTATGAAGAATGATGATGGCACCATGGTCCCCCCTATGGCCTTTATACCCGCTGCCGAACGTTACAACATGATGCCTATTCTTGATAAAATGGTTGTTGAGATGGCTCTTAAAAGCCTGAAAAGTTTATCTGGAGAACACTCGGATATTTACTTCTCGATCAATATCTCAGGCCAATCGATTTCAAATCAATCTTTTCTAAATCTGGTTGTTGACGCAATCAATAACACCCAGATAAACCCATCTCAATTAATGTTTGAAATAACTGAAACGGCGGCCATTGCTAACCTTACACGTGCAATCCGATTCATTCAGACCCTGAAAGGCCTGGGTTGTAAGTTTGCGTTAGATGATTTTGGTAGTGGCTTGTCTTCCTTTGCTTATCTTAAAAATATACCGGTCGACTATCTTAAAATTGATGGTTATTTTGTTCGTGATATTGTTGAAGATGCCACCGACTCAGCCTTTGTCGAATCAATTTGCCAGATAGGTAATGTGATGGGAATCAAGACAGTTGCTGAATATGTGGAAAATCAGGAAACTCTGGAAAAACTAAAAACGATAGGTGTCAATTTTGCACAGGGTTATTATTTTGGAGAACCTGCGCCTCTTAACGAACTTAAATCGAACCTGCGACTGCCAAAGAAATATTCAGCAGCCTAAATAACTTTGGAAAAACGTTTTTCACCCGCTTCACGTAAATAACGATCAAATACCATACAGACATTTCTGATCAGAAACTTCCCAGCGGGTGTAACATTGATTGAATTATCATCATAGCTTACCAGGCCATCTTCCTGTAACTGGGTGATATCTTTCAATTCTGTAGAAAAATAGTCATTAAATATCAAACCGAAATCTGCCTCGAGTTTTTTAATGTCCAGTGTAAAGTGGCAAATCAGTTGAGTAATAACATGGCGCCTGAGCACATCATCATCACTCAGGCCTATGCCGCGAAACATGGGTAAGTGACCACTGTCGATACAGTTTTCATACTCTTCCATGGTCTTAACGTTCTGACTATAGCTATTGCCAATTTTGGAAATAGACGTCACTCCCATAGCAATCAGATCGCACTCTGCCTGAGTTGAATACCCCTGAAAGTTTCGATACAGCGTCCCATTCTCCTGTGCCAGGGCCAGTTCATCCTGCGGCTTGGCAAAATGATCCATGCCAATATAAACATAACCTGCATCTGTAAGTTTCTGTACTGCCAGTTGCAAGATTGCTAATTTAACCTCTGGTGCAGGTAACTCAGCTTCGTTTATCTGTCGTTGGGTTTTAAACATCTGGGGCAAATGCGCATAGTTAAACACAGACAGGCGATCTGGTGACAGGGCAATCACTTTATCCAGAGTTTCAGTAAATGTTTCAACATTCTGTAATGGCAGACCATACATAAGATCCACACTAACAGAATGAAATCCTGCTGCTCGGGCCGCATGGATCACCTCTTCTGTCTCGGCTTCAGACTGTATACGGTTGACCGCTTTTTGTACCTTAGGATCAAAATCCTGCACACCAAGGCTAATACGATTAAAGCCCAGCTCTCTTAACAAATTGATCGTTTCAGTATTTGCTTCACGGGGGTCTATTTCAATGGAATATTCACCACTGTCATCATCCAGTAATTTGAAATAGCGACGAGTTTCGGCCATAAGTTCACGCATTTCATCGTGACTCAGGAAAGTCGGTGTACCTCCACCCCAGTGAAGTTGGGTAACCGGTCTTTGTTGATCAAACAAGGCCGCCTGCATAGCAATCTCTTGATAGAGACGTTGCAGATAGGGAGCGGCACGTTTGCGGTTTTTGGTAATGATCTTGTTGCAGGCGCAATAAAAACAGATGGTGTCACAAAAGGGTAGATGAAAATACAGTGACAGAGGCTGACCACTGGCATTACTCTTGATGGCATAATCCTTATATTCACGCTCAGCAAATCCCTCATGGAACTGTACTGCGGTAGGATATGAGGTATAGCGTGGCCCAGCCTTGTCATAGCGCTGAATCAGCTCAGGATCAAAAACAACTTTAGACATTTAAACAACTCGCAATTTGTGAGATGACAGATTATCCAGTTAATTGACTACACTGGTTTGATATTGATCAATTTACCCGGCTTCCTGGCCTAAATTAAATTTCAAATTCATGACGATGTTTCGCCAATGTGGCCGCATCCAGCATAAAGACACCCTGGCCACCATATTCAAATTCCAACCACATAAAAGGTACCTCAGGAAAACGCTGTTCCAGGGCTGGCTGGCTATTGCCCACCTCGACAATCAATATACCGTCCGGATTCAGATAGTCACTGGCCTGGGCCAGCATGGGAATAACCAGTTCCAGACCGTCCTGCCCCGCAGTGAGTCCCAGTTCCGGCTCATGGCGGAATTCCTCCGGCAAACTGGCCATATCCTCGGCATCCACATAAGGTGGGTTGCTCACAATAATATCGTAGCGCCGTCCCTGCAAGGCCGAAAACAGATCTGACTGAATCAATTCCAGGCGATCTTCCAGTTCGTAGCGTTGCTGGTTGATTCTGGCCACATCCATGGCATCCGCTGAAATATCTGCTGCATCGACCCTGGCGTTTGGAAAGGCCAGTGCACAGGCAATGGCAATACAGGCACTGCCTGCCCCAATTTCCAGAATATGGCCAACATTGTGATCTCCTAGCCAGGGTTGAAATCCATCGGCAATCAATTCGGCAATAGGGGAACGGGGCACCAGGACCCGTTCATCCACATAGAAGGGCAGTCCATAAAACCAGGCCTCATGAATCAGATAGGCCAGCGGTTTGCGCTCCTGAATACGCTTCTCCATCAGAGTCAGGATGCTGGATTTCTCAGTATCGGACAGGAGTCTTTCCACATCCACACCTTCATAATCCAGTGGAAGCTTAAGGACATGGGCCACCAGCCAGGCCAATTCATCGAGTGCATTATCAGTGCCGTGACCGAAATAAAGGCCAGCCGCATCAAATTGCTCTGCACCCCATTCCACTATCTGGCGCAAACTGATGTCCTGTTGGGGTAATTCCAGTGTCACAACTCAGGCAGGCTTTTTGGCATGTTTTGGGCGGAAGGCCTTGATGAAATCTTCCCGGGTCTCCAGGTAAGGTCCTTCAATCAGGTCAATACAATATGGCACCGCAGGGAAGACCGCATTCAAACAATCCGCAATGGCAGAGGGTTTGCCTGGCAGATTGATTATTAATGATTTACCTCGAATTCCGGCTATTTGTCTTGATAAGATGGCAGTTGGCACGAATTGCAGTGAAACGGCGCGCATTTGTTCACCAAAACCATCCAGTATCTTGTCACATACAGCCTCGGTCGCCTCCGGTGTGATATCACGAGGTGCAGGGCCTGTTCCCCCTGTGGTCACGACAAGACAGCACCCCTCAGTATCACACAGTTCCTGCAGGGCAGCCTCTACCAGGGGCTGTTCATCCGGAACTAGTTTGCTTACGGCCTGCCAGTCACTTTGTAGAGCATTGCTCATCCATTCCTGCATTGCCGGCCCACCAAGATCCTCATAATCTCCCCGGCTGGCCCGATCTGAGACCGTTAGAAAACCGATGTGTATTGTCTGTTTTGCCATGATTAGTCATTCCAGCTCGTCATTCAGGGGCAGGATTCTATCCGATTTTTCCATGCCGTGGGGCCAGCTAAGGAATTATCCAGAAAAATCTGAATACTTGTCAGTGAAATATTATTAATGGATATAAATTTTTTGATCTACATCATCTCTCAATTTAGCCTGTGAACGCTAAAGTAGCCAAAATAAGACTTCTAAATAATAACAAGCGTGACAGGAATTAGATGATGCCATCCAGGTCAAACCAGCTCAGAATTCTCGCCCTGCTCTACCTGTGTGCCTGGCCTGTGTTATCTAATGCCCATGAGACCTGTAAAAGCTGTCATCGTGAAAACCAACCGACAGAAGACCGGGCCGAACTGGTACATACCCTTCCTAACCTATGTATCGAATGCCATTCGGAACGAGCAGATAAAGGGGAACACCAAATCAATATCGTTCCGACCGGTGGCACAGGCCCACTTCCCCTTGTGGAAGGCAAACTAAGCTGTACAACATGCCATGACCCCCATAGTACCCAAGGTAAGCAACTTCGAATCTCGGCCAAAACCCTCTGCCTGACCTGTCACCAATATTGAGCCCTACTATCCTGTGACGTTCAGTATCGTCCTGTCGAAAAAAAAGGCAAATTTCTGATACCAATAAGCACTATGCCGCTTAGTCAGGGTACCTATACTTACATAATAACCAAGTATTACACTATGGTTTATCAAGTCAGCATTTTCTACAAACCAGCCCCCATTGATAAATAAAAGCTAAATATTTGTAAATTTTTATTAAAGAGAGCAGGCCAAATTCCGATAACCATGTCACACTATTTTTGTGGTTTTAATAATAGGTAATGGTCTTGTTCGGTTATTGGCAAAGTCCAATATGAATCGACCCGGTAAATATCCATATATTAAGGAGTCAAATCAATGAACCTTGTAAAACACCTGCTCATTTTAAGTATGCTGTTTCTAACACATACCACTACATATGCGGAAGGCACCCCTAATTCGATTAAAGGGACTGTCAAAATCAAGGCCGAGGATATATTTAAACTTGTTGAAAAATATCCTAATCTGGTAATAGTCGATTCACGTAAAACAAGTGATCGTATGAAAGGTTACATCGAAGGTTCAGTGGGTCTGCCTGACACCAAAACAACCAGAAAAAGCCTGGCCAAAGCCATCCCAACAAAGGGTACCCCAGTGGTTTTCTATTGTAATGGGGAAAAATGTGGCCGTAGTGTGAAATCTTCTAAACTGGCCGTCAGCCTGGGTTATAAAAATGTTTACTGGTTCAGAGGTGGATGGGAAGAATGGGAAAATAAAGGACTGCCAGTTGCAAAATAATGTTTGCTGGCACTATATAAATCGGGCCCCGCTTTTCGCGGGGCTTGTTAATAAAACGTCATAATAATGAAAATGCAAACTATCTCCATTAAATTACTCGTTATAGCGTCACTCAGTCTATTAGGTGTCGTGGTAATTGGTCTATCCGTCTTTTCATCATTCCAGTTTAAAGAGGCGGCCATTGAGTCTCAGTCACAAAGTCTTTCCCGTAGTGTAGAAGTTGCCGCCAGAGAAATCTTAGTGCAGCTACAGGATCAGGGAACCAATCTGGCAGAAGACACCCAAAAAGGCTCAGATCTGCGTGCCGTCTTCACACAATTGCTACAAACACCGGAAGAAACTGAAACAAGACAAACGGCAGTTGAAATCCTCAATAGTCAATTTCATCAGCGTTATGTAACTGCAGGTATACTCATATTAAAAAAACTGCGCCTCTATGATAAAAATCTGAACTTAATAGTCAGCAGCAGTGAAGGCGTGACAAACCTTGATAAAAACTTACCCAAATTCCTCTCTGAAAAGGCCCAAGGTCGCGAAGGTGCAGACCGTTACAAGGCGCTAGGAGGTATATGGTTATCAAATGATGAGGCCCTTTACTCAGTTTTAGCACCCATCGGGGGATTACGTCTATTAGGCTACATCGAGGTAGTCATGGAACCTGCTTACAACCTACGTAAAATTACTGAAATTATGCAGGTACCCGTTCAGATTCATTCCTGGCAGAAAAAAGAACTATTCAAAAGCGACGATTGGCAACAAAATAAGTACTCACTCAATGTTCACCATGATGTCCTGAACACTGAAGGTAAACCAGCAATACACCTAACGGTTATTGAGAATGTTGAAACACTGTTTACCCGAATTAATAACATGCAATGGTTTACTATCAGTTTGTTTGTAGTTGTTATTCTGGTGACCATTGGTATCTTCTTATTAATCTTTAAACTGTATCTATTTGAACCATTAAAAATGCTCGTCAATGGACTGGAGCGTTGTGCCTCCGGTGACCTGACGGTTGAGATACAGAGAAATGGCCTGAAGGATATGTACACGTTTTCAGGTGCACTTGTAACCCTGGTTGAAAGTCTACGTCAACAGGTAGGCGAGATACAAAATCATGCTGCAAGTGTCAGCCAGGCTGCTGAACAATTGCAAGGTATATCCATAGAAACCACCGAAGGCATGGATAAACAACAACAGCAAACTGAACAACTCTCAACCGCGATGAACCAGATGGTTGCCACGGTAAGAGAAGTTTCAAACAGTGCAGTACAGGCAGCCAGTGGAACCGGCAAGGCCACTGAACAGGCAGGCTATGGTAAACAGCTTGTTCAAGATAGTATTCAAGGTAATAACAAACTGGCAGGGGAAGTCGAACGTGCTTCTGAGGTTATAAATGACCTGAAAAACAAAAGTAACGATATCTCCTCTGTCCTGGATGTCATCAAAGACATTGCAGAACAAACCAACCTTCTCGCACTCAATGCGGCGATAGAGGCTGCACGTGCCGGTGAGCAGGGACGCGGCTTTGCCGTTGTAGCCGATGAAGTGCGCACCTTGGCGACTCGCACACAACAATCAACATTGGAAATCCAGACAATTGTGGAAAGTTTCCAACAAGAAAGCCACAAAGCCGTCAGTGTCATGGATGAAGGCAAACAATCTGCGCAGAACAGCGTTCAGCAAGTGCACACAGCGGGCGAGTCTCTAGATAGTATTGTAGAGACAGTTAAACAGATCAATGATATGAATAATCAGATAGCCAGCGCCGCAGAGCAACAAAGTGCCGTTGCAGAAGAAATTAACCGGAATATTATCGAAATTAATACGGTGACAGAAAAAACGGCTGAAAATACCAAACAAACTTCCAGCAGTTGTCAAAACCTGGCCCAGCTTGCAGATAAGCTACAACAGATGGTATCTCATTTCAGGATCTAACCCTTAGTCGAACTGGCTGCCGCTTTGAACCCCATCTACCTGCTGGGCCATCAAATACTCCGGCGCAGGCTGTACCACATTTGGCACACAGGCCCTCATTCGTCAGGTTCCAGTCAGATAACACATACCAGTCACGGCCAATCAATAACTCACCACAGCCATGGCAATAGGTACTGCCACCGGACTTATCATGCACATTGCCGGTATAAACATAGTGCAGGCCATTTTTTTGGGCAATCTCCCGGGCACGGGATAAGGTGGATACCGGTGTGGCCGGGATATCCGTCATCTTAAAATCGGGATGAAAGGCCGAGAAATGCAATGGGACATCAGGCCCAAGCTTTTCCACCATCCACTGTGAAAGTTGGTTCAGTTCCCGGTCAGAGTCATTGTGGCCAGGGATCACCAGGGTAGTGACCTCCAGCCAGACATTTGTCTCATGCTTTATATATATAAGAGTATCCAATACCGGCTGCAGATGGGCACCGGTAAGCTTATGGTAAAAGTCTTCAGTAAAGGCCTTCAGATCCACATTGGCGGCATCCATGTACTGATAAAATTCAGTACGGGGTTCCGGGCAGACATAGCCAGCAGTCACGGCCACGGATTTGATATCGACTTCCCGACAGGCCTTCGCCACATCGATGGCATACTCATGAAAGATCACCGGGTCATTATAGGTGTAGGCCACACTACGGCAACCGTGTTCTTTAGCCGCCATGGCAATCATCTCAGGGCTGGCCTGATCCGCCAGGACATCAAATTCTCTTGCCTTGCTAATGTCCCAGTTCTGACAAAACTTACAGGCCAGGTTACATCCGGCTGTGCCAAAAGAAAAAACAGGGGTGCCGGGGAGAAAATGATTCAAAGGTTTCTTTTCAATAGGGTCAATACAAAAGCCACTGGAGCGACCGTAGGTAGTCAATACCAGAGTCTCCCCCACTCTGCCTCGGACAAAACATAAACCACGTTGGCCATCATGAAGTTTGCAATAGCGCGGACAGAGATCGCACTGAATGCGATCTTTGTCGATCTTGTGCCAGTAACCAACAGGCTGACTGCTACTGGAATCTATGGGGACATCTGTCATGGCATTACCTACTCGTGGTGAGATACTTCATAAATAGTATCTCAATGACAGAAATTCAATTGTGTATTAGCTAAGCCTGGATACTTCACTCAACTAAAGCAATGATAAGGATCAGGGCCTGGTCTATAAAACCATTTTATTCTTTGCTCATAATTTGATTCTGGCTGCGATTATGACTGTTGATCAGTTTTCTTTATATTCACAGTCACTCATTAAGTCAAAGTAACATGACATTATTGTCACAATAATAAAATGCTGAAATTACTTCGATAAAACATCATTTATTTCATTAGCTTAGTGTAATGCTAAGATATTATTTTTTACACTAACTGCTTGCTTAGTAGATGAGCAAACCCTATGTTTAGGGTATGGAAAAAGAGATACGTAAACCTGCGGTGGCTGGCACATTTTATCCGAATGATGCTGATGAATTGAAAAGTACTATTCAACATTTCTTATCCGATGCCCTTCCTCAGGAAGGGCCCGTTCCCAAAGCCATTATTGCACCCCATGCGGGTTACATCTACTCCGGTCCAGTTGCCGCCAGTGCCTATATCCAACTTATACCAGCACGATTTACCATTAAACGGGTTATTCTTCTGGGCCCATCCCATCGAGTTCCCCTGCATGGCCTTGCTGCCAGTAGTGCTAGTCACTTTGCCACTCCCCTGGGTTTGATTCCCATCGAACAGCCTCTGGTCAATAAAATCTGTCAATTGCCTCAGGTTGCTATTAACGATCAGGCACATACTCAAGAACATAGTCTGGAAGTACACCTGCCATTTTTGCAGCAGGTGCTGGATGAATTTACCCTGGTCCCCCTGGTGGTTGGACAAACTTCACCAGAACAGGTCAACCAGGTGCTCTCGGAACTCTGGGATGGTAAAGAAACCCTGGTGGTAATCAGTTCTGACCTGAGTCATTACCATGAATACTCGATTGCCAAACAACTGGATCAAAAAACCACAGATGCCATTGAACACCTGGCCTATCAGGAAATCGATTATGAAAATGCCTGTGGCCGTGACCCAGTCAATGGTTTATTGCACTTTGCCAGACAAATTGGTTTAAAAGCCGATGCGGTCGATGTCAGAAACTCTGGTGATACCGCAGGTACCCGTGATCAGGTGGTAGGTTATGGTGCCTATTTGTTTCACTGATTATGCTGGAAGAATCTCATAAGCAAACATTACTCAAGCTTGCCGCTGCCTCCATCAAATATGGTCTTGACCATAGCAAACCACTTCCCGTAGAACTACGCCAATATCCAGATGAACTACAGCATACAAAAGCCTGTTTTGTCACCTTGCAAATCCATCAGCAATTACGCGGCTGTATCGGTACACTGGAGGCCTATCGCCCACTTGTCACTGATGTTGTTGAAAACGCCTTTGCAGCCGCCTTTCAAGATCCCCGTTTTAATCCTGTTCAGAATAATGAATATGAGCTCCTGCATTATCATATTTCAGTTTTAAATACGCCTGAGCCTATGAGCTTTTCTTCAGAAGAGGATTTATTACAACAAATTCGACCGGGTGTGGATGGCCTTATCCTCGAAGACCTGGGTCGACGTGGTACGTTTCTCCCCTCGGTATGGGAAAGCCTGCATACCCCGGATGAGTTTTTTCACCACTTAAAAACCAAGGCGGGCCTGAGTCCACAACACTGGTCAACTAGTCTCAAGGTATATCGCTATACCGTTGAAGATATTGAATAATCTTTATTCCCATAACTGCCACTTTCTCCATCTTCCACGCTTCATAAATTGTCTTATTAACCGCTAATAGGGTGTTACTCTAAGCCCATTAGCCGCTATACAAATTATGGATATTAAACAGCTGACGACCCAACTGGTGGGAAAACCACGTAGTGAAGGTAATGTGATCCGGCCCTCTGTGGCTTCTAGTGACCATGCTCCCCATACCGCCAGCCAGTTATCTCCACAGACGGTGAAAGCCATTCAGGCTTTGTTGACTGCACAGCAACTGGGCAAAATATTTGATGTCATTGTCACCAAAGTAGAAGGGGGAGTCGTCAGCTTACAGATTCCCGGTGCACCCGCAGATGCACCGGTGTTGCAGGCAGAAATGAAATCTCCCCCACCGCTGGGAACTCGCATGACCCTGCAGCTGAATGATGATTCGGCCAAACCCGAATTAAAGGTCATAGCCCAGCCTAATTCCCCTCAGGATGCCGTCTCTAAAAATCTTCGTCTTAGCATGCAAGATCAAAAGGCCATAACACCCTTGCTGGCCAATCTTGCCCTATTGTCCCGTTCATCGGATAAATTACCTGCCGATTTACCCAGGCCGGTACTTGATACGGTAAAGCAACTTGTACAACAGTTCAGTCACCCCGTTCAAATCAGGACGGCCTCGGATATTAAGGCCGCTTTACAACAGACCGGTCCCTACCTTGAAGCCAATTTATCAAAGCAATCAAAACCTGCTCAGCCTGTTCATGCGCCTCCTCCCTGGCGGGATATACAGGCCACAGCCCTGGCATTGAATGCCTCTGAAGAATCAAAAAAACTCCGTTTAGATGCAGTGACACAAACACTTCATCATCTGACCCGTGCCATGCAACAACAACCTGTCCGGGACGTCCGTGCCAACCTGTTACGACTGGCCACTATTATTCGTGCCACCGCACAACAGCAAACCCTGCAGCAAAATCTGGGTATCGATAATCTGGATGAAATGGATGCATTGACACAAAGTATTAACAAAGGAACGCATCAGTCCGACAACAAGATGCCTGTTACAAATACCCAAACAAGCAGGCCAGGTACCGTACCCCTGCCATCTTCTCTGGTTGACCCAAAAACCGGGGAGTCTCTCATTCATAAAAGTCCTGCAGGTACACAGGGCAGTGGCACGCAACAGGCCTACGCAAATCAACAGGCAATGCCCCCTGCGGTTCGGAGCCAGGCGCCACAACCACAGGGAACGGCCCAGGCTAGTTTGATCAATATTCTAAATACAGAATCTGCCCTGGATGAACTAATTGGACAGGTAGAAGGTGCCCTGGCAAGAATCCAGGTACAACAGTTACAAACAGCTGCCACTGACCAGCAACATCGGCCGGTCTGGATCATGGAGCTTCCTGTCAGAACCGAGCAGGGGATCGATCTTTTTGATCTGCGTATCCAGCGAGATTCAGAAAACCATGCAGAAGATGATCCCAAGGCACCCTGGACGGTCAGCCTGGCCTTTGACCTGGAAAAACTCGGTCCCATTCGTGCCCAGGTCATGCTGTATGGAGAAGATCGAATTAGTACTGTGTTTTGGGCAGAGAAACATGAGTCCAGTTCCTACTTTAATCAGCATCTGGAAAAACTGAAAAGTCGTTTTAAACAGGTGGGACTGGAAGTGGCAAGGGTAGATTGCCGTTGCGGTAAACCCGACTCTCCCCCACCATCCCGTGAACCCCGACTGGTAGATGAAAAAGTATGACGGATAATAACCTACCTGCCAGGCCAACGATTGCAGTTGCCCTTAATTATGATGAAGAATCAGCACCACGTGTCATGGCCAAGGGCAAGGGAGATCTGGCCGAACATATACTGGCCATTGCTGAGGCAAATAATATTCCCCTACAGGAAAATCCTGAATTGGTGAATGTACTGGTTGAACTTGATCTGGGAACGGAGATTCCAGAGGCCCTGTATCTTGCTGTTGCAGAGGTAATTGCTTTTGCCTATTTACTGAGGGGCAAATTTCCAAAGGGCTGGAATGACAGCAATCAAGCGGTTTGATCCAGTCGATGCATCAATGCCATCAATTCAGCCTCAGACTCACTGATTTCACACATTTCCATCAACTCTTTAGCACTGGCGCCATTTTTTACCATGTGGATGGCCTGTTCATAGGTTCGGTTGGCCGGATCATAACTGTCGTATTGTTCCTGTTTTTCTGACAGTCGACGTTGCCGGCGTTCCAGTTCCAATACCCTTTCACCCACCCCTATGGCTGCTGCCGTGATAGCACGAATATCATGTTGAATATTTCGAATTTCATGCAGATGTTTTTCCAGCCGACGACGACTGCGTAAGATCAACAGTGATGCAGCAAATAGAACCAGGCTACTGATTGCCAGTACAAGCCAGGCGGTATCCAGTCCGCTTGTCCATGCAGGCATCTGAAACTGAAGGGTATTGAGTTGAAACTTGGCCAGACTTTCCATCATACATACTCATCGATATGGTTCGGGTTATCATCGTCATCCTTGTTGTTGCTTTCCTCGTGGTTCTGTTGCTGACGTTTGGGAGGCTGTTCACGTTTCTTTACAGCAGGTGATGGTTGTGTTGCCGGAGTTGGCCACACGGCTCCTGTTGGTCTGATGTCATTTATCCCTGCCATAAGCCTCACCACTTTCAACTACATACTATTAACCTCATCCCATTCCTCATCGGTCAACAATCTTTCTACATCCACCAGAATGAGCAGTTCATCTTCTTTATTGCAAACCCCCTGAATAAATCGAGAACTGTCATCATTACCCAGGTTGGGCGCACTTTCAATTTCTGAAGTCCTCAGCTCGGCAACTTCAGCAACACTATCAACCAGAATACCCACGACCTGCTCATTTTCAGTTTCGATTATCACAATGCGTGTGGAATCATCGGATTCTTTTTCAGGCAATTTAAAACGTTTACGGGTATCAATCACTGTCACAACATTACCACGGAGATTAATAATGCCCATGACATATTCAGATGCCCCCGGAACCGGGGCAATATCTGTCAGACGTAGGACTTCCTGCACCTGCATTACCTGGATACCATATTTTTCATTTTCCAGAAAAAAGGTCACCCATTGAGTAATAGGATCATCAGCGAGATCGGTATTTTCACTCATAAACTGCTCCAGTCATATCCAGTCCTTACCAGGTACCAGACGTCAAAAACCTGCCATACGACATGTTCCAGGACATAATCTTGCATTTTCCATACCATCATTATTCGTTGCAAAGCATGCCCAGCTCATTTAACAGAATATCAGTCATTGTTCTAACATCCAGTAATACAATCATTTCTTCCAGCATGGTCCCGGCCAGCCACTGACGACGGGTTTTTGGGCTTCGCCAGGTCACATTGTTGGGATCTATCGTACTCACCTCATAAACCTCTTCACAGGCCAAACCTATTTTCCCGTTATAAATCAATACAATACGATTAAATCCAGGTTGGCAGGCCTGATCGGTCAGTTCGGCGTGCCTAGACACTGGAAAGACAAAGCGGGCTGTATCGACCACAGATACCGTCTGATCGGCATGCTGGGCATGACCCAGCAATAACATTGAACCGGCCTGTTGCTCCACCTTTGCCGTCTGCCAGTCAATGACCCCCACCAGATCCTGCAACGGGATAGCCAGTGACAGATCCCTGACTTTAAAGACCATGGCCTGGAATCGTTGCCGTCCCCAGTCAGGCACGATAATTTGACGCCCTGATGCATCGACAATTTCTGGAATAAAATCTGGTTCCGTAATCTCTTCAATACCTGATTCCACAGCCTGTTGAAGCTGTTCACATTCTGGTTCTATTTCAGGTTCAGAAAGAATTTCATCAGTAACATTTTCAGCCTGGTTCTCTTCCTGTACTTCATCTTGAGTCTCTTCCGTCAGCAGGTCGTCCAGAAATTCAAGCAGGGCTTCATTTTGATTCACTAAATTCGTGGCAGCCATCAGGTATTCACCAGTTTTAAATGAGTGACTTTTTTCCCTTGTAACTCCTTAAGCAATTCCTCATAGGCCAGTGTACCCCTGGCTTTTGGCTGGGAAACGGAGAGTGGTAAACCCTGCTTGCTTGCCTCTCTGAACTGGGTATCAATGGGAATAATGGTTTCAGCCAGATACTCGCGATAGAGTTTTTTTAACATCTCTACACTTTCCTGTGCTGCACGAGTCCGTTTGTCATACATGGTTGCCACTATGGTGTATTCCAGATCCCCGTTGCGTGATTTCAAGATCATCTCCAGGGTATGCATCATTCTCTCCAGGCCCTTCAAAGCCAGAAATTCAGTTTGTACCGGCAATACAAGATGCTCACAGGCAGCCAAGGCATTAACCATCAAGATCCCCAACAAGGGGGGACAGTCGATAATCACGTGATCAAAATCCTGATTGAGCCCCTGCATGGTCTGTTTCAAAACAAGGCCTTTGCCCTTTTGCGCACCAAGCTGTCGGTCAATGGTGGCCATGGCCGTGGATGCAGGAAGCAGACTCAATCCCTCCACACTGGTAGGGAGCAGGATCTGTCTGGCAGTGTCCTGTAGCTCGGCTGAACTGGCCTGAAAAAGGAGGTAATTACTCTTTTCCAGCATATCTGGATCATGCCCAAAATAGGCCGTCATGGAGCCATGGGGATCCATGTCCACCAGCAATACCCGTTGTTCCTGTCGGACCAGCAGGCCCGCCAGATTGACTGCTGTCGTGGTTTTGCCAACACCACCTTTTTGGTTTGCAACGGCCCAGATCTTCAATACAAGCTTCCGCCTACTTAATTTAACTTAATGAAAATAAAGCACTTTTCATACCAATTTATACCATTTCATCATGATAAACATTGTTCATTTTTTACTCAATATCTAGCTGCAGGTGAGATTTTTTTTCCGCCATAATCATGATGACAACCCGACGGTTTTCACGCCGGCCCTTGTGGGTACGGTTAGTGGATATTGGCTGATGGTGTCCATACCCGATAGCGGATAAATTTGATGGTTTAACACCTCGACTGATAAACCGCCTCACCACACTGGAAGCACGATGGGCAGATAATTCCCAGTTTGAGGGGAAACGTTGGGTCGTAATCGGTAGATTATCCGTATGGCCTTCTATATTGATAATATTAGGTAACGGTTTGAGAACTTTTGCCAGGGCATCCAACGGTTCAAAGGCATCATTTTCCAGTACCGCACTTCCTGTATCAAACAATATACTGGTATTGATCTGAACTTTGACCCAGCGATCATTGTGTTCAATCTTGATTAACTGTTTATCTACCAGTGGTTTTAGATTTTTAATCAACTGACCAGCAATCTTTGCCATTTTCTTCTTGCTGTTAAGGTCTTCAGACTTAGGTTTGGCTGGTTTGGTGTCAGTTTTAATTGCCGGCTCAGATACTAACTGTTTAGGCTCCTTACCAACCTGGATAGGTTCAGCAGTTAATTCCTCTGTTTTAAATGTCTTGACTAGTGTATCTGAAAGAATCTTATACTTGTTTTCATTAACCGAAGAAATAGCATACATAACAACAAAGAATGCAAACATCAGGGTGATGAAATCGGCATAGGAGATCAACCAGCGATCATTATCATCCTGTTCTGAGGGAAGATGGCGATAACGGTGACGTCTTTTCATGCATCACCTAACGAAGAAAGCCGTGCAGTTTAATTTCAATATTGCGTGGGTTTTCACCTTCAGAAATGGCAACAATACCTTCGACAATCAATTCACGATACTGTGTATAGCGCTGTACAAGTGCTTTAAGTTTGTTCGCAATTGGAATAAAAACCAAGTTAGCTGCTCCAACTCCATAAATCGTTGCCACAAAGGCCACGGCAATTCCATCACCGAGCTTGGATGGGTCTGACAAATTACCCATAACCTGGATCAAACCTAGCACAGCACCAATAATACCGATGGTAGGGCTGTAGCCCCCCATACTTTCAAACACCTTGGCACATTGAATATCACGTAATTCGTGATTGCTGATTTCCAGATCCAGAACATTACGAATATTGCCTGGATCATTACCGTCAACAACCAGTTGCAAACCTCTATAGGCAAATTCATCGATGTGAGTTTCATCGATATGCTCCAGGCCGAGTAAACCATCTTTTCTCGCTATATGACTCCACTCCAGGATTTGCTCGATCATTTCATTAACATGTAATCTTGGAGTTACAAAGACCCAGATCAGCATCCTACCTGCACGCAAAAAGGTCTTAAAAGGCGTTTGAATCATGACAGCACCTAATGTCCCACCCAATACAATCAACATTGCTGGTCCATTTATTAGTGTGCTGAGCTGCCCCCCCTCCAGGTGTTGTCCAAGCAGGATAGCCGTAATGCCGGTCACTAATCCCAATATGGTCAATATATCCATTGCTAGACCCGACTAATGATTTGTTGTCCGATGATACTTACATCCAGTACATGATCAGCCAGTCCCGACTCAACCACAGCAGCTGGCATACCGTAGACTACACAGCTTGCTTCATCCTGAGCCCATATCTCAGAACCCAGATTTTTCAATTCACGGCAACCTTCGCGACCATCTGCACCCATACCTGTAAGAATGATGGCAAGAGTTTTATCAGGATAAACACGAGAGACTGAGCGGAATGTGATATCTACTGAAGGTTTATAGGTTAGACTGGGTTCACTCTCTTCGATCTTCACAAAGGCTTCCCCATTATTTCCTTTGATCAGCATCTGCTTTCCTCCCGGTGCGAGCAAAGCTACACCAGGTTTTAACTGATCCCCATCCTGGGCTTCTTTCACCGTAATTTCACATTGCTGGTCCAGACGTTTAGCAAAGGTTGGAGTAAAAGTTGCGGGCATATGTTGCACAATAATAATAGGCAGTGGGAAGTTGGCGGGAATAGTTGTTAACACTGTTTGTAGTGCGACTGGGCCACCTGTCGATGTGCCTATTGCAAGGATGCCAAACTTTATAGATCTATCATGCCTGATAGGCCTGTTCTCAACGGGAGCTTCAGACTTTTTCTGGGAAACAGCTTGAGGTTTAGTTTTATTAACCGGTATAGCGGGTTTCGATGTGGATTTTACCCTGGTTCTTGCTACCGCCTTGACCCTGTCACACAATAATAATTTTGCCTCATCAATATCCTTGGCAATATCCTGAAATCGTTTCGGTAGATAATCCAACGCGCCAGCTTCCAGTGCATCTAATGTTGCTTGTGCCCCTTCCGTCGTCAATGAAGAAAACATAATGATGGGCGTTGGTGTTTCCTTCATGATGCGCTTGGTTGCTTCAATGCCGTTCATACCTGGCATTTCTATATCCATGGTAATCACACCAGGTTTAAGTTGACTGGCCATAGAAATGGCCTCTTCACCATTTGATGCATAACCAATGACTTCAATTTCCGAATCTGCACCCAGCATTTCACCGATACGGCGTCGAAAAAAACCAGAGTCATCGACAACCAAAACTTTAATCATAATGCTTCCTGTTTTTTATTCTATTGTTTGACAGTTTATTAGGCTGCATGTCTTGCGTACTGCTGAATCAAACCAGGTACATCTAGAATAATCGCGATACCGCCATCACCTGTTATGGTCGCTCCAGCAAGTCCTTCCGTTCCTTGTAACATTTCACCCAGGGGTTTAATGACAACCTCTTCCTGCCCAATCAACTCATCAACAACAAATCCAACTTTCTGATTACCCACATGCACAACAACCACATGTCCTTCCGTGGGTAATTCTGCATTTCTCTGGCCTTTGACAAGCCAGCGACTCAGATAGAACAAAGGTAGTGTTCGTCCTCTTACGACAACACATAATTGGTTATCGACAACATTAGTTTTGGTTAAATCGAGATGAAAAATCTCATTAACGCTAACCAGAGGCAGGGCAAACAACTGTTGATCCAGTTGCACCATCAAGGTAGGCATAATTGCTAGTGTTAATGGTAATTTGATGGATAACTTACTGCCTTTACCCAGTTCCGAATCAATTTCCACCGTTCCATTTAACTGGGCAATTCGGGTTTTAACAACATCCATGCCGACACCTCGCCCGGAAATATCTGAAATTTCCTGTTTGGTCGAAAAGCCCGGTGCAAATATCAAATTGTATACATCGTGATCATCGAGCCTGGCTGCTGCGTCTGCATCCATCATCCCCTTCTCAACGGCAATCTCTCGCAAGCGATTGGGGTCCATGCCCTTACCATCATCTTCAATACTTAACAAAATATGATCACCCTCCTGCTCGGCTTTTAGCAGGACGCGCCCCTCACGTGGTTTGCCTGCAGCCTCCCGCTCATCGGGCATTTCAATACCATGGTCAACTGCATTTCGGACAAGATGAACCAGGGGATCGGCCAGTGCATCAACCAGATTTTTATCCAGGTCGGTGTCTTCACCTTCCATTTCCAGTTTAATTTCTTTCTTTAAATTACGGGCAATATCACGTACAACCCTTGGGAAACGGCCAAACACTTTCTTAATTGGCTGCATGCGCGTTTTCATGACTGACATCTGTAAGTCAGTTGTGACCAGATCGAGATTGGCCACAGCCTTAATCATTTCTTCATCACCAATCGTGGATCCCAGTCGGTCAATCCGATTTCTTACCAATACCAGCTCGCCCACCATATTCATAATGTCATCCAGCCGCTTGGTATCGACGCGTACAGTTGTTTCGGCCTGGGGTGCCGATTTTTCCTTGGCTGCTGTAGCTGTGGGTTTGGCAGGCGTTGCGGGTGTTGCTTCTGGCTTACTCTGCTCTGCCGCTGGAGGTGTAGCAACTGTTGTGGCTGGAGCAGCTACCTGTGAAGCTGTGCTTACTGCTGGAGTTTCATTCTCATTCGAAGTTTGTGGCGTTACTGCTGACTGTGTAGCCGCAGGATTAAATTGCCCTTCACCGTGAATATTATCCAGTAATTTATCAAACTCTTCTTCGGAAATTTCATCACTGGCAGGGGCTGAACTTATCACTGGCGCAGCAGATAGAGATCCAGCTGCAGGGGGTTCTGAAGCATTGGAAACTGCAGGATTAAACTGCCCTTCACCATGAATCGTATCCAGCAATTTATCAAACTCTTCTTCAGAAATTTCATCGCTGGCTGGTGTACTACTTACTGCTGGCGCTGAAGCAGGTGTTGCTGGTGATGTTGTAGCAGGGTTAAACTGACCTTCACCATGCAGGTTATCTAAAATCTGTTCAAATTCTTCATCTGTAATATCTTCATCACTTATAGGCCCTGATGGTTTAGCTACTGCTTCAGTGGCTGGTATCTGTGCTCCCTCAGGGTTCTGTAAGGCATTCAGTAATAGCTCAAATTCTTCATCTGTTATATTTTCACCACCACCGACTATTGTATTGTCTGGAATACCCGGGTCAGATTTAACCTGTGTGGTTGGTTGAGTTGAATCTGTAGATGTTGCTGGTGCTGGTGCTGGCTGTGAAGCACCAGCAGGATTGAACTGCCCCTCACCATGTATATCATCAAGTAGCTTATCAAATTCTTCATCAGTTATTTCGTCACTGGCGGGTTCAGCTGTCTGGCCAGTGGTATCTGGAGTCACTGCAGGTGAAGGATCTTCTGTGACAGATGCTGGAGGGGACTCTGTGGGAGGCGCCGCAGCTGGTGCCTCAGCAACGGCTTCACCTTTAATTATCTGGTCAAGCCCTGCTAATAAGTCCTGCTCTGCATGTGGCGGTTCATCTCCGCTTCTAAGGCTGTCAAATTGCGCATTCAGTACATCAAGAACAGGGAGTACCGTATCCATCAGGTTAGCGTCGACATGTCGATCACCATTTCTCAGAAGATTGAAAACATCTTCTGCACGATGGCATATTTCTACCATCTGATGAATTTCAAGAAACCCAGCTCCACCCTTAATAGTGTGAAAACCACGGAAAACGGCATTAAGCATTTCCATGTCATCTGGACTATTTTCCAGGTCGACCAGTTGTTCATTCAGCTGCTCAAGAATTTCACCGGCTTCAACAAGAAAATCCTGTAATAATTCTTCATCCACCTTTTTGACCCTTGTGCGCTATTATTAAAAACCTAAACTGGATAAGAGCTCATCAACCTCGTCCTGACCGGAAACAACATGATCATCAACACCAGGGACAGCCGGCCCTGTTGCTTCAATTGAATGATCATTCTTGGTTTTTTCAAAATCTACCTTAATAGTTCCACCTGCTAGTTTGACCAAATTCACCAGGTTATCTTCAACTTCTTCTACCAGGCCAATTACTCTTTTAATAATCTGACTGGTCAAATCCTGGAAATCCTGAGCCATCAGAATTTCATTTAATTTGTTACGTAATTCTTTAACTTGATCGGTGTTGCCTTCCAGGAATTTATCAATCAACAAACTCAGCTCTCTGAATTCCTGAACATTCATGTCACGCTGAACAAAGCGACGCCATTTCTCATGTAAATCACTGGATTTTCCAGTCACATCTTCACAAATAGGCATAGACTCTTCTACTGCAGTCAATGTCCTATGTGCGGCATCATCCGTCATTTTAATAACATACCTGAGGCGAGAACGGGCATCGGGAATTTCCTCCTGAGCAAGGTTGATTAGCTGGTCATCCTTACCAAAGGCAGTTAGGGAATCATGGAGTTCTCGGGTAAGTTTACCCATTTCCTGGTATAGCTCTGTCTCACGAATTCGAGTAAGCTCATCCAGAACTTCGCGAGCACCATTCTCATCACCCCGCTCCAAACAGGCAAGCAGATCTTTGGTACGGGCAATATTGTCATCAGAGATTAACTTATTTTCTTCGAGCATCGTGTCATCCTGCTTTACCCACCTACACGATCGAAGATCTTGCTCATTTTCTCCTTGAGGGTCTGTGCTGTGAAAGGTTTGACAATATAACCATTCACCCCTGCTTCGGCTGCTTCAACGATCTGTTCACGTTTCTGCTCAGCTGTCACCATTAATACAGGCAGGGTATTCAGCTTGTCATCGGCGCGTACCTGTTTAAGTAGTTCGATACCGGTCATGCCTGGCATATTCCAGTCTGTTACCAGAAAATCGATACCACCTTTTTTCAGCACGGGCAGTGCAGTATTACCATCATCGGCTTCAACGATATTCATAAAACCCAAATCGTTTAACAGATTTTTGATAATTCGCCTCATGGTGGAAAAATCATCCACGACAAGGATTTTCATATTCGTATCCACGACGTTCCTCCGTTGTGATGCACAAGAATTGCCGCATATTTATCCCTGTCTCCACCAAGTCATACTGAAGACAGTCTTCTAGTTAAGTATCGGCGTAAAGAGAAAAAAATTTAATTATCAGATCCCAGACGGTGTCCCAGGCGAGCCTGAAGTCGGATAACGGCCTGACTATGGATTTGACTTACACGAGACTCACTGACGCCCATAACCGCACCAATTTCACGTAAATTAAGTTCTTCGTCGTAATAAAGCGCCATCACCAACCTTTCTCGCTCGGGCAAGGTCGCAATGGCGTCAGATAGCAGACGTTGCATATCCTCTCGATGTAGCCCATCCAGAATGCCTGGTGCATTATCGGACATGGTTTCTAAAATAGATTCATCACCAATTCCAAGGTCTTCAAAACTCAGTACCTTGTGATAACTATTGTCCTGTAAAATTTTGTAATATTCTGGTAAGGACATTTCAAGTGTTTCGGCGATCTCAGTATCACGGGCATCGCGTCCGACATCATTTTCGATCTCTCGTACGGCCTCAGCAACCATACGTGCTTTGCGGTGTACTGATCGGGGAGCCCAGTCATTTTTACGGATTTCATCTAGCATTGAGCCCCTGATGCGAATACCTGCATAGGTTTCAAAACTGGCTCCCTGACATTCATCATAATTACGGGCTGCTTCAAGCAGGCCAATCATGCCGGCCTGAACCAGGTCTTCTAGCTGGACACTGGCCGGTAGGCGGTTAATCAAATGGCATGCAATACGCTTTACCAGGGAAGCATGTTGTTCCACCATTTCATTGTGAGTGCTGGGTTGGGTCGCGGCGTAGACAGCCAGGCCATTCATGGCATTACCTCCAGTTTGTTGTTTTGCAGATTGCCTTGAATCAGGCGTTCAACAAAAAATTCCAGATGGCCACCGGCAATTTGGCGGATGGGCCATTTGCATATTTTTTCGGATAGAGTTTTATACGCATTGGCGGCCTTACTTCGGGGAAATGCCTCCACGACTGCGCGTTGTTTCTTAACGGCTTTGACAACATAGTCGTCATAAGGGATATGTCCGATATAATCGAGCGTCACATCCAGAAAGCGATCTGTCACTTTAACAAGGTTCTCAAAAACATGACGACCCTGCTGTGCGCTCTTAGACATATTGCTTAAAATTCTAAATCGCTGAATACCGTGTTCACGGTTCAATAGTTTGATCAATGCATAGGCATCGGTCATAGAAGCGGGCTCATCACAGACTACTACTATCACTTCCTGTGAGGCCTGACAAAAACTGATCACACTATCGGAAATACCTGCCGCGGTATCCACAATCAGCATGTCCACGTTCATACTGAGTTCACTGAATGCCTGTATTAATCCTGCATGCTGGGCCGGGCTTAACTGGGCCATGTTCTGAATACCCGATGCGGCCGGGATAATCTTAACTCCGGCAGGTCCTTCCACAATGATTTCTTCCAGAGACATGTCACCATCCAAAACGTCTCGCAAAGTATGTTTTGGGTATATCCCAAGTAGTACATCAATATTGGCAAGCCCAAGATCGGCGTCAAACAACACCACGTCCTTGCCAGAGGCCGCTGCTGACATGGCCAGGTTGACAGATACATTGGTTTTACCGACACCACCTTTACCACCGGTAACGGCTATAACCTGAACGGGATGTGGATTGAGCATACGTATTAATCCTGAAGCCTGTTTTTCAAATCTCATATCATCAACCATGTAACTGGGCCACCATGCCACCCAAAGCCAGGTTGATTGAATCTTCCGGTTGTGAATTTCCGGACAAGTGCTGCATAATCGAAACAGCACGACTGACCAGACCATGTGCCCTGGCAGGATGAATATCTTCCGGTACTTTTTGCCCATCGTTAAAATAGGCAATCGGTAGATTACTTTCAGTCGCTACTGACAATGCTCCACCCAGACTCGTTGTTTCATCCACCTTGGTGAGGATGCAGCCCGCCATATCAATCTGACGAAAGCCACGCACTACATCACTCAGAACACCTCGTTGGCTGTTTGTTGCGAGCACCATATAGGTCTGTACCCGCTTGTCTCCCTGTTTCAGCATCTGTAACTGTTCATTTAACTGCATATCACGTTGACTCATGCCAGCGGTATCAATCAGAACCAGGCTTTTGTCAGCAAACTTATGCAAAGCTTCCTGCAATTCTTCCAGATTGGTCGCAATTCTTAATGGCGCACCCATAATCCGGGAATAACTACGTAATTGCTCATGAGCACCTACTCTATAGTTATCGGTCGAAATCAGCCCAACCTTACCCTTGCCATGCCGTAATATGTATCTGGCGGCCAATTTGGCTACCGTGGTGGTTTTCCCTACTCCGGTTGCGCCAACCAGTGCAACAACCCCACCATGCTCAATTATGTCGTCATTCATAACGGGAACTTGATGTGACAGTTCACCCAGCGCCAAACGCCAGTTATGATCGAAATCATCACCTTCATCGATTTTCTCGGCAATACTACGGGCCAGCGTCGGACTCAATCCAAGACCAATTAATCTTTGTAACATGCGTGCTCGTAGTGGGTGATAGCGTGTCTCATTTCCCCAGGCCAGGCCGGATAGCTGATTAACGAGCAGTCCACGCAATGATTTCAGTTCACTACGCATCTCTTTAATGGCAGGTTCTTCCTTCTGCTCAACAAATGATGGAGTTGGGTTTTGTTTAATTTTCTTTTTCTGGACAGGATCGTTACTAACGACAGGATCCGGAATATAACGACTGAATTTCACATCATTCCAGACCTCATCTCGTGATGGTTCCCTGGTTTCAATTACATCAAAAGAGGGTTCAGCTTCTTGGCTAGCCTCTTCCTTTATGGCTGGTGCCAGTGTTTCTTTTTCATTGTTACCTGAGTATTGACTCAACAGACTGTCGTCATAATCCACTGCAGCGACAATTTCGATACCACCTTCAACTCGCTTATTAGAAATAATTACAGCATCGGGTCCCATGGCTTCTCGAACCTTGAGAATGGTGCGACGCATATCTGCTGCAAAAAACCGCTGTATTTTCATGCTTGCCTCATATACCTGCTGTGGACTGAAAAATTATCTATTAATTTCACTTTTATGCCGCCGCCGTGGCCTGTCCCACCGTAGCAACAATCCTGATCTGTTTATCCGTTGGTATCTCGTTGTAAGACAGGACATACATCGAAGGAATGGTATGTCTTACAAAGCGGGACAACATCGTACGAAGAATGGCTGGAACCAGGAGTATGGCCGGTTGGCCACTTTGCTCCTGTGCATTTGCACTTTCCAGCAATGCCTCATGTAAGCGTTCCGCGAGACTCGGTTCTACACCTCCACCAATCCCATCGGAGGCCTGCAGGGTATGATGCAACAACTGTTCCAGTTCGGGGGCAAGGGTGATAACAGGGACTTCGATCTCCATGCCATTGATTTGCTGGATAATTGATCGTGCCAGCGCAACCCGAACGGCTGATAACAACACGTCAGGCTCTTGACTCCGGCTACCATGTTCCGCCAGGGTTTCGGCAATACTCCGAATGTCACGAATAGACACACCTTCCTCAAGCAATCCCTGCAAGACCTTGACGATAACACCCAGTGACAGGGTCTCTGGTACCAGGTTTTCAACCAGTTTCGGTGCAGCCTTGGCAAGCTGATCAAGGATATGCTGTACTTCTTCATGTCCCAGCAGTTCATAGGCATGGGTCTGAATAAGTTGACTCAGGTGTGTCGCAATAACTGTGTTGGCATCCACCACGGTATAACCCATGGTCTGGGCCTGATCCCGTTGCGAAGGTTCTATCCACATTGCCTCAAGACCAAAGGCTGGATCATTTCCTTGAATACCATCCAGGGTACCGAACACCTGTCCAGGATTGATGGCCATCTCCCTGTCGGGATAGACCTCTGCTTCACCAACCGTCACCCCCATCAGGGTGATACGATAGGAAGTCGGCGTTAGATCCAGGTTGTCACGAATATGTACAGGTGGAATAAGGAAGCCCAGTTCCTGAGACAATTTCTTACGCACACCTTTTATACGTCCCATGAGTTCTCCACCCTGGCCTTTATCTACCATGGGTATCAGGCGATAGCCTACTTCAAGGCCAATGGCATCTACCGGCCCTACGTCATCCCAACTGAGATCCCTAACTTCCAGTTCCTGCTTTTCAGACTGGACGGTTTCGGCTGCTGCAACTTTTGCCTTATTCGAGTTGTGACGATAGATCATGTAGGCTGCTCCACCACTGATGGCTGCCAGGGACAAAAATGCCAGATTCGGCATTCCTGGAATCAGGCCCATAAAACAGAGCACTCCAGCAGCAACAGCCAATGAACGAGGATTACTAAACATTTGTTGTAAAACCTGTTCACCCATGTTCTGGGTCGTCGACACACGAGTGATAATGATGCCTGCTGCGGTTGACAGTAATAACGCGGGTATCTGCGCGACCAGACCATCACCAATCGTTAACAGGGTGAAATACTGTGCTGCCTGGGAAAAAGACAGACCATGTTGCATCGTACCGATACTCAGACCACCAATGATGTTAATAAACAGAATCAGAATACCGGCAACGGCATCACCGCGTACAAATTTACTGGCACCATCCATTGAACCATAGAACTCAGCTTCATCACTGATTTCCTGGCGCCGTCGTCTCGCGGTATCCTGATCGATCAAACCTGCATTCAAATCAGCATCAATGGCCATCTGTTTACCTGGCATGGCATCCAGAGTAAACCTGGCACTCACTTCTGATATTCGGGTTGCACCTTTGGTTATCACCACAAAGTTGATAATCACCAGGATCAGGAATACCACCAGACCTACGGCATAGTTTCCGCCAACTACAAATTCACCAAAGGCCTTGATCACCTGACCAGCGGCATCTGTACCGGTGTGACCTTCCAGTAATACAACTCGAGTCGATGCGACATTGAGAGCAAGTCGAAGTAATGTGGTAATTAACAAGACAGTGGGAAAAAGAGCAAAGTCCAGTGGCCGCAATGTATAGACCGTTACCAGCAGGATGACGAGTGCCAGAGCAATATTAAAACTGAACAGTATATCCAGAAAAAAGGGTGCCAGAGGAACCACAATCATGGCCAGCATTAACAGCATCAGTATGGGTGCACCCAGACCAGCACGCATTACAAACTTGGCTCGTTGCATCATTACACTTTGTTCAGCCATACTCGATTACCTCTTTAGTACTGCATATCATCTGGGATGGGTAGATTACCCATCTTCAGATCACCACGTTGCCGCCATCCTGATCGACGTTTCAACTGGAATACGTAAGCAAGTACCTGGGCAACGGCCAGATACAGGCTGTATGGGATGGCTTGATTAAGTTCAGTTGTATAATGCAGGGCACGTGCTAATGGAGGAGCCATAACAATCGGCACATTGTGTTCACGGGCGATGTTTCTGATCTGGAAGGCAATAATATCCACACCCTTGGCAACCACCAGTGGTGCTTCCATTGAGTCCTGATTATATTTCAGTGCGACCGAGAAATGTTCCGGGTTGGTAACAATCACATCAGCCATGGGAACTTCGGCCATCATTCGCTGCTGAGCAATATCACGTTGCATCTTACGTACGCGACTTCTAACCTCAGGATTCCCCTCGGTTTCCTTGTTTTCATCCTTGACTTCCTGGAAAGTCATTTTCAGTTGGTTCTTGTGATCCCATAACTGAAAAGGTACATCCAGCCCAGCAATAAGAACCATGGTTGAGGAAATAACCAGAAATGCGATTATCAGCATCTCACTAGTATGTGCAATCCCCTGCTTGACTGGCTCATCACTTAAACTTAATACATCATCAACCTGAAAATAAAGGAAGGTAATTGCAATCAAAGAAATCAGGATAAATTTAAAAAGAGCCTTTAATAATTCCACCAGCCCCCGCCAGGCAAAAATTCTTTTCATGCCTTTTACAGGATCCAGTTTTTCCCATTTAAACTGATGGCCTCAGTACTAATATTTAACCCTCCACCCAGCGAGATAGGACCCGCAACGGAAGCCACAACCATAATCACAAAAAAAGGAGCGAGTATCGCCAGGGCATCAAAAATGGCTTCCTTAAATAAGGAGGGCATAGCGACAGGATCAAAAATCTGTTCCCGGGTGAGGTGAAGTGAATTCTTAATGAGTAAACTCATTTCCTTGGCAGCATAGGGACCAATCAACCAGAGGGCCGCACCCGCCAGGATCAACATCAGGAGTGTATTCAATTCTCGAGAATTAGGGATCTGCCCTTTTTCACGGGCCTGCTGCAGGCGTCGGGGGGTCGCCTGTTCGGTACGTTCCTGACCGGTCTGCTCTGCCATCAGGGCGCCCCCATACCCAGCATCTGCTGTACCAGGTGATAAATCTGGTTAAACATACCATTGCTGTTTGGCACCACACTTGGCAAGGTCAGCAGAACAACCGCAAACCCGATCATCATGGTAATGGGAAAACCAATTGCAAAAATATTTAACTGTGGTGCCGCACGAGTCATTACACCAAATGACATATTAACAATGAGAAGTGCAGCGATTGCGGGAAGGGCCAGACCAACAGCACCAGAGAAAATCATGCTGCCCCAACTGACCAGCTGCCAAAGGTTATCTGGCACCAGACCTTTATCTGAAACAGGCATGTACTTGAAACTGTCTGTCAGTATCTCGATCATCACCAAGTGCCCATCAAGCCCGAGAAAGACCAATAACACCATCAAGACGTACAACTGACTTAACACCGGAGCCTGAGCACCGTTTTGTGGATCAACCATAAGTGAGAAACCAAGCCCCATTTGTAGTGCGACCACCTGCCCCCCCGTGATCACCGCACTAACAACCAACTGGAATGCAAAGCCCATCATGACCCCGATTAATACTTGCTGGATCACAATCAGCACTCCAGAAGGACTCAGAGCATCAACCTGAGGAGTGGATGGACTAAGCAAAGGAACCACAACAATGGAGATAGCAACGGTCAAGCCCAGCCTGATACGTGCAGGAACGGGTCTCGAACCAAACAGAGGTGCCGACATAACCAGTCCACCAATACGAAACAATGGCCAGAGGTAGGAACCCACCAGAGCAGTTACTTCAGCACCGGTAATAACCATTGTGATTACCCTATAACATACGGTATGTCATGAATAAGCCGTGAGGTGTACTCAAGGATCAGTCTTAACATCCATGGCCCGGCTACCATTAGTGTTACCAGGGTAACCAGAAGTTTTGGAATAAAACTTAATGTCATCTCATTGATCTGTGTTGCGGCCTGAAACATACTGACCAGCAAGCCGACCACAAGAGCAGGGATCAGGGTAATCATGGTTAATACCAGGATCACCTCAAGGGCATGTTGGAATATGCTAACAACACTATCCGGAGTCATATTCTCACCTTAAACATAAAAGCTGGAGGCCAATGTTCCCATGACAATGTTCCAGCCATCGACCAGCACAAACAGCATAATTTTAAATGGCAGGGAAATAATCATTGGCGACAACATCATCATCCCCATCGACATCAGGACACTGGATACCACCAGGTCGATAATCAAAAATGGAATAAAAAGTAGAAAACCAATCTGAAAAGCCGTTTTGAGTTCACTGGTAACAAAGGCCGGTAACAGAATAGACATGGGAACCTGCTGTGGTGATTCAATATCTTTTTTGCCAGATATTCGTGCAAACATTGAGATATCATTCTCACGAGTTTGTCCCAGCATAAATGTTTTTAGCGGTTCACTAGCTTTATCAATAGCTCCCTTGAAATCCAGTTTTTCTTCCATATAAGGCTGGACTGCGGTCTGATAAATCTTTTCAAATACCGGTGCCATAATAAAAAAGGTCAGAAATAGCGACAGGCCAATCAGGGTTTGAGATGAAGGCGCCTGCATTAAACCCAATGCCTGCCTGAGGATTGAAAGAACAATGATGATTCGCGTAAAAGATGTCATCATCATGAGGGCAGCAGGAATAAATGTCAGCGCCGTCATCAGCGCCAGTACCTGGATACTCAGAGTATAGGTTTCGCTACCACCGGCTCCCCTGGTAACAGAAATGGCAGGTAAGCCGGTCTGAGCCATCACAAGCTCATAAGGCATAAGCGCGAGTATCACCAGGAACAATTTAATCAGCGATTGGCGGCTCATGTTCGGGACTTACCTTGCAAGACGGATTGGAGTCTATCCGCAAAGCTACTTCCCTGTTCCTGTTTGATACTATTGCTTGTAACTGATTGTTCCAGAACATGCAGTGTTCGAATCTGACCAGGGGCGAGCCCAATCAATAATTGCTTATCACCAACCTGAACCAGAACAATTCGTTCTCTTTGTCCTAGAGATACACCACCTAAAATACGCAGTGCACCGTGTGAGACCTGCTGAAAACTACCCATTCGACGAATAAACCAGGCCATACCAAAAATGATACCCAAAACGAGCAATAAACCGAAAAACATCTGTAAAAAATCACCAGCACCAACCGGCTCTGTTTTTAACGGTCCTGATGCACCTGTATTCGCCGCCATAACCTGCAAAGACCAGATTTGAACCAGCAATAAACTTAAAACCTGGTACTTTGAAATTTTTATCATTGTAATTTCTTCACACGCTCTACTGGACTGATAACATCGGTCAATCGAATACCGAACTTCTCGTTCACCACAACAACCTCACCATGGGCAATCAGTGTGCCATTAATTAATACGTCCAGCGGTTCACCTGCCAGACGATCCAGCTCAATGACCGAACCCTGATTGAGTTGTAATAGATTCCTGATACTGATCTTGGTCTGACCTATTTCCATTGATATCGTTACTGGTACATCCAGGATGACGTCAAGATTAAATTCTTCATCACCAGGTGAAGCCGTATCCTGCAGTGACTGAAGACCAGCCTTACTAGCACCTTCGTCATTGCTTATCTGAGCAGCCGCATCAAGTGCATCGGCCCAGTCATCTGCTACTGCCTGATCACCTAAATCTGCTTGATCATCAGCAGTTACGGCTTCGCCAGCCTGTTCAATGTCTTCATCTTGAGGGGTGTCGGTATCACTCATTTGCTTACTCCTGACTCAATTAGGGCACGCGTTGCATCATTTGGATTAATGGGTTTTTCAATTCTGTCAGTTAATTTAATGGCCGCCAGATCATTACTTTCACCATAAATTCCACGATAGATTGGAATACCTTCTGCCTTTAAAATGACGGTTTCGGGCATGGTGATAGGAAGAATGTCACCTTCTTTTAGTTTAAGGACATCCCTCACTCTTAACCGTATCTGGGCCAGGGTTGAATCAAGGGCCAGATCTGCAGCTTTAAAATCTTCCCGCAGGGCTACAGACCAGCGATCATCTTTATCAACACGGTCACTTTGCACGCCGGCATCAAGCAATTCACGAATTGGCTCGAGCATGGCATAAGGCAGAACAACCTGAAATTGTCCACCCCCACCATCGAGTTCAACATGAAATGAACTAATCACAACCACTTCAGTCGGACTCACGATGGTGGCAAATTCAGGATTCAGCTCCATATTCATAAATTCAAACTGAACAGGAACAACTGGACGCCACGCTTCCGCCAGGTCATTAAATGCATGATTTAATACTAATGAAACAATTCTTTGTTCTGTTGCCGTTAAATCACGTCCTTCAATCTTGGCATGCCGCCCCGTCCCGCCAAAAAAGTTATCCACGATAATGAATACCAGCTTTGGGTCGAATACACACAAAGCCGAACCACGAAGTGGATGAATCCTGACGATATTCAGACTGGTTGGAACAAACAGGCTATGAATGTATTCAGTAAACTTGAGCATCTGTACCCCTCCCACTGATATCTCAGCAGAGCGACGCAGCATATTGAACATACTGACCCTGAAATAACGTGCAAAACGTTCATTGATCATTTCCAGAGTCGGCATGCGGCCACGGACAATTCTGTCCTGGCTGGCAAAATCATATAAGGTTATAGAGCCATCAGTCGGAATGGAATCCGACTGGGTATCTACATCACCGCTATCAACACCATGTAGCAGGGCATCAATTTCATCTTGTGACAACAGATCATTAACAGACACAGTTACACCTTTATTGCATTACAAACATGGTAAAATATACGGCTTCGATTCCGGGGACTTTAGGATTTCCCGGTATCATTTCCTGGAGCTTGTTCAAAATTTCAGTTCTGAGTTTGTCCTTACCTTCTTTTGTCTTTAGTTCAGCAAATTTCTGGTTACTCAGGATTAACAGGATTTGATGTCGAATCACGGGCATCTGTTTCATTGCCTCATCAACAAAATGTTGATCACGGGTCATCAGTTGTACTCCAACCTGCATATAGCTGGCCTCCTGGTCACCGGCAAAATTCACAACAAATTCAGGCTCAAGGTCGATGTAAAAAGTAGGATTGATTTCGGCCAGGACCTTTTCCTCAACCTCGTCTTTTTTATCCAATGCGCCGGAAAAATATAGGGTGCCGCCAACCGATGCTCCGATCAGCAATAGTGCACCAACAATCATAATGATGAATTTTCCCTTGCCGGCTTTGCCTTCTTCGTCAAGGTTTAGGTCTTCTGGTGGCATTTTGTTATCCGCTACACGCTTTTAATTTATACATGCATGAATAGCAAAACATATGCCAGTAAAATTATCTGGCAGATAACAATGAAATCAATAAGTTAGGAAGGTAAAACTCTGGATGCCAATTGCTTGACGATAAGAATGGCGTCAAAATCCATATTGTCTGTCAATCAGGTGGCGGGAATTTCAGGATTCTGGCAATTTTATAAAGTGTTCTCGATAGTAAACCAGCTCACGAATGGAATCACGAATATCATCTAAGGCGAGATGCGTGCCCTTTTTATCATACCTCTTGTAAACTTCAGGGGACCAGCGCCTGGCCAACTCCTTGAGACTGCTGACATCAAGATTCCGATAATGAAAATATTCCTCCAGCTTTGGCATACAACGGGCAAGGAAGCGTCGATCCTGACAGATGCTGTTACCACACATCGGTGAACATCCAGCAGGAATATATTCACGCAGGAACTCAATGGTTTTTTCTTCAGCTTCAGATTCTGTAATAGTGCTTTTTTTGACTCTTTCGGTTAAGCCTGATTGACCATGCTGTTTGGTATTCCACTCATCCATTTTCGCCAGCACCGCATCAGATTGATGAATGGCCATGACCGGCCCCTCGGCCAGAACATTGAGATTTGCATCTGTGACAATGGTGGCAATCTCGATAATAAGATCATTTTGTGTGTCTAACCCGGTCATCTCCAGGTCAATCCAGATAAGATTATTGCTGTCTTGTGTCATAGTTTTTATTCATGATTAATGCTTGCCATGCATTCTAACAGACGCTAACCTCAAATGCCTAAGTAGTATATTTGTATAAGGTATTTTTCATGGCGCAGTCTGTTACCCTCATATTTGTAGTGGCTTTAATCCTGGCATTTTTACTGGAATACTGGCTTGATCAACGCCAGATCAAACATGTCTCTTCGAAACGTTCAAAAGTCCCTGATGAATTTGCTGACCGCATCAGCCTTGAAGAGCACCAGAAGGCAGCCGACTATACGGTTGTGCGTACCCGGTTTGGGATGTTTGGCCAGATAATCGGCGCCATATTCCTATTAATCTGGACACTTGGTGGTGGACTCGACTTACTGGATCAATTCTGGCGAGCGCAACTGTTTAGCCCGGTCTGGACCGGGGTCGTCGTCATGTTGAGCTTTCTTGTCATTTCCGAACTCATTGATCTTCCAATATCTGCCTATCGTACCTTTAATATAGAACAACGTTTTGGATTTAATAAAAGCACCATTGGCCTGTTCCTGAGTGATAGTGCCAAACAAATGCTCCTAACCATGGTTATTGCTATCCCTCTGTTGTGGGTTATCCTCTGGCTCATGCAGCACATGGGGGATATGTGGTGGTTATATGTCTGGGCAGTTTGGATGGGATTTACCCTGTTCATGTTATGGGCCTATCCCGCTTTCATTGCCCCTTTGTTTAACAAATTCACTCCCCTGGAAGATAATGAACATAGAACCAGAATCGAAAACCTGCTGACACGCTGCGGTTTTAAAAGTAACGGGATTTTCATTATGGATGGTTCACGCCGCTCCAGTCATGGCAATGCCTATTTTACCGGCCTCGGCAAAAACAAACGCATTGTCTTCTTCGACACCCTGCTTGAGTCACTCGACCCTGAAGAAACCGAAGCCGTTTTGGCCCATGAACTTGGCCACTTTAGACATAAACATATCCAGAAACGGATTGTATCAATGGCCATAATGACACTAGTGGGTCTGGGTATACTCGGGTATCTAATGCAGCAGCCTGCTTTTTATTCAGGCCTGGGTATTAGCGAGCCATCGCAATATTCGGCCCTATTACTGTTTATGATGGTATTGCCATTATTCAGTATTTATCTGCAACCGATATTTTCCTGGTTTAGTCGCAAACATGAGTTTGAGGCCGATGCATTTGCTGCCTCACAGAGTAATGCCAGTCGTCTGATTCAGGCCCTGGTTAAACTCTATAAAGAAAATGCGAGCACCCTGACACCTGATCCATTATATTCGGCCTTTCATGACTCCCATCCCCCAGCCCCTGTCAGGATTGCCCATCTTACTGCCAGTCAATCATGATCAGTGATTCTATCTCAGCATTTCAGGTCTCATGAATACACAACAGATTCATGAGCACCTGGCATCACTGAAAGATTGGGAGTTAGATAGCAATAAATTAATAATCCATCGAAAATTTCAATTTCAGGATTTTCACAAAACCATGGGATTTGTAAATGCCGTGGCAGATATTGCTCATCAGGAAAACCACCACCCTAACATGGAAGTTGGGTATAATTACTGTCACATTAATTATACGACCCACTCTACCGGTGGTTTAAGTGACAAAGATTTTATCTGTGCCAGCCGAATTGATGCTTTATCCTTTTAATACTTTCTGTTATGTCTAAACGTAAATTGAACAAACGCCAGCAGGCACGTATACAAAAACAACAGGCATCACACCATACCAGTTCAACTTCTGAAACATCATCGGAATCGCTATCTGGTCTGTCAGGCACCATCATTGCAAATCATGGTAAAACCGTGATAGTTGAAAATACCGAAAGAAAAACATTTACCTGTCATCTTCGACAAAATCTCGAAACTCTGGTTTGTGGTGATAAGGTTACCTGGTCTCAGGAAAGTGATAACACAGGAATTGTGCTTGCATTACACCCAAGAACCAACTTTCTGGCCAGGCCTGACAAACGTGGTAAAGCAAAGGTCATAGCTGCCAATATTGATCAAACCCTCATTGTATCCGCTGCCAAACCTGTCCTGAATACGAGACTTATTGATCGCTATCTCCTTTCAGCCGAGATAGCCGCTATTACTCCCATTATTGTTTTTAATAAAATTGATCTGCCTGATGAGCAGTCCATGCGAAACTTTAAGGAACAGTTGGCTATCTACCAGTCACTTGACTATCACGTGGTATTTACCTGTGCCAAACATGCCATCGATATCAGCCACCTCAAACCGGTATTAGTTAATAAAGTCAGTGTTTTTGTTGGCCAATCTGGTGTGGGCAAGTCTTCATTGATCAATGCTATACACCCGGAAGCCGTTGCAGCAGTTGGAGATATTTCAAGTAGTACGAATAAAGGTCGACACACCACCACACTGGCTCAGCTCTATCACTTACCAGAAGGAGGTGACCTGATTGATTCACCAGGTATCCGAGAATTTGGCTTATGGAAAATTGAGATTGAGCAGGCAGCCTCTGGATTTAAGGAATTTCAGCCTTTCCTTGGGACATGTCGCTTCAGGGACTGCCTGCATGAAGATGAGCCGGGTTGTAATATTCGAGCTGCGGTAGAAAATGGTGAAATAAATCCGCTACGTTGGGATAGTTATCGTCGCATTCTTGAGAGTCTAAGAGAATAGAATTTATTTCTTTTTCCTTAACTCATTTTTTATATCTTTAGGTTTGACCTGCCCTTTACCTTCATGTATCTGAATGGCATTTTCGGCCTCTTTGTTTAAAACGACAATCGCAATACGCCTGTTGATGGGAGCACGAGGACGTGTTTTATCAAATAGTACCGAGCTCGCCAAACCAACCACTCGGGTAATTTTTGATGATTTTGTTCCCCATTTTTCCAGTTCTCGACGTGCGGCATTAGCCCGGTCTGCAGACAACTCCCAATTTGTATAGAGAATTTTACCTGCATAGTCCTCATCGTAGTAGGCTCGCGTATACCCTTTTGGAAATGGTTTCTGATCAGTATGACCACTAATCGCAATACTATTTGGAACTGTATTAATAATTTTTGCCAGATCTCTTAATATTTTTTTTGTGTAGGGTTTCAAACGAGTCCCACCCAAGGCAAACATTGGGCGGTTCTTTTTATCGACTATTTGAATTCGTAGCCCCTGAGGAGTTATATCGAGCAATAACTGATCCTTGAAAGGCTTGAGTGCCTGACTTTTCTGTACTGCCTTCTTAAGCTCAACCAAAAGATCATCCAGGCGTTTCTTATCTTCATCTTTCTTATTTACAACGACAACTTGGTGCTTGGGCTTCACATCCTCAGGCTGTTTCTTATTTTTTTCACCCTTGGCGATCTCAAGTGCACCACCCAACTTAATCAAACTGCGGCTGGCTCCACCTGGTCCCTGTATCCCCGTTGGATTTCGAAAGTAATCTGATATCCCTTCCCTGACGACCTGGGTGGTTTGTGACAACAGCCATAGGAGCAGAAAGAAAGCCATCATGGCCGTCACGAAATCAGCATAGGCCACTTTCCAGGCACCACCATGATGACCATGGCCACCCTTCTTGATCTTCTTGACAACAATGGGTTGTTTTTTATCAGTTGGCATGATGCTTCCCAGATAAAGGGGTCATCACCCCTTCTTACCTGCAGCCTTGACGTGTTCTTCCAGTTCCAGAAATGCTGGACGAAGATGTGGAGAAATGGCCTTGCGGCCAAATTCAACCGCGATTTGTGGTGTATATCCATTTAGGGTTGCCATAATACAGGCCTTGGCGCAAAGTAAATACTGACTTTCATCACCAGCCTTGGCCTTCAAAGCATTGGCAATTGGACCAGCAAAACCATATGCCAACAGAACACCCATAAATGTTCCAACCAGAGCAGCACCAATATGGGCTCCCAGTACTTCCGGCGGTTCACTGATATATCCCATGGTAATCACCACCCCCATTACCGCAGCCACAATACCAAAAGCTGGCAAACCATCGGCAACAACCTGAACGGCATCACCGGGTGCTTCGGCATGGTGATGGTGGGTATCCAGTTCAAGATCCATCAAGTTTTCCAGTTCAAAGGCATTCATGTTACCACCAACCATCAGGCGTAAATAATCACAGATAAAATCCAGTGCATGATGATCATTGCGAATTGATGGGTAAGCCTTAAAAATATCACTGACGTGTGGTTCTTCAATATCACTTTCCAGCGACATCAGGCCTTCCTTTCTGGCTTTGGCAAATAACAAGAAAAGGAGAGTCAACAAATCCATATACAGTTTCTTGTTATATTTGCTGCCCTTAAAGAGACCAAAGGAACCTTTAAAAACTGCGCTAATGATATGGCCAGGGTTGGCAATCACAAAGCCACCAAAAGCACCACCGGCAATGATAACAATTTCAAATGGTTGCCAGAGAGCTGCCAGTTTTCCATGTGCGCCGACATAACCGCCAATCACACAAGCACATACAATGATGATACCTAAAAGAAATTTCATTTAACCGGTTAAGTCCTATTATGGGTATGGTCTATCGATAGCTATACAGTTCTTATCGTCCCGGTAAAATGAAAACTTAAACCACACTAGGAACCTGTTTCAAAATGTTTCTAATACTTAGATAAATTCAAGATTCTTTTCTTAATATCCGCTATTTACTGCGCATATCTGGTCAATAATCCAGATACAGAGCTTTTAACCTGAATTAAAATATGGGCTAAGTCACATCTAGTAGGATGTAATATGAAACAAAGCATTGAAGACTGGATTAAGCAGTTTGGTGATATCCCAATTCCGGTCATGCAACATACTATCGATAAGCTCACAAAACTATGTGCGCAGGATGTCCCTGTGCAGGATCTGGTTGAGCTAATTGAAACGGATCCTGGTCTCACCGTTCAACTGATTCGCACTTGTAGCACATCCATGCATGGTAGTCTCCGGACAGAGGTTACATCCGTTCAACAGGCCCTAATGATCATCGGTATAGAAAAGTTAAAGACACTCCCCACTACTATTCCAACAATTGAAAAAAAGCTCAGTGGCGCAGCCAAAGAACATTTATTAAAAATATTTTCTGTTGCATACCATGCCGCTCGGCAATCAACCGTATGGGCCAATATGAGACGTGATATGGTACCCGACGAAGTGACTGCAGCTACCTTGCTACATTTCATTGGAGCCATGCTGATGTCGATCCATGCTCCGGAACTACTCGATGATATCCGTGACATGCGAGACAGAGAACATATTGCCACTGAAGAAGCCCAGTATATTGTACTTGGTTTTACCATAGATGAATTGTCCCTTGAAATAGCCCAACGCTGGAACCTGCCATCACTATTGCTTGAGACATTGCGCGCCGAGAATGCACGACACCCACGCGCTTACACTATTATGCTGGCTGTGCAATTGGCCCGTCATTCTGCATGGAACTGGTATACGCCAAAAATGCAAAAACTCTATGAAGATAGTTCAGAATGGCTTGACCAACCCAAGAGCATCATTATTCGAGAAACACATAAACTGGCAGTTGATGTTGCTCGGGACAGTGAATTTTATAATGTAAACCACACCGCTGCTCTGTTACTGGCTGATTACATGGAGGAAGTGGAATCAACACAAACTCATGAATCCGATGAACCAAATGAAAAATCACAAGTTGGAATTTGTCTGGTACCACAGCTAATTGAATTAAAAAATATTGTCAACGAACTCAAATCTTTGCCAGCAGATACTCACAAGCTAAAAATAGTCATCAACCTGGTATTACGGGGAATTCATGATGGAGCCGGACTCAATCGTGCTGTCTTCACGATTTACGACAAACCGAAGAACCGATTAAAGGCCTATTCCATCATGGGTGCTGATAACGATCCCGTCTTCGGTCAGTTTCAGATCAGCCTGATACAAAAGAATCTTTTTTCTCTTATGTCGACCAAAGTCCAGGCAGTATGGGTATCGGATGAAAACAGAGAGAAATTTGGGCCACTTATACCGGAACAACTGGATAAAATAATCAGAACCAATAATTTTTACTGTATGAGTGCTTTACTGAGAAATGAGCTGTTCGGCCTGTTTTATGCGGACAAACATACAACGGACTGTCAACTTGATAAAAACAGTTATAAATATTTCAAGGCTGTATGTATGCAGGGTATTCAGGCCATAGAACGCTTGAAAAAACTACAGCCTTAAATTTCAACCCGTCCATGAAAAGCATGAGACAGGGTCGTGCTATTCACATATTCAAGTTCCCCACCAATTGGTACACCATGTGCTATTCGAGTCACTTTGATATCACGCGTACCGCACATCTCGGCAATATAATGCGCTGTGGCCTCACCTTCAACGGTTGGGTTTGTTGCCAAAATCACTTCACTTATGCCGCCACTATCGAGCCGAGTGGCCAGGATATCCAGCCCCAGATCCATTGGTCCAATGCCATCTAATGGTGAAAGATGCCCCATTAAAACAAAATAAACACCGCGAAAATCGGCTACCTGTTCAATAGCCTGTACATCGATTGGTGATTCAACAATACAGATGATTGATTGATCACGTGAGGGATTATTACAGATACCACAGATAGGTAATTCACTCAGAGTACGGCACTGCTCACAATGGGTAATGTGTTCAATGGCTTCCAGCAAATCATTCGCCAGTTGATGAGCACCTTGCCGGTTGTGCTCCAGCAAATGATAGGCCATACGTTGCGCAGATTTAGGCCCGACACTGGGCAGGCAACGCAGGCTTTCAATCAGCCGATTAATCAGAGGGCTGCCGGACATATTAGAATGGAAGCTTAAAACCGGGAGGTAGATTTAATCCAGCGCCCATACCAGAAAATTGATCCTGGGTTTGTTTTTCTACCTGGCGAACTGCATCATTAACTGCCGCTGCTATCAGATCTTCCAGCATCTCTTTATCATCCATAACACTATCATCAATATTAACTCGTTTAATATCATGCCGTCCTGTCATAACCACTGAAACCAGTCCACCTCCAGCATTACCAGTGACTTCCAGATTGGCAATCTCTTCCTGGGCCTTTTGCATCTTTTCCTGCATTTGCTGGGCCTGTTTCATCAAGTTACCTATGCCTTTCATTTAATTATGCTCCTGATTTTTCATTTTGTTTCAATCAACAGCCTCGATGGAACTCTCATCGACTGTTGCATTAAAGGTTTCAATTATGTTTTTGACTGTTACATCAGATTTTATAGTCTGCTCTGCCTGTTCCTGCCTTGCCTGTAGTTGTTGCTGTTGTTGCTTTGCAGGTGTGGTCTGTTGCGGTTTTTCAATCTCTATATTGAGTTTAATCGCTTCATCCAGGGCTTCGGATAATAATTCCTGTAAACGTTCCTGCCGTTCTCTGGTATATAAATATTCATTTGCCGGTTCAAGAGCAAGTGCTATTTCATTTCCTTGCTGGGCTTTAATAACACAGTGCATGGCAAGTTGATTCAAAACACCCACCAATTGAAGATTGGCAACCATGTCAGCCCAATCCATATCATGACTCACAGCTATTGAAGTAAGTTGCGAACCATCGTTTTGTTCAGATATTTCAACTACTGGCGTGGAATCAGGCTCTCTGATTTCCTGTTTAATGACTACTGATTCAGGTGGCTTAACTGTTTTTTTTTGCGCTTGCTGAGGTTTGCCGTCCGCATTGGCAGGACAAAATGCCAACATGCGTAACAACACCATTTCAAGACCCGTACGGGGATCGGGGGCAAGATTCAGATCACGGCGACCAACCAGACCTATCTGGTAATACAATTGCACATCTTCAGCCGATAACTGCTCAGCCAGTTGTGTGAGCCGTTGCAGATCTCCCATGGCCTCATCATAGGCGACAGGCACTTGTTGCAGTATGGCAATATGATGTAAGGCCGTAATGATCTCTGATAGCACATCCCCAAAATCAGGTACCTGAGTAGCCAGCTGCTGAACCTGTTGTAATACAGCTGCCCCATCACTGGCAGCCAGGGCCTGGAGTAACTCATAGACGTAGGTTTGTTCGATGCTACCCAGCATGCTACGGATGTCACTATCCGATAACTTGCCACCACCAAAGGCAACGGCCTGATCCAGTAAACTCAGGGCATCGCGCATACTGCCATCAGCGGCTCGGGCCAATTGATGCAAGGCAATAGGCTCTGCCTCCAGGCCTTCTTCATTGACCAGATGCTGTAGATGGCCCTGGATCAGATCCTGGGATAAACGCCTGAGGTTAAATTGCAAACAGCGTGACAGTATCGTCACCGGCAATTTTTGGGGATCGGTCGTGGCCAGTAAGAATTTGACATGGGGGGGTGGTTCTTCAAGAGTTTTAAGCAAGGCATTAAAACTGTGGTTGGACAACATGTGAACCTCATCAATGAGGTAAACCTTGTAACGTCCCCGGGTTGGAGCATATTGCACATTGTCCAGCAGGTCTCGGGTATCTTCGACCTTGGTTCGGGATGCGGCATCCACTTCGATGAGATCAACAAAACGTCCCTCATCGATCTCCCTGCAAGCTGAGCACTCACCACACGGTGTCGAACTGACACCCTGTTCACAATTAAGGGATTTGGCCAGGATTCGAGCAATGGTCGTCTTACCCACACCACGGGTTCCGGTAAACAAAAAGGCGTGGTGTACCCGATTGGTATCCAGGGCATTAATCAGGGCGCGAAGCACATGCTCCTGACCAACCATTTCAGAAAAATTTCGGGGTCGCCACTTACGGGCCAGAACCTGATAACTCATTTGCTTCCTGAGATTTTTTTAAACAGGCCCATTCTAACCCGATGTTCGGCTCACCGCACCCTGGTATATATAAAGAATACGAATAATGAAGAAAGAAGAATGGCACCTGAAACCCGTGCTGCCGCTACTCCCTTATAGGCATGACTGGGAAGAAGTGAGACCGAAGTGACCTTATGTCACATGCAGCTCACTGAACGCACAGCCAGAAATGGCTAAGCTAAAGATAATTAGGGCGGCACCCGCACCCGCTACACCCCGGCGCCCGAATCCACTGCTACGGCTGCTCCCTTCCAGGCCTGACCGGGTTCACAGCTTATCGTCGCGAGGGAACTGATGCGAGTACCATTATTGGCGGAGAGAGAGGGATTACTCGGCCTATCGGCCTCACCCTCCGGGCCGCCTTCGCTCCGCTGCGGCGTTCACCCGCCTTACCAGTCGGGTGTCGAACCTAGCTATTAAATCGAGGGTTCAAATCCCGATTCGGTCTGGGTAATTTCAAACCTGAAATGAAATTTATATTAATAATTCATTAAATGGCGGAGAGAGAGGGATTATTCGGCCTATCGGCCTCACCCTCCGGGCCGCCTTCACTCCGCTGCGGCGTTCACCCTCCTTATCAGTCGGGTGTCGAACCTACTTATTTTTAAATCGAGGGTTCGAATCCCGATCCGGTCTGAGTATTTTCAAACCTAACATGAAATTTATATTAAATTCATTAAATGGCGGAGAGAGAGGGATTCGAACCCTCGATACGGGATTACCGTATACACACTTTCCAGGCGTGCTCCTTCAACCACTCGGACATCTCTCCAAATATTTCCCGGTTTACCCCGGAAAGCGCGCAAGATTAAACCAGATAAACAAGGATCGCAAACCTAAATAATAATGAATTTATTACCGTTCCCAGCCTGCTTTTTAAGATAGGCTTTGAGAATAACCATAATTTTTTGTCGGTATTTATTACATTATCATGAAAAAGAGCCAATATTTTGTCGGGTATTTTGACAGAATGTCATAATTAATTGTGATCATCATCACATTATTTGTATAATATCAATATATTAGCAAATTGGCATATTGATTGCTTTTTGTACAATAAATGGGGGTGTTGTTAGCCCGTACCGTTGACGCTTTGAACATATAAGTAAGTGATATCAGGGTGTCGTCAGGTTAAATTACGCTACTACAGGTGTTGTCTAACCCAGTCATCATGTTCACTTACTAATATAAACAACTGAATTATCAAATAGTTAGATACTTGAAAACCCATAGTAACCATAACATTTATAATTTATCTTAGAAATGTGTGGTAATATGCCGATATCAGAATATAGCTATCAGCTTAAGGAAAGGTCAGTTTAGCTAACAAGAGGGTAAGACTATTTTTACTGTCGCCATTAGTATCTGGAGTATGCAAAAGAGTGCTTTCAGCGCAACGCTGAGTGTACTAGTACTTGTTGCTTTTGTAGTAAACGCCAGCACTCCTCCCAAAACTCTGCTTGAACGTGTCAAAGAGTCAGGTGAATTACATGTCGTTACGCGTAACGCCCCAACAACCTATTACGAAGGTGCTCAGGGACCTGCCGGGCTGGAATATGACCTTATACAGAAGTTTGCCGAATATCTTGGTGTTCGTGTTGATATCACTGTACGGGACAACCTGAACGATATCCTGACACAGGTAGAAAAAGGCAGTATGGACTTTGCTGCAGCTGGACTGACCGTGACAGATGAGCGGAAAAATCGAATTCGTTTCTCTACACCATACCAATATATAACTCAGCAGGCAGTTTACAATCGCGATAGTTTTGAGAAACGACCACGTGAAATCTCAGATTTCATCGGCCATGATATTCAGGTACTGGCCAATAGCAGTCACGTTGAACAGTTGAAACAGCTCAAGGTAAAGCATCCCGAACTAAGCTGGTCTGAAACCTATAATTCAGATAGTTCTGAATTACTGGATATGGTTGCTCGCAAACTGACTAACGTAACCATTGCTGACTCAAATGAGGTTACACTATACCGTCGCTATCATCCTGAATTGCGTGTTGCGATGAATATTAGCAAGAAACAGGCACTGGCCTGGGCCTTTAATAAGGGGGCTGATGACAGTCTCTATAAGGAAGCCCAGAATTTCTTCAAACACTTGAAGAAGACAGGTGAACTTACTCACCTGATTAAACGCCACTATCACCATGCCAGTAAGTTTAGATACACCAGCACTAACACCTATTTGAAAAATGTACGTAAACGCCTGCCACGTTATCAGTCCCTGTTTGAAAAGGCCGCTATGGCCAATAAGTTAGACTGGCGTCTTGTAGCTGCAGTTTCCTATCAGGAATCACTTTGGAACCCTCATGCGGTTTCATTTACCGGTGTTCGTGGCATGATGATGCTTACTACACGCACGGCAAGACAGTTGGGTATCAAAGATCGTACAGATACAAAACAGAGTATTGATGGTGGTGCCCGCTATTTAAGAAAGATGATCGACAAAGTTGAGGCAGAATATGGCCTTAAAGAACCAGAGCGAACCTGGTTTGCCCTGGCATCTTATAATGTTGGTTTTGGTCACCTGACCGATGCACGCATGCTTACCCGCCTAAAGGGAAAAAACCCGGACAAGTGGACCGATGTAAAGGAAGTATTACCTCTACTGAGGCAACGTAAGTGGTATCGCAAAACCCGCTTTGGATTTGCCCGTGGTGAAGAACCCGTAAAGTATGTCGAAGCGATTCGAAGTTATTATGATATTCTTAACTGGTATCTAGATAATGGTAAACCTAAAATTGCTGAACGTTCAATATTGGCCTTTAAGTCATCCGCATTATAAAAAAAAGCCCGCTTAAGCGGGCTTTTTTTATTCATTCATCATCTCAGCTTCCATAGATAAAAACACCTGGTAGGCATTGCGTCGGTTAGCCGCCTCAAAT
>JAOULO010000124.1 GCA_029881995.1 Gammaproteobacteria bacterium
CACTCGCCTGTCATCGTACTCGATTAACTTTGCCGCGGAGACGGATGAAACCAATGGTGCGCTGTTTGCTATCAAAGGTATTATCGGTGGCTATCCCGGTCGTTTTTCCATCATGCCTTATTATGAAAAGGTTCGTCAGTATAATGACATGGAACATCGTGATATCTGGGAGTATCAGTTAAACCTGACACCTGAAGAAATTACACGCTTGATCCAGCATGCCTGGGAACTGGTCAAGACGGATTTCGCCTACTATTTTTTCCTGGAAAATTGCTCTTACCAGTTACTTGCCCTGCTCGATGTGGCTCGGCCTGGCCATGACATGAAGGGGCAATTCTCGGTCTGGGCCATCCCCAGTGATACCGTGTCGGTGATCCTGGAAGATGAAAAGATTCTACATAAGGCCATCTACCGTCCATCGGCACGTACCAGGTTAAAGTTTCAGTTTAGTGAACTTAGCGGACATGAGCATGATCTGGTCGAGGCGCTGACCTTTGGTGACATTACACCCTCAGACCCTGCGGTGGCGAACTTGCCGGCGGATCGCCAGCCGCTGGTGATCATCACTGCTTATGATTATCTCAATTATGTATTTACCCGTACCGGCCTGAAGCGTAGTGAATTTACCCAGCGCTCTCTGATGTTATTGCGCGCCCGAAACAAAATACCGAGCACCACGACTTTCCAGCCGGTACCGACACCCGAAGTTCGTTTTGATCAGGGGCATGGTACCTCACGTGTTGCGTTGGGTGGCGGTAAGCTTAAACGTGGTGAAACAGAACGCAATTTCACCGAGCTTAAGTTTCGGCCTGCCTATCATAACCTGCTGGATAATTCGGCCGGGTATACGCCGGGTGCGCAAATCAATTTCTTTGATTTTACCTTCCGTTATGATGAGCAGGATGAAACGGTACGTCTGCATGAGTGGATGATCATTGATATCAATTCACTTTCCCCACGGGACAGGTTCTTTAAGCCGGTTTCGTGGAAGGTGCAGACCGGCTTTGTACGCCGTCCGGTGGGCGAGAACTATGAAAATGAACTGGTCTATTCACTTCATGGTGGTTTTGGTCTGAATTATGGATTGACCGAAGACTTGAATACCTTCCTGATGCTGGATATGACCCTGTTGATCGATAACGATCTTCCCAACGAGGCGGCGGTAGCAACCGGTCCCAGCCTTGGCGTGATGTGGCGCGTAACCAGCTGGTGGAATATGTGGTTGAGTGGCAGTGTGCAGCATTATGATGATTCCATCGATCTGACCTATGTTGACTATCGCATGGAACACAATATCGCTTTCACAAGCAATACCGCCTTGCGCATCGTGGCGACCGAGCAGGGCGATCGTGAACATTCAGACAAAGAACTAAAGGCGACCTTGAACTGGTATTTTAAATGAGATGGCTTGCGCTACTTGTTTTTGTCTTCTTTTCCTCCGCCTGTTCAAACATGGTTTTTCAGCCAGAAAAACGCTATTTCCTCAATCCCGCCAAAGTCGAGCAGGGACTCGATATCAAGATCGAGAATGTCTATTTTAAAAGCAGTGACGGTACCCAGCTGCATGGCTGGTTTTTGCCCAACCGGGTAGGCAAGAAAAAGGGCACGATCATGTTCCTGCACGGTAATGCGCAGAATATCAGTGCCCATATCCGGTTTGTCTGGTGGTTGCCACGACATGGCTA
>JAOULO010000089.1 GCA_029881995.1 Gammaproteobacteria bacterium
CCATTGCTCTATCAGGTACTGGGGATCTTTTTGCCACTGATTACCACTAACTGTGCCGTGCTTGGGGTCGCCCTGCTTAATGTACAAACCCGACATGGTTTTCTTGAATCTGCCTTATACGGTTTTGGTGCCTCCATTGGATTTTCCATGGTACTAATTCTTTTCGCCGCCATGCGTGAGCGTATCACCGTGGCCGATGTCCCTGAACCCTTTAAAGGCCCTTCCATTGCGCTGGTGACGGCTGGCCTGATGTCCATCGCCTTCATGGGTTTTGCAGGACTGGTAAAGGGCTGACATGCTGGAAGCGATCATTGTTTTAACCCTGCTGGCAGTTGTATTTGGTCTGTTGCTTGGCTTTGCCGCGGTTCGTTTTAAAGTCGAAGGTGACCCGGTCGTGGATCAGATTGATTCCCTGCTGCCCCAGACCCAGTGCGGCCAGTGCACCTATGCCGGATGTCGCCCCTATGCCGAAGCCATTGCCAATGGTGAAGCCGAGATCAACCAGTGTCCCCCCGGTGGTGAGACTGTCATTGTGGCCCTGGCCGACCTGCTGGGTGTGGATGCCAAACCCCTTAACGAAGAACACGGTGAAGCCAAGGAAGAAAAAACCGTGGTCATCATCGATGAACAAATCTGTATCGGTTGTACCCTCTGCATCCAGGCCTGTCCCGTGGATGCAATTTTGGGTGCGGCCAAACAGATGCACACTGTCATCAAGGATGAATGTACTGGCTGTAACCTGTGCATCCCTCCCTGCCCAGTAGACTGTATCTATATCAAACCGGTCGAGACCGGTCTTAAGGAATGGAAATGGCCGCTACCCACTCATAATGAGAAGGAACCTCAATCATGAATGGGCGTAAACTCTGGCACTTTCATGGTGGCCTGAAGCTGGATGGCCACAAACCCATCTCCATGCAATCCACTGTTGAGCCTTTACCGATCCCTCCTCAGCTGGTTATTCCATTGCAACAACACATCGGTGCCCCGGCTGAACCTGTGGTATCGGTCGGAGACAAAGTGAAAAAGGGTCAGGTGATTGCTGAGATGCAGGCAACCGTCTCTGCCCCGGTGCATGCCCCCACCTCCGGCACCGTCACAGCCATTGAAGAGCGATCCATCCCTCATCCTTCCGGTATGTCCGCAGCTTGTATTGTGATCGACACCGATGGCAAGGATGAATGGCTTGACGATCGCAAAGGTCATTCACAATACCACCTGCTCGATCCGGAAGAATTGCGCATACTGATCCGCAACGCCGGTATCGTTGGTCTGGGTGGGGCCGGCTTTCCTTCTTATCTGAAGCTGCAACCCGGCGCCGGCAAGATCGTCAATACCCTGATTCTCAACGGTGCCGAGTGTGAACCCTGGATCACCTGTGATGCCATGCTTATGCAGAACCGGGCCCGTGACATTATCGATGGCCTCAATATCATGCGCCATGCCGTTCATGCCGGTGAATGCCTCATTGGTGTGGAAGACAACAAGCCCGAGGCTATCTCTGCCCTGCGTGATGCACTGAGTGAAGATGAAAAGCAGTATATTGATGTGGTGGCCATCCCCACCATTTATCCAACTGGTGGTGAGAAACAGCTGATTAAGGTTTTAACAGGAAAAGAAATCCCCAGCCATAAATTGCCTATAGATATCGGAGTGGTCTGTCATAACGTAGGCACCGCCGCCGCCGTGGCTGATGCCGTGATTCGTGGCATTCCCCTCATTTCCCGCTATGTCACCGTAACAGGTACGGCGGTAGCCAAACCGCATAACCTGCACGCTCTGTTCGGTACTCCCATGGACTTCCTGTTACAACAGTGCGAACCACAGGAAGACAAACTGGCAAGACTCATTATGGGTGGCCCGATGATGGGTTTTGAAATTAATGATCGTCAGACACCGATTATCAAGACCACCAACTGCCTGCTGACGATGCAGCAACAGGATATTACCGATGACCAACCCGTTCAGCCATGTATTCGTTGTGGCCAATGTGCCGAGGCCTGTCCGGCACAACTCCTGCCACAACAGCTTTACTGGTGGTCAAAGGCGAAAGACTTTGACAAGGTGCAGGACTACAACGTGTTTGACTGTATCGAATGTGGTTGTTGTGCCCTGGTCTGCCCCAGCCATATCCCACTGGTACAGTACTATCGCTTTGCCAAGACCGAGATCTGGCAACAGGAACGGGATAAACAGAAATCTGATCGGGCCCGTGAACGTCATGAATTCCGTCAGTACCGTATGGAACTGAAAAAGAAAGAAGACGAAGAACGCCGGCGCAAGAAAAAAGAACTGCTGAAAAAAACACAGGGTGATAAAAAAGAGGATGATAAGAAGTCAGCCATTGAAGAAGCCATGGCAAGGGTAGCCGCCAAAAAAGAACAACAGAGTGCCGCACCAAAGAACACTGAAGAGCTAACACCGGCACAACAAAAACAGATCGCCGAGGCTGATGCCAGACGTGAACGCATCAACAAGGATGAACCAGAATCATGATTAAAAGTTCACCCCATATCCATCCACATGGCAATATCACCCGAGTCATGCTGAATGTCTGCCTGGCCTTAGTTCCCGGCATCATTGCCCATATTTATTTCTTTGGTTTGGGTCTGATCATCAATATGGCCATCGCCATCATCACCGCCCTGTTAACCGAGGCATGGATACTGAAATTACGTAAACACCCTATCCAGCCCAGTCTACTGGATGGCAGTGCCCTGCTCACCGCGATGCTGATTGCCCTGACCCTACCACCCATGGTGCCCTGGTGGATCCCGTTCATTGGCACGGCCTTCGCCATGGTCTTTGCCAAACACCTGTATGGCGGGCTTGGCCAGAACCCGTTTAACCCGGCCATGGTCGGCTTTGCGGTATTACTCATTGCCTTTCCACAGGAGATGACCCGCTGGACCAGCCCCGCCTTCAACGATGCCAGTCTGTTGAGTTTTGTTGAATTGGTTCGATACAGCTTTAGTGGTGTATTACCAACAGGCCTTAGCTATGACGCCCTGACCATGGCCACACCACTGGACACCATGAAAATACAAACCAGCCTGGGTGAATCCGTCTCAGCCATTCAGTCAACACAAAAGGTCATGGGTGAAGTGGCCGGCTTTGGTTGGGAGTGGATCAACCTGATGTTCCTGGTTGGTGGCCTGTACCTGATTATCAGAGGCATCATCGGCTGGCAGATCCCGGCAGCCATGTTGCTGGGACTATTCCTGATATCCCTGATCACCAGCCTTATTGCACCCGACAGTTATGCCTCTCCGCTATTTCATCTTTTCGGTGGGGCCACCATGTTAGGGGCCTTCTTCATTGCTACCGATCCAGTTACTGCCAGCACCACGCCGAGAGGAAGACTGATATACGGCTTCAGTATTGGCCTGTTGATCTACATCATCCGAAGCTGGGGTGGCTATCCCGATGCCATCGCCTTTGCAGTATTATTAATGAATATGGCTGTACCGACGATAGACTATTACACCCAACCCCGGGTCTTTGGTCATGACGGGAAATAGTAATATGCATATTGTGCGCAATATGACAATCAGTGCTTTTTTGCTTGGTCTGTTTTCTATAACAGGTACCGGTGTAGTGGCCTTTACCTTTGAAAAGACCAAACAGAAGATTGCAGAAAATGAACGTGCGGCCATGGTTGCCAGCCTGCATCAACTCATTACACCAAAAGAACACGACAATGATCTGTATGCTGATGTCATCCAGGTCTCAAATGAAAAATTGCTGGGTACTGATGAGCCCGTCAATGTCTATCGAGCCAGAATGAAAGACAAACCGGTAGCTGCTATTTTGAATTCCGTCGCCCCAGATGGTTATAGTGGCAACATCTATCTGCTGGTGGCCATACGTTTTGATGGCACACTGGCCGGTGTGCGCGTCGTAAAACATAAGGAAACTCCCGGCCTGGGAGATGGCATCGAAATAGAACGCAGTAACTGGATACTTGGCTTCAACAGCAAATCACTGACCAATCCCCCCACCGGCAAATGGCGAGTAAAACGTGATGGCGGTGTATTTGATCAAATGACCGGTGCAACCATTACTCCGCGCGCGGTGGTCAAAGCGGTTAAAAATACCCTAAACTATTATCAGGCCAATAAAGACATGTTATTCAAGACACCAGCAAACAAGGACATACAATGAGCGAATACCAGAAAATCATCAAGGATGGCATGTGGGTCAATAATGTGGCCTTTGTGCAATTGCTTGGCCTATGTCCGCTGCTGGCCGTCACCAATACTGTTGTTAATGCCATCGGCCTCGGTCTGGCAACCACCTTGACCCTGGTTGCCACCAATATCATTGTCTCCATGATCCGCAACGTCGTGCGCCCCGAGATACGCATCCCGGTGTTTGTGCTTATTATTGCCTCGGTGGTCACTGCCATCGAACTGGCCATGAATGCCTGGTTCCATGAGCTTTATAAAATACTCGGCATCTTTATTCCCTTGATCGTCACCAACTGTTCCATCATCGCCCGTGCCGAATCCTTTGCCTCACGTAATAGTGTGGGTCATTCTTTTGTCGATGGCCTGTTCATGGGGCTGGGTTTCACCGTGGTACTCATCCTGCTCGGTGCCATGCGCGAAGGCCTCGGCTTTGGCACCCTGCTTTCCCAGGCCCATCTCATGTTTGGTGAAACCGCACGGGGTTTAACAATCGTGCTGTTCGATGATTACAAAGGCTTCCTGTTGGCCATTCTGCCACCCGGTGCCTTTATCGGGCTTGGTCTGTTGATTGCGTTAAAAAACATTATCGATAAACGCATGGCTGCCCGAAGACCCACACCGGTCCCCATCACTGAAGTGAGTGAAAGCCTGGCATAACATTCCCGGCCTGAATCCTTTACAATAGCATCACCCTGTTGATGTTAATGTATTGCCATGAATCCAGAAAAACGCAGCGAAATTTATAAACGCCTCAAGCAACACATCCCCGACCCCACCACGGAACTGAATTATAAAACCCCGTTCCAGTTACTCATCGCCGTCATCCTCTCCGCCCAGGCCACAGACAAAGGTGTCAACAAAGCCACCGGCCCACTCTTTAAAGATGCCGGTACACCAAAGAAAATGCATGCCCTGGGTGAAAAGGGTCTCAAGGAATACATCAAGACCATCGGCCTGTTCAACACCAAAGCCAAAAACGTCATCAAGACCTGCGAACTACTCATGGAAAAGCACAACAGCCAGGTACCTGAAGATCGAGCCGCTTTAGAAGCGTTACCAGGTGTAGGACGAAAGACGGCCAATGTGATTTTGAATACCGCCTTTGGTCATCCAACCATTGCGGTTGATACCCATATCTTTCGCGTATCCAATCGTACAAAGCTTGCACCGGGTAAAGATGTCGTGGAAGTGGAAAAAAAACTGCTCAAGTTTACGCCTGATAAATACAAGCTGGATGCACATCACTGGTTGATATTACATGGGCGTTATACCTGTGTAGCGAGGAAACCGCGATGTGGGAGTTGTGTGATTGAGGATTTGTGTGAGTTTAAGGAGAAGGTTATCGATTAGGTTCCCCACCTCTTTCCATATAAGTCCCCTCTCCCTCTGGGAGAGGGCTAGGGTGAGGGGCTGGCTGTTATTTCCTTTTAATTTGAATCGCTATCGCGAACTGAATCTTAAGTCCGGTCTCGCCCGGACAGGCGAGTTCATTTTCTTTGAACGGCCAAAGAAAACGAACCAAAAGAAATCCGCCCCAATGATGGCACAAACCTGTGTTTGGATTTTGGTTTTTTGTTGCGCACTGGCGATGGGATATCCATATCCCAACGCCAATGCGGCGGCGCACCGTAGAACCTCTTCGAGTTTCATTCGGCACTTCTTCGCTATCGCTCAGGTCGTCCATGCCGCCCCTATTTGTATAATAAAAACCCAAAACCCAAACACGTGCCATCAAAGGGGATTGATCCTCTAGGTAAGCAAGAGTAGTCTTACCCATATCATGTCTTTATATGAGAAATAGGCGGAATCCGCCTATTACGGTAAATTACAGAATCTGTCTAAGACACTGTTAGCTATAAATATGAAAATTCATTTAGTCACAATAATTTCATTATTTGCTCTTAACAGCGCAATTGCTGGTGGCCCAACAATGCCGGAGGATTGGAGAATGCCGACCAGCAATGAATTAAGTGATGAATGGCGAAGTGGGAAATATAAAAACGCCCAAGCTATAGGTGACTTTAATGGTGATGGTTTAATTGAAGGCGCATTTTTAGCCGTATCGAGAGACGGAAAATACGAGGGATTGCTTGCTTTTGTGTATCTTGGTGGTAAAGAACAATGGTTTGTATTAAGTAAAAATAATTTATCTGGGTCAGTATTTATGGGCCTTGATCTATATAAGCCTGGTAAATATAAAGTCCTTTGTGAAACAGAAATAGAGTGTAATAAAGCATATAAAAAAGAAATCGAAATAAAAAACGATTCATTTGTATTTTACAGGCCAGAAAGTGCGAGCTCCATTTTTGTTTGGGATAAAACAAAAAACCAATTTGATAGAATATGGGAATCAGATTAATAGCTAACACATATGAGCCGTTCTCGAGTCAACAGACGAATTAACTTATTTCAGTTACCTTGAGTAACTAAAACAAAACCAATTAGCAAAGCAGAATACTTCATCTGTCCTGGTCGCTGTTAAGTC
>JAOULO010000125.1 GCA_029881995.1 Gammaproteobacteria bacterium
ACAGTGGCCACCAGCGAATTGGTAGTACCCAGATCAATCCCGACCGCAAGCCTGTGCTGGTGCGGTGCCGTGGTCTGTCCGGGTTCCGAGATTTGTAATAAGGCCATGACTACAGTAATTTATCTTCTATGCTGGCTAATAACTCGTCTACTTCCTTTTTTGCCTTTTGCATAAACTGCATTTTTCTAATCCATTCTTTGGCATCATCTAGCTGACCCTCAGCGTAGGCCCTGGAAAAACAGTCGGCCATGGTATTTGTTTTATGTTTTATATCATTGTTGATACGATCCAGCTCATCGAAAGGATTGTCCTTTGAGCCCGCTTCAGACAGCGCTTCCCGCATTTCAATTTGTTCCATCAAAAAACCTGCGTCCATCGTCGTTTCACTTTCAAGATTGATATCTACACCCTTAAGCTTTAATAAATAAGAAGCACGCTCCACAGGTTGCTTAAGCGTATTCAATGCTTCATTAATCCACGAAGTCTGCTGCATGGATAGCCGTTTTTCCTGTGCAGTGGCATTCACAAATTTATCCGGGTGAACCGCTCTCTGTAATTCCCTATACCGTTGCTGGATTAAATCAAGATCAATTTCGTAAGATACAGGAACATCAAATAATTCAAAAAAATTGCTAGAGAGGATATCGTTTTCCATATGGGGTTATTATAGATGAATCATCTCGCTGTTTATTTTTTACGGATGATCTTATGCGGCCTGATTTAATACAGCCTGTCTTTATATCATCAATATTATACGGTGAAACTTTCACCACAACCGCACTGGTCTTTTTCTTTCGGGTTGTTGAACACAAATCCCTCGTTTAGCCCTTCTCTCGCAAAATCCAGTTCAGTGCCATCGATATACACAAGACTTTTCTTATCGACGATAATTTTCACACCGCGATCTTCAAACACCTCGTCATCATCATTTATATCATCAACAAACTCGAGAACATAACCCATGCCTGAACAACCCATAGTTTTAACGCCAAGACGCAAACCAACACCGGCACCTCTGTTTTCAAGAAAACTTTTAACGCGATCTGCTGCAGGTTCTGTGAGTGTAATACCCATATCTCTTTCCAGTGTTATTCCAGGTTAATAATTTTAAACATATAACACGTAAGCAACCATCACTTACCGTGTTTACTTCTATAGTCATCCACGGCGGCATGAATGGCGTCTTCGGCCAGAACCGAACAATGGATCTTAACCGGCGGCAAGGCCAGCTCCTCGGCCAGCTCCGTGTTCTTGATCGCCCGGGCCTCGTCCAGTGTTCGACCTTTGACCCATTCAGTCAGCAGCGAACTCGAAGCAATGGCACTGCCACAGCCATAGGTCTTGAAGACCGCGTCCTCAATTACACCGGCCTCGTTCACCTTAATCTGTAACCGCATCACATCACCACACGCCGGTGCTCCCACCATGCCCGTGCCGACATTGGCTTCATCTTTATCAAAACTGCCCACATTCCGTGGATTCTCATAATGATCTAATACTTTTTCACCGTATGCCATTCTAATTACTGCCTTCTATTAAATTAAATTCTTTTCACTATTAACTATTAACTATTAACTATTAACTGCCTCTTAATGTGCCGCCCATTTTACCGTGGACAGATCAATACCTTCCTTATACATATCCCACAACGGCGACAGATCTCGCAGCTTCTCAAC
>JAOULO010000048.1 GCA_029881995.1 Gammaproteobacteria bacterium
CAGTGGGGACCGGCAGTATCTAAAAACCCTTACCTGTCTTTCGCCTTCACGGGTGCCAAGGCTGGTGATTCCGTCAAGCTGAGCTGGGTGGACAATACGGGTAAAAGCGATTCTGCTGAAGCCAAGGTTAAATAACAACCTGAAGATAAAACAGGAGTTATCAATATGAAAAAATTAATAATTGCTGCTGTGGCCTTTGCATTTGCTGCCCCTATGGTCAGCCAGGCTTCCCCGCAGTCAGATCTTAATAAAATGAAAACACATTTCGCCAAGAAGTTCCCTGGTGTGAAATATCAGGACTTTGCTAATGGTGTATATGCACTGGATAAGGGCCGTCGCATCGAATGGGAAGCGATGGAAGAATTTCCTCCCTATGAGCCAGGTGTAGAAATCGGCAAATCCCTGTTCAAGAAATACAAAGTAGGCAAGTGTTTCAAGAATGGTGGTATCGGCATCAAGCAAAACTACCCATACTATGACAGTAAATCCGGTCAGGTTCGTACTCTGGAAGGTGACTTGATGGCCTGTCTGAAGCGTGGCGGTATTGATACCAAGAAGGAAAAGCTGAAGTTTGGTAAAGGTAAATTTGCTGCCATTGCCGCTTACATGGCTTATACCTCTCGTGGCAAAACCATCAATGTTCAGGTACCTGGTGGTAAAGCAACCTCGATCTACAACAAGGGTAAAAAGTTCTTCTACGCCAAGCGTGGTCAGCTGAACTTCTCCTGTGGTGATTGCCATGTCTACAATGCTGGTGTTTACCTGCGTACCATGCTACTGAGTACAGCAATTGGTCAGACTACCCACTTCCCGGTCTATCGTAAAAAATGGGAAGCTGGTGGTAATACCCCACTGCATGGATTTGGTACTATCCAACGCCGCTACGGTGGTTGTAACAAAATGGTTCGTGCCAAGCCTCTCAAGCCTAAGAAAGGTAAACAACATCCATCTTATGTAGCACTGGAATACTTCCACACCTACATGAGCAACGGTATGAAGATCAACGCCCCAGGTGTTCGTCAGTAAACCGTAGTTAACTGGATAAAAAAGCCCGGCACATGCCGGGCTTTTTTTATGGGGTATTCAGATTGAATATCTTGTATGTATTGTAAATGTAGTCACCCTGCCACGCATGTTGGAAATCGAAACTACAGCAAATGATTTATAGAAGGTTATCTAGTCCCATAAAAAACCCGGCTAGGCCGGGTTTTCTCTCAACAACAATTGATTCAACTATAACTGGGTTGCCCTATCCTTGCCCTGAAAGATATTGGTTATTAATAATGGAGTTTCCCCAACATCTTCAACACACTCAATCTTGAACGACTTGATTCGCTCATAAATTGATTCAAGAGCCATGTCTTCCGTGGCATAAATATTATCCCTGCCAATCACATCAAACAGCTTGGTACGATGCATCACTCTGAGGACCTGACGTTTCAGACCACTGAATACCATAGTGACGCCACCAGACTGGAAACGCTCTGCGAGATGACGCAAAACCTCTTCGCCTGACGCATCGAGCTGGTTAATACCATCACCTACAACCAGAATAAAACTGGCATTAGGATTTTTTGCTGCCGCCTCAAGTACTGCATCTTCGAAATACGATACATTGGCAAAATAAAGTGAACCATCGAAGCGCAGTGCTATAACACGGGGGTCCTTTGGCAGGTCAGGATGAACTGTCAGGTCTCGTAGTGTACCGTCAACATGACGGCCTAGCAGTGCCACACGAGGACTCATGGTACGGTACAGATAAAAGACAATTGCCAGCCCGGCTCCAAGCAGGATCCCCTGATCCAGATGGGGAGCAAAACCTAAAGTCGCCACAAAAGTTACCAGTGAGGCTATACCATCGTGTTTATTTGCCCTCCAGGCATGTTTTATTGCCTTGAAGTTAATCAGACCAAATACAGCCATCATGATCACGGCAGCAAGAGTTGCTTTAGGTAAATGGTATAAGAGCGGTGTCAGGAACAGCAGGGTAATCATTACAATTGCAGCTGTAACAAACGATGAGAAACCGGTTTTGGCACCCGCATTGAGGTTTACTGCTGACCTTGAGAACGAACCAGAGGCCGGATAGGACTGGAAGAAACTGCCCGTAATGTTCCCCAGGCCTTGTCCAATTAACTCCTGATTAGGCTCGATTCTATCCTTGGTCTTTGCCGCCATAGCCTTGGCAATCGAAATTGCCTCCATAAAGCCCACTAAAGAAATTATGATGGCACTGGGCAGTAATTGACCAATCAATTCAACTGAGAAAACAGGTACCGTAAAGGCTGGCAACCCCTCTGGAATACTACCAACAACCTGGCCGCCCATCTTTTCAAAACCAATAATTAAGCTCAGCAATGTAGTAACTACCACTGCGACCAAGACTCCAGGTAACTTGGGGACGTACCGCTTCATTCCCCACATTAATGCAAATGCACCCAGCCCCATTATCAGGGTCGGAATGTGAGTCTCACCGAGTTGCTGGACAACACCCCAAATGCGAACGCTCAAAAAATGATCACTAGGCGCTCCCGGCATGCCCACCCCAAAGATCTTCGAAAGCTGTGAAAGCCCGATTACCAGGGCTGCTGCATTGGTAAAACCAACAATGACCGGATGAGACAGAAAATTAACCACAACCCCGAGTCGGAAAACCCCAAGAAAAAGCTGAAAAGCACCAACCATAAAGGCCATAAACATGGCAAGTGGGATGTACTGGGCTGCGAGTTCCGGATTTGACTGGGCTGTCCCTCCCACGACCGTTGCCAGGGCCGTCGCGGTCATGATGGAGACAACGGCAACAGGCCCGGTCTGTAATTGCCTCGAGGAGCCCCACAGAGCCGCAATAACCACAGGAATGAAAGAGATATATAGACCATATACTTCTGGTAAACCGGCCAGCTGAGCGTATGCCATTGACTGTGGAATCAATACGAGGGCAACGGTGATACCCGCCATTAAATCTGCTCGCAGAATAGCTGGGTCACGAATTTCATTCACCCAGCCAAGGAAAGGGAACAACCTGTGTAACATAGATTCTCCTTATATTATTAAATGGTAATATACATAGATATTACTTAACCAGAATTAAACTTATAGCTCTGGCTGCTATTTATGAAATCACCGGATTCGGCAAAGACGATTGGAGCGAAATAACACGTCTTTGTCAGCAGCTAGACTAGAGCTGCCAACTTAATGCCCTAATGATACCCAAAATGGCCTTGAATATGAAATGCTTATGATGGTTGTTCAAACGATTAGTCAACAAAAGCCCGTAGCACAGTTGCACTCACAGGGTTTGGAGGAAGTAATGGTTGTCATTTACAGCATACAGAGAGTCCGGTCGGGATCAAATTTAAACCACAAGAGTATCGCCAGGGATGGCAAACACTTAATGAAGTTTGGGGAAAATGGTGGGCCGTGTAGGATTCGAACCTACGACCAATTGGTTAAAAGCCAACTGCTCTACCGACTGAGCTAACGGCCCATATTTGGGGTTTTGAAAGAAGCGCGCATTTTACCGGACTCGACCGGAATGGCAAGCCCGATCGAGCCCGAATGCAGGAAAATTACTAAACAGCGTCCAATTTGCGCATACCACCGGGCAACAGCTTCATATCTACCATTGCAGTGATGAAGGCTTTGGCAAAAGTTGCTTCTTCTTCATAGACCAGCTTGTAATACTGGATTTTCATGGTCAGGGCACTACCAAACACAATACCAAGGAAAACGAGGAAGGATCCAAGAGCGAGAGTGGAAACACCAGTAATGGCCTGGCCAACGGTGCAACCCAGGCCAAGAACACCGCCAAAGCCCATCAGGATGCCGCCAATGACATGAGTGTAGAAATCCTTGAAAGAGGCAAACCATTCGATGCGGAAGCTCTTGCTGATTAATGACCAGATCAGAGAGCCCAGAATCACACCAGCCACTGAGACAACTCCGAATGTCAGGAAAGCACTGGCAAAACCGGATCCGGCATAGCCTAAAGTCTGTCCAATTGGGCTAATAAAAGTGAAGGACTGGGGTAAAAGGTTGGTAGAGCCATTCTGTGGCTTACCTTCCGCACTATCCATCACGAAGTCCCAGTTGCCATAGAACTGGGTCAGACTCTGGGCACCCTCGTCTGCAACCACACCGACGCGTGAAGAGAAGTACCATGCCAATAGAACAGCAAGACCCACAACCACACCAGCCAGGACGTTGTCCGAACTACTTCTAAATTCCTCCGAACGGAACACAATGAAGAGTACGACCGCCCCAATAATCAGGCCCAGCGCGATACGCATACTCAGGGCCGGCACTCCAAACAAGCCTCCGACGATACTTCCCAGATCCTGAGGAGTATTCAAAGAAATTGATGCCTTGCCAAGCCAGGGTGCAAATATACTCTGATACCAGGTGGAAGGCAGTTGCTTGTAGGGATCAACCATGTAATAGGCAATGACCGCGATGATGACGAAGACAAAGATGGACTTGATATTGCCACCACCAATACGAATCAGTGTTTTATTACCACAACCACTTCCCAGGGTCATACCAATACCGAACAGAATGCCACCTAGCAGGTAACGGCCCCATTGGAACTCACTGCCGCGATACGGTGGTAAGGTGGAATTACTCAGGTTGGCCAGGCCCATGGCTTCCAGAGCCACGACACCCAGCATGGCGACAGTACCGGCAAGAACCCATGCACGCATACGTCCGGTATCCCCCATGTTTACTAGATCAGAAACTGCACCCATGGTACAGAAGTTGGTCTTGTTTACGACCATGCCCATTATTAGTGCAATGATGAAAGTCGACCAGAGGAAAAAAGATTGTGCTGCAAAAAAACCGTCAAAAGTCATGGAACCACTCCACTTAAGCTATTGAATTCAAATAAGTTATTTTCTGTGCATGAATTTGGCGTGCATTATAGCCCGAAGCCATGATGATGTCAGCGATTAATTGGGAAACTGCAGAAATTCTAATATTACTGGTACAAAGTTGGATCAGATACATCAGCTGAGGCAAAGCCCGCCTTTCTCAATCGACATGAATCACATTGTCCGCAGGCTCTGCCCTGTGAATCAGGCTTGTAACAAGAAATGGTAATCGAGTAGTCAACTCCATGGAGAATACCCTTTTGGATAATCTCAGCCTTACTGAGATTAATCAGTGGAGTATGAATTTTGCACGGCTTACCTTCCACTCCTGCCCGAGTTGCAAGATTGGCCATATCATTAAATGCCTGTATGTACTCAGGCCGACAATCGGGATAACCGGAATAATCCACCGCATTGACACCGATAAAAATATCCTGAGCACCCAGGACCTCAGCCCAGCCGAGAGCAATGGCAAGAAATACTGTGTTTCTCGCAGGTACATAGGTAACGGGAATTCCTTCTGTCTCATGTTCAGGGACATCTATAGAATTATCCGTCAGTGCTGAGCCACCAATTTCATCCAGTCCCATGCATACAGTTTTATGACTTATGGCTCCCAGAGAATTGGCGACGGTATTCGCTGCACTCAGCTCACATCGATGACGCTGCCCGTAATCAAAACTGATGGCATAGCAATCAAAACCTTCAGCCCTGGCAATCGCAAGTGTTGTAGCCGAATCTAGACCACCTGATAATAAAATCACCGCTTTTGCACTCATAACCAGAAACCTTAACTCATACCGTTATCGACCGGGCTGATCACCCCAGAGAATTTTATGTAATTGTAACTGGAAACGCACAGCTAACCGATCCTCTACAATCCAGTCTGCCAAGTGGCTGGCGGATAATTGTCCTGTTGTCGGTGAAAACAGCACTTCACATATTTCAGCTATGTTGTATTTTTCCAGAATATCACAGGCCCATTCATAATCCTGCCGATCACAAATAACAAATTTCACCTGATCATGTGGTAACAAATGAGACAAATTACCAAAATCATTTTTATTGCTCTCACCAGATGCTGGTGTCTTGATATCCATCACCTTGATAACTCTTCGATCAACATCAGAGATATCCATCGACCCACTGGTTTCCAGTGAAACAATGAAGTCTTTATCACATAAAGCTGTTAGCAATGTGACACAGTCTTTCTGGGCCAGGGGTTCTCCACCTGTTACCGTTATATGCCTGACATTAAATTCATCCACCTGATTTAGGATTTCATCAAGCTTCATCCACTCCCCCCCCTGGAAAGCATAACTGGTATCGCAGTACTGACACCGAAGAGGGCAGCCTGTCAGGCGAATAAATACGGTAGGAAGCCCCACCAGGGTCGATTCACCCTGCAGGGAAAGAAATATCTCGGTCACCCGAAGTTTGTTTGAAAGTTTTTCGGTATTCATTAAAACATAATGGTGAAGAAAAAGCGGTTATCTATTATAACCGCTTTTCCAGACAGAGGCAGGCTCAGGAATTCTTTTTAAGTTGCAACCTGACCTTTTGCAGTAAGTTTCGGGCTTGACCGGCCTCGGTCGAATCCGGGTAGGTTCTGATCAGTCTTTGCAGATTGATATCTGCCTTATTGAGGTCCTTCATTTCGTAATAACTATAGGAAATTTTCAACATAGCTTCGGCCAGTTTGGGGCTAGCTGGGTAACGTTTAATAAGCACCTGATAATCTGTTATGGCATTCTTGAATTTTCGTTGTGCATAGTTGGCCTCTCCAATCCAGTACTGGGCAATATGGGCATAGCGACCATCCGGGTATTGTTTCAAGAAGTCTCTGAATGATGTTATGGATTTGTCATAGCGGAGATTTCTGAGTAAATCAAAGGCCATTTGATAGGCTTTTTGTTCCTGAACGATATTATGTTTAGGCTTTGATGTCTTTGGTTTGCTAGCTGTATTTGTTGATGAAGGCACTGCTGGTGTAATAGGAGCTGAACTGACCCCACCACTCCTTTCCAGTTTTAACAGGCGTCGGTCAATATCAACGTACAGATCACGTTGTCGCTTTTTAATATTTTTTAGAGTGTGGGTCTGCATTTCCACTTCGCCACGAAGAATACTGATCTCACTTTGAAGTTGCTCCAGTTTAGACAACATCTGCACAAGACTTTTACTATCCAGCAAACGTTCCAGTCTCGCCAATCGTTCATCTGCTGTTTTTTTACGTGCCTCAACAGGTTGGGACAGAACCAGCACAGACAATACTAATGTACTTAATAGTAGATATTTCATAATGTTTGCTTATTACTCTCCAGAGTAAAGGAGTTCCACCCTTCGATTAAGTGACCATGCAGACTCATCATGCCCTAGCGCAACAGGTCTTTCTTCACCAAAACTGATAACCTGGAGCTGCTTTTCAGCCACGCCCTGTAATACCAGCATCTCTTTCACAGCCTTGGCACGACGTTCCCCCAGGGCAATATTGTATTCACGGGTACCACGCTCATCTGCATGACCTTCAAGTACAACGGTAATATCAGGATGGCCAGCAATATATTCGGCATGAGCCGTTATCAATTGTTGAAATTCGGTTTTAACTTCACTTTTGTCGAAATCAAAATAAATCACCCTGTTTTCAATATTAGCTTCATCAGATCCCCCTGTTAATTCACCTGCAGATGTGGAATCCATTTGCTGTTCCTCAGAACCTTTCTTTTTTAGTCCCGAACAAGCCGTTACACCCACCAATAGACTGGAGATTAATATTATTTCTAGTACTCGTCGCATCGAAAACTCCTTAATTATATTTATTTCGCCCGAAATGGTGACCACGCCGGCTCCCGCACATCACCTTCTTGAATGCTCAGCCTTTGTTTAGTTCTACCATCGACTGATACCGCTGACAACACACCCTTCTCATCGTACTCTGTTGCATAAATTATCATACTACCGTTAGGAGCAAAACTGGGGGACTCGTCCAGATTTGAGTCCGTTAAAACGGTCAAATGTTCCGTACTAAGATCCAAAACACCTATCTGGAATGCACCTTCTGCCCTATGAACCATAGCAATTTTCTTGCCATCTGGCGATATTGTGGCCCTTGCGTTGTAATTGCCTTCATAGGTTAATCTTTTCACCTGTCCTGATGCACCATTACGTCCTATACCAACTTGATAAAGCTGAGGTCCCCCACCTCTCCCGGAAGTAAAAACCAGACTCTTACCATCTGGCAACCAGGTTGGCTCCGTATCAATGGCATAATTACGGGTTATACGAATTAGTTTTTTGGTTTCTACATCCATCACATAGATTTCTGGATTCCCATCTTTAGACAAAGTTAATGCTAGACGTTTACCATCAGGAGACCATGCAGGTGCATTATTGAGCCCCTGAAACTCGGCTATCCGTTTTGAACGCTTTGTATAAACATTCTGTACATAAAGCTCAGGGCGGCCTCTTTTATAACTCACATAAGCAATATGCCTACCATCGGGTGACCAGGATGGAGACAACACGGGTTGATTAGAAGTAAAGATTATTTGCTCGTTATAACCATCAGAATCGGCCACGGCCAATTTATAAACCTTCTTTCTATGCTCTCCAACCACGGTGATATAGGCGATGTGGGTATCAAAAGCGCCTCTGACCCCCATAAGTTTTTCATAAATAATGTCACTAATACGGTGTGCCGTCCGGCGTAAATTCTTTTTATTGGTTTTAATGCTATAACCGGTCAACTGTGTTGATTTGTAGATATCAAAAAGTTGAAACTGGACCTGATACATATCGCCTTTTAACGGTTTGATTTTCCCAATGACAAGATTATCTACATTCAGAATCCGCCAGTTTTGAAACTGGATATTGTTCCCGACTGTGGGCCGGGCCACCAACTCATCTTCATCAATAGGAGAAAAACGTCCGCTCCGTTGCAAATCTGCTCGAATGATTGCGGTAATATCTTCAGGTAAGGCTTCTTTTCCTTCCCAGACAAAAGGCACAATGGCAATAGGCAATGCGTCACTTATACCTTTTGTAATATTAATGGTTAGAGAGGCATTAACACTAAAAACAATTAGGCACAATGATAAACCGGCAATGACCCGTTTAAACAATAACAATTTAGTTTTCCTTCTTCTTTGACATATTAAAATCCAGCTCCCTGAATGCATCAAATAAACCAGAATCTGCTGGAGGCACAGGCAAAGGTGATGCCTTGCGTACTGCATTCTCAACCGAACGGTCGAAGGCATCATCACCACTCGAACTCGTCAACTGAACCTGGATTACATCACCACTGGGAATCAATCTGACTTTGACTGTACAGACCATACCATCTGTGGCACTGGAAGGAATAACCCAGTTCTGATAGACCTTGGCATTGATCATGGCCTTATACTGATTGATAGTAGACTGCCTTTGCTTATTTGATTCTTTTGCCAGTCTCTCTTCCTCAGCTTTTAATTTATTCCGTAATTCTTCTTCACGTTTTTGCTGTTCAACTTTTTCCAGTCGTTCCTCTTCCGTTTTACGTTTTGTTTCCAGTTCTTTTAAACGATCCTGTTCTTCCTTACGTTTGTTCTCGAGGGCTTTTTGTTCGGCTATACGCTTGTTCTTGGCCTCAGCCAGCTTTTTTTCTTCTCTCAAGCGGGCCTTTTCTGCCTTTTTGGCAGCCTGTTCCAGTTCCCTTTGTTTCTCGTGCTCAGCAGCTTTGATTTTTTTCAGTTCTTTTTCGATCTTTTTGGCGTCAACTGTGGTCGCCCGAACAATTTCCTCACCCTTGTCCTTTGATTGATACTCTGCCTTATCTGACCATTTAAAACTCATTACCATGACAGCAATTAATGCTGCATGCACGATAACGGCATAAAAAATAGCGCGAGGATACTTACGAATGATTTCCAGCATGGTTACTTACGTGTGCGCCTTTTTTTCTTCGGCGGTTCAGTTACCAGCCCGATGTTATTGACTCCGGCCTGTTGTAATAAGGCCATGGCAGTGATGACCTTGCCGTATTCAACATTTTGATCGCCACGAACAAGTACGTCTGCACCTTTGCGGTGCTGTAAAACTGCTGCCACGCGAGCAACCAGTGTATTATTATCAATAGCCACTTCCGGTTTGTCGCCCACATTCAGATAAAGCAGTCCCCTGGCATCAATAGAAACAATCACAGGTTCCTGATCAACTTTATCCAGTGGTTTACTGGTGGTCTCTGGCAGATCGACTTTTACACCTTCGGCTAGCAGTGGTGCTGTCACCATAAAAATTACCAATAGTACAAGCATGACATCGATATACGGCACGACATTAATCTCTGACATACGTTTTTTCTTAAATCGATTGCTTGCAGGAACGTAACTCAAGTTAATGTCCTTCGGGTTTAATTATGTGCCTGTCGTTGCAGGATAGTAGAAAACTCCTCAACAAAAATATCATAACGGGCCACCAGCCGTTCCAGGTCATTGGAATAACGGTTATAGCCAATCACAGCGGGGATCGCAGCAAACAGCCCCATCGCCGTAGCAATAAGCGCCTCTGATATACCCGGTGCAACCGTAGCAATTGTGGCATGCTGCATCTGTCCAATGGCCTGGAATGAACTCATGATTCCCCATACGGTACCGAACAATCCAACATAAGGACTGGTTGAACCAACTGTTGCAAGAAACGATAGATGCATTTCCAAGTCTTCGATCTCCCTGTTCAGGGCTACACGCATAGCACGCTGGGAGCCTTCGAGTATAGACATGGGATCCGAGTTACCCTGTTTATGCAGGTGAACATATTCACGAAACCCAGACTCAAAGATCGCTTCCATCCCGGTTACCTTTCCACGTCTGGCAGAAACTCGTTTATAGAGTTCACCCAGTTCTGCTCCTGACCAGAATCGACGTTCAAACTGTTCAGCCGCGTCTCTGGCCTTTTTGAAGGTCAGACCTTTGACAAAAATCAGGGTCCAGGACATCAGGGAGGCAAACACCAGTAATAGCATGACCAGCTGCACCACAATACTGGCATCCCAAATAAGTTTCACTACAGATAAATCCGTGCTCACACTTTTTACCTTATTATTATGTTTCTAATTTTTAAAAAATTTTGTTGTTGCTGAGACAAACCAGACTTCGGCAAGTTCAGATTCAATCATTAAACATGTCCATCACAGGCTTATCAGGTTTTGCCTGTGTTTTAATTCCAAAGTGTTGATAAGCACTGTTGGTCGCTACCCTGCCACGTGGCGTGCGCATCATAAAGCCCTGTTGAATCAAGTAAGGCTCCAGTACATCTTCAATAGTATCCCTTTCCTCACCAATGGCCGCTGCCAGGCTATCCAGTCCAACTGGGCCACCGTCAAATTTATCCATGATGGCTAATAATAATTTTCGATCCATCATATCAAATCCACATTGGTCGACATCCAGCATATCCAGCGCTGACTGAGCAATACTCAGACTGACCTTGCCATTGGCCTTGACCTCGGCAAAATCCCGTACCCGGCGCAAGAGTCGATTGGCAATACGGGGAGTACCACGGGACCGCCGCGCAATTTCCATCGCCCCTTCTTCATTCAGTTCAACGCCCAGGATACCTGCTGATCGTTTGACAATGGTAGACAGTTCATCAGCAGTATAAAACTCCAGTCGCTGAACGATACCGAAGCGATCACGTAAAGGAGATGTCAGCAGACCGGCCCTTGTAGTCGCCCCGACTAATGTGAACGGCGGCAAATCCAGTTTAATAGAACGGGCTGCTGGGCCATCACCAATCATGATATCAATCTGGTAATCTTCCATGGCTGGATACAGAATCTCTTCTACCACTGGACTCAGACGGTGAATTTCATCCACAAACAGGACATCGTGCGGTTCAAGATTAGTCAACAATGCTGCCAGATCTCCTGGGCGTTCCAGTACCGGACCCGAGGTGTGTTTCATATTGACACTCAGTTCATTGGCAATGATGTGTGACAGGGTTGTCTTGCCTAAACCAGGAGGACCGAAGATCAGCACATGATCCAGGGCCTCTTTGCGAGCCCGGGCTGCTTCGATAAAAATCTGCATTTGTTCCCGAACCACTGACTGGCCAATATAATCATCCAGGCTTTGAGGTCGAATGGCCCGATCCTGTCGATCTTCTCTCTCGAGTTCCTGTCCAGTTATCAGTCGTTCAGTTTCCAGCATATTAGTTTACCGCCGCCTTGAGTGCGGCCTTGATCAATTCTTCACTTGATACCATGTCATCACTATCCACCTGTGACACCATGCGACTGGCCTGCTGGGGTTTGTAACCCAATGCCACCAGTGCGCTGACTGCATCCCGACCAGGGTCATTGACTGCTTTATCATCAGCCTGGATTGAAGTGGGTACGGTAAATCCGTCCGTTTCCCAATCCTTGAGCCGGTCTCGCATTTCGATGATCAGACGCTCAGCGGTCTTTTTACCGACACCGGGAAGGCGCACCAATGATGAACTGTCCCCCTCCTGGATACAATGGGCAAATTCATCGGCACTGATGCCGGATAAGATGGCCAGGGCCAGTTTCGCCCCTACCCCATTGACCTTGATAAGATCACGAAACATACGTCTTTCGGCCAGGGAGGCAAAACCACACAACAGCCAGGCATCTTCCCTCACGACCAGATGGGTGTACAGGCTGAGTTTTTCTCCTGTGGCTGGTAGCTGATAAAAGGTCGACATGGGGGCATCCAGTTCATAGCCCACCCCATTCACATCCAGCATTAAATGCGGCGGTTGTTTTTCGAGCAAAATTCCGGTTAATCGACCAATCATCTTATCTAAGTTTCCTCACCAAAGTATCACGACAAACTTTTCCAACGCCCTGCCCGCCGACGCCGTTCGAGTGGAAGAGGTTGATTACGCCGATTGGCATGACAAACCGCTACGGCCAGGGCATCGGCAGCATCACTCTGTGGCATCCTGTTCAGGGACAGAAGCGCCCTTATCATGTGCTGAACCTGTTCCTTACTGGCATTCCCTTTTCCCACTACGGCCTTTTTTATTTCACTGGGAGTGTATTCATGGACCGGTATGGACCGGACCGAAACCGCACTGATGGCCGCCCCCCTGGCCTGTCCCAGTTTGAGGGCCGATTCCGCATTGCGATACATGAAAATATTTTCTATTGCTACTTCCTGGGGTTGGTATTCACTCACCAATTCACTGATCCCTTCGAAAACTATTTTGAGCTTACTGGCCAGATTCTCACCATTAATTTTGACACAGCCAGTGGCCAAACAATGGAGTCGGTTACCCTGCACCTCAATGATGCCAAAGCCCGTCAGACGGGATCCAGGGTCTATGCCAAGAATGCGGATCATGGGGTGAAAAGATACAGTAATGGGGGCCCTGCAATAAAGGGCTAAGGTTAGAAATTTAGTGACGGAACCGAAATTATCCCAGTTTTGCCATCACTTCATCAGAAAAATCGGCATTTGTATAGACCTGCTGCACATCGTCCAGATCATCCAGCATATCCACTAACCTCATCACTTTTTCCGCATCATCCAGTTCCAGGTTCACCTCAGTCGAGGCCTGCATGGTAAGTTCTGCCCGCTCGGGTTTCAGACCCGCCTGCTCCATGGCGGTCACCACTGCATGATAATCATCAGATGACGTCATTATATCGATAGAGCCATCAGCATTACTCACCACATCCTCTGCCCCGGCGTCCAGGGCAACTTCCATCAGCTGATCTTCATCGCTACCTGCAGGATAGCTCAGGATACCCAGTTTACTGAATAGATAGGCCACGGAACCATCTGTGCCCAGATTACCCCCTGATTTGGTAAAGGCATGCCGGACATCCGCCACGGTTCGATTTCGATTATCGGTAAGACAGTCCACCATCACAGCCACCCCAGCCGGGCCATAACCTTCATAACGCACTTCATCATAATTATCCCCCCCGGCTTCACCGGCACCACGCTTAATGGCCCGTTCAACGGTGTCCTTGGTCATATTTGCCGCCAAAGCCTTAGTAATGGCATCTCTCAGGCGAGGATTGGAATCTGGATCACCGCCACCAGCCCTTGCTGAGACGGTAATTTCGCGGATCAATTTGGTAAATATTTTGCCTCGCTTGGCATCCTGGGCGGCTTTACGGTGACGAATATTGGCCCATTTACTATGTCCTGCCATGACTAACCTCAGGTTTTAAATACATCAATGACTAAATTTCTATATTTTACCATCGCTGGAAGGTATGAAGAAGGTGTAACAGAAGTGAAATAGTGGAGCCTTAGACTCTTTTGGATCAGTTTTCAGGGATATAAATGGCAGTCTGGTCGTGACGATGATCAAGCTCGCTGTCATAACTCAGCTTGTGTTTTCCAATCTGTAACTGATCGCCATTTTTAAGCAAGTGTCTGGTAATCGCTAAGCCATTGACCTGTGTTCCATTGGTACTATCCAGGTCTTCAATATAAATGTTGTTATGGTCATCAAGGTACTCATTGGGCTCTACGACAATTTGAGCATGTTGGCCACTTACTGCGGCATCATCCAGTTGAATATCGTTTCCTGTATTTCGCCCAATCGATATGAGATTTTTATCAATCGGAAAATCTTTCAGGACAATGCCATCGTGTTTTACAACCAGTTTAGCCATGTATTACCTTTATTCAGAAAAAATCAGTGCTGAGAAAACTCTAGCTGGGTACCACCCACCTCGATGATATCACCCGACTTGAGTGGCAAACTTTCCGCTTTGAGGGGGTTATCATTTAATCTTGCCGGGTTACTTCTATCGCCAACACCCATCATCGGCATCAGGAAAAATTTACCACCTCGTCTGGCAATCACTGCCACATGATCAGAAGAACCGATCTTGGTATAGGCCTTGTTTAAGGAAATGGTCTCTCCCGATTTAGGCCCATTGACAATAGTAATCAAAGCATCGTCATCAGATTTAGAAGATTCACTTGTGGATTTAGGTGATGAGGGTGGAATAATTATTGTGCGTTCAAAATCATGGGTTTTATCATCGACAAATTTAAACTCATGTCGACCAATAAAAACTGTATCGCCGTGATTCAATTGACGCCGACTGACTTTTTTTCCATTAAGGATGACACCATTGGTGCTGTTCCGATCTTCAACATAGACATGCTGCAGGACAAGAAACACCGCGTGATCACCACTGACAGTAGGATCATCGATCTGAATATCATTATGAGATTTGCGCCCGACAGAGATACGTTCCTTGTCCAAAGGATACTCTCGAATCACAGCTCCATCATGTGTGAGTACCAATTTCGGCATGTTAATCTACTTCCCCCATTTTGATTTCCAGTGTCGTTGACTCATCATCATCCTTACCATCTGCATAGGCCTTGTATACCGCTGCAAGAACAACAGAGATATTATCGGTCCCACCACGGCTATTGGCCATATCAACCAGTGTCCGAGATGCCAGTTCGAGGTCTGCCTTATTATTCTGAATAATCCCGGCAATATCATTATCCGATACAAGATCGGTCAAACCATCTGAGCATAACAGATAAATATCACCAATTTCTGTGGTCTCGTCTGCGATATCGATCTCAACCTCTTCACTGATCCCAAGGGCTCGGGTGATCAGATTACGGCTGGTAGATTCCTGAGCTTCTTCGTGGGTCAAATAGCCATTATCGATCATCTCCTGGACCAGGGAATGATCCGACGTCAGTTGCTCAAATTTATTCTTACGAAAGCGATAGATTCTGGAATCACCGACATGGGCATATATGAGGCTCTGTTTAAGGAACAGAACCATAACCAGAGTCGTCCCCATCCCGGCATACTCCGGGTTTTCCAGCGATTGCTCATTAATCTCGCGATTTGCAAAACCAATCGCATCCACAACAGCATCCATATAGTTGACTACACCAGATTCCACGATTTCAGGTGTCACCACATCAGCCAGGGAGGTTTTCACTGAATCCACTGCCAGGATGCTGGCCACCTCACCTGCATTATGCCCGCCCATACCATCTGCCAGTAATGCCAGACCAAGCCGGGTATCCCAGGAGATGGCATCCTCATTATGCTCGCGACTCTGTCCTACATCGGTGATGCCATGAATGACAATTTTCAAACCTTCAGTATTCACTCGGGTTAACCTTTTCTAGTTATTATTTTCACAAACGTTCCAGACAACGACTGATAGACGCTGCCATTTTTTCCCCGGATTGAAAACGTCTTTCGATATCCTTATGTAACGCCTTATTAACCAACTTGCTGACACAGGGTGGTAAATCAGGCCTGAACATTCTTACATCAGGGTGTTTTTCATTAGCAATTTTATACATCAAACTGGCCAAAGATTCACCAATAAATGGCAGTTCACCTGTCAACATTTGATAAAGTGTGACGCCTAACGAAAATATGTCAGATCTTCCATCCACTTTTTTACCGGCCAGTTGCTCAGGCGACATATAAGACGGGCTTCCCAGAATAGTCCCGGTTTTCGTCTTACTGGCATCAGTTACACAGGCCACCCCAAAGTCCGTCACCTTGAGAGTTCCTTTATCAGGATCATAAATAATATTTGCAGGCTTGATATCACGGTGAACAATATTTTGTTTATGGGCAAAATCAAGGGCATCGGCAACCTGCATAATGAGCTCAAACACAGTATCAGCAGGTAACAGGGATTCCGGTTTACAGTTGGCCAGCAGGTTATCGCCTTTCAGATAGTCCATCGCAATATAGGAAAGATCCTGGTCTTCACCCACATCATAAATTGTCACGATATTGGGATGGTTAAGACGGCCCGCCGTCTCCGCTTCACGGAAAAAGCGCCGCTTTACATCTTCCAGTTGCTCACCCTCAAACTCCTGGGACAACAGCATTGTTTTGATTGCCACCGTTCGCCCAATTTTGGGATCATGGCCCAGATAAACCATACCCATGGCTCCTCGTCCCAGTTCCCTGTCTATCTGATAACGACCCAGCATAGGTTTCTGAACACCAGGATTACTCAGAATCAGAGTGCCATTCATTGGATTATTACTATTTGAGCCTAAAATCATCACATCCGTTACTTCCTGATTACGTTTAATACGATCAGTTACATCGGAATATGCGGCGTCATGCTCAGCAATAAATTTGAAAACTGTGACGGCCTTATTGAATTGTCGTCTGCGCTCGTAATCAAGACCCAGGTTATACAGGGAATCAAGTATGGTGTTATCAACATCGCAACGTCGATACTTTTCAAAGGCCTGGTCGAGCTGTCCCTGTGACTGGAATGACTGACCAAGTGAACGGTTCGCATCTGACAGTTCAGCTGTAATCTTGCCAATCCTGTCTTCTAGCACATGCTTAATCCCTAGAATGGTATGGCCAAAGAACAGAACCATAGTCGGGATCATTAATTGTAACCAGGTCATTTTTGCCATCATGAAAACAAAATGGGTGTTAAATAAAATGACCAGCAATAAAATGCTCAACGCCAAACCTGTTCCGGGTCTAAAACGTGGCAGAACAAAGGCCAGGTAGAGGCCTATCACCAGGATTAAAACAATCTCAAGATAACCTGACCAGACTGGAACTTTATAGACATCGCCATTCAGTAAAGCCGATACCCGATGCGCAGCCAGCATCACGGGTGGCATATCAATTCCCAGAGGGGTCTTAAATAAATTTGCCTGTTGCCTGGCTGTCAGTCCAATTAAGACCAGTTTGTTTTTAAAGGCTGAGGCCGAAACTTTCTCATTCAAGACATCAAGAATTGAATACACCTTGAAGGGTGATATGTCTGACTCACCTGAATAAAAACTGGAATAGAGTTGTAGATCACGATCTGTTTCTAAACGGAAACCTGACAGGCTGATCTGTTTCTCCAGTTCAACCTTGACGTGACGCGTCATCAGGCGTTTGCTTCTTGCTGCCATCATTAATGAGAAGGAAGGAAGGTAGGTATCCCCTGCCCGAACGACCAATGGTTCAAGACGACCACTTGTCTTTGAGGGAGCATTCAGTTGTATGTGACCCAAAGCACCGGCAAATTTACTTAGTTCAATGATGGGAGGAAATGCCAGGCCTGCAACCGGGACAGGATTTGAAGATAGCCAACCACGCTCTTTTGCCGCTTCAATATTTTTTATTTTTTGAATGCCGTAACGTTTCACATCTTCACTGAGTAGTAACTCATCCTGGGCTGAGCCATCATTTTGATGCTGATAAGGTACGGCCATCACAATACGGCCGGCTTTTTTAAGACTTTTGGCAAATTCCCGGTCAGTATCCAGCCCAGCTTCGACTTTTCTTAATAATAAACGAATCGCACTGGATTGGTTTACTGCTGATTTAAGTTCGCCAAGGGCATCGAGGCTGCGGCTACTCTGTCGAGTATCAAAGGACAGAGCATAACCGATGACATTGGGGTGCCCAGATACAATCTGTCGGGTCAGATCAGCCATGATATCCCGTGGCCAGGGCCAGCTGCCCATTTGCTGCAGGGCCGCATCATCTATCGCAACCACGACTACGTTCTGATTGGGCTTTTTATTGGAAGAGAACCGTACCCCCCAGTCATAGGCGACCTTATCCAGTCCACGCAGAGAATCCGTCATGGCACAGATAAGAAATACCAGCGCAACTAACAGCGCAATGGCCCAGTCTTTCTTCCAGTACGATAAATTCACAAAAAATTGATTTCCTGATTACATGAAATGAAGCCTGCTGAGGCCCATCCCAACCGGTTCTTCTCGCCAGTTTAAATGAAGTACGATGTTAAACTGCACGAGATGTCAGGGCAATATTCTTGTTCGCGCCCCAAAATATTCAATTTTAGAGCCATATTGCTTCGCTTGCACGGTTATGACTGCTCCCCATGTCTTTCTTATTAGTAATAGGGAGCACGCAGGCATAATACCTCACATAATATAGCAGATCAGGCTTTCTGTTCAGCAACAGGTTTTCGATGTCGAATATGCAATTCTTTCAACTGTTTGTCACTTACCTCGGATGGAGCCTGGGTCAATAAACAGCTGGCTGTCTGAGTTTTGGGGAAGGCCATCACATCACGAATGGATTGTGCACCGGTCATCAACATCACCAGACGATCCAGGCCAAAGGCAATCCCACCATGGGGTGGGCAGCCGTATTTGAGAGCATCGAGCAGGAAGCCAAATTTATCCTGAGCCTCTTCATCATCAATCCCAAGGTGTTTGAGAACCTGCTCCTGAACATGGGGGCGATAGATACGCATCGAACCACCACCGACTTCAGTACCATTCAACACCAGGTCGTAAGCACGGGAATTACAGGCACCGGGATCTGAGGCCAATAACTCGAGATGCTCTTCCTTTGGAGAAGTAAACGGATGGTGTAGGGCCACCCAGCGTTTAGCGCCCTCGTCCCATTCGAACATTGGGAAATCGATAACCCAAAGTGGTTTCCAGCCACGCTCTACCAGGCCCTTATCATGACCGATTTTCACACGCAGGTTACCCAGGGCCTCATTTACAATACGGGCCTTGTCGGCACCGAAGAAAATCAGGTCACCATCTTCGGCACCGGTACGCTCCATAATGGCAAATACTGCCTCATCAGGCAGGAACTTCAAAATTGGAGATTGCAGTCCCTCACGACCCTTGGCCCATTCATTGACCTTGATATAGGCCAGGCCCTTGGCACCGAAGATACCGACGTATTTTGTATAGTCATCGATCTCCTTACGAGTCAGCTCACCACCTTTAGGTAGGCGTAGGGCTGCCACACGACCATCGGGATCTTTGGCTGGGCCGCTGAATACCTTGAACTCCACATCGGTCAGTACATCAGCGATGTCCACCAGTTCCAACGGAATACGCAGGTCTGGCTTGTCTGAACCATAGCGTTGCATGGCCTCAGCATAGGTCATCTGTGGAAAGGGATCGTGTAGTGGAATTTCCAGGATCTGAGCAAACAACTTGCGCATCATCTCTTCCATCATGCCCATGATGGCGGCCTCGTCCAGGAAGGAGGTCTCGATGTCCAACTGAGTGAATTCTGGCTGACGGTCGGCCCGCAGATCTTCGTCACGGAAACAGCGCACTACCTGAAAATAGCGATCCATACCCGATACCATTAATAACTGCTTAAATAGCTGGGGTGACTGGGGCAGGGCAAAAAACTCACCAGGATGGGTACGACTTGGCACCAGATAATCACGGGCCCCTTCCGGAGTGGCACGGGTCAGCATGGGAGTTTCCACCTCGATAAAGCCATTGGCGTCGAGGAAGTTGCGCAGGAAGGTGGTTATTTTTGAACGTAATTGTAGGCGCTGCAGCATCTCTGGCCGACGCAGATCCAGATAGCGGTAACGCAATCTAAGTTCTTCGGATACATTCTCATCATCCAGTACGAAGGGCGGGGTCTCTGAGGCGTTGATAATTTCCAGATCCTTACCCAGTACCTCGATCATGCCGGTAGGGATATTCGGATTGGTAGTCCCTTCCGGACGGTGGCGTACCTTACCGGTTACCTTGAGGACAAACTCATTACGTACCTTCTCGGCCGTGGCAAAGATATCGGGAATATCCGGGTCATAGACCACCTGCAGCATACCGCTGCGGTCACGCAGATCGATGAAAATCACGCCCCCATGGTCTCGGCGGCGCTGCACCCAGCCACAGACCGTTACTTCCTGGTCAATCAGGGATTCATTCACTTCACCGCAATACTGGGAACGCATAATTACCGACCTGCCTCTTGTTCATATATAAGGAGGCGGCATGTTACGGATTGAGAGGAATCAGTGCAAGTATTCAGGGCTATTTCGAGGCTTTACCTGATGAGCCAGAGCTTGTTTTAGAGGAAGAATCACCGGCAATATTTTTCTTGCTGCCACTTTTAAAATCAGTCTCATACCAGCCACCGCCTTTGAGACGGAAACCCGATGCCGATATCTGCTTTTGCAGACTGGCTTTGCCGCACTCCGGACAATCTTTCAGCGGATCATCGCTGATCTTCTGGATGGCCTCCAGCTGATGGCCACAATCCTGACATTCGTATTCATAAATCGGCATGTAAACTCTCCAGATCTTCACCCATTTTTCCGGGCTGGCGATTATACGCCAGTCAGCCCCAAACAATCACCCTTAAATATAGGGTCTTAAGAAGAAAAACCAAGCCTTAGAGTAAATCCAACTGTCTTGAGTAAAATCATAGTCAAGACTGAATTTGTCACTAATACTTTAACTATGACAGAACAAAACAATCAGAACGACGCCCAACTCAAATTACGCCGCGTGGCCATCGATACCTACCACGAAAATGTGGCTTACCTGAATCGGCGCTGCCGACTCTACCAGGCGGAAGGCTTTCAAGCCCTGAGTAAGGTCACTGTTGTCGCCAATGGCCTGCGGATATTTGCCGTGCTCAATATCGTGGATGATGACAATCTGGTGAGACCGGACGAGCTGGGCCTGGCCGAACAGGCCTTCACCCAGCTTGATATGGAAGAAGGTGGTCATATCTGTATCGCCCATGCGGAGCCTCCCAAATCCATGGAGGCAGTTCGGCGCAAGATCGAGGGAGAAAGACTGGATTTAGACGATTTTAGAGGCATAACCCGAGATATTGTTGCCAACCGCTATTCCAAGATGGAGATGTCCGCCTTTCTGGTTGGCTCCACCCATACCGGTCTGGACAGGGAGGAAATCTATCATCTGACCCGGGCCATGACCGAAACCGGTGAAATCCTGAAATGGAGCCACGGACAGGTCGTGGATAAACATTGCATTGGCGGAATCCCCGGAAACCGAACCAGTATGCTCATCGTGCCCATCGTGGCCGCCCATGGCCTGTTAATACCCAAGACCTCCAGTCGGGCCATCACCTCTCCTTCAGGGACAGCTGACACCATGTCGGTCCTGGCCGAAGTCGATCTCTCACCAGAACGAATGCACGATGTGATAAACAAAACCCACGCCTGCCTGGTCTGGGGAGGCAAGGCCCGCCTGGCACCTGCTGATGACATTTTGATCTCAGTTGAGCGCCCACTGGGAATAGATTCTGAGGGCCAGATGGTGGCTTCCATTCTGTCAAAGAAAATGGCCGCTGGGGCAAGCCATTTGCTCATCGATATTCCCCTTGGCCCAAGTGCCAAGGTCAGGCATATGCAACAGGCCCTGCATCTGCGTAAATTGTTTGAATACATTGGAGACCGTCTGGGTCTGCATCTTGAAGTAATTATTACCGATGGCCGACAGCCCGTGGGAAGAGGAATTGGACCGGTACTGGAGGCCCGTGATGTCATGCAGGTGCTGGAAAACCTGCCCGAGGCACCTGACGATTTACGCCAGAAGACCCTGCAACTGGCTGGGCGTATCCTGGAGTTTGACCCCGATGTACGTGGTGGGCAGGGCTATGCCCTGGCCAGGGATATTCTGGAATCAGGCCGTGCTCTGCAGAAAATGAACGACATCATCACCGAACAGGGAAGTCGTGGCTTTGATTTCTCAACATCTCCTCTCTCTATAGAGATGGAAGCCACTTCAGCGGGGGTTGTAACCACGATCAATAATTACCAACTGGCCCGTATCGCCCGACTGGCGGGTGCCCCCATTGCCAAACGGGCGGGGGTTGATCTGCTGAAAAAGATTGGTGACCCGGTTAAGGCTGGTGAAGCCCTTTACCGAATCCATGCTGAGTTTCCAGCAGATTTTAATTTTGCCAAAAACCTGGCCAGGGAAGACAACGGTTACACCATTGGGCGAGAGGAAGATGTTACCCGCGCCCACATGGAGTTCTGAGATGGATGCCCAATTACTCTATTTTGCTGATTATCAGGAACCCGCTCAGCGACTGGCCAAGCTGCTTGATATTTCCTGCCTGCCCATTAACTGCCATCGCTTTCCCGACGGTGAAAGCCGAATTCAACTGCCTGCCACCAGCTCTGATCACCTTATCATTTATCGCAGTCTGGACAGGCCAAACGACAAACTGATTGAAATCTTGCTGGCCTGTGAAACAGCCAGGCAACAAGGGGCAAATCAATTATCTCTGATTGCACCGTACCTGTGTTACATGCGCCAGGATAAAGCCTTTAGTCCAGGTGAAGCCGTCAGCCAAAAAGTGATTGGCAGTTTTCTTGCTCAGCTGTTTGATAATGTGATCACCGTTGATCCCCATCTACATCGAATTCACCAACTATCTACCGCCATTCCCTGCAAGCAGGCGATCAGCTTATCAGCGACAGAACTCATGGGTGAGTTTCTGATTGAAAAAAATTTACCCTATACCCTCATTGGCCCGGATGAGGAATCTCAACAGTGGGTTCAGACAATTGCACACAAGGGTAATTTTACCTATGCCATTGCCCATAAGACCCGCCACTCAGATAAAAAAGTCGATATACAATTGCCCGAGTTGCAGATCAAAGGAACCAATGTAGTCCTGGTTGATGACATGATCAGCACTGGTCATACCATGGCAGAAACCGCGAAGAAACTTTTAGACATGGGTGCCCTTTCCGTCAATTGCCTGATTACGCATGCCCTGTTTGACGACAAGACAAACCAATTGTTACGCTCATCGGGCATTAGTCAAATCTGGAGTACTGACTCAATTATACATCCCAGCAATATTATCCATCTGGACAGCCTGTTGGCGAGTAGCATTCTGGCTTTGTAAAACCAAGCCCATGCAAAAGCCACCCAATTTCATCCAGCTACTGATCTTCAGTCTGATTCTTATCATTCTCCTCATCCTGGTTCAGGTAGGCGTCATCAGCATTGTGATGGAGAAGCTTGGTTTATCCCAACAGTCCATAATCCTGATTCTTTTCTGTTCCCTGTTTGGCAGCCTGGTTAATCTGCCTCTTTTTACAGTTCATTCAAAAGGTAAAGGAACTGCCCCACTACCGGCACCTAAAATCTTGTTTAGTTCATTGCAAACATACACTGGAAAAATAATTATCGCGATTAATGTTGGGGGCGCTTTAATTCCGATTTTTATTTCGTTTTATTTATTGAACACATATGATATTCAGGTAAGCCATATTTTGGTAGGAATTGGTGTTGTCACATTGGTTAGTTATTTTTTCAGCCGCCCTGTCCAGGGTATTGGGATAGGCATCCCCATCTTTGTGGCTCCCTTTACAGCGGCCATTATTGCCATATTACTCGAAACTGACCATGTTGCACCGCTGGCCTACATCGTAGGTACCTTAGGCATACTGCTTGGAGCCGATATCCTTCGACTACCTTCAGTCCGGCAAATGTCAACATCTGTTGCCGCTATTGGTGGTGCCGGCACTTTTGATGGGATTTTTCTGACTGGTGTATTTGCCGTTCTTCTCACCTGAATAATTTATGCTAATCTTATGTATACAATATTTATTCAAGCCGTTAGCACATGTTTGATTATCAGGATACACTTCACGAGCTCAATAAAAACATCCCCGTCGGCGACAAACTCCTGTACGTTCACAATGTTCTGAAACAACGCTATGAATATATTGATCGGATTGCAATTGCAGTTTATGACCCTAAAACGGATCTGCTTAAAACCTTCCTGCATAGTAGTGGGCAGGATGAACCCCTGAATCACTACCAGGCCAGCCTGGCCGATTCACCATCACTGCAGGAAATTTTACAAAAGAACAAACCTCGTGTGGTCAGTAATCTGAATATATTTAAAAAAGGGAAACACACTCACACTCAAAAAATTCAGCAACAGGGCTATGCATCCAGCTATACCATGCCCATGTTTATTGACAATACTTTTTTTGGATTTCTGTTTTTCAACTCCTATCATGCCGACGCATTTAATGAAGAAAGCCTTCATTATCTGGATATCTTTGGGCATTTGATAACCATGGTCGTCGGACATGATTTGACTTCCATGCGTAATCTTATGGCCACAGTCAAAACCGCCAAGGATATGGCAAAACGACGCGACTTTGAAACAGGGGCCCACCTCAATCGTATGGCCCACTATTCTCGATTAATCGCCCTGAAGCTGGCTGATAAATATAACTTCACTGATGAATATATAGAAAAGGTTTTTGTCTATGCCCCTCTGCATGATATAGGCAAGATAGGCATTCCCGACAACATCCTGCTTAAACCCGGTAAACTCAGTGATAATGAATTTGAGCAAATGAAAACACATACCAGTATTGGCAAGGACATGATCGATAACATCCTGTGTAATTTTGATTTGGAAAATTTTACCTCTACCGAGATACTCCGTAATATCGCCGAACTTCATCACGAAGCCGTCAATGGCAGTGGCTACCCTCTTGGCTTAAAAGGATCAGAAATTCCGATTGAGTCACGTATTGTTGCTGTTGCTGATGTGTTTGATGCCCTGACCAGTAAACGACCCTATAAGATGGCCTGGGATAATCAGGAGGCATTTGCTATGCTGGAAAAACTGGCCGGTGAAAAACTCGATGGTGACTGTGTAAGCGCGCTCATTTCCTGCCAGGATGAAATTAAATCAATTCAGGAAAGATTTTCCAATAACCACTCAGATTAATTTGGATTCATGGCAACTCAACAACAGGGGCAATCTGTCTTAATTACTGGCTGCTCTTCTGGAATCGGCTTATGCGTTGCAGAAGGGCTGAAAGCACGAGGCTATCGTGTCTTCGCAACTGCCCGTAAATCTACTGATGTTGCACATCTAAAAGAAAAAGGCTTTGAAAGCTTTGTGCTGGATCTCAATGATAGCCTGAGTATCTCAAATGCAGTTAAAAATATTCTGGCCCTGACAAATGGTAAACTGGATGCCCTGTTTAATAATGGTGCCTACGCCCAGCCCGGTGCCATAGAGGATCTCAACCGGGATTTATTACGGCAACAGTTTGAGACCAATCTGTTTGGTTGGCTGGAGCTGACTAATTTAATACTTCCTGTCATGCGTCAACAGGGGCACGGCCGGATTATCCAGAATAGTTCTGTGCTCGGCCTGGTGAGCATGCCCTATCGCGGGGCCTATAATGCCAGCAAATTTGCACTGGAAGGACTGACTGATACCCTACGTCTAGAACTGGCTGATACA
>JAOULO010000006.1 GCA_029881995.1 Gammaproteobacteria bacterium
CTGAAGGTCTCACGCAAAAGAACAATAATTGGCTCTACAGCATGGATGGATTGATTTCCTCTTATGAGGCCTTACGTCCCAGTGGCATCCTGGCCGTGTGGTCAGCAGGACCAGCGAAGGATTTTTTGCAGCGCCTGCGAAAGATTGGCTTTAAGGTGGAAGAGAAACGTGTCTATGCATATGGTAATAAGGGAACACAACATGTTATCTGGTTTGCGAGACGTGATTAGAAAAACCAAAAGCATAGACACCTAAATAACATGCATGTAATCAGGAACGGGCCACGTTTGTTTATTTAATACGTATATCTTGCTAACAAATCCTCAACCTCCCCGACTTCGTTCATCTTGCGAATTTGATCAAACACCGCCTGCCCTTCGGCGTGATGTTTTCTTAACATGCCCAGCCATTGCTTGATGCGCATGACGACGTATTTATGGCTATAGTCGCGCTGCATTTGTTCGCTACTAACAAGTATCAGCGCGCTAATATCATGCCAGCTCATTGGCTGGATTGTTTCACCATGATGATGTTGTTTGATTTGTCTAGCCAACGAGGGGTTGTTGATTGCACCACGACCCAGCATGACATCTTCGCAACCACTGGCATTCACACAGCGTTGATAGTCATCGAGGCTGCGGATATCACCGTTGGCAATCAGCGGTATGGTTAGTGCTTCTCGTAGTGGGACCAGTGCCTCCCAGCGTGCTGGTGGTCGATACCCATCCACCTTGGTGCGCGCATGTACGACTAATTCTGTCGCGCCTGCGGATTCAATCGCCAGGGCATTATCCAGTGCCAGCGTGTCGTCTTCATAGCCAAGACGCATTTTAGCCGTGACGGGGATGCTGGCATCAACGGCCTCGCGTACTGCAGTAACAATGCGATGCACGCGTTCAGGTTCGCGTAACAATACGGAACCACCCAGCTTGCGATTGACGATTTTTGAAGGACAACCAAAGTTAATATCGATAGCCGGTGCACCGAGTTGTGCCGCCTTGTGGGCATTGGTCGCCATCACCTCCGCATCACCACCCAGTAACTGTAGTGAGACAGGAACACCAGATGTGGTTTGACCACCCTGCCCCAGCTCAGGAGAAATTCGTTTAAACACTTTAGCCGGTAAACGCCGATCGGTAATCCGTAAAAACTCCGTAACGCAGGCATCATAACCGCCGACACTGGTCAGTGCGTGACGCATATGGTGATCGATAACCCCTTCCATCGGGGCAAGTATGATTCTCATAATAGTTATTTAGAATTTTTCTCTGCAATCCATTGCGTCATATATTTTGAGCTGTTCATAGAGTGATGTTTAAGCATGGCGCCAGTAAAGTTGTTTATTCGATGTTGTTCAAGATTTTCTGTCACTGAGGATATTTTCTTTATTAACTAATCACCGAAATGTAGGTTGGGTTAGGTGTGTTTTTTACACCGTAACCCAACATGCGTGCCGGCAGGCACTCAATTTATAAGCAGTTAGTTACATTTCCAATCTAATTGTAACAGCCCCTACTCTATGATTTCACCAATTTTCCTGGCAACTCCCTGCCCAACACCATTTTCTCAGAGACTCATCTCCCCCGATCTCTATGCCGCTTTGACGTTAATCTTTCCTTTTGCTATTGATGTTACGTCCGCTTCAGACTTTTTTTCAGTTTTGTCCTCGGGACGATGTTGTCTCTCATACAGGAATTTAAGCACTTCTGCACGATAGTGGTTATATTGCGCATCATCAGCAAGTGCAACACGGTTACGTGGGCGAGGTAACTCAACTTTGAGAATATCACCAATGGTTGCCGCTGGCCCATTTGTCATCATGACAATACGGTCAGAAAGTAATACTGCTTCATCCACATCATGGGTAATCATAATGACCGTATTATTCAATCTAGCTTGAATCTCAATAAGGGAATCCTGCATATGGGCACGGGTCAGCGCATCAAGAGCACCGAAAGGTTCATCCATGAGTAGCACTTTGGGTTCCATGGCCAGTGCTCGGGCAATACCAACACGTTGTTTCATACCCCCTGAAATTTCATCAGGTCGCTTGTGCATGGCATGGCTCATGTGGACCAGCTCAAGATTGTGTTTGACCCACTCATCCATTTCAGCTTTTGATTTGGTTTTCTTGAAGACCTGTTTCACGGCCAGTTCTACATTTTCATAAGCGGTGAGCCATGGCAACAGGGAATGATTCTGAAACACCACCGCCCTTTCCGGGCCAGGTTCAGTCACTTCCTTACCATCAAGAATAACGCCTCCGGTTGTTGCTTCGTATAAACCGGCAACGATATTGAGTACCGTTGATTTACCACAACCTGAATGGCCAATCAGGGAGACAAATTCACCCTCTTTGATATTCAAATTGACATTGTCCAGGACCTTAAATGGGCCACTCGGTGTAGGAAATTCAATACTCACCTGAGACAGCATTAAATGTTCATTACTCATTGTTCTCTCCTGTCTTGAATTTGATCAACGCAATACAGCGCTTTTATCCCAGCTGACTTTTTTCTGCAGCATGAGCATTAACCTGTCCAGCATGAAACCGACAAAGCCAATGGCAAACACAGCTACCATGATGCGGGCCAGAGAATTGGAACTGCCGTTCTGGAATTCATCCCAGACAAATTTACCTAGCCCCGGGTTTTGTGCCAGCATTTCTGCAGCAATCAATACCATCCAGCCGATTCCCAGTGAGACGCGTAGCCCGGCAAACATCATAGGAATGGATGAAGGAATAACGATCTTGAAGACCTTAGTCCACCAACCGAGGCGTAATACCTGGCTGACATTCAATAGATCCTTACTGATATTAGAAACACCCACTGTGGTATTAATAATGGTCGGCCAGATACAACACAGGGTCACTGTAATAGCTGATGTCAGGTAAGACTTGGAAAATATCGGGTCCTTACTGACATAAACTGCGCTGACAATAATGGTTACGATGGGCAACCAGGCCAGGGGCGATACCGGTTTGAATATCTGTATCAATGGATTGAGTGCTTTATATAGAATTGGGCTCAAGCCACAGATAATGCCAATGGGAATAGCAAATAAGGAGGCGATTAGAAAGCTACTTGCCACTGTTATCAGGCTGGTCCATATCTGATCGAAAAACGTCGGTGATCCTGTATAAGGGCGTATTTTAACGATCGCGTCAGGATCCGCAGCCAGCTTTTTGGCATTACGTTTTTCCTGGCGTTCATAAAAACGTTTTTCTCGGCTACGTTCATTGTTATGCTCATCAACCAACACCATGGTCTGCTCCCAAACCTTGGCTGGACCTGGCACCTTGCCAAGCGAGGTGTCTACCTGTGAGGCCGCCGCACCCCAGATGACAAGAAACAGAACAAAGGCAATCACTGGTATTGCAATAGATCGAATCAATTCCTGAGGATTAATGCCCTGGATTTTGTCCAGCATGGACATTAATCCGTTTGCAAGCCATTGCAAAGGTGTGGTCCCCAGTAATTTTAAAGTATCAGTCGTCATGTTTGACTCCTAAACATGTTTACAGTTAACGCTTTCCGTATCAGGTATTAGGGGGTTGTTTCTTTTCTTTACAGGAAACAAACCCCCGCTACCCTTCGGAAAAACGCCTAGATTTTGTCCTTACCCTTTAAACCAATCTTGAATTTCTTCAGATAGGTATTTGGTTTGCGGCCATCGTAAGTCACGTTATCAATAAAGTGAGTCTGAGGTTTACGAAAACCGGTTTCTGTAGCAAAGTCGGGGAACTCACTGGCCTTTAATTTACCTTCAGCAATCAGTTCTTTTGCCGCCTTTGCATAAATATCAGGACGATAAACTTTTTTAGCGACCTTCATATACCAGCCATCTGATTTGTGATCGGATATCTGGCCCCAGCGACGCATCTGCGTCAGATACCAGACCGCATCACTGTAATAGGGATAAGTCGCGTAATAACGGAAGAAGACGTTGAAGTCAGGTACTTCCCGTTTGTCACCCTTCTCATACTCAAAGGTGCCTGTCATGCTGTTGGCAATAACATCGTAATCCGCACCGACATAGTTACTCTTGGAAAGAATTTTAACGGCTTCAGGTCGGTTCTTGTTGTTGCCATCATCTAGCCACTTGGCTGCACGAATCATGGCCTTGACGACCCGGATATGAGTATTAGGATATTTATCTGCCCATTTCTTACTTACACCAAAGACTTTTTCCGGGTTGTTTTTCCAGATTTCATAGTCAGTGATAACGGGAACACCAATCCCTTTAAATACTGCCTGCTGGTTCCAGGGCTCACCCACGCAGTAACCGTTGATAGTACCGGCTTCCATGGTAGAGGGCATTTGAGGTGGTGGTGTGACAGATAACAGTGCATCGGCTTTTACTGTACCGCTGGTATCACCTTTATGTGGTGCATAATAACCAGGGTGAATGTCACCGGCTGCCAACCAGTAACGAAGTTCATAGTTATGCGTTGATACAGGGAAAACCATGCCCATCTTGAATGGTTTGCCCTGCTTCTTGAAATCTTCTACAACCGGCTTCAGGTAATCTGCCTTGATAGGATGAACCGGTTTACCACCTTTGTGAGGTACATGTTTCTTCATCTCTTTCCAGATGTCGTTGGAAACGGTAATCCCGTTACCATTCAGATCCATGCTAAACGCGGTAATGATGTGTGCCTTGGTTCCATAACCAATAGTTGCACCAAGAGGTTGCCCTGCCAGCATGTGAGCTCCATCTAATTGACCGTCAATAACACGATCCAACAGAACTTTCCAGTTAGCCTGTGCTTCCAGTGTGACATAGAGTCCTTCGTCTTCAAAAAAGCCTTTTTCATAGGCTATCGCTAAAGGTGCCATGTCGGTCAACTTGATAAAACCGAACTTCAGGTCTTCTTTTTCCGTAGCACCCACTGCCGCGGTCACTCCACGAATACTCGCTAATGCAAAAAAAACGCAGGTAAGCCCCACTAAAGTGAGATATTGTAAACTTGATTTATTCTCAATAGTTAAACTCAAAGTTTTCATAGTTCTAATCCAATTATTTAAAATAAAAAAAGGCGTCCACAACTGACTGATACCTCAGAAAGTGTGGACGCCTTCGCCCGGTTTATAGTCTTCTTCGACTATTAAATATCTCAGCCAGCTTTAGCTAAAATATATGTGTTTGATGTTTTCCCTGCGTTAAGAAAGCAATTCTGAAACTTCGATTACGCTTTTTGCTACATTTACTATCTTTTCATTCCTGTCCATAGCAAGCTTACGAAGTGCTTTATAAGCATCATCTTCACTGCAATCCCGTTGCTTCATAATTATACCTTTGGCTTTATCAATAATTTTCCTGTCAGCCAAATCAGATTTTGTTTTGCTGAGCTCATCCTTCAAGGCCTGAAATTCTCTGAACCGAGCTATAGCCACATCCATGATGGGCTTGATTCGACTTTCACTAAGACCATCAACAATACATGCACTTACCCCTGCCTTAACAGCACGTGAAATCGTATCGCTATCACTCTTGTCCGCAAACATGACAACAGGTTTTGGTGAATGTATATTTATGCTTTGAATGCTTTCGAGTATTTCGTCATCCGGAGAGTCCATAGAATAGATAACAACGTCTGTTTCTATTTTGTTAATTATTTCCGGAATATCTTCTTCCGTTGTAATTCTTCCCACGACATCATATCCATTATCAAGCAATGCACGTTCGACAACAGCAGAACGGCCACTGTTTTCATCAACAAGTAGTACTTTAATTTTTTTCATATTAATTATTGCAGCTAGATTATTCATGAATTGATAAAAGCAATTATAATGCCAGTTATATTTAGCTATACAAATCAGTATCTTATGGTAATAATGGCAATGTGGGTTTATTTGCTGCACTTATAAGGAGCTATTGATTCACTCTATCGCACTAATATGGTTCAATGTTCATTAAGACACAAACAATAGGTTTTGATGTGACTATTTCAGACATTATAAAAACTGAATTTAACCTGAGTGACGAACTCATGTACCTGAATCACGCCGCAGTTGCCCCCTGGCCTGAGCGCACAAAGCAGGCTGTTTGTGATTTTGCCAGTGAGAACGCCCATTTTGGTTCAAAAAACTATCTCAAATGGGTTGAGCATGAATCGGAATTGCGCAGTATGCTGGCGACCTTGATCAATGCACCGTCCAGCAATGATATTGCACTTTTAAAAAGCACATCGGAAGCTTTGTCTGTTGTTGCCCATGGTCTTGACTGGAATGCAGGTGATAATGTCGTCATCAGTGATCAGGAGTTTCCTTCTAATCGTATAGTCTGGGAATCTCTGTCCTCATATGGTGTAGAGCTTAACCAGGTTGACCTGTCATCCGCTAAATCACCTGAAGTGGCACTTATCAATGCTTGCGATGATCATACCCGCCTATTGGCAATTAGCTCAGTTCAGTATGCAACTGGCCTACGCATGGATTTACCTATGTTAGGTGAATTTTGTCGGCAACATCAGATTTTCTTTTGTATTGATGCGATTCAGAGTATTGGAGCCCTTCAATTTGATGTACAGCAATATAAAGCTGATTTTGTCATGGCCGATGGTCACAAGTGGATGCTGGGGCCTGAGGGATTGGCCCTGTTCTACTGCCGAGCTGAATTACGTGAGCAGGTAAAGCTCCACCAGTATGGTTGGCATATGGTAGAACATGCCCATGATTTTACTCGAACGGACTGGGAGCCGGCCAAAAGTGCGCGACGCTTTGAATGTGGTAGTCCCAATATGCTGGGTGTTCACGCCTTAAGAGCCAGCATTTCTCTCCTGCTTGAGGTGGGCATGAGCAGTGTGGAGCAAAACCTGTTGGAACGGACAGAGTTTGTATTCAATGAAATTAACCGTTCTGACAATCTTCAGCTTGTGAGCCAGACTGAAGCCGGTCGATTTGCAGGCATAAGCACCTTTTCGCATAATTCGGCAGATCCTGAATTGCTCTATCGCTGGCTAATGTCCAAAGGTGTGATGTGTGCACCCCGAGGAGGTGGAATACGCTTCTCACCCCACTTCTATACCCCACTATCGACTATTGAGTCGGCGGTACATCTTGCCGATAACTATCCAGCAGATTGACCTGGATTAAGTATTGCTAGCCTTTGATTGCCTATACTTATATGAGGCTAAGCTATATTTAATAAGAATAAAGCAGAAATTGGAAAGTTAACCTACTGACGATGAGGTTATAATGGATCTTGGAATCAGACGCCTGATTAGTCGTTGGATTACTAATTCTTTGATGAAGGAAGAAGCAGGGGAATCTTACAGCACCCCGCTGTATGATTTTGACCGACTTTGCTATGAACTACGCCCAGGTGATGTTCTTCTCAATGAGGGGCGCAGTCATGTATCTGATGTCATCAAGATGGCCACTCAATCTCCCTGGACCCATTCAATGCTTTACATTGGTCGTCTTTATGATATTGAGAATCCCATCGAACGTGCCAGGGTTAAAGCCAACTACCCGGGTGATCCCAATGATCAATTAGTGATCGAAGCCTTATTGGGCAAAGGCACCATAATTACCGCACTTAAAGAATATAAGGATGAGCATATTCGAATTTGCCGGCCCAAAAACCTGATGCCCCACGATGCTCAAAAAGTCATTTCCTTTTGTATTAATCAGGTTGGCCTGGATTATGACGTAAGACAAATCTTTGATTTGCTCCGTTTCATGTTTCCTTATTCATTTTTACCAAGAAAATGGCGTTCCAGTTTATTTGCCAAAAATCCGGGTGCCCAAACACGCACGGTCTGTTCAACTATGTTGGCCGAGGCCTTTCATTCGGTCAAATTTCCGATCCTGCCTTTTGCTGAAAAAACAGAAAACGGAAAAATCAGATTGTTCCAGCGTAACCCTCGACTTTATACACCTAAGGATTTTGATTACTCACCTTATTTTGACATTATCAAGTATCCATTCTTTGGTTTAGATGATGTTTCGATATACAAGCGCCTGCCCTGGGAAAATGAGGAGGTCTATTGCAATGATTTGAATGACTGTTATCTCAAGGCATCTCATGAGCCTGTTCAAATTGAAAGCAAAGGTGAATTTCCCGATTACAAGACTGTCGAAATAGATATAAATGCCGAAAAAGATCTACCGGCAAATGAGGTAGTTAAAAAGAAACAACGACAAACTAACTAATATTGTTAGTAAGGATACCAAGATGGACGATCAGACACGCCACACAAATGAAGAAAGTTTTAAACTAAAGTGGATCAGTGGCCCACTTTTAAAAATGTTCCGAAAAGTCACCCCGGCCATGTCACAAACTGAACGTGAGGCCATCGATGCCGGTAGCGTTTGGTGGGATGGCGATCTGTTTAGCGGAAAACCCAAATGGAAAAAACTTCGCAATGTCCCTGCATCTCAGTTAACGACGGAAGAACAGGCCTTCATGGATGGGCCCGTTGAAGAGCTGTGTAAAATGCTCGACGACTGGAAGATGACGAATGAAGACTATGATATGCCCCAGGAAGCCTGGCGGTATATTAAAAATAAGGGTTTTTTAAGCATGATCATCCCCAAGGAATACGGAGGCCTGGATTACTCTGACCGGGCCCATTCCGAAGTGGTCATGAAAATCTCAACTCGCAGTATCTCGGCGGCCGTTTCTGTGATGGTGCCCAACTCATTGGGTCCAGGTAAGCTGATTCTGGAATATGGCACTCAGGAACAAAAAGACCATTACCTGCCACGGCTTGCCAAGGGACAGGAAATCCCCTGCTTTGCTCTAACTGCGCCCGATGCAGGTAGTGATGCCGGCTCTATTCCTGATTACGGCATTGTCTGCAAACAGGAATTTGAAGGTAAAAAAGATGTTCTGGGTATTAGACTCACCTGGAACAAGCGATATATCACTTTAGGTCCAGTCGCGACGATTCTTGGTATGGCCTTTAAACTCTACGATCCAGAGCATCTGATCGGTGAAGAAGAAAACCGAGGCATTACCCTGGCACTGATTCCCACTAACCATCCCGGTGTCAACATCGGTCGTCGCCATAATCCTCTTAATATGGTGTTTATGAACGGCCCCAACTGGGGTAAAGATGTCTTCATCCCCATGGATTGGATCATCGGTGGCCAGGAGCGAGTTGGTCAGGGCTGGCGTATGTTAATGGAATGCCTGTCTGATGGTCGGGCCATTTCACTCCCTGCCCTTAGTGTGGGTGGTGGCAAGATGTGCAGTCGTGTCGTCGGTGCTTATGCGAGAGTCCGTCGCCAGTTCAAAATGCCAATTGGTAAATTTGAAGGTGTAGAAGAAGCACTGGCGCGTATCGCCGGTAATACCTACCGGATGGATGCCGCACGTACATTAACCCTCAGTGCACTTGATATGGGTGAGAAACCATCGGTTATCTCTGCGATAGTAAAATATCACCTCACCGAAGGAATGCGTCGTATCGTTAATGATGCCATGGATGTTGTGGGTGGTGCTGGTATCTGTCTAGGACCCAATAATCTAATAGGCCGGGCCTACCAGGCATTGCCAATCAGTATTACGGTTGAAGGGGCCAATATTCTGACCCGCTCGATGATTATCTTTGGTCAGGGGGCGATTCGCTCTCATCCTTATATCTTCAAAGAAATGGAAGCCATGGCGGAAGTGGACCATAAGATAGGACTCTACAAATTTGATCGTGCCTTTACGGCGCATATTTATTTTGTGATTCGAAATTTCTGGCGCTCCCTGTTCCATGGTCTAACAGGTGGTCGCCTTATCCCGGCACCGGGTAATCGCTATACACGTCGTTATTATCAGAAACTAACCAGAATGAGTTCCGCCTTTGCCTTTGTTTCAGACATGGCCCTGTTAATTTTAGGTGGTTCACTTAAGCGTCGTGAAAAACTATCTGGCCGACTCGGGGATATTCTGAGTGAACTCTATATTGCATCTGCGGTTATAAAACGCTTTGAAGATCAGGGTTGTCCGGAAGAAGATGTTCCCCTGATGCGCTGGTCCTGTGATCAAAGCCTCTACAATATACAAAGTGCCATTGATGACTTTATGAAAAATATGCCCGTACGGCCTCTTAATTATGTTCTGCACTGGCTGGTCTTTCCCTGGGGTCGCTGTTTCCGTAAACCCAGTGACAAACTGGGACACGAGGTCGCCAGTATTATTATGAGCCCGTCTGCAGCACGTGATCGACTCACTGTTGGTATGTATCAGCCTACCGATATGGATGAACCTATCGGTCGTCTGGAAGATGCGTTAATGAAGGTGATGGCGGCTGAGCCCATTGAAAAACGTTTGCGTAAGGAAACACGTGGTTATGATCCGGGTATTAAGGGAATGGATGGATTGATTGATAAAGGCGTGGCAGACGGTATTATTAACATGGACGAAGCGACTGTTTTACGGGATGCGGAAGCGGCACGTAGTACAGTCATTCAGGTTGATGACTTTCCCTTTAATCTTGGTAAGGAGGCCTGAGGGTGGCTGAGAAAAAAACAACAGTAAAAAAGAAAAAGCCATTAGAAAAAAAAGAAACCGTGAATGAGACAGTAACAAGTACAACGACAAAATCAGGGGTAACTCAAACCTCTCTGGGTTGTGGTCGCGCCGTCTATATCGTTGACGGTGCCCGAACCCCTTTCCTAAAGGCTAAAGGCAAACCAGGCCCCTTCCCTGCTGCTGATCTTGCAGTGGGCTGTGCGATGCCCTTAGTTGCACGGCAGCCCTTTGATGCTTCGGATATTGACGAAGTGGTGGTCGGTTGTGTGATGCCAAGTGCCGATGAGGCCAATATTGCAAGAATTTTATCGTTACGAATTGGTTGTGGAAAACATGTTCCTGCCTGGACCGTGCAACGTAATTGCGCCTCTGGTTTGCAGGCCCTTGATTGTGCAGCCGTTGAGATTGCCTTAGGTCGTGCAGATATCGTTTTGGCAGGTGGCGTGGAATCCATGAGTCATGCACCGGTACTTCTGAATAATGACATGGTGGGTTGGTTGGGTGCATGGATGGGGGCGCGTAGCTGGCAACAGCGAATAAAAGCCCTGCTTGCGCTACGCCTCAAATTTTTCAAACCCATTATCGGCTTACTACGAGGCCTGACTGATCCGGTTGTTGGTTTGTCTATGGGACAAACAGCAGAAAATATTGCCCATCGTTTTGGGATTACTCGTGAACAGATGGATAATTTTGCGGCGAGGAGCCATCAACGGCTGGCCAGTGCACAGGATAATCAGGTACTCGATGAGATTGAGGCGATATATGATACCCGTGGTCATGCCTATACTGATGATGATGGGCTACGCCGAGATTCTGAACCCGGCAAACTGGCCAAATTAAAGCCCGTATTTGATAAACCTTTCGGTAATGTAACAGCAGGTAATAGTGCACAGATTACCGATGGTGCGGCCATGTTAATTCTGGCCAGTGAAGATGCGGTGAAAAAATACAATCTTCCGATACTGGGCAAAATTATTGATAGCCACTGGGCAGGTCTTGAACCGGCACAAATGGGATTGGGACCGGTTCATGCTATTACTCCCATTTTAAAGAGAAACAATTTCAGTTTTAAAGATATAGATTATTGGGAAATCAATGAAGCCTTTGCTGCCCAGGTGCTGGCCTGTCTTGCGGCCTGGCAGGACAAGGACTATTGCACCAATGAACTGGGATTAAAAGATACTCTGGGTGAAATAAACCAGGATAAACTGAATATCGATGGTGGCGGTGTCAGTATTGGCCATCCAGTCGGCGCCAGTGGGGCACGAATTGTTTTACATTTATTAAAAACACTTGAACGAAACAAAGCTAAACGCGGTATGGCAAGCCTATGTATAGGCGGTGGCCAGGGTGGCGCCATGTTGATTGAACGCGTTTAGGATTGGGGAAAACATGACTAATAATAATTACAAGAACTGGAAAATTGATCAGGATAATGATGGTATTGTCTGGCTGCATCTGGATAAACCAGATAGCCAGGCCAATGTCCTTTCACAGGAAGTTTTGCATGAACTCAAAGAGATCATCGCCGATCTTGAGAAACAAACCCCACGTGGGGTTATCTTTATATCTGATAAAGATAGCGGCTTTATTGCCGGTGCTGATATCAAAGAATTTCCTCTAATTGAGTCTGAAGAACAGGCCCGTGAAGTATTAAACCTGGGTCATTCCATTTGCAATGGTATTGAAAACCTCTCCTGTCCGACAGTTGCAGTTATCCACGGCTTTTGCCTTGGCGGCGGCATGGAACTGGCACTTGCCTGTCGGTATCGCATAGCCGATACCGATCCAAAATGTAAAATGGGACTGCCTGAGGTCAAGCTTGGGATACACCCCGGTTTTGGAGGTACGGTACGTATGATTCGCCAGGTTGGAGTGATTAATGGCCTTGATGCCATGTTGACGGGGCGAAATATTTCATCACGTATTGCAAAAAGAATTGGGCTTATTAATTATGCAGTACCAAGGCGTCACCACATAAATGCCGCTCGTAGTCTGATTTTTAAAGCACCCAAACCATTCAAGCTTCCCTTCTGGAACAAAATTCTGAACCATAAACAGGTTCGTCCCTGGGTAGCGAAAATGATGACGAAAAAAGTAGCTCAAAAGGCCAATCGTTCTCACTACCCTTCCCCCTATGCCATGATCGATCTCTGGGTGCGCTGTTATGACGACCATAAGACAATGTTGCAGGAAGAAATTAATTCTTTCGTTGGACTAATCGTTGGAAAGACTGCGCAGAATCTTATCCGAGTCTTTTTACTAAGTGAACGATTAAAATCACTTGGTAAGGCAGGTGATTACAAGCCGAAGCATGTTCATGTTATCGGTGGTGGTGTGATGGGTGGTGATATTGCCGCCTGGTGTGCCTTTCGAGGTTTCAAGGTGACTTTACAGGATCGTCAGGTAGAAACACTGGCCAAAGTAAAAAAGCGAGCCTACGGACTTTACAAAAAACGCCTGAAAGATAGACTATTGATTACCGGCGCCCTTGACCGACTCATTCCCGATATTAAAGGTGATGGTGTTAAGACAGCTGATATTATAATTGAAGCCATCTTTGAAGATGCTCAGGTCAAGCGAGACCTGTTTGCTGAAATCGAACCAAAGATGAAAAAAGATGCCATTCTAGCTACCAACACCTCAAGCATTCCACTGGATGAATTGAATACTATCCTGAAGAAACCAGAACGCCTGGTGGGACTACACTTTTTCAATCCTGTTGCCATGATGCCACTGGTGGAAATTGTCCATAGCCCTAAAACTTCAGATGATATCACCAATAAAGCCGCTGCCTTTACCCGTCGTATTGATAAACTGCCATTACCTGTTACCAGTACTCCGGGTTTTCTGGTTAATCGAGTTCTCATGCCCTATCTCATGGAGGCTGTCGAACTGGTAGAGGAAAACATCCCACTGGCTCTGATCGATAAAGAGGCCCTTGATTATGGCATGCCCATGGGACCAATCGAACTTGCGGACACTGTTGGTCTTGATATTTGTCTTAAAGTGGCTGAGATACTATCCCAGCATATGGATATAGCCGTCCCCGAACGGTTACGCAAAATGGTAGAAAAAGGAAATCTGGGTAAAAAGACCGGCAAAGGGTTTTATACTTTTAAAAATGGCAAACCCGTCAAACCAGCTATTCCAAAAGATTACCATCCTCCTACTGATTTACAGGATCGCATGATCATGAGAATGGTTAATGAAGCTGTTGCCTGTCTACGTGACAAAGTAGTTGATGATGCGGATCTAGGTGATGGCGGAATTATTTTTGGCACTGGCTTTGCCCCCTTCCGTGGTGGCCCATTTCACTACGTTGAAAGCAGGGGTAAAGATCAGCTTGTAAAATTACTTGACCAACTAGAGCACAGGCATGGCCCACGCTTTGCGGCAGATAAGGGCTGGAAAGAACTATAATTACAGAGGGAGAGGACAATGGATAAACTTCTCGATACCATCAATCCTGAGACAGCAGTTAGTCTATCAGGTCTTTTTTATGAACGCGTTCAACGTACTCCAGATAACGTTGCCTATCGATATTATGACAATGCCACATCCAGTTGGGCTGAATTGACCTGGCGTCAGACAGCGCAACAGGTAGCACGATGGGTGCAGGCCCTGAAGAATGAAGGACTGAATAAAGGTGATCGAGTTGCACTGATGCTGCGCAACTGTCCATATTGGGTTATCTATGAACAGGCGGCACTTGCAGCTGGCTTGGTTATTGTTCCCCTCTACACAAATGATCGAACTGAGAATGCCGTTTACATCGCAAATGATGCTGATGTTAAAGTGTTATTATTTGAAACAGATGAACAATGGCAAACCCTTAAGCCTTCATTAGGAGAATTAAACAGCATAAAACGTTTTGTCAGTCTGGATAAAGTTAATGATACTTCCGAAGGTCGATTAGTCTACAGTGATGACTGGTTGCCGGATACTACACCTGAATTAAGTAAGCCGGACATTGGTAAAGATGAATTGTCCAGTATTGTATACACATCAGGTACTACTGGTCGGCCTAAAGGTGTCATGCTCAGCCATTACAATATTCTTTCCAATGCCTATGCCAGTAGCCAGTGCGATACCTTTTTAACCTCGGATCAATTCCTCTCCTTTCTGCCCCTTTCACATATGTTTGAGAGAACGGCTGGCTATTACATGCCCATGATTGCTGGCAGCACAATTAACTATGCCCGATCCATTGAACAACTGGCGGAAGATCTGGTTGCCATTAAACCCACAGTGCTTGTTACTGTGCCACGTATTTTTGAACGGGTTTATAATAAAATTCATACTCAACTTGCTGCCAAATCCCCTGTCGCCCAAAAACTGTTTAATGCGGCTGTTGAAATTGGCTGGCATAAATTCCTGGTCAGACAAAAACGTGCATCCTGGCACCCTAAATTATTATTGTGGCCGATTTTGAACATCCTGGTAGCAGGAAAAATCATGGCCAAACTGGGTGGTAATATGCGTCTTGCTGTAAGTGGTGGTGCTCCATTAACGCTGAATATTGCCAAGACTTTCATTGGTCTGGGACTGGAGATTAGTCAGGGTTACGGTATGACAGAATTAAGCCCGGTGGTTTCTACTAATCGACTTTCTGACAATGAACCTGGTAGTGTTGGGCAAACACTTTCTGGTGTGGAAGTTAAACTGGGTGAGCGTGATGAGCTGCTGGTCAAGGGACCAAACGTGATGTTGGGTTACTGGAACAATGAGCAGGCAACCAAGGAAATTCTCCAGGCTGATGGCTGGTTACATACTGGTGATATTGCCAAGATTGAAAATGAACACATCTATATTACAGGTCGTATCAAGGAGATCATTGTCCTGGCCAATGGTGAAAAAGTCCCTCCCACTGATGCCGAAATGGCCATAGCCACGGATACCCTGTTTGAACAGGTCATGGTGATTGGTGAAGGTAAGGCATTCCTTAGTGCCATTACCGTGCTGAATCCAGACATATGGAACGATGTGGCTGCTCAGGCAGGTGTCGATCCTAATGCCACTGAAAGTCTAAATTGTGAGGCCGTCTGTAAGATAGTTATCGACAGAATTAAAGAGAAAATGTTCGAATTCCCGGGGTATGCCAAAATTGTACGCGTTCATAATACATTGGAACCCTGGACCATCGAAGATGGGTTGATCACCCCCAAGATGAGTTTAAAAAGAAATAAACTGGCCGACAAATATTCGAAACAAATTGAAAAGCTCTATGCGGGGCATTAGTTTGTTATGCAGTTTCCCAAAGACAAGCAACCCGCCATTCGTGTATTTGCCATGCCCGCAGATACCAATTCCAAAGGAGATATATTTGGCGGCTGGTTAATGTCTCAGGTTGATCTGGCTGGTAGTGTTGCCGCCTATAGACGGGCTGGGTCCCGTGTTGCAACAGTTGCTGTTAACAATTTTCAATTCATTAAACCGGTATTTGTCGGTGATCTCGTTAGTATTTTTTCTGATGTAATTAAAGTTGGAACTACTTCCATTCAGGTATCCATTCAAGCTTTTTCTGAACGTGTCGCTAAAGGAAATGAAACTCTATTGGTAGCAGAGGCGACCCTGACCTATGTTGCCATTGACGATAATCACAGGCCAACGCCAGTAAAAACAATTTAAGCTTTAGCATGATCGGATATGCAACAGGATCAACTCATTGAATATATTAAATCACTGGTACCATTGAGTGATATTAAAAAAGAAGAGAATCAGAAAGAGCTCTTCAAAAATATTGTATTGGGTAAATCCCCAAAAGATAATCTTCTGGTCAATATTGACTTACCAAAGACAGATACCTTTTATTTAGTCGATGGTGAACTGGAAATCACTGATTCACTTGGGAACACTATTAAGCTTAATTCTACAAATTCGCAATGCAGGTTTCCCATTGGGTTCAACCAATCTGACAAATTTTCAGTTAAAACATGCTCCGAGGTTATTTATTTAAAGATAGATACCGAAACACTTGATGCGTTATTAACCTGGGACCAGGTTACATCCCCTCTTCTGAAAAAGCCAAGCCACTCTCAAGGGGGGGATGAAACACATTGGATGTCCCGTATCCTGGAGCTTGAATTATTTCAGCGCATTCCTCCGGTCAATATACAGGCTATGTTTCTTCGGTTTGAAATATCCGAATATGAGCAGGAGGAAATAATTATTGAACAGGACACACCGGGTGATTATTACTATGTCATCAAAACAGGTCGATGTGCTATTTATCGCTCAGATGATGTAAAAGATGTACCACTACAACATAAACTGGCAGAACTGGGACCTGGAGACAGTTTTGGTGAAGAGGCCCTGGTATCCGATAGTCTACGAAATGCTACCGTTGTTATGCGGGAGGCCGGTGAGCTGGCTCGATTGTCCAAGGAAAACTTTCTCACATTACTAAAGGATCCTGTAATCAAGTCTGTTACTGCTGAGGAAGCCACGGAACTGGTTTCAAAAGGCGGTGTTTATATTGATGTCCGCACAGCCAACGAGTATCAACAGCAGCATCAGGAAAACAGCCTCAACCTGCCTCTGAGTACCATACGAGAGCATCTGTCTGAACTGGATAAGAACAAGTCGTATGTCGTTTATTGTGACTCTGGCTCCCGCAGTGCCGCTGCCTGCTACATCCTGTCACAGCACGGCTTTGCTGCATATTTACTAGACAACACTAATAATCAATAAGTTAGGTGTTTGTATCTCTGCAAACAAAACTAAATACCTGTCAAAAATGGTCGATATTTCACATATACAATTTGAACCCCGTCACAGAATTGAATTTCCAGAGATGAGTACGGATGCCTTTCAGAACAAGCCGACTACTGCTGATAATCCTCACCAGCCTGACTCTGGTGTATCCTGCCTATGGGGATGAATTCAGTCAGGCCAGAAAGCTTCTAAAACAAAATAAAACCAAACAGGCCTATGACTTTCTCGTAAAGGAAGAAGGCTATCATATGGGTGAACCAGATTTTGATCTCTTACTAGCCCAGACCGCACTTAAGGCCCGTCTCTGGCATGAGGCAATTTTTGCATTTGAGCGTGTACTGATTCACAACCCAGGTAATGTCCGGGCTCGTGTTGAAATGGCCATAGCCTATTTTCAGATTAAGGAATATGAGAATGCTGAACGTCATCTTGATATGGTGATTAAGGCGAAGCCCAGTGAGGAAATCAGAGTTGTATTAGAAAAATATAAAGAACAGATTAATGAAACGATGTCTGCCAGGCGGCACAGGTTTTCGGGGTTTCATCAATTCAAACAAGGTTGGGATAGTAATATTAATAGTGCTACCAATGAATCTGAGATTAGATTGAATATTCCTGGAGGGAGTTATCGACCCGTCGAAGGGGTAAGTAAACAGACAGACGATACATTCTCTGAGCTGGTAAATAGAATAAATTACGAGTACCAACTGAGTGTTAATTCCCATTTTACTAACAGCCTGGGTTATTCGATCAGAGAAAACAATAATGAAAAATTTGATACCCAAAATGCAGATATCAGTATTGCCTATAGTCGAACTACAGGCTTCGGTAAGTTTTCAATACCGCTGAGTTATCAGGCCAGTTGGCTGGATGAGAAAGAACTGCGAAATATCGGTTCAATAGGTTTGAGCCTGAATCGCTCAGGAACTGTTTTTACCCAATATGCTATCCAGTATGGAGAAGTCCGCTATCCTGGTCAGAAGGCTCTGGACGTGGATCAGGTGGTTTATAGTTATGTCATCGGGACAAATGACAATACCAGCCGAATTAATCAGTTATACGCCCTGTTCTATGGAGATGAAACTGAACGGGATAGTGTCTATAAATTCAATGCCCGTGAGTACATGGGGTTACAACTAAAATTCCCCATGCGACTGACAAGCCAGCAATATGTGACTCCTCGTCTGGTTTATCAAGAATCTCGGTACAAACAGCAACATCCCTTCTTTTTTCAATCACGCGAAGATAAGCATTCCAGTTTTAATCTGAACTGGGACTGGTATCTGAGTCAAAACTTGCAGCTCAATGGCCAGGTTGGCCACTCAGTCAATAATTCTACTGTGGATTTATACACTTACGACCGAAACACCATCTTTGTAGGAACCACCTACAAATACTAATTAATTTATTTTATAGCCAATATCCATAATATTTATGGTATTTGGTCACGTTTTGTCCAGGTTTTCCATCATTTCATTAGTTTTTGTCCGATATTGTAATTGCGTAAACGGCAAATCCTTAATTTAAATGCTGGTGCAGCGAAGCATTAGCGAGAAACGGTAAGCAGGACGCGCCCCTGGAGGGTATGAAAATGAAAATACTACAACGTATGTTACTGACCTGGGTTATTGTGATGGTTACCACCATTGCAACTATCCCAAATGTTCATGCACAGGATCAGGCAGCTGTAGTGATTATTGCTACGGGTGATTTCTATGCGATGAATAAATCGCAACAAAAGCGTAGCCTGCAACGACGTTCGAAGGTCTTTGTCGGTGATACTATATCGACAGGTAAAAATAGTCGTGCTCAGGTACGCTTTATTGACGGTGCTGTGTTGTCACTGCGTCCTGAATCTGAGATGAAGATCCATAAATACAATTATGGTAAATCAAAGGCACAGGAAGGTAGCTGGATGACCCTTATCAAGGGTGGCTTCCGTACTATCACTGGTGCGATTGGTAAGAAACACTACAAAGTTAGTACCAGTATGGCCACTATCGGTATTCGTGGCACACACTATGAGGCTGTCATTAATGATCAACAGCTCTATGTGGCGCTGTGGGATGGTGGTGTAACCCTTTCTAATGATGCCGGTGAAGTCGATCTGGGACTTGGAGCTGATTACAACTTTGGTATGGTTCAGAGTAATACGATTGAACCACAAGGTCAGCTGGATCCACCTGAAGCCATTGTGAATGACACTCAGCCAGTAATTGCACCAGATCTGAGTAAAGATGAGTCTGGATCTACTACAACGACTTCTGAGACTACGGATGAAAGTCTGGCAACGGTCTCTGATGAAAGCTGGAATGATCTAACTACATTGGTATCATCGGGTTCAACGACTACTAGCTCTGGTGGTACTACATCAGACGGTGGTACTACATCAGACGGTGGTACTACAGTTACTATGCCTACTTCAGGTTATGGTATTTACACGGTAGCGACAGACCTGTCTGGTACCCCAACAACCGGTAATATCACAGCAACAGGCAGTACCGACTCGTTTTCATCTTTCAATATGAATGCTACAGTCAATTTTGCCTCGGCTGAGATCAGCGGAACACTAACGGCGACCACCATGTCAGCTGGTGTTTCAAATGACTGGGATATGACATTCAGTGGTAGCCCAGGTGCTGGCAGCGGTGTTTCAGGTACTGACTTCAGTATGTCAGGAACTGGGCTTAAGAACAGTATTGATCCTGCCACAGTTGATATCAGCGGTACCTTCAGCGGTTCAACGGGTGAGAACATGGCAGGTACTGTAACTCTGTCAGACGGTTCTACCACTGAAACCGGGACCTTCAGTGCACCAGGTACCTATACACCATAAATATTATTTTTCCCGCCGTTCAAAGACCCCATCCCATTGGGGTCCAGGCGGATTTTTTCTAAACCAGTCAATACGTTCCAGATAAAGATGATAAAGTGGTTTATCATTATCCTGCAATAAGTCTTCAAAAATCTCATTAGCTGCCTTGAAGTTCTGCACTCTATACAAACGTAGGGCTTCTAAATTACGTTCCAGCTCATACATTAGTGGTTTAGTTTCTTCACCGACTCGACATACTGGGTTATAAACCTTGATGGGACGAGAGGTACCTTTTACGACAATCAAATCAAGTTCCTGACAAATAAAATGATTTTTAACCTGTTCATAGGTTTTTTCACCTATTACCAATGGCAGGTCATAATAACGGGTCAGGCCCTCAAGACGAGAGGCCAGGTTGACCGAATCTCCAATGACTGTATAAGAACGTCGATATTCCGATCCCATGTCACCAACATTCATCACTCCGGTATTAATACCAATACCTATCTCAAAAGGTGGGATACCCTCTGCCTCGAATTCTATTTTGAGTGATTTGACCGCTTCCAGCATACCAAAGGCGGCTTCAACAGAATTGACTGCATGATTTTCATCGACAAGGGGGGCTCCCCAGAAGGCCATGATCATGTCACCAACATATTTGTCGATGGTTCCCCGGCTTTCAAAAATAACCCGGGTCATAGGTGTAAAGAAGCGGTTCAACATATCTTTGAGTTTACTGGCCGTGAGAGCCTCCGAGATATTGGTAAAACCACAGATATCTGCGAACAATACCGACATTTCACGACTGACACCTTCAAACCCATAATGCTTTGGATTGTCGGTCATCTCATCGACCAGCTCTCTGGGAATGTATTGGCCAAACATATCCTGTAACTGTGATTTACTTTCAGCCTCTGTCAAAAATCCATAAGCAAGGTTAACAGCGGATAAAACAAAAGCCTGCAGCAAAGGTAGAGCTACGGATAATACAATACCTTGCTGGTTCCACATCCAGATATTGAAGTAGGTGATAACAGAAATAACTGTCAGGGCAAAAAATATCTTCAAATAGGGATTGGCAAAATAAGCCAGTACAAAGACCAGTAACAAGCCACTGACAATTAATACAACCAGATTAGCCCCACTCGCCCAGACAGGTTCTGCTGGAAATTTATCATCCAGTATTCCCGCTACGATATTCGCATGGACTTCAACACCAGGATACACACTTTGCATGGGAACAGCACGAAGGTCGAACAGGCCTTCGGCAGTTGTTCCGATGAATACTATGGCGTTATTTAAAATACCATCCGGTACCTTGTTATGTAATACATCCGTGGCTGATACATAAGGAAAAGAATTATAAGGACCTTTAAATGGGATAATGACTCTGCCCTGACCATCGGTGGGTATGATCTTTTTCTCACTCAGACCAATACCAGTGATGTTGGTAACACCACTGATCTGCTCTGTCAGTACCGTAATTTTGTCTACCAGTTGAAAAACCCTCGCTGTTTCAAGTGCCAGTGAGGGGTATATTCTATCCTTGTATTTAATTACCAACGGTACGCGTCGAATGATGCCATCAGGATCTGCATCAAGAGAGAAGAAGCCAGCGTGTTTCGCGGCCTTTTGTAAAACAGGCAGACTGGCCGTATAGCCCTGCATTTCCGTAACAGTGGAATTGAGTATCGTCGGTAGATTATCAGCCGCCAGGCTTCGAGGTAATAAACCAATAGGTTTGACCTTGCTGCGATGGAATATATAGCCCAGTACCACATCCTTGTCTTTCAGGCTTGTTGCAAATTTTGCATCATTATCAAAATCGCTCATGCGACTTTTTAATACCCGTCTTACCAGATTGGCGCCTGGAACATTTTTGTTTAAATCATTAATAATCGTTTTGGCGCTGTTTCTTTCTGGTTCGGTGAACATGACATCAAAGCCAACGACAATAGCCCCACTTTTGAAGAGTTGTTCAAGTAATATTGCCATTTTGGCGCGGGACCAGGGCCATCGACCCTCATAGCGAAGGCTTTTTTCATCAATATCAACAATAACAACACGTTTATCCTGCTTGACCTGTTTTGGAAGGGTGGCGCTGAGGCGGAGATCGAAGGCGAGAAGTTCGAGGCGTTGCCGTAGATTAACGGCAGAGTCGTATTTGGTGGTTTGAAACCAGACAAAAGCACCAAAGATCAGTAAACCAAGAACAATACTGGTGATTTGTCGTGTGTTCTGCATTTTGAGAATAATGAGTTAGTCCGTATTTCATTAATTGCGTCCTCTGCCAAACAAACTGAAGTAGTTGTCCGTGGTCTGCTGGGCAATCTCTTCCAGATTGGTTTTCCTCAATTCTGCTACGTGTTCTGCCACTTGCCGAACATATGCGGGCTGGTTGGATTTGCCACGAAACGGAACCGGAGCAAGATAGGGAGAATCAGTTTCCACCAGCATGCGATCGGACGGAACCATTTTAGCGACTTCCTTGAGTTCTTTAGCACTGTTGAAGGTCACAATGCCCGAAAAGGAAATCATGAAGTTCAGATCCAGTGCACAGCTGGCAATTTCACGATTTTCGGTAAAGCAGTGCATTACACCACCCACTTCATCGGCTTTTTCTTCTTTAAGTATTCGTAAGGTGTCTTCCGCAGCTTCTCGCATATGGATGATTAGGGGCTTACCGGTTTCCCTGGCAGCAGCTATATGGGTTCTGAAACGATCACGTTGCCATTCGAGATCTCCTTCACTGCGAAAATAATCAAGGCCGGTTTCACCAATCGCCACGACCTGTTCATCATCGGCAAGCTTGATAAGCTCTTCAATTGTGGGTTCGTGACCTTCCGTTTCATTGGGATGTACACCGACTGAGGCCGATACAAAATCAAACTCTCGTGCTGGTTGTAGCACATCATCTAAATGTTCGAGATCGATACAGACACATAACATGTGACCAACCCCCTGATCATTGGCTGCCTGTAAGGCGTTAGCCAGCTTACCTTCAAAGGGCTCAAGATCAAGACGATCAAGGTGACAATGGGAATCTACGAGAAATGGTGTCATGTATCTGAAAAAGAAAGTTGTTTAAATCGAAGTTACAGAGTGTGGGTTTGACGATCAGATTTTAAAGCACCGGCGAGATAGGTTTCTATTTTTGCCCTGGCACCACCACCGTCTTGATCACTGAATTGCACACCAATACCGGCAGCCCGGTTACCCTGGGCGCCCTTGGGTGTGATCCAGATAATTTTTCCAGCCACGGGCAGTTTTTCGGTTTCTTCCATCAGGGTCAACAACATGAAGACCTCATCACCCAGCTTATAGCTCTTATTGGTTGGGATAAACAAACCGCCGTTTTTCACAAAAGGCATGTAGGCAGCATATAGCGCACTCTTGTCCCGAATTGTCAGGGATAAAATACCTTGTCTTGCGCCAATGCCGGCCGGGATATCTGCCATATTATGCGAGCTTCCTGTTGTTTTGATTTGTCGCCAGGTATGTCCAGCTTAATAATATACCTTCAAGTAATAATAGCCCGTTTGCAGAGGTTTGTTGCAAACGTATCGCTTCACCTAGCTGGTCATGAAACTGATAAAGTTTGCCTAAGTCTATCGTTTTCAGCAGAGTTTGCAACTGGTGCATGGCCGATTGATCAACAACGTAATTCTCGCCCGCTGTTTTTAAACGAATCAAGTCACATACCCAGTAATATAACCAGCTAAGAGGCTGGATATCAGACTGTTTATACCAGTTGGCAGCCACTGCAAGTGGCTGTTGATCCGCCTTTAGTAGGTCGAGTAAATCTTTTAAAACTACCTGTCGTCTTTTTAATATATCTGCTTCAAACATATGCACGGCCAATAAAGGAGCGCCATTGGCAGCAGTCAGAATTTCTTCTGTTTGATCTTTGAGCTTTGTTTGAAGCCAGGCAATGGCTTCATTATGTGATGGCAAAGAAAACCGTAGCTTTTGACAACGACTACGAATGGTTGCCGGCAGACGACTGATTTTAGAACAGACCAGCAGTATGATGGTATTTGCCTGGGGTTCTTCCAGAGTCTTGAGCAGGCTGTTGGAGGCAGCCAGGTTCATCTGCTCAGCCTGGGTAATCAGAACTACGCGGTAAGTGCTCAAATGATGGCTTAAGCCCATTTGCTGAATGAGTTCACGAATTTGATCAACCTTAATGGCCTTACCGGCTTCTTCAGGCTGGATGTGGATAAAATCGGGGTGATTACCTGTGTTCAACAACTGGCAGGATTTACACTGGCCACAGGCCTCTCCAGACTCTCCGGTTTGTTCACACAGCAATGATCTGGCTATTGTCTGGGCGAAATCAGCTTTACCGATGCCCTCTGGCCCGTGCAATAACAGTGCGTGAGGCATGGCGCCCGCCTGGTGACGTTTCTGTAACTGTTGCCACTGTTGGCTCTGCCAGGGATAGGGGCTGCTCATGGGGCGGTCAACTCATCCAGAACGGTTTTGATGCGGGATTGCACCGCTTCGATACTACCACTGGCATCAATGACACGGTAGCGCTGAGGCTCAGCCCTGGCCATGCCCAGATAAGTCTCCCTGACCCGCTCGAAGAAGGCCTGTTTCTCCTGCTCGAAGCGATCCGGGGTACTGCGCTCTCCAGCCCGTTTCAGGCCTTCATCTACCGGTAAATCCAGTAACAGGGTCAGATCGGGTCTGAGGGCGCCCTGAACCCATTCTTCCAGGCTGGCAATGCGGCTAATTTCTATGCCTCTACCCCCACCCTGGTAGGCATAGGTGGCATCGGTGAATCGGTCGCAAATGACCCAGTGACCAGCCTCCAGGGCCGGCACTATCTTTTCTTCCAGATGCTGGGCCCGGGCTGCGAACATCAACAATAACTCGGTGTTGTCGGTGATGCTGGTTTGACGGGCATCGAGCAGGAGATCACGGATTTTTTCGGCCAGGGGGGTACCACCGGGCTCTCGGGTTAGCAGAATGTCCTGACTGAGTTGTTTGAAGTAGTCTTCGATAAAGGCAATACTGGTGGTCTTCCCCACCCCTTCAACGCCTTCGATGGTGATGAATTTTCCCCGAGTCATCTAATGTTTTTACTTTTTGGCTTTGCCTGTTTTGGCGTCAAATGAAGAAAATGACTTTTTACGTCCTTTCAACTGATATTTAATGACAGCTCGGTTATGTTCTTCCAGTGTTGCGGAAAAATAATGACTGCCATCTCCCTTGGAAACAAAGTACAGCTCTTTCCCATCAGCCGGGTGCATGGCTGCATGGATGGCCTCACCTCCTGGCATTGCAATCGGTGTAGGCGGTAAGCCCCGACGTCGGTAGGTATTATACGGGGTATCCTTTCTTAAATCACGTCGCCGAATATTACCGTCAAATTTGGGTAACAGGCCATAGATCACGGTCGGATCCGTCTGTAGGCGCATGCGTTTCTCAATGCGTCTGACGAAAACCCCGGCGATGGTCTTTCGCTCTGATGGCTGACCGGTTTCTTTTTCCACAATCGAGGCCATGGTCAGGGCTTCATAGGGGGTTTTATAGGGTAAGCCTGTTGCACGCTTATCCCACTCTTCAGCCAGTTTTTTTTCCATGGCGACATAGGCTCGTTTCAAAAACTCCACATCAGTGAGCCCCCTGGGGAAATGGTAGGTATCTGGATAAAAACGACCTTCCGGATGTGTCTCTGGATAACCAATATGCTTCATGATCTCCTGATGAGAAAGCCCCTGTAAGGTGTGCTTTATATTGGGTTCGTTCTTAATGGCGTCCAGTAGTTGATAAATATTCCATCCCTCAACGATGGTGATACTGTACTGTATGACTTTGCCAGATAATATCTGGTCCATGAAGTCAGCTGCGCTTACACCTTGTTTAATAAGATATTCACCAGTGCTGATTTTATTGGCAGAACCACTTAGTTTTGCATACAGCAACAAATACCTGGGGTGTTCAATAAATCCCTGTTTTTTTAAATCATGAACAATTCGGGTCAGGTTAGAACCACTTCCAACTTCATATTTAAATTCACTCTCCTGTATACGTAGTGAAGAGTGAATTGATACCTGGTAATGAATAATCATTACCAACATCAATAAAAAACCAGTGCTTGCTGCCAACAGATAAGGATTACGCCAACTTAATTTACGCAGGTGATCAAGTTGTAATTGGTGAATTTTCAATTGAATTATTTTAGATAATTTAAATGGCATATTTTGCCTGTAACGTTGATTGTAATTGTTGGGTCACAGGTCCAACAGGAAATGTCCTGTTTAATATATAGCTCACAGGCCATATACCGATCAAACTATTACTGATAAAAATTTCTTCAGCCTTTAGCAATTCTTTTGTTGACCATAATCCCATCTTAATAGAAATCGATTGCTCTTTTGCCAGCTGTATCACAATTTCACGCATTACACCGGCAACTCCGCAAGCAGTTAAGTCCGGAGTGTATAAAGTGCCATTATAAAACCAGAAGATATTGGACATTGTGCCTTCAATTACAAAGCCATTTGTATCGCACATGAGCCCTTCCTGGTACTCATTGCCCTGCCATTCGCTTCTGGCCAGAATCTGTTCAAGTCGATTCAGGTGTTTAATACCGGCCAAAACAGGGTTAATTCCCAATGGGGTTTTGCATGAATGTATCCTCACCCCCTTTTTCTGAAATTGTTCTGGGTATGCAGGTATTTCACCCAATAGAAATATGCGGGATACCTCGCAGCGATCTGGTATTACATAACCACGCTGCCCTATACCCCGTGTCAGTATGAGTTTAAGGACGGCATGGTCTGTTGCTGAAATACACTGCTGAATTTCCTGTGATAACAATTGTTCGTCCGGTAAAGGAATTTTCAGACGCTCACAACCATGTTGCAAACGGTCCCAATGGTATTTCCATAGGGGGATGCTTTGGTGATGGACTCGCATCGTTTCAAACAGACCATCACCGTACTGTAATCCTCGATCCAGGATTGAAATTTCACTACCAGGTTTCCCATTTAACAGAACGCATTTCACTGCAAATTCTCCTGCAATGACAAAAGCATTCCTCTGGCCTTGGCCCGGGTCTCCTGTAACTCTTTTTCTGCAATGGAGTCAGCCACCAGCCCTGCACCAGCGCGAAAAGAAATCTTGTCCTTATCCATCACGATTGTTCGAATGAGGATATTAAGGTCCATATCACCATTATGGTTCAGATAGCCCATAGCACCTGTATAGGGGCCACGACTCGTCTGCTCCAGTTCGGCAATAATTTCCATACAACGTACTTTAGGGCAGCCCGTAATGGTGCCACCTGGAAAAACAGCTCGAATGATATCTCCCGGTGTTTTATTGGCGGCTATTTCACCTCTGACATTGGAGACGATGTGGTGAACATGGGCATAGCTCTCCAGTACCATCAATTCATCAACACAAATCGATCCCGGATTGCAGATACGACCAAGATCATTGCGCTCAAGATCGATTAACATGACGTGTTCGGCCCTTTCTTTTGGGTGTCCGATTAATTCTTCGAGGTTGTGTTTATCTGCCTGATCATTACTTCCTCGAGGACGGGTTCCTGCGATAGGACGGGTTTCTATTACATTTTTGTGTGTACGAACCAGTCTTTCAGGAGAAGAGCTGATAATGGCAGCATTATCAAAATGAACTAGACCGGCAAAGGGTGATGGGTTGGACTTTGAGAGCCGGTTAAATAATTTGGTTTCTGACATATCTTGCCCACTATGGCCGGTCCATTTGCGGGATAGATTGACCTGGAAGACATCACCATCTCGAATATAGTTCTTTACTTGCTCAACACCATCAAGAAAGTTTTCTGGTGGGTCTTCCTCAAGAGTAATATTCCATTGAACATCTTCAGCCAATGATGTTGTTTTCAGGCAATGGATATCATCCATTGTATCTTTGATGACATGTTCATACTCAGGTTCACACACTAGCCAGCTTTGGTGCTCTAAGCGATCATTAATGACTGCCAGCGGAATTCGTATAGCAAGGGCGGTAGGAATAGCTGATGTTTCATTGTCAACAAGATGTAAACAGGGTTCAATTTCTGCAGCCAACTCATAACCCATGTATATAAACCAGCCTCCATGAAACGGCAGGTTTGATAGTGTTTCTGGTTTGTTTTTTCGTTCGCGCTGCCATGCCGTATCAAGCGCATGTAAAAACTGAGTTTCATCAAGCCCGGGGAGATCGCTGATCAAACCAGTTGGCCAAAGTTCAACTTTACTTTGCGGAAAGCCTAACAGGATATCGTAACGATCCAGTGAGGTATTAGACGTACTATGTGATGTACTTGCCAGCAGGTAGGGATATCGTGCAGGCTGATGGGCATGTAAACGTGTTAAGTCGACGAACCCAGCAAGGCTCTCAACAATCAGTGAATTTTCTGTCATAAGCGTGGCCATTGGCTCATCCTAGTTTTTAATCAGGAAAAGCCGCTGGCCAATTTTATTCTGGCTTTTTCAGAATCAGGGTTCCGTTTGTGCCACCAAACCCGAATGAGTTAGACATGGCATAATCAATCTTCATTTCACGGGCTGTATCGGGGACGAAGTCCAGATCACATTCCGGATCCTGGTTCTCTATATTGATTGTCGGTGGCGCCACCTGGTCACGAATTGCCAGTGCTGTAAATATGGCCTCGATACCGCCGGCCGCACCCAGTAGATGGCCGGTCATTGACTTTGTCGAACTCATGGCCAGTTTTTTCGCATGGTCCCCGAAAGCACCTTTGGCTGCCATGACTTCTGCCACATCGCCTGCTGGTGTTGAGGTACCATGAGCATTGATGTAATCGATTTGCTCGGGATTGATGCCACCACTATTCATGGCCGCCTGCATGCATCGCATGGCGCCTTCTCCACCTTCTGAAGGTGAGGTCATATGGTAGGCATCACCACTCATTCCGTAGCCCACAACTTCTGCATAGATGTTCGCACCACGTTTTTTAGCAGACTCATATTCTTCCAGAACTACTACACCAGCACCATCACTCAGAACAAAGCCATCACGGTCCTTGTCCCAGGGACGACTGGCCCTTTCAGGGTCATCGTTACGGCTGGAGAGGGCCCTGGCAGCGGCAAATCCACCTAACCCTAGCGCAGTGGTCGCCATTTCCGCTCCACCCGCCACCATGGCATCAGCATCGCCGTATTCAATCATTCTCGCCGCATCACCAATACTATGGGTTGCCGTAGCACAGGCGGTCACCGTCGCGACATTCGGGCCTTTAAAGCCAAACCGAATGGAGAGATTCCCTGAGATCATATTGATGATACTGGCGGGTATGAGGAAGGGAGATATTTTGCGAGGCCCACCTTTTTTGTAGGCCTCATAATTTTTTTCGATTGTGTGAAGGCCACCGATACCTGAGCCAATGGCAACACCGATCCGATGTGCGTTGTCATCAGTGACTTCAAGGCCAGCATCTTCAACTGCTTCAATCCCTGCTGCGATGCCATAATGGATAAAGGGATCCATCTTACGTGCATCTTTGGCTGCCATGATGGTAGTGACATCGAAATCCTTTATCGAGCCACCAAAGCGGGTAGCAAAGGCACTGACATCAAAATGGGTGATTGGTGCGATACCACTTTTCCCTGCCAGAATATTTTCCCAGGATGATTTCACATTCAGTCCGACCGGTGACAACATACCCACACCGGTGATTACGACACGACGCTTAGCCAAGGAGGCCTCCTCATATGCAGGACACAAACAAAAGGCCGCATCGACAATCTGCTGATGCGGCCGGGTTAGATCTCAAACAACCAGTTTAACTGGCGTTTGAGTTAATGTAATTAATTGCTTCTTGAACAGTTGTGATCTTTTCAGCTTCTTCATCAGGAATTTCAGTTTCAAATTCTTCTTCCAGAGCCATAACCAATTCAACGGTATCCAGTGAATCGGCACCAAGATCGTCAACAAAAGAAGCGTCGTTTTTCACTTCGTCTTCTTTAACACCCAGCTGTTCTACAACAATTTTTCTTACGCGTTCTTCAACACTGCTCATGCGGTTTCTTCCTCCGATTTATATTTGTTCAACACGAACGCCATGTCGCCGTATTGTATTGAATTCTGATCAATGATGCCAACTTCAATATAGTACTAATACACAACGTTGCTAGTTCAATTTACCATTTAATCACTTAATTTAACAAAGTGATTAATAAGTATTCAGACCATGTACATGCCACCGTTGACATGCAGGGTAGTGCCAGAAATGTAAGCAGCCCCTGGCGAGGCCAGGAAAGCTACTGCACTGGCAATTTCTTCGGGTTGTCCAAGACGATTTAATGGAATTTGACCCAGTAAAGCCTCTTTCACAGAGTCTGGTAGGGCTTTTGTCATATCTGTATCAATAAAGCCTGGTGCTACGACATTCACAGTAATTCCTCTTCCACCAACTTCACGGGCCAGGGACTTACTAAATCCCATCAAACCCGCCTTGGCAGCGGCATAATTCGTCTGGCCGGCATTACCGGAAGCACCAACGACTGAGGCGATACTGATGATACGTCCTTTGCGCGCCTTGGTCATCTGTTTGAGGCAGGCCTTGGTGACTCGGAAAACAGAACTGAGATTGGTGTTAATAATGTCATCCCACTCCTGGTCTTTCATACGCATCAAAAGGTTATCTCGCGTAATCCCTGCATTGTTGACCAGAATACTCGGTGCACTGAATTTTTCTTCAATCAGCTTAACCCCATTAGTAATACTATCTGGATCGGTAACATTCATATTCATACCAAAACCAGTAATGCCTTCCGCTGATAGATAATCACTGATCGCCTGGGCACCGTTATCGGAAGTGGCTGTACCGATTACTGTGGCACCCTCTTTACCTAAAGCCAGAGCAATGCACTTGCCTATTCCTCGACTGGCGCCAGTTACCAGTGCCACTTCATTTTCCAGAGTCATGTCGTCGTCCTCTTAATAACTATATTTTTTTGTATTTAGCATTTAGTTATGCTGATAAAGCCTTTGTCAGTGTCTCAGTATCATAAACTGGATAGGCATTCATTGTCTTTACAATGCGCTTATTAAGACCAGCCAGCACCTTGCCAGGACCAGATTCAATCACAGTTTCTATATTCTGATCATGCATTGATTTTATCACTTCAACCCAGCGAACCGGTTGATAGAGTTGTCGAGTCAGGGCATCACGGATTTCTTCTGCACCTGTTGGGCTAGCCACATCAACATTATTTATTACAGTTATTTCAGGGGTTTTAAATTCGATCTCGGCAAGTTTTTTAGCCAATTCATCAGCAGCAGGTTTCATCAGAGAACAATGAGACGGAACACTTACAGGAAGTAATACAGCTCGTTTGGCTCCTTTGTCTTTTGCGACCACGGTTGCTCTCTCTACGGCATCTTTACTACCCGCCACAACAACTTGTCCAGGGGAGTTAAAGTTGACCGGTTCAACAATGTCTCCCTCAGCGGCCTCGTCACAGACAGCCTTTACGGTATCATCATCCAGGCCAAGGATGGCTGCCATGGCACCACTGCCTGCTGGAACAGCCTGTTGCATTAACCTGCCTCGCTCAGCTACCAGACTGGCTGCATCAGCAAAGTTCAATACACCCGCACAAACCAATGCCGAATATTCGCCAAGGCTGTGACCTGCCATTACTGTGGGTGTTACACCGCCCTCTGCCAACCAGACCCGATAGGTTGCCACACCAGCAGCCAACATGGCCGGTTGGGTTATTTCAGTAGAATTGAGTTTCTCGGCTGGACCTTCCTGTACCAATTGCCAGAGATCAAATCCCAGTACAGATGAAGCTTCCTGAAATGTCGCTACAACTTGTTCATGCGCTTCTGCCAATCCAGATAGCATTCCTACCGATTGAGAACCTTGACCGGGAAATATAAAGCCAATAGACATGAGTACACCTTAATCTTTATTAAATTGTTACCAGCGCAGAGCCCCAGGTAAAGCCACCACCAAAGGCTTCAAACAGAACGGTATCACCCTGTTTGATTCGCCCATCGCGCATGGCAATATCAAAGGCTAATGGAATTGAGGCAGCTGAGGTGTTGCCATGCTCGTGAACTGTGACAACAACATGATCCATGGACATGCTGAGTTTTTTGGCCGTTGCATTGATAATACGAATATTGGCCTGATGGGGTACCAGCCAGTCAATATCCGATTTTTTCATATCGTTAGCTTTGAGCGTTTCATCGACAATGCGGCCAAGGGTATTTACGGCCATTTTAAAGACTTCATTGCCCTTCATCTCCATATAGGCCTCACCGGCCTTGAGCTTCTGATAATTTTCAGAAATGCCAGCTGGAACTGTCAACAAATCCCGATACTGGCCATCAGCGTGTAAATGGGTCGACATAATACCGGGTGTATCGCTGGCCGTTAAAACAACTGCACCCGCCCCATCACCGAATAAGACACAGGTACCCCGGTCATTCCAGTCAACGATACGTGACAGAGTTTCTGCACCTACCACCAGGGCATTTTTCGCCTTGCCGGTTTTGATGAACATATCGGCCATACCCATGGCATAAACAAAACCGGTACAGACTGCCTGGACATCAAAGGCTGGACAGCCATGGATATCCAGACGTTGTTGTAACAGGCAAGCCGTACTTGGGAAAATGCGATCGGCGGTAGTTGTACCCACCACAATCAGATCAATATCCTTTGCCTTGAGACCAGCGGCATCTATAGCATTTCTGGCTGCCTGCTCTGCAAGATCACAGGTGGTTTGATTGTCATCGGCGATATGGCGTTTTTTAATACCCGTTCGCTCAGTGATCCAGGCGTCCGTGGTATCAACCATCTTTTCCAGATCTGCATTGGTCAATACTTTCTCTGGCAAATAACTGCCCGTGCCAATAATTCGAGAATAGATCAAGCTGTGCGCTCCCCTACCAAGGTTGATTCCAGTCGACTGCTGATACGCTGCGGTACATTTTTTGTGACCTCAGTAATGGCTTCATTAATCGCATTAGTAAAGGCCAGAGCATCGGCACCGCCGTGACTTTTAATGACAATTCCCTGCAAACCTACAAGACTTGCCCCATTGTATTCCCTTGGATCAATTCGACGTTTGAAGGCCTTTAAGACTGGTGAGGAGATTAAACCTGCCAATAAGGTAAAGGGGTTTTTTTTGAATTCCTGTTTCATGTAGTGACTGATCATTTTGGCCACACCCTCACTGGTTTTGAGCATGACATTTCCTACAAAACCATCACATACAACCACATCAGCATGACCAAGATAGATCCCATCACCTTCTACATAACCGATGTAGTTGAGATGGCTGCCGGATAATAAACGAGCGGCTTCTTTGACTCGCTCATTACCTTTAATTTCTTCCTCACCAATATTCAATAGGCCAACTGTTGGTTTATCTTTCTCTTCAACGGCACTGGCCAGCTCAGATCCCATTACGGCGAATTCAAACAGGTGTTCGGCAGATGAATCAACATTGGCTCCCAAATCCAGTACATAGGTATGGCCAGTCGTAGTGGGAAGGGTGGTACAGATGGCCGGTCGATCAATGCCAGGCAGAGTCTTGAGCACAAAGCGTGCTGTTGCCATCAGGGCACCGGTATTACCAGCACTGACACAGGCCTGTGCCTTGTTTTCCTTGACCAGGTTGATGGCAACCCGCATAGAAGAGTCTTTTTTACCTCGCAGAGCCTGCGAAGGCAATTCATCCATTGCAACTACCTGGGAAGCATGTTGAATACTCAAACGATCAGATAACTGTGCCTTATTATTTGCAAGTTCGGATTGGATTGTGGACTCATCCCCGACAAGGATTAGTTTAAGACCGGCGTTCTTTTTTAACGCCTTTAATGCAGCCGGGACAACGATACTCGCTCCATGATCACCGCCCATTGCATCAAGTGCTATTGTGGCTTTCACATTCATGAAATAGGTTTAACGCCGCTAATTGTTATAGTAATAATTGTGTGTTTTTTATACAGGGCACGTTTAATCGTGCCCTGTATTGGACAAACAGTCTAATTTATTGCACTGACTTGTCAATCAGGAAGGAAGACCCTGCTGATAACAGGTTTCCAGAAATGACTAGTCTTCCTGTTTGGTATCAAAGACCTTACGGCCACGGTAGTAACCATCGGCACTAACGTGATGACGCAGATGCGTTTCACCAGTGGTTGGCTCGATAGATACTGCACGTGCCGTCAGGGAGTCATGTGAACGGCGCATACCGCGCTTGGATGGGGTTTTACGATTCTGTTGAACTGCCATAATCTGCCTCGTTTACTTCAATGATCTTTCTTTAGTTTCTCAAGAACAGCAAAGGGATTCTCTTTTGTCTCACCATTTGCATGCTGTTCAGCCAATTCTGTCTTGTCCTTGGTGGGTTGAGCGATACAATCATTCTCACCATGCATCGGTACCTGTGGAATGGACAGGAGGATTTCATCCTCAATCACATCCAGTACATGCATGGGGGTTGATTCAACCACCAATGGTTCGTATGTCTCGGGTAAACGTTCCACTTCACCATCACTCTGGATAATTGCCAGATGAAAGTCACTTTCCAGCGGATAATCCATCTTTGCCAGGCAGCGCTGACATTGTAGTATCAGATTTGCCTTCAGATGACCCCGCAGGATTCGCATACCAATTTCATCAACTTCAAATTGAAGTTCGACATCGACATTTCCCTCATCAGATTCCAGCAGGGGTAACAGCCTCTTGAACTGTTTTATCCTGACTGGACTGCTGAATTGGCGACCCTGTTCGGCCATGCGAAAAGGATCTAATTCGATAGGTAGACGCTGCTGCCCGGACATAAGCGGCGAATTGTATCCGCGGCCCCACAAAGAGTCAAAAGATATAGGCCATTTTATTGCGAATTCAATAACATAATCTTTCTCCTTATTAATATAAGGCATTAATCCGTATCAATATTGGCGGAAATTTGTATAATTGCCGCCCATTGTTGATTTTGACTCGGATTGACCCATGCCCAAGCTTGTTCTTGCCTCGACCTCCCCTTTCCGCCGGGCCATCCTGGAAAAACTGGGCCTGGCCTTTGAAGTTTGCTCTCCGGACATCGATGAAACCCCGTTAGGGGACGAGACCCCAGGACAACTGGTTGCCCGGCTGGCCTGTGCCAAAGCATCAAAAGTAGTTGAAGATTATCAGGATGCCCTGGTGATAGGCTCCGATCAGGTGGCAGTTATTGATGATGAGATTCTGGGTAAGCCGGGAGATCATGACAGCGCGGTAGCCCAGTTGCAAAAGGCCTCTGGGAAGACTGTGCAATTCTTAACGGGTTTGTGCCTAATTAACAGTGCTACTGGCCAGACACAGTCGGAAACGGTTCCATTTCTGGTCCATTTTCGTTCATTGAATTCTGAACAAATTGAAAATTACCTGCAAGCCGAGCAACCCTATAACTGTGCTGGAAGTTTTAAATCGGAGGGATTGGGCATTGCCCTGTTCGAACGACTGGAAGGTGAAGACCCCAATACTCTGATTGGTCTACCATTGATTCGTTTGATCCGAATGTTAGAAAAAGAGGGAATGCCGGTTATTTGAGTGGAAAGGACTGAAAGCCTGTGATCTGGGCAAAGGTTTTCGCAAAGGAGGCCCCAATCCGGTCAGCAAATCTTTCGAATACTGTTTCTCTAGGGGTGTAATTCACGATTTCTTCCGCTTCGATAATCTCTCGGGCAACATAACTGCTGCTGCCAAGCCCGTCTACCAGTCCCAGCTCCATACTTTCTTCTCCAGTCCAGACCAGACCGCTGAAAAGGCGAGGATCATCTTTCAGACGCTGGCCCCTACCTTGTTTGACGATATCGATAAACTGTCGATGAACAGTACCCAACATTTTATTGATATGGGCCACATCTTCTTTTTTCTGTGGGGAAAAAGGGTCTAGGAATCCTTTACTTTGACCTGAGGTATACATGCGACGTTCGACACCCAGTTTTTTCATGGCCTCCACAAAGCCAAAGCCATTGGTCACTACACCGATGGAACCGATCATGCTGGCCTTATCGGCAAAAATTTCATCTGCAGCTACTGCGATGTAGTAGCCACCTGAGGCACAAACATCGGTCACTACGGCATAAACTTTTTTCTGTGGATAAATATCTCGCAGACGCTTAATTTCATCATTGATATAACCGGCCTGAACCGGGCTGCCACCCGGGCTATTGATACGAATAATGACCCCAGCTGAGTGCTTGTCTTTAAAGGCAGAGCGCAGACCAGTAATAATGGTGTCTGCATTGGCTTCGGTATCGTTGGCAATGACACCATTGATTTCGACCAGTGCCGAATGACGCCCTGTTTTGAGACTGGTTTTGTCCACCCCTCCAGGTAAATACATCATCAGTAATATGAGCAGGAGATAGGCAAATAACAGGGACTTGAAAAAGATGCTCCAACGCCGGGTTCGACGCTGTTCATTCAGGGCAGCAAAGGCCAGGCGGTTTATCACATCCTGTTGCCAGTCCTGATCTTTATTGGGCTTCTGAGCTTCCTGAGGTGGTGTATCGTTCATCAACTATTTGATATGTCCGGATCAGTTTTGTGACTATGTTGTTGTTAATCTGATTGAGTATAACGGCTCGATAGGCGCTTGTCTTGATATTAGCCTTTTGCAATTTCCGGACTGGGGTTGTTTAACAGCCAGTCTGATAATTCAGCAATACTGTCGACACAGTTGAGTGGGTTGCAGTCTAGTAAGCGTTGCTTTTCATGCACCCCATAGCTGACGGCCAGCGCATCTGTCCCGGCATTATTGGCCATTTGCAGATCATATTCACTGTCACCAACCATCAGGGTATCAGTTGTACCAACATCTATCTCCGCCATGATATCCAGCAACATTTTCGGGTGTGGTTTAGAAATGGTTTCATCGGCGCATCGTGTGGTATTAAATACAGCATGCAATCCGGTTTCATCCAGAACTTTATCCAGCCCTGCTCTGCCCTTACCTGTGGCAACAGCCAGTAAATGACCTTTTTCCAGGAGTTGTGATAAAAGCGGGATCACACCCTCAAAGAGCAAGCTGGGAGTTTTATCGCCTTCAAGAAAATGGTAGCGGTAACGATCAACCAGAGCCTGATAGTCATTGGATGACAAATCGGGGTATAGGGTGGCAACTGATTCACGTAGGCCCAGACCGATGATGTTCCGAATGTCATTATCAGACCGGCCGGCTAGTCTCAGATCTTCAATCGCTCCACGCATGCAGGCAATGATTCTGGCTTCAGAATCCATGAGTGTGCCATCCCAATCAAATACGATTAATTTATGTTGCAAGTTTGTACCTCATATCCAGTTTTTTAAGTAGCTGGGATAAATCTGAAGGTAAAGGGGCTGTCACAGTAATTTTTGGTCCATCATCAGATATTTCAAACTCCAGTTTTACAGCGTGTAAAAAAAGCCGTTTCAAACCCTGGGCTCTGAGTAATTTGTTGAAATTTTCATCTCCATACTTGTCATCTCCCGCTATCGGGTGGCCGGTACTTGTTGCATGGACCCGGATTTGATGTGTCCTCCCCGTATCCAGTTTCACCTGCATCAGGCTGGCCTGCTCACTGCATGTCAGAGGTTGAAACAGGCTTCTGGCCGGCTTGCCATCCGGGCTGATAATGACCATGCGCTCTCCAGATTTCAGCGTATTTTTTCGTAAAGGGGCATCAATCACTCGATCGCCACCGCCCCAGTCATTTTTCACCAGGGTCAGATAGTATTTGTCGACCTGATTTTGTCGTATTAATTCATGCAGAGTCCGCAAGGCACTGCGCTTTTTGGCAATAATGAGACAGCCGGATGTCTCACGATCCAGTCGATGCACCAGCTCCAAATATGGGGCATCTGGCCTTAAAGCCCGGAAAGCCTCAATGATTCCGTAACTCAGTCCACTACCACCGTGAACAGCAATACCACTGGGTTTATTCAAAATGAGTAGTCGTTTGTCCTCGAAGAGAATACTTTCCTCTATTTGCTGTAAAACCCGCTCATGGGGTTTGACAGGAACACTTTCTGATAGCCTGACAGGAGGAATACGGACCAGATCACCGGCCTGGAGGCGGTATGTTGGCTTGATACGTCCTTTATTCACCCTCACCTCTCCCTTACGCAGGATTCGGTAGATAAGGCTCTTGGGAGCTCCCTTAAGGCGGGCTAAAAGAAAATTATCTATCCGCTGTCCCGCCTGACTGACATCGATTTCGACCATTTTAACGGCTACGAGCTTGTTTTCTGGTGAATTTCCCATATGTACTCTGTGGTAAATGTGTGTGTGGGACATTGATGGACCCATCATTCACTGATATAGTCAGTCAATGGCCTGGCCCTATTGTAGTGCGCTGACCTCTTAAAGGCAGACCAGCCGGGTTCATAAATTTTACGGTTTTATGTCCTCTTCACCAATATTCAGTTGGAGAGGTATGAAAAGACACGGGGCAGTTCCGGGATAATCAAAACATCACCCGAACGCCAAAGGAAAAACAGCGCTCCCGATGACCCAACAAGGATCATGCTGGGCAGACCCGAATAATTGAGTATACATCGTCTTGGTTTAGTATTAAGCCACCTGATGACGAATGTAAGGTCTGGCGAACCCGCTTGTCCCCCAGAGGGCCGTGGTTGAGCGCCGCAGACAAAAAGGTTTTAACATGAAAAGAATGTTGTTTAACGCAACTCAGCCAGAAGAGTTGCGTGTCGCAATGGTCGATGGCCAGCGTCTATATGACCTGGATATCGAAACCACCCACAGAGAATCCAAAAAATCTAATATCTATAAAGGTCGTATCACACGCATCGAGCCCAGTCTCGAAGCCGCCTTTGTCGATTACGGTGCCGAACGCCATGGTTTTCTACCCCTAAAAGAGATCTCTCGTACTTATTTTAATAAAGACGTCGATCTTGGTGCTGGCCGCATTAATATCAAGGAAGTGCTCAATGAAGGACAGGAAGTCGTCATCCAGATTGGCAAAGAAGAACGTGGTAATAAAGGGGCAGCCCTGACCACATTTATTAGCCTAGCCGGTCGTTATCTGGTGTTGATGCCCAATAACCCTCGTGCAGGAGGAGTTTCTCGTCGGATAGAGGGTGAAGACCGTAGCGAGGCCCGCGACTCTCTCAGCAGTTTAACCATTCCTAATGATATGGGAATCATCCTGCGCACAGCGGGGGTCGGTAAAAGTGTGGAGGAATTGCAATGGGATTTGGATTATCTTATTCAGCTTTGGCAATCAGTAGATACTGCGGCCAATGAAAAACCAGCTCCATTTCTTATATACCAGGAAAGTAACCTCATAACTCGTGCCATCCGAGATTATCTCCGAGCCGATATTAATGAGATTCTGGTTGACCAAGAAAAGATCTATAACAAGGCCCGTGACTTTATGTCTCAGGTTATGCCCCACAACCTGAACAAGATAAAGTTTTATAACGATCCAGTCCCACTGTTCACCCGTTATCAGGTTGAAACTCAGATTGAATCAGCTTTCCAACGTGAGGTACGACTACCTTCAGGTGGTTCAATTGTTATCGACCACACCGAGGCACTGCTTTCTGTCGATATCAACTCATCCAAAGCAACCAAGGGTGGGGATATTGAAGAGACTGCTCTTAATACCAATCTTGAAGCTGCTGATGAGATTGCCCGTCAGTTACGTCTGCGTGACCTGGGCGGACTGGTCGTGATCGATTTCATTGATATGACCCCTGCTCGCAACCAGCGAGAAGTGGAAAATCGTCTGCGTGAAGCCCTGAAAATGGATCGTGCACGTGTTCAAATTGGCCGAATCTCACGCTTTGGTCTTCTGGAAATGTCGCGCCAACGACTGCGTCCTTCTCTGGGAGAGTCCAGCCAGATCGTCTGCCCTCGTTGCAGTGGCCAGGGCACGATACGCAGTATTGAATCTCTAGCTTTGTCAATTCTTCGAATCATCGAAGAAGAGGCCATGAAGGATAAAACCACGCGTGTGGTGGCACAAACACCGGTTGATGCAGCGACCTTCCTGCTAAACGAAAAACGTGATGTGATAGCGGCTATTGAGCAACGCCAAAAAATACAGGTCTTATTAGTTCCTAATCCTCACCTGGAAACACCTCACTATCTGGTTGAGCGAATCCGTGAAGGAGATAGTGGCGTAGAAAGTAAGCAGGCAAGTTATGAAATTGCCAGTACACCTGAAGTGTTACTGGATAATATACAGGCTTCAACTGCCAAGCAGGTCTTTGAAGAGCCCGCTGTGAAAGCGGTAGCCCCCGCATCACCACGGCCCGTAGCTACCCAAGCGAGGGGTCCTGGACTTCTGGTCAGATTATTCCGTGCTTTGTTTGGAACAGGTGAGAAAAAACCTAAACAGGCCCAAAAACCACAACGTGGCCAACAACGAGGTAAAGCTCAACCACAACGCCGGCAGCAGCAACGCAACCGTGGCCAGCAACGTCGTACGCAACAGCCACGCCAACAAACTGCAGGTTCTCAACAGCGTAAGGATAAACAGCCGGATAAAACACCGACCCAAGCTCAGCAGCAGGATGCCAAGCAAAATCCTCAAAAACAGAATGTACGTAATACCCCGCAGCAGGCAGGTGGCACTGGTGGTCAAGGTCAGGGGCAACGCCGTGGCCGCCGTGGTAACAACCGTCGTCGCCGTCCTCAACAAAACGGAAAACAGGCAGGTCAGGAAGGTGACAATAGTACTAATATTGATCATTCTACCGGACAAGAAGTGTCCAGTCCTGTACCTTCTTCTGCTCCTCGGGAAACAAATCCAGAAACCAGGCCAGTAGAAAAGACATCTTCCAAGAATCCTCCTGAAATGGAAAAATCACCTTCTACAACACCAGCATCTCCATCTTCTACAAGTGGCGGAAATGGAACGTCATCAGGGCCAAAGTTGCAACAGGTGGAAACTAAAGTTCCTTCTGCAGCACCTCAAACAGAGAAGTCCTCGACCGCTAATAGTGGTGAAAATAAATCGGGTAATGTGTCGCAGAGTCAGCCCAGTAGTTACAAATCATCTGGTGAGACTAAACCCACTGACCCTCCTGTCCGTGTGGATTAATCTTCAATTGTGATTCAGACCTTAAAAAGGAGCTTTTGCTCCTTTTTTTATTGTCTGGTGGGCTCTCTGGCCTAAACAGAAGCCCGAAAAGGCCGATAGCATTTAATGAAATCACTTACTTGTGTATCTATATGAAACAAATCACTCTCCTCGCATTACTGTTTATAGGCATTTTGGTAACCCCACTGGCAAGTGGTGCCGCCAAGGAAAAGCCGAAAGAAGAATCCAAAGGCGACAAAAAAGAACAGATTGCACCAGAAGAAGAATCCACTTTACCCAAGATTTATCTCAAACTGGATCCTTCATTGGTGGTTAATGTAGAGGAAAAAGACGTCACCAGGTTTTTACAGGTTGATACACAATTGCAGTTTACGGATCCATTGGCGCAGGGCATTATTGAAAAACACATGCCCGCCATTCGTCATACCATTATCATGGTCATTAGCGGTTCCGATGTTCCCACAATTAAAACATCCAAGGGAAAAGAAGAGCTGAGGAAAAACACACTGGTAGCCTTGCAGAAAACGATGGGGGATATTACAGGTGAACCTGTAATCGAAGAAGTCTACTTCACTGGATTTATTATCCAGTAAATTACGATAGATGTCTTTTTTGGATATGTTCCAATAGACCAAGGGCAGCCTGTTCTACCATATCAAAGACAACCTCAAATCCCTTAGCACCACCATAATAAGGATCTGGAACTTCTGTACCAGGGTGATTTCTGGCAAATTCTAGAAACAGCGATAAGTTGCCCTGATAGTCGGGCGGACAGAGATCTTCAAGAACTGTGTAATTATCATTATCCATGGCAAGAATATAATCAAATTCTTTGAAATCCTTTTCACTTACTCTTCTGGCCTTTAGATCAGACAAATCAATCCCACGTTTAGATGCCGTTGCCTGGGCTCTGCGATCAGGTTGCTCGCCTACATGATAAGCATGGGTACCAGCAGAATCTGTTATAATGGAATCGCTTAAATTTCTTTCCTGGACAATGTGCCGAAAAATACCTTCTGCAGTTGGTGAGCGGCATATATTGCCCATGCAAACAAATAGAACGTTAATAGTCTTCATAATTAATCTATGTGTTAAAAGCTTGTCAGGTGTTTATAAAATAATTTTGTGCATTTAGTAAATCTTGTTCTGTATCGATACCCTGGCCTGGGGGCTCAATCGCAACTCCCATCGCAATATCAAAACCGTGCCATAGAACTCTAAGTTGTTCCAGTGACTCCAACTTTTCCAGAGGGCTTGTTGTCATCGAAATATACTCTTTCACGAAACCGGCACGATAAGCATATAACCCAATATGCCTGAAACAGTTGTTAGATAATTCAGATGATATTTTCTTATCTGATGTTGCAAAAACATCTCTATCCCAGGGTATAGGGGCGCGACTAAAGTAAATGGCATGATGACTTTTATTGAGGACAACTTTGACTACATTTGGGTCAAATACGTCTTCAATATTAGTTATCAATTCACAAAGACTGGCCATTTTACATTCTGGGTTTGACTGTAAGAGCTCAGCCACCTGATCCAGACAGGCTGTTGGCATCATGGGTTCATCACCCTGTAAATTGATGATTATCGCTTCATCACCTAATTTTTTTTTCTCAATAACCTCGGCCAGTCTTTCTGTCCCTGAACTATGCTGGTTTGATGTCATGCAGACTTCAGCACCAAATGCCTCTGCCGTTTGCTGAATCCTTTCATCGTCTGTTGCAATAATGACAGAACTGGCCTGACTCAGGCTGGCCTGTTCATAGACATGTTGAATGATAGGTTTATCGGCAAGCAGGCGAAGGGGTTTTCCTGGTAAACGCGTAGAGGCATACCGGGCAGGTATGATTACATGAAATTGCAATCAGACTTCCTCGTGAGGTTCCAGTTGTCTGGCCTCTTCTTCCAGCATGACAGGAATGCCATCTCTTACGGGAAAAGCCAGTCGATCAGCTTTACAAATAAGTTCCTGGTTGTTTTTATCGTAGACCAGGCTGCTTTTACAGACAGGACAGGCAAGAATATCGAGCAGTTTATTATCCATTTGTATGGATTTCCTTCAGTTTTTCTATAATTTTTTGTCCAAATATTTCCTGGACTTCAACGGTAACAGGTACGTACCAGAAATCCTGTTGTGCATATCGTTTGCATTTTACCGCATCTTTTTCCGTCATTAAAATTGGTTTTTTGTCTTCAAACACCAGTTCCTCTTCTGTAAAAGGATGATGATCTGGGAATGGGTGTGGAATGACTTTAATACCAAATTCCTGTAACTGTGTAAAAAATCGGTCAGGATTGCCAATACCTGCCACTGCATGAACCTCTTTTCTCTTAAACTGTTCGAGAGGAACAGTTTTTGTTGAATCGAGCAAACTGCAGGCATGTGTAAGTGTATATCGCATGGCATATTCATCTTTTTGAGCTTCACCATTTGCGATAATAAAATCAACTTTTTCCAGTCTTTTAACCGGTTCACGCAACGCTCCGGCCGGTAAGCAATAGCCATTTCCAAAACGCATTTTTCCATCGACAACAGCGACTTCAATATCACGATGAAGGGCGTAATGCTGTAGGCCATCATCAGAAATAATGACATTACAGCTTGGATGATATTGCAGTAATTCCTGGCATGAGATCAAGCGTTCAGGTCCTACCGCCATAGGAGAGTGAGTTCGCTTTGAAATCAGGATAGCCTCATCACCTACTGCATAGGGATCACCGTCGGGACGAACCTGTTGTGGCCAATGTCTCGCCTTCCCACCATACCCCCGACTTATGATGCCTGGTTGATATCCTTTATCTTTCAGGTAGTTTGTCAGCCAGGTAACCAGAGGGGTCTTGCCTGTACCACCTACTGTCAGGTTGCCAACCATGATAACAGGGACATTGACCTTTTCAGTCTTTTTTAATTTGAGGTGATAGGCAAGTCGTCGGCAAATAACAATGGCACAATACAACCAGGAAATCGGTCTTAAAATCTTGGCGGCTCCCTGCTTGCTTTGCCAAATGGCAAACAGTTTGAACTCCAGTTTACGTTTTAAGGCTTTGATCAACTATTATTCCCCAGTTTCACTGTTTTTTTCCTGAAATTGCAATTTATAAAGCTTTGCATACATAGCGTCTTTTGCCAGTAACTCTTGATGAGAACCCTGTTCGATGATTTTGCCCTGCTCCATTACCACGATTTTGTCGACTCTTTCGATGGTGGATAAACGATGCGCAATTACCAGTGTAGTTCGACTTTTCATCAGTTCATCCAGGGCCTGCTGAATATAGCGCTCAGATTCATTGTCCAGTGCAGATGTGGCTTCATCCAGGATCAGGATGGGGGCATTTTTCAGGATTGCGCGTGCAATAGCCAGGCGTTGACGCTGACCACCTGACAGGAGTACACCATCTTCACCAACTTGAGTATTCAGGCCCTCAGGTAATTGCTCGATAAACTCCATGGCGTGGGACATTTTTGCCGCACGAATAATATCTTCTTCTGTAGCAGTTTCTAGCGCACCATATGCGATATTATGTGCAATAGTGTCATTAAAGAGGGTGACATGTTGACTAACTAAAGCGACATGGTCACGCAGGCTTGATAGCTTTATTTCCCGAATATCTTTTCCATCGAGTGTGACCCGCCCATCAGTCAGTTCATAGAACCTGGGTAGCAAGTTAACCAGAGTGGTTTTACCAGCACCAGATCGGCCTACAAAGGCAACACTTTCTCCAGCCGGTATATCCAGGTTTACCCCATCAAGAACTTTCCCCTTGTCAGCCATATAAGCAAAACTGACCTGTTCAAAACGGATATCACCTTTGACTAATGAAATCTCATCCCCACCGATGTCTTTTTCACGTTCCATGTCCAGAAAATCAAAAACACTTTGTGCAGCAGCAATTCCCTGTTGTAATAGTGCGTTAACACTGGTCAGCCTTCTAATTGGTTGCATTAACATCAACATGGCCATGATAAATGAAACAAAGGTATCAACACCGATAATTTCCCGAAGCCCAGGCATCGTGGCCAAATAAACAATAGCGGCAAAGGCAATGGCAACGATCAATTGTACCAGGGGTGTGCTGATAGCCGTGGTGGCCGCAATTTTCATGGTTTGTTTGCGATTATATTCGTTGGCATGGGCAAATTGCGTGGACTCATAGGTCTGACCACCAAAAATTTTAATTACCCGTTGCCCATCAATGGCTTCTTCCGATATGTGAGATATATTTCCCATGGATGATTGAATACGTTTGGCAAGTTTTCGGAATCGCTGGCTGACAAAAGTGATAATAATGGCCAGGATAGGTGCCAGGATGATAAAGATAATGGTCAAAGACCAGCTGATGTAAAACATCCAGCCAATCAGAGCGATGATAGTGATGGTATCACGCACCAGAATGGTAATGGCCTGAGAAGATGCTGCAGCGACCTGCTCCACATCATAAAGTAGCTTGGAAAGAATCTGCCCGGATGAGGAAGTGTCGAAAAATGTCACAGGTAAACGCAACAGCTGATCAAACATCTGTCCACGTAGGGTTTTGATGACGTTACGGGCAATCCAGCTCATCCCGTAGTTGGCCGTGAAGCCTGCTAACACCCTGACAACAAACAACCCGATGATCATAAACGGGATCCAACGGATTGTGACCGGGTCTTTGTCGACGAAACCCGCGCCGGTAATGACTTTCATGATCGCAGCAAATCCGGCGTCAGAAGCGCCGAATATGATCATGCCGGTGATGGCCAGTATAAACACCTTCCAAAAGGGAAAAACATACCCCAGAAGACGGCGATAAATGGTAGCCGCTTTTACTTGCTCTGCCTGTTGGACCATATAATTGTTATTCTTCCGCCTGCTTTGTCGCAAAGGTCAGATTGACCAGCCCAAGTTGCCTTGCGGCATCCATTGCAGTAACGACAGCCTGATAAGGAGTATTACGGTCAGAGCTGATAATGAGTTGAGGAGTTTTTTTCCGCCCCTGAGTCAGACGAATGGCCCTTTTCAAAGTTGAGACCTTATTATCCTTGACGCGTTGCTGATTCACAAAATAACGCCCCTGATTATCGATCTCAATCTCGATGACAAATTTTTCAGTTTTAAGGGGTTTGCCACTGGCTTCGGGTAACTCAATACTGATTTCAGACTGTTTATTAAACGTAGTCGAAACCATGAAAAAAATCAGTAACAGAAAAACCACGTCAATCAGTGGGGTAAGATTCAGTTGAGGTTCTTCTTCTGTCTGGCCCTGGCGAAAATTCATACAGCAGATTCCTGAGCAGAAAGACTCTTTTCCCTATCGCCATGCATAACGTCAACAATTTTCATGGCCTCTTCTTCCATTTTCAGCACCAGCTCATCGACCTTGCCACGAAAATAACGGTAAAAAATAAGGCTGGGAATGGCCACCAGCAGGCCCGCTGCTGTGGTTATAAGGGCCTCGGAAATTCCCCCAGCAAGTACGGTTGGATTCCCCACTCCCTGAGTAGTGATCGCAGCAAACACCTTAATCATGCCGATGACGGTGCCCAACAAGCCCAGTAAGGGGGTAATAGAGGCAATGGTTCCCAGGGTATTCAGATATCGAGTGAGGTCTGCAACGACCTGTCGTCCCGTCTCTTCGATGCTTTCTTTCATGATTTCCCTGGGATGATGACGATTTACCAGGCCTGCCGCGAGTACTTTGCCTAGTGGTGAACTGGTTGAAAGTGCCCGAATATGCTCTTTGTCCAGTGCTTTACTCTTGTGCCACTGCCAGATCTGGGTCACCAGATTTTTTGGGGCAATTTTTTGTTGTTGTAATGACCAGAATCGTTCCCCAACTATTGCCAGGGCGATCACTGAGCACAAAATAATCGGCACCATTAGCCAACCACCTGCCTGGACCATCTCAAACACGAATATTTCTCCTCGAATACGTCTTAACGGGATTTGATTTGCGGCTAACTTTAGCAAAGACGGGCCGGGGCTGAAAGCACCATGATTCCTGTCTGGGACTATTTAGTAGCGATATGATGCCAATAGCGTTTTTGTAGTGAACGTGTCCGTTCAGGTTGTTCGATTATGCCATGATTTTTCAAATCAAACCGAATAGCGCCATCACGGGCTGTACTTAATAGTTTCGCACCGAGAGTTCTATATCGGTCAACAACCTCGGCATAGGGAAATCGATAACGATTTCGGTATCCAACAGGAAAAATGACATATTGAGGTTGTACTGCCTGAAGCCATTTAAGGCTTGATGAGGTTTTACTGCCATGATGGGGGGCTACCAGGATATCGGCCAGTAAACTGTTTTTAACGGTAGTTAGAAGCTGAGCTTCCGCTTTTCGCTCAATGTCCCCCGGTAATAGTATGGAGCCACCCTGGCCTTTGATATGAAGCACACAGGACTGGTTGTTCTCTTTTTCGGGTAAATTTTCCACGGAGGGATGCAAAACCTGAAAAGAGACATTGTCCCAAACCCAGGATGTGCCCCTATCACAGGGAATGGCCGCATAATGCTTAATCAAGCTGGGAGCGCTACTCATGACCTGTCTAACTGGCATCTCCTGTACGACACTGTCAAAACCACCAATATGGTCATTATCACCATGGCTAATTAATAAGATATCCAGCTTTTTGATGCCCTGATGCCTGAGATATGGGAGAACGACGGCACTACCGGTATCGAACTGCTCGCTGAATTTCGGCCCTGTATCAAATACCAGGGTATGGTTTTGGGTCTGAACCACGGCTGACAGCCCCTGCCCGACATCCAGCAAGGTAAAAATCAACTCTCCTTTATCGATCGACCTGGCCTGATGAAAAACCATGGGCAGTAAAAAGACCAACCCTAACCAGCGGGCACTTTTTATCGGCCAGAACAGCAGCCATAAAACACCCATAATTGAAATCAGTAACTGGGGTATTTCAGAGACTGACCCTGACCAACTGGCATATGACAGATTTCCTAACTCATGTAACAAGAGCGTAAGATACTCAAGTAACCATGCCCCCTGACTAAGCAGAAAACCACCTGCCATATCAGATATACCACTAACCAGCATGCCACTTAATAAAATGGGAACTATCAACAAACTGACCAGGGGAACAGCGATAAAATTGGCCACAGGTGAAATAATGGAGCCCTGCTGAAAAAATAGAAGGAGAAAAGGAAATAAACCCAGCCCGACTATCCACTGGATCCGAAACCACCTGTCCCACCAGGCTATGCCATTTTTTTTACCCTGCATGGCAAGAAAGATCAGGCCTACTGCCCCAAAAGACAGCCAGAAGCCAGGGCTAAGTACGGACAGTGGGTCATGCAATAACACCAGCAGCAGGGCCAGACTAAAGCCATGACGTGGCAGAATATGTCTTTTAAAGACAATGGCCAGCATCACAACTGCCACCATAATCAGGGCCCGCTGTGTAGGAAGTGACCATCCTGCCAGAGCCGCGTATATGGCAGCACAAAAAAAGCTCAAAATCGCAGCAATAATCGGTGTGGGTAACTGAAGAGATAAACGTCCTGCTCTCGACCACAACCAGCGAACCATAAAAAATACCAACCCTGCCACAAGACCAATATGTAAACCTGATATGGCAATCAAATGATTGGTGCCTGTTTGCCGATAGGCCTGCCACTGGTCCTGAGTAATGTGTTCTCGATGCCCCAGAACAAGTGCTGACACTAGACCCTGTACCGTGCTATCAGGTAGCAAGTATTCGACTTTTTTCTGTAAATGCTGCCTAAACCGCTGTAGCGGATAAACCCATTGGTCGTGAGTCAAATGTGTAACTTCAGATTTTGAACGAACATACCCTGTCGCCCTTATCCTCTGACTAAATAACCACTTTTCATAATCAAAACCACCAGGGTTCATAAAACCGTGGGGTTGTTTCAGGCGCACAGTGAGTTTCCACTGGTCACCGACCGATAATTCAGGTGTTTGGCCATACCAGTTTAATCTTACCCGTTTGGGTAGATTGACTTCTTTACCCTTAAAGCTTGCCGAATTGATATCAAATAAAAAGCGGGTCAATCGATCACGTTGTGTAGGAAGACTGGCGATATAACCTACCACCTGAACATCTTTGCCTACTAAGGATTTGGGAAGATGTTGATCCAGTATCAACCAAGCCTGCAGCCAGGCCCAGATAAATCCTGCTAAAACCCAGCTAAGCAGTCGTAAATATTTACTGTTGTTTATGGTATTTAGGAAAAAGACAGAACAAATTAGTGCTAACCAGTGTAATTCTGGTAGCTCTTTAAAGGCCTGTAAGGATAAAATACCGAAAAGAAATGCGATCGTCCCAGATTGCATAAATTATAAACAACTCCATGTCATTATTTTGGATTAGTAAGAACATAGTGTAATTAACAAGTCACTCATGCCAAAGAAGTTTTTCAAGAAGTGGATCCCGCATCCGGACAAGGTTCGGAAGCATCCCCGTCTCAACCGGATTTTTGGTACCCTGCTACACGATCCAAACCTGTTACACCTGAATCGTCGTTCAGTTTCTGGTGCCTTTTTCATTGGTCTGTTTATCGCCTTTATTCCAATTCCCTTGCAAATGGTACTGGCTGCGGCCCTGGCAATTTATTTTCGAACCAATTTACCTCTGTCTGTAGGCTTAGTCTGGATCTCAAACCCTGTCACCATCCCTCCATTAAGCTGGTTTTGCTACAAAGTTGGCTCCATGATACTCGATACACGAATTCAGCATGTCACGTTTGAAATCAGCTATGAATGGATTACTAATGAGTTACTTTTGATCTGGCAGCCGTTTTTACTGGGCTGTTTCCTGGTGGGACTGTTCGCCTCACTGGCAGGTGGATTTGGTGTGAGCCTGATATGGCGTTATAACGTCTCGCGTCAGTGGCATTTACGCAAGATGTTAAGGGATAAGAAAATACTTAAATAATATGTTGTAAGATATTGTTTTAATTTATTATTCCATCTTCCAGATGTAGCACTCTATCCATTTTTTCCGCAAACCGTTGATCGTGAGTTACAACAATAAAACTGGTGCGTAGATCCCGGTTTAATTCCTGCATCAGCTCATACACTCCATCAGCGGTTTTGCTATCGAGATTACCCGTCGGTTCATCGGCCAGGACACATTGGGGATGTGTCACCAGGGCACGGGCCACCGCTGCGCGTTGACGTTCACCACCTGACAATTCGTTTGGTTTATGTTCAAGTCGATGACCAAGTCCAACACGCTTCAACATTTCTGCGGCGGCGTGCAGGGCTTCGGTGGGTTCCTTGCCACGGATAAGTAAAGGCATGGCCACATTTTCATGGGCGGTGAATTCCATTAACAGATGATGGAACTGGTAGATAAAACCAAGTGTCTGGTTTCTTAGCTGTCCCCGTTCCGTTTCATCCAGGCCAGACATCTGTTGCCCTATGACCTGCACACTACCTCGAGTCGGGATATCCAGACCGCCAAGCAAATGGAGCAAAGTGCTTTTGCCTGAACCTGAGGCGCCGACGATAGCTACCTGTTCACCACTTTGAATCGAGAGATCTACGCTTTGTAATACCTCAACAGTAGCTGGCCCCTCTTCAAAGGTTTTGGCCAGATCCTGACAGGCAATAATGGTCTGATTTTGAGAACTATTCATAACGAAGTGCCTGTGCCGGTTGCGTCTGGCTGGCACGTCGAGCCGGATAGATCGTCGAACCCACACCTAACAGGAAAGAAATAATACATATGGTCCAGACATCCGACCAATGTAAATCAGAAGGAATCGCACTGATGTAATACACGGAAGGATCCAGAATATGAAAACCGAACAGCCGTTCGATAAAGGGCACCACCGTATCCAGATTCAAGGCCAGACCGACACCACCCAATGTACCGAGAAGGGTTCCGACCGTCCCGATAACCGTCCCCTGTACCATAAAGATATGCATGATCGTGCGGGGAGAGGCACCAAGGGTTCGGAGGATCGCAATATCACTTTCCTTGTCCGTCACTACCATAACCAGGGTGGAAACGATATTGAACGCTGCCACCGCGATAATCAAAAGCAGCAAAAGAAAGATCATGCGTTTTTCTATTTTCACTGCCCGAAACCAGTTAACGTGATAACTGCTCCAGTCTCTTACCCAGTATGAGTTCAGCTCATCCGTAGCCTGCAATTGCTGTCGAACAAACGGGGCCTCGAATAAATCTTCGACCTGTATCCGGACGCCACTGGCCTGACCCTTCATTTTCATCAGACGGGCTGCATCTTCCATATGAATAATGCCCATGCTGGTATCGTAAATATTGTGCCCGACCTGGAAAATGCCAGTGACGGTAAAACGCTTCATTCTTGGTGCCACACCGGCGGGAGTTACGTTTACACTCGGGGTGACCAAGGTCACTTTGTCACCCACGCTGGCCCCAATCAGTCTTGCCAGATCGTATCCCAGTAAGATATTAAAACTGCGGGGCTTGATACTGTCCCATTTACCTTCAACCATGCGGTCGGCAATTTTGGATACCTTCTTTTCATCACCTGGGATGACACCCCTGATTAAGGTTCCTCTGACATTGCCAAGATAAATCAACATGCCTTCAGCCTTGATATAGGGCGCGGTTCCCACCACTTTCGGGTGCTTATTAGCAAGCCCCATAACCTTTTTCCAGTCCCTGACCCGCCCATCAAAATCAGAAATGGTCAGATGCGAGATGGTATCCAGCATCCGTTCGCGGACTTCTTTTTCAAAGCCGTTCATCACGGATAGCACGGTGATCAGGGCTGTCACCCCCAACGCGATGCCAAGCATGGAAGACAAAGAAATAAAGGAAATAAAATGATTTCGGCGCTTGGCCCGGGTATATCGCAGGCCTACAAACAGAGCAAATGGTTTATACATGGGAAGGCATTAAAGCATAAACATCAGTTATGCGCCATGTGTGGGTACACCCTGGTAAATCGGGACCGATTTGACAAGAACAACCTCAGAAGGCTCGACCCTTGCCTGCCAGGCCATGACTTCAACCCCCTGGCAAAGTACTTCTTTCAATGTTTTGGCATATAGTGGGTCAATTTCCCAGGCTGGTCGGAAACCGGTTATGTCCTGACGTTGAATGGAAAAAAATATGACTGCTCGATGGCCTTGTTCAACCATGGCCCTAAGCTCGCGCAGGTGTTTTGTTCCCCGTTGTGTAACTGCATCGGGGAAAATGGCAAGCCCATTTTTATCAGCCGCTGTCACATTCTTGATTTCGATATAGCATTTTCCCTGTTTGCCACTGAGTAAAAGATCAATTCGGCTGTTTTCCTGACCATATTTCACTTCAGTCTGAATGCTGTCATATCCACGTAAGGTATCTATGGCTCCATTTTCAATGGCTTCGCTCACCAGTTGATTGCTAAGCCCGGTATTTACGCCAATTTTTGTTCCATCGGCAGTCTCACTCATTTCCCAGGAGTAAAGATACTTCCGTTTTGGGTTTTGTGTGTCCCGCAACAAGATCCGCATTCCCGGCTCGGCACAACCCAGCATACTGCCGGTGTTTGGGGTATGAACAGTCAGTTCCGTACCATCATCAAGACGAACGTCGGCCAGAAAGCGTTTATAACGCTTTATCAGGGTGGCAGGAAATAAGGGAGGATCTATTTTCAAATCGCCGACTTTAATACAAAACAGCCCGGATTATATATTACGTCGTACTTCCATCACATTCGGCAAAGTGCCAATACGGTTTAAAATACGGCTCAACTGATCCAGGTCCTGAATTTCGAGCCGAAATTTCATGGTGGCGGTATGGTTCTGGGTATTGGAATGTGTGTTCACCGCGAGCATATTGATATGCTCATTGCTTAGAATGGTCAATATATCCTTCAAAAGGTTTTGTCGATCAATGGCTTCGACTGAAACATCCACCAGGTATTTTTCGGTGACGGCATTTCCCCAGTCCACTGCAATTAGCCGACCTCGCTTGGTTTCATCCATTTTGAGGATATTGTGACAATCTCGTCGATGAACCGTGACACCTCTGCCTTGGGTAATAAAACCGATAATGGGATCACCCGGTACCGGTTTACAACAATTGGCAATATTCGTCAGCAGGTTCCCAACCCCTTCGATGGCGATATCATTGGCTGATTTGCCACTGTACTGTCTGGCCAGAGACAGATTTGATGATGAGGGTTCATCCGGTTGCTCATCCAGGAGTATTCGCTGAACGGCCCCGGCCAGTTGGGTGGATGTGATATCACTCCGGCCAAGGGCGGCCAGAAAGTCGTCCAGGTTTTTATAATTGCAATGTTCAGCCAGGGTGTGATGATTGATCTCATGCACACCCAGACGATGGAGTTCTTTTTCCAGGGCCGTGCGGCCAGATGCCACATTGATTTCATAATCCAGTGCCTTTAACCAGGTACGGACCTTGGCCCGGGCACGGTTGGTTTTCAGATACCCTAGCTGAGGGTTTAACCAGTCACGACTTGGTCGACTATGGCGGGTGGTTAGAATATCCACCTGTTCACCACTTTTAAGTTCATAAGTTAGCGAAACAATGCGTCCATCCACCCTGGCACCGCGGCAACGATGCCCCACTTCGGTGTGAATGTGATAAGCAAAATCCAGAGGAGTCGCCCCCTGAGGCAAGTCCACCACTTTTCCCTGGGGAGTTAAAACATAAACTCTGTCCTGGAAAACTTCTGATTTGAATCGATCAATGAAGTCTCCATCATCATCAGATTCCTCATTCCATTCGAGTAATTGCCGGAGCCAGGCAATCTTCTGCTCAAACATACCATCCTGCTTATTACCTTCCTTGTATTTCCAGTGAGCAGCAACCCCCAGTTCGGCATGGGCATGCATATCCTGTGTCCTGATTTGAACTTCCAGGGTCTTCCCCCCACTACCAACCACAGCAGTATGAATAGACTGGTAATTGTTTTCCTTGGGGGTGGCGATGTAGTCATCAAATTCTTTTGGTATGTGTTTCCACATACCATGTACGATGCCGAGAGCGGCATAACAGTCACGCTTGTTGTTCACCAGAATACGTAGTGCCCGGACATCATAAAGTTCATGAAACCCCAGGCCCTTGCGTTGCATCTTTTTCCAGATACTGTAGATATGTTTGGGACGACCCTGGATATCCGCTTCAATATCGGCCTGCTTCAATTCGGTGGTTAATACTTTGATGGCATGAGCAATATACTTTTCTCGATCCACACGTCGTTCATCAAGAAACTGGGCCACCTGTTTGTAAGCGTTTTGATCAAGATACCGAAAAGAAAGATCTTCCAGTTCCCATTTGATTTGCCATATACCCAACCGGTTGGCCAGTGGTGCATAGATATCCAGCGTCTCGCGTGCAATGCGAAGCTGCTTCGATTCAGGCAGATATTTTAAGGTACGCATGTTGTGCAATCGGTCTGCTAATTTTATCAGCACCACTCGCACATCTTCGGCCATCGCCAGTAACAGTTTGCGGAGATTTTCGGCCTGCAGCACAGCCTTATCACCCCTGGACTCCGCGCCTCGATCGATGATTTTCATTTTGGTAACACCATCGACCAGACCAGCAACATTGGCGCCAAAGCGTTTCGATAAATCTTCCAGAGTAAATTCAGAATCTTCTACAACATCGTGTAAAATCGCAGCAATAATCGCTTCCGCATCCAGATGCAGGCTGGCCAGAATATCGGCCACGGCCACAACATGGTTCACATAGGGCTCACCGGAGGCCCTTTTCTGTCCTTTATGGGCCTCTTTTGCCAACTCTATGGCCTGCCAGATTTGCTCAGATTCCTGCTCAGTTTGTGGCAGGCCGAGTTCAGCCAACCAGTTAGCCACAGCATCGGTACTGGCCAGTTGTTCAGCAGTTTTAAGATTGGTTAATTGCACCATATTTAACTTATGGCCCTGTTTTATAAGTGTTTCAAGTCTGTTAATCAGACTTTGTGTAAAAAAACAATAAATTCCATTAGGTATCAAGGCTAATTACTTGATACCATACCAATTAAACGGATGAGTAGCTGAATTATTTTGGAGATAAGCATGCACAGACCGCTTTTTGCTATTACAGCAACATGTCTGCTTTTAATAAATGCCTGGCCGGCACTGGCCGATACCCTGAGTGTCCCTGAGCCCAAGCAGGAAACCTTTTCGATCACCCTGCCGGGTCGCGGAATGAGCATGGCACAGGTAGAAGATAAATTTGGTGAGCCGCAGGAAAAAAATGATGCGGTAGGCACTCCCCCTATCACCACCTGGATTTATGACGGGTTTACCGTATATTTTGAAGATCGATTTGTCATACACGCCGTTTTTCACAAGCCAAAATAAGCTTCATTAGCCTCATTTGTGTCCAATAGAATACTCCCAGCTGAGTGGTACCCACAGGACGGTATTCTGCTAACCTGGCCTCATGCCGACAGTGACTGGGCACCCTGGTTATCGCAAATTGATAAGCTCTATTGTCAGATCGTCAAAACCATCAGCCTTTACGAAAAGGTTTTGCTGGTGTGTTTTGATGATCAACATCAGACCCATATTGCAAAATTACTTAAAGAATCTGATGTTGCGTTAAGTAAAATACTTTTTAAGATTATCTCTTCCAATGATAGCTGGGCCAGAGACCATGGTCCGATCACTGTAATAGAAGATCACCAACCAACATTACTGGATTTTGCCTTTACTGGTTGGGGTGGGAAATACCGTTCGGAACGGGACAATCTCATCAGCCAAAGGCTTTTTACTCAAAACACATTTAACCGAATCGATATCGAAGCCCAGCCACTGATACTGGAAGGGGGTAGTATCGATTGTGATGGTCAGGGTACTTTGTTGACCACGGAAGATTGTCTGTTGAATCCCAATCGAAACACCGATCTCACTAAATCAGATTATGAAAACTACTTCAGACAACACTTTGGAGTTCAAAGGGTACTCTGGTTAAGTCAGGGTGAACTCGTGGGTGACGATACCGATTCCCATATTGATATGCTGGCTCGATTCTGTGACAGCAAGACCATTGCCTATACCGCATGCGATGATAAAAAAGACATTCATTTTGAACCTCTCTCTTTCATGGAGAAAGAATTGCAGAGTTTCAGAACACTGACTAATCAACCGTATAAGCTTGTTGCTTTGCCCATTCCTGCACCCATTCATAATGATCAGGGTGAGAGACTACCTGCCAGCTATGCCAATTTTTTAATTATTAATGGCGCCGTGCTTGTCCCAGTCTATGGTGATAAAAATGATCAGATCGCAGTAGAAAGACTTGCTGAGTGTTTTCCTGACAGAAAAATTATTCCGATTAACTGTCGAAGCTTGATTGAGCAATTTGGCAGCCTGCACTGTATCAGTATGCAGCTACCTGCGGGGACATTAAAGAGATAGTTGAAACTATTTAAAATCAGGGAAAGGTGTTAATAATACCCAGGCATTACGTTCCAGCTCAAAAACCCATTCCTGATCTACAGTAAGGGAACGCAAGACACCATAAGAGCGATTGTAGTATTTGAGACCTACCTTTTGGACAAACTTTTTACCACCAGGTAAAAGTTTGCTGAATAAAACTTCATACGAGGTCACTTTAATGGAGTTTAGCTTTTCACGTTGATAAGACGACATTTTATCGCCCTTATGTGAAGTCAGGATATAGTTATACTCACCCCACAACATGGCCTTTTCATAATTGTTTAAGGTAGTATCCAGCATCTCGAGTTCTTCAGGTACCGATGCACAGGAACTCAGCAGTAAAAATACCATTAGAGATAGGAAAGTATAAAACTTGTTTGTTAAACCCATTAGCTCAATATCTCCTGAATTTCTATTAACAACACCTGATCAAACTATCAGTGAACATGCATCGCCCCTGGTCGAATTACAGGATATAATTACACAGGCATTATAATTAATAAACAGAATTTTATGCGTAGCCCACAAAATCAAATCAAAATTGCATTGATTCAATCAAGCTGCAGTGAAGACATCAGCTCGAATCAGCAACAGATCGATGAAAATATTAAATCTCTTGCCAGTCAGGGTGTTCAGTTGGTCCTGTTACAGGAGCTGCATAACAGCCTGTACTTCTGTCAAACTGAAGATCCCAGTCTGTTTGATCTTGCTGAAACGATTCCTGGCCCCAGTACTGAACGACTGGGTCAACTCGCAAAGTCACAACAAGTCGTGATTGTTGCCTCCCTGTTTGAAAAACGAGCGGCAGGCCTGTATCACAATACCGCCGTGGTTCTCGATACTGACGGCAGCATCGCCGGTATATACCGTAAAATGCATATCCCCGATGACCCAGGCTTTTATGAAAAGTTTTACTTTACTCCCGGTGACCTCGGCTTTACTCCCATACAAACGAGCCTTGGTAAATTAGGGGTACTGGTCTGTTGGGATCAATGGTTCCCAGAAGCAGCTCGACTGATGTGCCTTGCTGGTGCTGAGCTATTACTTTATCCGACTGCGATTGGTTGGGACCCTGCAGATGATAAAGACGAACAAGCCCGCCAACTGGATGCCTGGATGACCATTCAACGCGGACATGCTATAGCGAATGGTATACCTGTCGTGGTCTGCAATCGTACCGGTTTTGAGGCCTCACCTGAGAAAGCAGACAATGGCATTCAGTTCTGGGGCAATAGTTTTATCGCTGGCCCACAAGGCGAGATTCTGGCCCAGGCGAGCCAGGATAAACCTGAGATCATCACACATGAGCTTGATATGAACCGCAGTGAATCAGTTCGTCGCATCTGGCCCTATCTGAGAGATCGCCGTATCGATGCGTATGAAGATCTGTCCCTGAGATACAGAGATAAGACGGAGTAAATTCAAAAAAATGATTGTTATTATGCAAGCCGATGTCAGTAAAGACTCTAGTGAGTATCAAACTACGCTGACCCATCTACAGCACCTGCCTAACATCCAGGTTCGTGTCCATGAAGAACATGGTACCCAACAGGTACTAACCGAGTTTTATCTGGTCGGGGATACCGCCAAACTTATTCAGGAAGATATCGAAGCCCTTCCCGGGGTAGAACGGGTGGTCAGGGTGTCTCAGGAATACCGTATCCTGGGCCGTCACAAGGATGATCACCGGCCAACTTCTTTCGAATATAACGGTGTCCACTTTGGCCAGGACAATCTGAATATCTTTGCCGGCCTCTGTGCTGTGGATAATCCTCAACATGTTGAAATCATGATGAAGGCCCTGCAGGAAAATAATCAGGTTTGTACCCGTATGGGGGCCTATAAACCTCGCACCAACCCCTATTCCTTCCAGGGACACGGTAAAAACTGCTTGCCCTATGTGTTCGAGCTGGCTGGAAAATATGGCATTAAGGTGATCGCCATGGAGATCACACACGAAGATAATATCGACGAAATTCGTGAAGCATTACAAAGTACGGGAAACCCCACCGGGGTGATGTTGCAAATCGGAACTCGTAATACCCAAAATTTTGAATTACTCAAAGCGGTGGGAAGACAAAGGGAGTTTCCTGTTCTGATCAAACGTGGTTTTGGTATCACTCTCGAAGAATCACTCAACGCCACGGAATACCTGGCCAGCGAAGGCAATACCAAAATCATTTTTGGTTTACGAGGCATGAAAACCAATATGGGGGATCCCCATCGTAATTTTGTCGATTTTGCCCACGTACCTGTTATAAAACGCCTGACCCGTATGCCAGTCTGTATCGATCCATCCCACTCAGTAGGTGTCAAACAGGCTGATCCGGATGGTGTACTGGATATCATGCACGTCACGGCTCAGGGCATTATCGCGGGTGCAAATATGGTATTAGTTGATTTTCACCCTGTCCCCTCTAAGGCCCTGGTCGATGGTCCCCAGGCTTTAACGCTAGATGAACTACCGTATTTTATTGAAGACGTAAATATTGTTCGCCAGGCCTATGAAAAGCGACTCGACTTACATAAAAAATTTACATCAGACAACTGAGCACAAATACACATACAATGTGTGGTTAAGTTCTCATAATTAAATGAATTTTCTATAAATTCTTGATTCTTTGCCGATAAGACCAATACTTAGAGGAAATGTAATTTGAAAGGTATTACACAATGACGCTTAAACATTATTTTACTTCTGCTGTTTTATCATTTTTCCTGATTTCTATCAGTCATGCTGACACACTTGCATTTCGTGTTGGTGGAGGTATCTGGCAACCTGATGCCTCTGGAACATTTAGGCATGGTGGCACAGAAAATATTGATTTGAAAAAGGATCTGTTCCTTAAAGATGGTGAAAACCAGAACTATGTATATGCATTACTCGAGCACCCCATTCCTTTCATCCCCAATATCAAACTCAGCCAAACCGCACTGACACTCAAGGGTGCGGGAACAGTTACAGGCGCTGGTTATACGTTTAGTGGTACCAACTATGCTGCTGGAACACCTGTGACTACCAGTATGGTACTTGATCACTCAGACACGACTGTATACTACTCAATGTTAGACAACTGGTTTCATTTAGATCTTGGACTCACAGCCAAAAAATTTGATGGTTCCTTGTCTGTAACTAGCGGTGGTACAACTGAAACGACAAATATTGATAAAACCATTCCATTGCTATATGTCAATATGGGAATTGAAATACCTTTTATTGAAGATCTGTTCTTTGGTGTTGAAGCGAACGTTCTAAATATTGGTGACCATACAATCCAGGACATTGTGACCAAAGTATCATACACAACCAGTTACTTTGTTGGGTTTGAGGCAGGTATCCGCACCTTTACCGTTGAAATGGATAAATTAAATGGTAACACCAGTAATATGGAATTCACCGGGCAATTTGCCAATGTCTTTATCCATTTCTAATCAATAGAAGCGGATTACATCACAAAAAGCCGGCTTAGACCGGCTTTTTTTTATTACTGATTGTTAAGTTTATCTGGTTCAGGACGTTAAATAAGTTACCGAACTAACCAGAATTGACGACTCATGGACAGAAAATCCTCAATATTTAAAATCACCACTGTAAGTGTATTTTTACTGCTCAATTTGATCAGCTATCAAGTCAGTGCTGATTTTATTGGTGTCTATGCCGGTGCGGGTATCTGGCAGCAAACCCCCTCTGGTCATATAAATAATCAGGGCACCAATGCTGACATGGAAAAAAACTTCCTTTATGGTGAGGAAAATGCCAATTTTGTATACGTTGCTATCGAGCACCCCTTTCCTCTGATCCCTAATATCAGGGTTAATATGTACAATCTGGAAATGTCGAAAACGACAACACTGACTGCAGCCAATGCTTTCACTTTTGCAGGAACCAGTTACACTGCAGGAACAAGTATTCAGTCCAAATTTGAATGGCAAGAAGAAGATGCCCTGCTTTATTATGAGTTTCTGGATAATATTGTCAGTTTTGATCTTGGTCTTGGCATGAAGACTGTCACAGCAGAGTTGTCTATCACTTCAGGTGGTGTAACCAACACATTAGAAATTGAAGAGTCCTTACCTATTGCCTATGCCATGGCAGGTGTCCACATAGTAGGAACTGGTATCAGTATTATTGTTGAACAAACCACCAGCTTTGGTGGCTCAATGGAAATCAGCCAGAGCAGTAGCAAACTTGTCTACGAGACAGATTATATGCTGGGCGTTGAACTAGGGTATCGAACAACAACCACTAATCTTGATGATATGCCTATCATTACTGGCGAAGTAGAATTTAGTGGCCCTTTTGCAAATCTTCTGTTCCATTTTTAATAAAGCAAGACCTTTTCATCAACTAAATATATTGGCTGGTTTATAAAAAACCTGCCAATATATTATTATGAAAAGGGCATTTCATATTCTCATTTTTGTTATTTTCAGCATTGCTCTTCACGCTGAAGAGCATGGTCGTTTTGTCAACACTCCATACACTGCACAGAATGTCGTATTTGATTTTTATTTTGATGAACCAGAAAAAATTAATAGTGGTCTTTTCTGGATTCGTTCATTACTCAATCCACTAATGGAAGAACCTTACGGCCTGGCTCCCGAAGAAGTGAATATAAAAGTTGTTATTCACGGCACTGAAATTGTCACACTAGTAAAAAAGAATAATAAGAAATATAAAGAAGCGGTACAACGCATGCAGTATTACGCCGGTTTTGGGGTGGAGTTTAAAGTCTGCGGCCTGGTAATGGATGAATATGGCTACAGTGTTAAGGATTTTTATGAGTTTGTCGAAATTGTCCCATCCGCTATTACCGAGCTGGTTCATTGGCAAATGAAGGGCTACGGGCTAATTACCCCTCAAGTAAGACTAAAGAAACACGATATCAAAGATATTCGCTAATCCCGGCCAAATACGGCTTCAACCCCCCTGTCAATATCGTTAGAATGTGCGCCTTTTGCATAATTCAATAGCCATGACCGACAGCAAGCTCAGCTCCATACTCAAACCGGTATTTGACCCCAAGAATCGTCAGACTCATCACTGGGGACACCTCTATGGCAGTAGCTTTGGACTGATTATCCAACAGACTGCCATGGCACATTCTGGCCCCGTCCTGGTAGTGACAGAAGACAGTGCCAGTGCCCAACGGCTTGAGGATGAATTACGCTTTTATCTAAAAGGCAGTGAACTGCCCTTGCTCAGTTTCCCCGACTGGGAGACCCTGCCCTATGACATGTTCTCTCCCCATCAGGATATTATTTCCGATCGCCTGGCAACGCTTTATCAGCTACCCAAATTAAAACAGGGCATCCTGGTTGTATCTATCCAGACCCTGATGCACCGAGTCAGTCCCCAGGCCTTTTTAGATCAACATTGTCTGTTTCTCGAACTGGGTCAACAGCTCGATCTGGATGAAATGCGCCTAAGACTCGATAACGGTGGCTATCGTCATGTTTCCAGTGTCATAGAGCACGGCGAGTTCACTATTCGAGGCAGCCTGCTGGATCTGTTTCCCATGGGCAGTCAGACGCCTTATCGTATTGAGTTATTCGATGATGAAATAGAAACCATTCGAACCTTTGATCCCGAGTCACAGCGTACACTGGAAAAGACCCAGCAGATCCGCCTGTTACCGGCCCGTGAGTTTCCCATTCACAAAGAGGCGATTTCAAAATTCCGCCAGGCCTTTCGTGCTCGATTCGAGGGTGATCCACAACAATCGATCATCTATCGAGATATTTCCAATGGCAATGCCTCTCCGGGTATTGAGTATTACCTGCAGCTATTCTTTGATGAACTGGAAAATCTGTTTAGCTATCTCCCGCAGCAAACCCTGTTGATAACAGTCAACGGCGTCGAAGAAGCATCCAAAGGCTTCTGGACGGATATTCAAGATCGGTATGAACAGCATAGACATGATATTGAACGTCCCCTGTTAGCTCCCGAGTATGTTTTTCTGAATGAAGAACAGCTTCAATTAGGGTTTGACGGTTTCACGCATATTGAAATACAACACTATGCCCACGAAGAAACAGAACGCTCAATCAATTTTAATAGCCTTGCCCCACCCCAGCTAACCCTGGATGCCCGCGCCGCTGAACCGGCAGATAAATTAATTCACTTCATGAAAGAGTTTGAAGGACGCATCCTGTTTGTGGCTGAGACCACAGGCCGACGTGAAACCCTGTTGGAACTCTTACGCGGCCACCACATTCAACCGAAGCAATTCGATAGCTGGCAGGCCTTTTTCCAGGCAGGTGACTCTATGGGTATTACCGTGGCCCCCTTGGAGCATGGCCTGATACTCGCTGAGCCCAATATTGCGGTTATTGCTGAGCCGCAACTATTTGGCCAGACCGTCATGCAGCGACGCCGTCGGCAGAGAGCCCAACGTGATTCCGACAGCATTGTTCGTAATCTCGCCGAACTGACCCCTGGCGCCCCCGTGGTCCATGAAGAATACGGTGTCGGCCGTTACATTGGACTTCAAACACTACAAACTGGCGAGTTACAGACCGAATTTCTGACCCTGGAATATGCCGGGGGTGACAAACTCTATGTACCAGTGGCCTCACTGCACCTCATCAGCCGCTATACCGGCACTACGCCAGAGACCGCACCCCTGCATCGCCTGGGCTCAGGTCAGTGGGAGAAGGCCCGCCGCAGGGCCAGTGAGCGTGTCAGGGATGTGGCGGCCGAGTTACTGGATATCTACGCCAAACGCGAGGCACGCCAGGGTTTTGCCTACCCCTATGATGAAATCCAGTACCGTGGTTTTGTAGCCAACTTCCCCTTTGAGGAAACCCCGGATCAGCAGGATGCCATCGATGCCGTCGTGGAAGATATGCGTTCAAGCAAGCCAATGGATCGACTGGTCTGTGGGGATGTGGGTTTTGGTAAAACCGAAGTCGCCATGCGGGCGGCCTTTATGGCGGTGATGGCCGGTAAACAGGTGGCTGTTTTGACACCCACCACCCTGTTAACCCAGCAACACACCGATAATTTCCGTGATCGTTTTGCCGACTGGCCAGTACAGGTGGATTCACTTTCTAGATTTAGATCTAAAAAAGAAACCGACACCAATCTTAAAAAACTGGCCGAAGGCAAAATCGATATCGTTATCGGTACCCACAAGTTGTTACAGACCGATGTAAAGTACAAAAACCTTGGCCTTGTCATTATTGATGAAGAACACCGCTTTGGTGTACGCCAGAAAGAACGTTTTAAATCTCTGCGTTCAGAAGTCGATGTACTAACCCTGACCGCCACGCCCATACCCCGTACACTCAATATGGCGGTGGCGGGTATTCGTGATCTGTCTATTATTGCCTCACCGCCAGCAAGACGTCTGGCGATCAAAACCTTTGTCTCACAATGGAACGACGTATTGGTTAGAGAGGCCTGTCTGCGTGAGATCAAACGTGGTGGCCAAGTGTTCTTTTTACATAATGAAGTCGATAGTATCGATAAACAGGTAAAAAAGATTCAGGAACTGATCCCCGAAGCCGAAGTCCACTTTGCCCATGGACAGATGCGTGAGCGTGAACTGGAACAGATTATGTCGGACTTTTATCACCAACGTTTCAATATCCTGGTGTGTACCACCATCATTGAAACCGGCATCGACATCCCCAGTGCCAACACCATCATTATTAACCGCGCCGATCGTTTTGGTCTGGCACAGCTTTATCAACTGCGTGGTCGAGTCGGTCGTTCCCATCACCGTGCCTATGCCTATTTGATTACACCACCCAAAAATGTCATCACGGCCGATGCCAAAAAACGACTGGAGGCCATTGAATCCATCGAGACACTCGGCACGGGCTTTACCCTTGCCACACATGATCTGGAAATCCGTGGTGCCGGTGAATTGCTGGGTGATGAACAAAGCGGCCAGATGCAGGAAATCGGTTACACCCTGTATACCGAATTACTCGAACGCGCAGTAAATGCCTTAAAAGAAGGCAAGGAACCTGACTTAACCACCAGCAGCGCCAACATGGCCGAAGTCGACCTGCACATGCCCGCCCTGATCCCGGAAGATTATTTGTATGATGTGCATGAACGCCTGATCATGTATAAACGCATTGCCAGCGCAAGCAGCGATGAAGCCCTGAGAGAATTGCAGGTAGAAATGATTGATCGTTTTGGATTACTACCCGATCCAATCAAGGCCCTGTTCCAGATAAGTAGTTTTAAACTTCAGGCCACTGAGCTGGGCATACGTAAAATTGACCTTGGGGATTCTGGTGGTCACGTTAGCTTTGACCCCAAGCCCAACATCGATCCCATGCTGATTATTCAACTCATACAGCAACAACCTAATATCTATAAACTGGATCAAAAAAACAACAAGCTACGTATCGCAAAAAATTTAGATGATAGACAAGAAAGAATAACTTTATTGGAAGAACTACTGGATTACTTTCAGAATCAACAGGCTGCTTAACCCTGAGTCACCGCCCCATTAAGCGAGTAAAGAAACCTTTTTTTCTCGGCTCGTTATCGTGCATTGTTTTACTCGCAGCTTCCAGTTCAGCAGCCCTCTGCTGTTGTTCATAAAGAACTTTCGCTCGAATTCGACGACGCTCAATTTCTGATAGATCGAGATTGAAGAAACCTTTATTTTTCCTGGCAATGTATTCAGCCAGTTTTTTCATAAAATCTTCAGTAATGGCTTCCGGTGAAAACTGTAAAATATTTTCACCAAGGTTCTCATAATTTTTTATAACCAGGTCGATACTGGCATTATCAAAATCGACTTTAAACTTAAAACTAACCGGAACACTTTTGGAAATTGAAAAACGGGTTCCTGTGACATAATCGGTATCATCCTTGACTACCTTTCCTTTGAAAGAAATTTTGTTTTCCTTGAGCAGGTCGATATACATGTCGACATTTTTCTTGCCTTCAATATACACGTTCAGCTCACCTTCAGACTGACAGATGTATTTAAGTGTAACTTCATTGCTTTCGGTCAAATTGTCGATTTTGACCTTAAACTGTCCCTGAACAAGATTATCCAGTCGTCCAAGGCCTTCTATGAAATAGCTGGCTTTAATCGGGGTATCCAGTTGGTTCATATAGCGTGAAATTTTATCCAGGCTGGAACGAATAAATTCCATTTTAGGCAGAATACGCTCACGATAGACTACTTCGAGGTGATCAGACTTCGCATTTGCCGCCCTGGCCACAACTTGCCGTTGGTTTTGCTGCCGCTTTGCCTCGTCCAGACTACCCATTCATATACTCCGGGCTGTTTAGCCCTAACAAATTAACACTATTCGTATTTATCTTAAGCTTGGATTCAATTTTCATGCCCGTTTAACTCATCGACAAAACCAAAATATTGCATGTCTTCTATCCGCTGCGGGTAAAGCAATCCATCCAGGTGATCGACTTCGTGTTGAACCACCCTGGCATGAAAGCCTTCCACATGGCGTTCAAAGAAATCCCCTTTTTGATCCTGGCCACGGTAAATAATTTCTTTATATCTTGGTACCAGCCCACGCATACCCGGAATACTTAGGCAACCCTCCCAGTCTGTTTGTTTTTCATCTCCCACATATTCGATTTGTGGGTTAATCAATATGGTTTCCGGGACAGCTTCTGCGTCGGGATAGCGAGGATTATCCACAACAGAAAATATGACTACCCTTCGACTCACACCAATTTGAGGTGCTGCTAAGCCTGCGCCATCCATAGCGGCCATGGTGTCAAACATATCCTGTATCAGGCCATTCAGCTCAGATGTGTTAAACTCTGTGACAGGTTCAGCAATTTTTTTCAGGACAGGATGTCCCATCCGAAGTACTGTTTTAACGGCCATATGAGATATACTTCTTGTAGAAACCGCAATAATTGATAACTACATTAGCGACTATGAAGGCACACAACTTGAGACTCCTGATTTCGACCATTCTGTTTTTTTTCATCAATAATTACACCCTGGCAGAGGAAAATATCCGATATTATGATATCGAACTCGTGGTCTTTGAAAACCTTGAAGAAAGTGCCGATAATAATGAGATCTGGCCTAGTGGCAAACAACTTGTTGTACCGGATAATGCCACCATCCTGGGACAAAAGTTCAAAGGTGAATTGCCACCAGAATATGACTCCCGCCATCTATTTAAACTTCTCTCACTGGATGATTACCAGTTAAAAGAACATTCAGATATGCTGAAAGAATCTGAAAACTATCGCGTGTTATTGCACATGGGATGGCGTCAGCCTGGTCTGGCCAGGGATAAGGCCATTCCTATCCACTTTACTCATGTTATTTCAGAAAATACTGAAGAACCTGCCCCACAGGAAGGAACTGTACCTAATAGTGAGCCCGATGTTCAATCAGTCCCAGCTTCGTCTATTCGAAGCCTGGCAAACCTGGAAGGGGTGATCAATATCGTCCTTTCACGTTATTTACATCTGGATGTGGAAATGCTCTACAAGAAAGAAGCAGATGATGTCAGTGTCGATATGTACGACACCAGCTTTTTAGAAGAAAGAAGTGATCGGGAACCTATTTATTATCTTAAACAAAACCGACGTATGCGAAGCAAAGAAACTCACTATATCGATCATCCAAAATTCAGTATGCTGGTCAGAATTACCCCATTCAAGATAGAGGTACCCAAAATAACTGTACCCAATGGTTAATTAAAGAGAAGAGATCACTGCTGATAACAGGGACCGCACCCGGTCCATACCCGTTTCAAGATTCAGGTTGATCTCTTCCATGGTGATTTCTCCCACCCCTCGCCCTGCTGCCATATTGGCCACCACGGCGATACTGGCATAGCATAAGTCTTTTTCTCTAGCCAGGGAGGCCTCTGGCATCGCTGTCATACCTACAATATGACAGCCATCTCTTTCATACTTGTTGATTTCGGCAGGCGTTTCCAGGCGAGGCCCCTGGGTTACGGCATAGGTCGCATAGTCAAACACAGCGATGTCTGCCTGGCTTGCTGCAGCAATCATACTCTTGCGCAGTGTTTCACAATAGGGATGGGTAAAATCAATATGCTCAACACCACTGTCCCCTCCCTCATAATAAGTATGCTCACGTCCCCAGGTATAATCGATGAGTTGATCCGGGATAGACAGGGTACTGGCCTGCATTTCATCGGTGATGCCACCTACCGCGTTAACGGCAATCACATACTCAGCACCTAGCTGTTTAATGGCATCAATATTGGCCCGATAGTTAACCTTGTGAGGTGGAATGCTGTGATCATAGCCATGACGGGGTAAAAACAGGATATCTTTACCAGAAAGCTTTCCTTTACTGATCGAACCGGATGGATCACCGTATGGGATTGAAACTGTTTCTTTGCTGGTGATTTCAAGCCCTTCAAGTGAGGTCAGACCTGTTCCTCCGATAATCGCTATACTAGTCATCTTACATTCCCTTCACGGCATAGATTCCATCGGCATTGCGTAACCAGGTTTTATAGTCCATACCATAACCAAACAGGTAACGGTCCACAGTTTCAATACCAGTAAAATCGGCTTTGATATCAAACGGGCGTTGCTGTAGCTTTTCGACCAGAACGGTACTGTATACTTCTGATGCCTGTTCATCTTTACAGTATTTAATCAGTTCTCGTAGTGTAATACCTTTATCGAGTACATCATCTACCAGTACTACCACACGCCCTTTAAGTTCGATGCTGGGTTTGACCTTCCACTCTAATGTACCACCACTGGTGTCACCCTGATAGCGTGTGGCATGAATATAATCCAACTGCAGTGGGAAATTGAGGCGCGTTATCAGGTGCCCCATGGGAATGATGCCTCCTGTAACAACACATAACATCAACGGATTTTTATCTTTGAGTCGTTCAGTCATGGCAACTGCCATTCTGTCCAGGGCCTGTTCCACTTCCTTTTTATCGTGCAAGCAATCCGCCTCGGTCAGTACCTGTTTGATATCTTCTTCTGCCATTGTTAGTTGTTCTTAATGTGTTCTGGTAATTCAACCGTAGTTGTTGGGAAGGCGATTTCCGCATTGTGTTGTTCAATGATTTTATTAATCTTGAACAGTATGTCCTGCTTTATCTCATGGAAATGCTGCCAGTTGGTTGTTTTGGTAAAAGTGTAAACAAAAAAATCCAGTGATGACTCGGCAAACTTATTGAAATTCACCATCAGGGTCTGGTTTTGGTCGATCTCTTCATGGGACTGTAACATGGCCTTTACGTCATCGATTATCTGAGGCAAGGCCGTGGCATCAGCATAACGAACACCAATGGTTTCGTAGATGCGACGGTTTGTCATACGTGAAGGATTTTCTACCGTGATACTGGTAAACACCGAGTTAGGCACATACAACGGGCGCTTATCAAATGTTCGGATCACCGTCAATCGCCAGCCAATTCGTTCTACCGTACCTTCAATATTGCGATCAGGTGATTGGACCCAGTCACCAATCGAAAAAGGTCGATCAAGATAGATCATGATGGCTCCAAAAAAATTGGCTAGCAGATCCTTGGAAGCAAAGCCCACGGCTACACCACCTATACCTCCAAACGCCAGGATGGCGGATATATTAACGCCCAGAGTTTGAAGAATAACCAGTGTTGACGTAATAATTATCGAGATGCGGAGCAACTGGGTAACTGCATCTGCTGTCGTTCGGTCAATCGGTTTACCACGTACTTCCCCTTCATGCAGGATACGTTTTTCTACAAAACGGACAAAGCGGGTCAGTGCCCAGGTGATAAGTACGATGACACCCAGTTCCCTTACAGTTGATGCCTGAGTAAAACCCAGCATCTGGGCAGCAACTGTGATCCCCAGCAACCAGATAAGATAACTTAAAGGTTTACGGATGGCTTCAAGCGCGGCATCGTCCCAGAGGGTAGTCGTTTTTTCCAGCCTTGTTTGAATACGATTAAAAACACGCTTTTGAAAAAAATCGATCAACAGCGTTGCAAAAATTAATGCAAACACCTGTAAGACCAATGTGTCCTCACCAAAATATACTTCAAGTGTTAGTAAAAAATCTTCTAGATTCATTTAAAAAATATGCCTTAATTAGGTATGGATCGCCCATGTTGGGCAATAATGTAGTCACTGTAACAGATGTATAATTTACAAGTTTTCCCCGTGTTCCCAGTGGTTAAATGTCTTAGCCAAAATCCAGTTCCATTGTTGGATCATCCTGATATTTTTGTAAGGCTTCATGTGCTGAACGCCAACGGACATTATTGCGTAGTTTATCCCAGTTCATTGGGTGGCGTCCGTGCATACGTGCCAGACGCACATGAGAAACCGGATCATCATATTGTTTGATACCTTGCAGCACCTGGAGTGCGCCTGCACGATTATTACAGACCAGTGCCATATCAACACCGGCATCCAGAGCAGCCCGTGCACGGTCGGCATAGTTCTCACCGACGACACTGGCACCTTTCATATCAAGGTCATCACTGAAAATAACACCCTGAAAATTGAGTCGCTTGCGTAATACATCCTGTAGCCAGAATTTTGAAAAACCGGCCGGATTAGGATCGACATTGTCATATATCACATGGGCCGGCATGACCGCTGCCAGATCCTTTTTGATCAGGGCCCTAAACGGGGCAATGTCTTTGGCATAGATATCATCATAGGAACGATGGTCTATCGGCATGGCGACATGGGAATCGGCCTCAATAAAACCGTGCCCAGGAAAATGCTTACCCGTCGCAGCCATCCCTGCCTCATGCATACCCTGGATAAAGGCATGTGTCAGATCGGCCACCACATCGGGATGGGAATGAAAGGCACGATCACCAATCACTGAACTCACGCCATAATCCAGATCCAGCACTGGTGCAAAACTGAAATCGATATCAATAGCTCGAAGTTCGATGGCCATCATCCAGCCACAGAGATCGCTTAAGGAACGGGCCTTCTTTTTGTCCTTTTCATAGACTTCACCAAAACGGGCCATGGGGGGGATGCGACTGAAGCCTTCACGAAATCGTTGCACACGCCCTCCCTCATGGTCAACCGCAATCAGCAACCGAGGCGAACGCAGTGCATGAATGGACTTAACCAGGGCTTGCAGCTGTTCCATGGACTGATAGTTACGGGTAAACAGGATCACACCACCCACCAGTGGGTGCTGTAATACCTCTTTGTCTTCTGCTGTAAGCTCGAGGCCGTCTACGTCGAGCATGATGGGACCGAGGGACATGGTCACTCCATATTATTTAATTTTTTTATTCTTCTGTTATTTCTACCGGTGTACCTACCGACACCAGATCGAATAATCGTATCACGTCACTATTGCGCATTTTAACGCAGCCATGGGAACTGGGGATACCCATGGGGTCTTCATCAGGACAGCCGTTGATATAGACATAACGCCGCATGGTATCGACTTTGCCAAGGCGGTTTTTACCTGGCTCGGTTCCACACAGCCACATGATACGCGTGAGGATCCAGTCTCGTTCCGGTGATTTTGCTTTCAGAGCTGCTTGGTAGATTTCTCCAGTGGGACGTCGCCCTACAAACACGGTATTCTCTGCGCAACCTGCCCCAATTTTGGCTCGGATATAGTGACTGCCTCGTGGCGTACATTCACTGCCCGACTGCTCCCCTGGCCCATTGGTGGCCGTGGCCACACTGACATCCATGACCAGTTCATCATTTTGGTAATAACGTAATTGTTGCTTTGCAATACTGACTTCGATCCGGTCGTCGGACATTGTATTTATGATTTCCAGTTCTTATACGGGTTTTTCACCAGACTCACATTATAATAGCGGGGATCATCGGAAACTTCCTCTCCGGCCCAGGCAGGCATATCAAACTCAGCATCGGTAGTTTCCAGTTCGATCTCGGCCACCACTAGCCCCTCATTTTCGCCTTTGAAGACGTCGATCTCCCATTCGTGAGATTCGTGCATAACATGATAACGGGTCTTTTCGATGACCGGCTGTTCACAAAGTGTATTTAACAACTCATGGGCCTCATCCATCGGGATGTCATATTCGTATTCCTTGCGTGTGATACCCAGTGTGGCACTTTTGATGTTGAGTTTTGCCTTATCGCCTTCGATGCGCACACGCACCGAAGCGGCCTTTGATCCGACAAGATAGGCCTGACGATATTCAGTGCCCGCATCGGCCTGCTCACGCCAGCTGTCATTTGTGAGCAGAAACTTGCGTTCAATCTCAATTGCCATGCTCAGTCCTTTTCAAACAGTGCGATGGATTCCACATGTGCAGTATGAGGAAACATATCCATCACACCGGCCTTTTTTAGTTTGTAACCATATTCATTACAGAGTATGCCTGCATCACGTGCAAGGGTCGCTGGATTACAGGAGACATATACAATACGTGGTACGTCCATCTTGCGTAATAAGGGTAGAATGCCATCGGCACCCGTACGGGCCGGGTCGAGCAGTATCTTGCTGTATTTCTGTTTTAACCAGGGGGTCTGTGGATCTACATCGAACAGGTCCGCAACATGAAACTCGACATTATCAATCTTGTTGCGTTTAGCATTGGCATTGGCCCTATCAACCAGTACCTTTTCTCCTTCCACGGCGGTGACATGCTCACAGCCTCTGGCCAGGGCAAAACTAAAATTCCCCACGCCGCAAAACAGCTCCAGTACGCGATCCTCTTTTTGCAGGTCCAGCATTTCCAGGGCCAGTTTAATCATGTTCTGGTTAATATCACTGTTGACCTGCACAAAATCACTGGGTTCAAAGGCAACTTCTACGTTGTAATCGGGCAGGCGATAAACCAACTGAGGGTCTTCCGGCCATAAAGGGCTAATGGTGTCCGGCCCACCGGGTTGCAGATATAAATAGAGATCCTGCTGCTTCACATACTCTGTGAGTTTGTTCCTGTCATCATCGGTGAGGTCTTCCAGATGGCGAAACACCAGGGCGGTGTGATCATCAGACACGGCTACTTCAATCTGTGGAATTCGTTCATAACAACTCAGTGAACGTACCAGTTCAGCCAGCTCGACTAAACGTGGACCCACTGAAGGGTGTAGTACTTCACAGCGTTCCAGCTCGGCAAGGTAAGGGGCGCCCTTTTCACGAAAACCCACCAGTACCTTTTCCTTTTTGCGTACATACTTTGCGCCAAGGCGAGCCTTACGACGATAACCCCAGACAGGCCCGGTGAGCGCTGGCATGATTTCTTCAGCTTTCACCTTACCAATGCGTTGCAGACTATCGAGTAGTACCTGCTGTTTACTCTCGATTTGTGCCTCAGGAGAAAGATGCTGCAGGCTACAACCGCCACAGATAGCAAAATGCTGACACTTCGGCTCGATACGGTTAGTTGAAGGTTTGAGGATCTCCACCACCTTGCCTTCATCATAACGACGAAAAGAACGGCTATATTGAAACTTCACTTCTTCCCCGGCCAGCACACCATGAATAAACACCGCCTTGCCATCAATATGGGTCACACCCTTACCATCATGGGTCATGGATTCAATGGTGGTGGTTACCGGTTCGGTGGGAAGTTTTTTCTTACGTCGTGCCATAGATTAAATGTTCCGGAAATAATGAACGGCTGACTGAAAGATCAGCCAGCAGGAAAGACATTGGTAGAAAGATACCGATCACCGCGATCACAGATGATGGTGACAATCACAGCATCCTTTTCACGGGCGGCAACTTTGAGCGCTGCAGCTACCGCACCACCGGAAGAGATACCGCAGAAAATTCCTTCCCGGGAAGCCAGTTCACGGGTGGTCTCCTCGGCCTCTTCCTGACTGATATCCAGGGTCTCATCGACCCGACTGGCCTCAAAAATAGAGGGCAGATACTCCTTCGGCCAGCGCCGGATACCGGGGATTTTCGCCCCTTCAGAGGGCTGTACACCCACTATCTGGATATCGCTGTTCTGCTCCTTGAGATACCGGGAGGTCCCCATAATCGTACCTGTAGTACCCATGGCACTGACGAAATGGGTGACCGTGCCTCTGGTATCGCGCCAGATCTCCGGCCCTGTGGTCTCGTAATGGGCCAGAGGATTATCCTGATTGGCAAACTGGTCCAGCACAATGCCCTTGCCCTCTGCGGCCATCTGGTCGGCCAGGTCACGGGCCCCCTCCATGCTCGCCTCGGCCGAGACCAGCACCAGTTCAGCCCCGTAGGCCGCCATCGCCGCACGACGCTCAATGGTCATGGTCTCAGGCATCACCAGCACCATTTTGTAACCCTTGATGGCCGCAGCCATGGCCAGGGCAATGCCTGTATTGCCACTGGTGGCCTCGATCAGGGTATCACCGGGCTTGATATCACCGCGGGCCTCAGCATGCTGGATCATGCTCATCGCAGGCCGGTCCTTCACCGAACCGGCCGGATTGTTCCCTTCCAGTTTCACCAGCACCGTACTCGACAAACCCTCACCCAGACGCTGCAAACGCACCAGCGGTGTATTGCCTACAAATTGTTCTATCGTTGGAAATTCCATAGGGCGCTAGTGTATAGCAAACCGCAAGGCTGACCAATGGCCACAAAAAATATGCTAACCTGCGGCCATGAGTGAAATCTTCAACAAACAACAGGCACTCGAACAGGCCGGTGACGACCCCGACCTCGCCAAAGACCTCCTGCAAATGCTCTTCGCTGAACTTCCCGACCTGCTGGAGAAATTAAAACAGGCCCTCACCGACAACAACAAAACCGCCATCTGGGATCACACCCACAAAATCCACGGTTCCACCGCATACTGTGGAGTCCCTGCCCTGCGGGCAGCGGCACATAGTATGGAGCAGTTGATACGGGATGAGCTTGAGTCGGAGTTTATCGATGGTGTGGGGATTATTGAGAGGGAGATTGGGAAGTTGTTATCAGAAGGTGAGGCGATACTCGCCCAATTCGATTAGACCTGTAGGAGCGGACTGTGTCCGCGATAGGATGTGCTTTGTTCTCTCTAATTTGAATCGCAATCGCGAGCTGGATCTAAGTCAGGTCTCGTCCTGACAGACGAGGTACTTTGTGAAGGACCACAAAGTACCCAAAAAGTCCTCCCCCTAAGATGGCGCAAACATGTTTTCAGATTTTGTATTCATGTTGATGCTCATCAACGGCACGTCGTGTGCCGATGATGAGCAGCGCTGCGTCCATGCGGCGCACTAATTTATGTTTTATGAATACAAAACCTGAAAACGCGCCATCAAAGGGGGCCAACCCCACAGCGAATTAACAGTCTTGCTTTATCAAGAATACAAATGCGGGGAGGAGGATTAACAAGAGGAATTGATTAATTAATCATTCTGCAGATTAAGCTTCTCTAATTAGGCAAACAAACTCTTGATTTAACCTTTAATTTTATTGACACAAATAATAATGTTATTATACTTTAAATACATCGGGGCATTTAGTGGGGGTGTGATTAAATGACAAAATTTCTCTTCAAACTAGTCTGTCTCATTCTATTCGCAATCTCGTCCGCAGCTTGTACAGGAGATAACAATTCCAAGTCTGATGAAACCAACCTGGAAAAGGAACATTTAAACAATAACATCCTGAGTATAACTTTTGATGATACAGATAAAATGTATATATCAGATGTTTATGGCAATATATACATATACAACGATGAAGCACTAAAACTTTTTATTAGTCAAAACTCTTCCTCACTAAATTACCCCAAAACCATAAGACACTCTCAAACTAATTTATTTGTACAAGATACTTATGGTGAAGCAATCTTTGTTTTTTCCATTACTGGACAACTAGTAAATACAGTATCACCTATACTTGGTAAATTTGGTTTTATTCGTGATTTTGATATAAACAGCAAAGGTCAAATGTTTATAGCACTTAATGACGAGCGGGATAAAATAATAAGGTTAAACTCAGATGGGACTGGCTATATTGAGTTTGATCTGACAACCCCATCAATCGACGCCGTAAAATCCATTGCCTTTTCACCTGATAATTATGTTTTCGTTGGTACTCAAACTGGTCTTTATAAATTTTCGGAGGATGGAGAATATTTAAAGGCAATAGCCCTGCGTGGGGACAGCATCTTCTATTCAGCAGAGGATATTGCAATAGATCCAAGTGGAAATATTGTAGTTGCAAGTTATTATGCAAATGATGACACTACGACATATCTAGTATTTAATTCTAACGATATGTATTCAGGCTTTCTAAGTCTATACGGATATAACGAACTACCAAATTGGATGAGAGATATGGTGTATGATTCATCTGGCAATTTCTATTTAATTCACTATTTAAACGGTATATACAAGTTCGATCAATCTGGTGGGTTTCAAGGTATAGTATTAAAACCAAGATCATAATTTTTTAATCAAGCTAGTTTTAGGGTTAGGTCAAACCTGTACGTCAGATTGACTGATAACGAAACCTAATACCCTTCACTATAATTCTTGTTGTGCTTCGAAGCCTCTGCCCAACCTACAAATATCTTCTCATTTAACCAAGGTAGCCAGTTCGCTTTGGGGTTCGCCCCCTTTGATGGCGCGTTGGCTAGTCTGGTTTTTTGAAAATTATAATAGGAGGCCGCATGGACGCGGCCGTGTGGAGCAGCCGGGCCAGGGAAGGCCCGTCTGCGAACCTCAAACAAAAAACCAGGCTAGACAACATGCTTGCGCCATCTTAGGGGGAGGACTTTTTGGGTACTTTGTGGTCCTTCACAAAGTACCTCGTCTGTCAGGACGAGACCTGACTTAGATCCAGCTCGACGATAGTCGATTCAATTTAAAAGAAACACCCACAACCCCATCCGATCACCCCACCCTAACCCTCCCCTGCGAGGGGAGGGAATAAAGCACAGTTATCCCCGAGCTTCGAGCATTATCGACTTCAACTCCGCCACCGCATCATACAAACCATAAACCACCGCCCGAGCAATCACCGAATGTCCAATATTCAATTCCTTAATCCCAGGAATCGCCGCTATCTGCTTAACATTATGATAATCCAGCCCATGCCCAGCATTGACCTGTAAGCCAAGACTTTCCCCATACTCAACCGCATGAATGATTTTGCTGAGTTCTTTATCGCGCTGTTTGCCCAATGGTGCATCGGCATAATGCCCGGTATGAATCTCCACAACCGGAGCCCCACTTTCCACCGCTGCTTCCAGTTGTTTCTCTTCTGCATCAATAAACAAGGAAACACGCACATCCGCATCAGCAAGACGTGCACAGGCGTCTTTCATCTTGTCCAACTGCCCCGCTACATCCAGCCCACCTTCGGTAGTCAGTTCTTCGCGACGTTCTGGCACCAGGCAACAGTCATGGGGTTTGATACGTGAGGCAATACCAATCATTTCTTCAGTTACCGCCATCTCCAGATTCATACGTGACTGCAACATGCCGATCAACATCTCCACATCACGATCCTGAATATGACGTCGGTCTTCACGCAGATGAAGCGTAATCCCATCCGCACCCGCCTGTTCTGCAATTAAGGCTGCCTGAATCGGTTCAGGATAACGTGTCCCACGCGCCTGACGGATCGTAGCAACATGATCAATGTTCACACCCAGTAAGATTTCAGAAGACATATCCTCTAGCTCCAATTATTTAATTGTCATTTCTTTTTAAACAAGACAGCCGGTTCGCTTCGGGGTTGGTGCCGACTTCGATGGCGCGTGTTTGGGTTTTGGTTTTTTAAATATAGATAAGGGGCGACAGGGATGTCGCCGCATTGGCAGAGGGGCTGGGATGCCCCTTCTGCCAATGCTCAACAAAAAACCAAAACTCAAACACACGTCTGCGCCATCACAGGAGGAGGACTTTTTGGGTACTTTTTGGTCCTTCAAAAAGTATCTCGATCATCCGTTCGAGAACGGATTTTAATCCAGCATCGCGATAGCGATTCAATCTATCACCACCCCCTCGCCCCCTTCTGCAAGGAGGGGGGATCATAGTACCTTCTGCATCGCCAATTCCCGAGTCCTAAGCGGCTTGTCCCCCAACTGATGCGCAATCACCGCCCGCATCAACTGCTTGGCCTGTTTTAACTGCACTGCACCCTGCAATGATTCACCCTGTAAGGCCAGTAAAGTTGCCCCATCTATCAACAGACCATCATGCCGATCAGCCGATCTTACCGGCCCATGCTCGATATGATAACAATATTGTGCATCGGCCTGAATCACTTCCCCGGTTTCCACATCATGATCAAGCATCAGGCCATAGCCGGTTTCCTGTAACAGCTGATATTCAAAGCGTCTTAACACCGGTTCTTCATGTTCTCCCTGTTCCAGCATGTGCAGGGTTTCGTGGTAGACATCAAACAGATGCTGGTGAGGGTCGTGTCGCTGCAGGAGTCGAGTCAGAAGTTCATTGACATAAAAACCCGACAGAAGACTTTGGCCTTTAAGCTTGATAACTCTGCCCTGTGGCTCGGCTTCAGTCAGGGTCATCAAGTCACTACGACCACTCCATGAGAGAAGCAACAGCCCAAATGGCTGTAAGAGGCCATGAAATTTTGATTTTGGCTGTTTGGCCCCTTTGGCCACGGCGCCGATACGACCGTGTTCATGACTAAAGATATCCAGTAGCAGGCTGTTATCACGATAGGCACGACTGTGCAGGATATAGGACGCTTCGAGATTGGCCTTATGACTTGAGATCATCATTATAACCCAGGCTATGCAGGGCGCGTTCATCATCAGACCAGCCTTCCTTGACCTTGACCCAGAGTTCCAGGTGGACACGGCGTTCGATCAATTTTGAAATATCCAGGCGTGATTGTTTGCCGATCTCCTTCAGTCGCTCACCCTTATTGCCGATCACAATCCCTTTCTGGTTATCTCTCTCGACCCAGATCACCGCATGAATCAGGGTCTGTTCTGCACCATGTTCAAACTTTTCTATCTCAACAGTTAGGTTATATGGCAATTCCTGATGCAATGTGCGCGTGAGCTTTTCACGAATGATTTCCGCCGCCAAAAAACGTACGCTGCGATCGGTGATTTGATCTTCTTCGAAAAAGGGAGCGCTTTCTGGCAGGTGTTTTTCAATGACCTGTCCGATCTCTTTCAGGTTGGTGTCCTTGAGAGCTGAAATGGGCAGGATATCGGCAAAGTCCATTTTCTGTCCCATCTCGGCCAGGAAAGGTAATAGCTTTTCTTTTTCTTCCACACGGTCGACTTTATTAATCGCCAGGACCACGGGCACCTCGATGGTTTTTAGCTTCTGCAGAACGGCGGCATCTTCATCGGTAAAACGCAGTGCCTCGATAATGAATATAACAACATCCACATCGTTTAGGGTTGTTGCCGCGGCACGGTTTAAATAGCGGCTCATGGCATGTTTACCACCCTGGTGCAGACCGGGTGTGTCAACAAATACGAATTGTGCTGTTGGTGTTGTGCTAATACCAAGAATTCGATGTCGGGTTGTCTGTGGTTTATGGGAGGTAATACTGATCTTCTGACCTATCATGTGGTTCATCAGGGTAGACTTACCGACATTAGGCCGACCTATCAGGCCAACATATCCACAGCGAAACGATTTATTATCACTCATTCTCTAATAATTCCAGTGCTGCACTCGCAGCAGTCTGTTCAGCTTTACGGCGACTGGTGCCGGAGCCGAAAATAGTCTGATCCAGGCCAACAACTTTACAGCTGACCTTGAAGGTTTGATTATGCGCCTTGCCATGGGTTTCGACGACTTCATATTCCGGTAGTGGCTGGCTTCTGGCCTGCATGAGTTCCTGCAGTCGGGTTTTGGGATCTTTTCTGGCCTTGTTGGGATCACATTTATCCAGCCGTTCGGTAAAAAACCGATTGATGTAATCACTGGCCGCTTCTATTCCGCCATCGAGATAGACTGCACCAATGATGGCCTCAAAGGCATCGGCCAGGGTCGAGCTACGTCGATAACCACCGCTTTTCAGTTCACCACTGCCCATCAGCAGAAATTCACCCAGTTGAATCTCGCTGGCGACCTTACCCAGGGTTTCCCCTTTCACCAGGGAAGCACGCAGGCGACTCAACTCACCTTCTGATGCCTCTGGAAATCGCTGATAGAGTTGAATACTGATGAGATAACTCAGGATGGAATCACCAAGGAATTCCATGCGCTCGTTATTTTGGCTTTTGGCGCTTCGATGTGTCAGTGCGGTTTGTAATAATACCTCATCCTCGAACGTATATCCTATACGTTGCATAAGTACCGCAAGTGGTTCCATTATCTAAGGGGAACCTCAGCCCTATTACTAAAATGAATTAAAATATCTATATTGGCAAATAGTTTGCGCTGTACATCATATTCAATCTCGATAATGCGATGATTACCTGCCTGAGAAACATAAATATCATCCGCGGTAACGTCTTTGACCATGTTTATATCCAAATTCTTCAGTAATTTTGAAGTAATTTCACCTGCTGTCATATCTCTAACTTCGGACTGTTCAGAAAAAGAGGAAAGAACTGATGAAACATTAAACTGGTCTAGGTAGGCAGGCATCAATTTTATAACAATTAAAAACACAAAGATGATTAAACTGACAACCAGCAACCAGCCGATACCTGTCATACCTTTTTGTTTATGTGTTGATTTCATCCCCGCCTCCTGTTATTTCATTATTATCGAATAACACTACCAATCCGAGACCATGCAGGCCCATTATCACTGTTCCAGTTCATCCAGATAAAAAAGGCCCTGCCGACAAGATTTTCATCAGGCACAAAACCCCAGGAACGGCTGTCTCGACTATTATCGCGATTATCACCCATCACAAAATAATGTCCTTCGGGTACTGTATATTCACCATTACCACTCCCTATACGAGAGTTAACAAGAATATCATGTTTTTTCCCATCCAGTATTTCCTGAATATGTGCAAATGAGCCATAACGATCGACTATATAATTTCCAATCTGGATCTGAGGCTGCGGCTGGTTATTTACATAAAGAATCTTGTTTTGATAAGAGATTCTGTCCCCCGGTATCCCAACTACACGTTTTATATAGTCAATGCGTGGATCTTCTGGATAACGAAATACGATGACATCTCCCCGCTTTGGCGAACTATAATCAACAATTTTTTTATTGATGACCGGAATTCGAACACCATAGGATGACTTGCTAACAAGGATGAAGTCACCGACTTCCAGTGTAGGCAACATGGAGCCGGAAGGAATACGGAAAGGCTCTGCAATAAAACCGCGCAACAGAAAGACAATTACCACTACCGGAAACAGAAACCTGGCGTATTCAACAATAATAGGTTCCCTTGGTTCATCACCTTGTTCAACGGCTTTGGCAACACGTTTTTTCTCAAACAATAGATGGTCGATACCCCAGATAATACCGGTGACAGCGACCAGAATGACCAGAACCAACGAGAAATCTACATTCATTTATCTTTTCCTGTATTTAATACCGCAAGAAAGGCTTCCTGTGGTAACTCTACCTTGCCGACCTGTTTCATTCGACGTTTACCTGCTTTTTGTTTTTCCAGCAGTTTACGTTTACGGGTGATATCCCCACCATAGCACTTGGCTGTTACATTTTTACGCAGTGCCTTAACATTGGTGCGCGCAACAATCTTGGCACCGACTGCAGCCTGAATGGCAACTTCAAACATCTGTCGTGGGATGATCTCTTTCATTTTTTCAGTCAAGTCTCGGCCACGCGACTGAACCTGGTCACTATGGATAATGGTTGAAAGTGCATCAACCAGCTCGCCATTAATCATGATATCCAGTTTAACCAGGCTGGCTGCCTGGAATCGGGTAAACTCATAATCCAGTGAGGCATAACCACGGCTGACTGATTTCAGTCTGTCAAAGAAGTCTAATACAACCTCATTCATTGGCAACTCATAGCTTAATGCAACCTGCATACCCAGATACTGCATATTTTTCTGAACACCACGTTTCTCAATACAAAGGCTGATAACATTCCCCACATAATCCTGTGGCACCAGAATGTTGGCGGTAATAATAGGTTCACGAACTTCTTCGATTTGATTCGTTGGAGGTAAATGGGAAGGGTTATCGATCTGGATTACTTCACCCTTGGTGTTCATTATTTCAAAAATAACCGTTGGAGCCGTGGTAATCAGGTCCAGGTCGTATTCTCGTTCCAGACGTTCCTGAATGATCTCCATATGCAACATGCCAAGGAAACCGCAACGAAAACCAAACCCCAGAGCCTGGGACGTTTCTGGTTCATAGAACAATGCCGCATCGTTCAGCTTTAGCTTGGACAGGGCTTCACGTAAATCTTCGTAGTCATCACTGCTGACAGGAAAGAGGCCGGAGAAAACCCGTGGCTGGATCGGCTTGAACCCTGGCAAGGCCTCTTTTGCAGGCTTATCAGTCTGGGTAATGGTATCGCCAACCGGGGCACCGTAGATATCCTTAATGCTTGCGATCATATACCCGACTTCGCCTGCTTTAAGTTCTTTCGTTTCGTTACGTTTTGGGGTAAATATGCCAACCTTATCGACAAGATAGGAATCTCCAGTCGACATAATTTTAATCTTCTGTTTAACCGACATGGTTCCCTGCATGACACGAACCAGAGAAACAACTCCAAGATAGTTATCAAACCAGGAGTCGATAATCAGCGCCTGCAAAGGGGCCTCTGGGTCACCTTCTGGGGCTGGGATTTTTACGACCAGTTCTTCCAGTAATTCATCCACACCCACACCGGTCTTGGCACTAACCCGCTTGGCATCAGTGGCTTCGATACCGATGATCTCTTCAATTTCGTTAATAACCCGATCCGGATCGGCTGCGGGTAAATCTATTTTGTTCAGGACCGGCAATACTTCCAGTCCTTGTTCGATAGCGGTATAGCAATTGGCCACACTCTGGGCTTCCACACCCTGAGAGGCATCGACCACCAGTAATGCCCCTTCACAGGCAGCCAGTGAACGGGACACTTCATAAGAAAAATCCACGTGGCCTGGGGTATCGATAAAATTCAATTGATAGGTTTTTCCATCGCTGGCTGTGTAGTTCAGGGTCACGCTCTGTGCCTTAATCGTGATACCCCGCTCCCGCTCGATATCCATAGAGTCCAGTACCTGCTCGGCCATTTCACGCTCTGTTAATCCGCCGCAGGTCTGGATCAGCCTGTCAGCGAGAGTGGATTTACCATGGTCAATATGGGCAATAATGGAAAAATTACGAATATGGGATAGGGTGTTCAAAAGAATACATTTCCTGCAATGGGTTACAACAAAAAAGGTGCTTCAGCAGCACCTCTAACCTTCTGTCGAATTTAAAGGCCCTTCGGCCTCAAAGTGTGAATATTGTAGCGGATTTCAGCCCACCTCGAAACACTGATTAAAGGCCACCTCATCAAGAAAAAAGTGGCATATCTCCCTGCCTTCGTGGACAAGAACCGGTACTTTTGTCCCATAAAGAGACTCCAGCTCCGGTAGCCCATTGATTTCGATGATGTTCAGCGAAAAAGGCCTTTTCGACTTACGTTGTTGTAGTTCCAGCAGCATGTCTTCACATAAGTGGCAACCATCACGGGTATAGATCGTCAACTGGACGCTCATTTACCCTTGGGTATTTTCATCGCCAGGAAAATGGGCGATTTTCTACGCTGGATCAATACAGGAAGCGATTTCCCATCAGGCAGCTCCTTGACCAGTTTACTGAACTGTTTACTATCCTTAACATCCTGATTATTCATCATCAGGATAATATCTCCTCGGCGGATTCCCGCTGAATAAGCCGTACCCTTGTCAACATGGGTCACAATCACACCACGTTCTTTTACACCGAATTCACTACGCTGTTCTTTAGTGAGATTTTTCACCGTCATGCCTAAGCGATTGGTCTTGGCCTTGCCCGGCTTGACTTCTTTTTGTGCTAGCTCTTCTTCTGCAGGTAATTCACCGATCTTGACCTTGAGTGTTTTGTTACTGCCTTCCCGTATAATCTTAACCTTGCTGTTTTCACCTATTGGTGCCTGACCAACAGCCAGGGGTAAATCAGAAGAACGAATAATCTTTTTATCTGCAAAGTAGGTTACGACGTCACCAACTTTGAAGCCAGCATCTTCTGCTGGACTGTTTGGCAGGACTTTTAGTACCACGGCTCCATGAGGTTGTTTCATGCCAAAGGATTCAGCCAGCTCACGGTTGATATCCTGAATCAAAATACCCAACCAGCCTCGTGAAACCTTGCCCTTGGTCTTGAGCTGTTCTATCACATTCATGGCCACATCAACCGGGATAGCGAAAGACAGCCCCATAAAGCCACCGGTCCGGCTATAGATCTGGGCATTGATACCCACGACTTCACCATCGAGGTTAAATAAGGGTCCACCAGAATTGCCAGGGTTTATCGCGACATCGGTTTGAATAAAGGGCACATAACTTTCACTTGGCAGATTACGTCCCAGGGCGCTGACCACACCAACAGAAACAGAATGATCAAAACCAAATGGAGAACCAATGGCCATCACCCATTCTCCCACTTTGACTTCAGAAGATTTACCCAGTTTTACTACAGGCAGGTTTTTGCCCTTAACTTTTAATAGGGCGATGTCGCTTCGTTCATCAGAACCTACGATTTCTGCCTTAAGTTCACGACGGTCGTTCAAGCGCACAATGACTTCTGTCGCCTCTCGCACCACATGGTAATTGGTTATAACATGGCCTTCTTCATCGATAATAAACCCGGAGCCCAGCGACTGTGAGTTAAATTCTTCAGGTGTACCATTACCTTCCCCACCATTTTGTGGTTCACCAAAAAAGTGTCTGAACAGATCTCCAAAAGGTGAGCCTTCAGGTAAATCTGGTATTTCCATTCCGGGTGGCAAGCCATGTGGCCGCTTAACTTTTTGCTTGGTACTGATATTGACTACCGCTGCACTATTTGACTCCACCAGCTTGGTGAAATCGGGTAACTCCCGGGCATGGACCTGTCCTGCAACTGAAAGTGCCAGTACAAGAATTCCAGAATAGACAGTCTGCTTTGCCGTCATCATACGCAACATGCAATATCTCCAATCAAAAACGTTTATTTTACTTCAATGATACAATTTTCTTCATTACTCAGGCGACGAAGTATCACCGCCTGGTAGCGGCTGGCCTGTTCGAGATTGGCCGTTTTGCGGCGAACCCACCACATGGCCAGGCTAAGGCCAGATATTCCAAATAAAATGGGAAGTATATCCTGATTTTCAACTAATAACTGTTTTGTTAACAATTCGCCAAAAAGGGCAAAACCTAACAAGGAGGCAATAGGTAAAAGATAAACCAGCAACGACCCTGTTAACAGGGCCGATTCATTAATACCGATTAATACATTATCACCCTCATGGGCACTGATTTTGTTAATAACTTTGATCCTTGACCGTTTTTCACCAAATACCTTTGATAGCACACCCGTGCCACAGCCTTTATTCATAGAACATTGGTCACAGGCAGATTTGCGATTGGTTTCAACCCAGGCATAAGGGGCTTGGCATTCGACGACACGTGCGGTTTCTTCAATCATTAGCGGGAATTGAGTACTACTGATTCGCTGATCATTTTTACTGAGGCATGGGGAACTTCACCCACTGCAGTCACATGATAGTCCTTAAAGGTCTTACCATGGGCATTGACAGCACCCATATTAGTACGGCCAACAAGGTTAGGATCTTCCATATTATTCTCAATAAAGACTGATATAGAAGCCAGGCCATCGGTAAATACAAGTTGATTAGAGGGAGTACGGCTGGTAGGTATCTTTAACTGACGATGGTGGTCACGCTTGAACCCGGGTGGTAGTTGAGTGACTTTCCAGAGCAAGGATGGGCTGACTGGTTTTGATTTGGGTTTCAAATCATTAGATTCATAACGTTTAAATTTAGTGCTGTCGACTGATGACTGCAGTAATTTCTCAGGGACTCTTTTCATGTACTTGATATGAGTAAACATGAACTGTTCAACCAAACTGCCCTTTTCATTAACCAAATGGGTTTTTAATAACAAACCCGTTTTCTTGTCTATCCATAGATGATGTCCATAGCGGAAATTATCATTGGGTAGTACTACCAGCTTGTGTGCCAATTGACCGGCGACTTTCTCTTCGCCTTCAATTTTGAAACTATAATGGTCTTTCAGGTGATCCAGTTTATCTGGAAACTGGGGGGGGAACTGGGCAGGTGGGCGTCCCTTTTCAACAACGACGGCATTTCTATCCGGCAGGATACAGATGACATTTTTTGAATTACGTATAACTTCTCGCCCAACATTGTCCAGCGAAACCAGTCTTTCTCTTTCCCCTTTCTGATCAGCACTGTGAATTAGACGCATGGCGCTGAGCTTGCTTTCTCCCTCACTATAGACAAATGTCCCGTCGTAGTTTTGCATATGTGCTGCATGCTGCATTTTTTTGAGGAGTTTTTGTACCTCGACCAGTTCTGTCGCCAGAACCAGAGCAGGTAGATAGAAAAAGGTGAAAAGAAGAAGTCTACTTGGCATCCCGAGGCCGCTGGTTGTCTGCATCACCCACAATGCGCATATAGGGCATCATACCCTGCATACGTGCGGACATAGAGTATTCATTATGATTAACAAGGTAGCCATTCAGCTTGGACTGGATCGCCTGGTTACGTAAACGGGCCTGAGAAATGGCTGTTTGATCAATACGGGGTTGTTCAATACGTGCAATAGAAGTTGTTGAATCTGGGGTATTTGTAAGCTGTGAGGTTTGCACAGAAACAATCGCTATCGTCGCTACTGAGGCTGCCACAGCCAGGCCTGCTGCCTGTTTCATGACTTTTTGTGAGATTCGCTTGTGCATCGGGGCCAAAATAGTCGGTTCGGCTTCGAGTGCAGACATGACTTTTTCTGAAATATCGCTCATACCTACATCAGGTAAATGATTATCGAGTCCATCGCGAATTAGATGATAACGTTGCCATCGGGAGCGCAATTCCGGATCAGCATGGAGCTGTTGGATCAATTGATCATTCAGTTCCGTTTCACCATCCATAATGGCTGACAGATTTTCGTATTTTTTTTCAGTCATGGCAGCTTCTCACCTGTTACGTATTCACTGACCTAGTTTTTCAATAATGGTTCCAGTTTTTTATCGATAGCCTCACGGGCACGAAAGATCCTCGACCGCACGGTACCGATGGGGCAATCCATTGCCTCAGCAATTTCCTCATAACTCATCCCTTCCAGTTCACGCAGGCTGATGGCGGTGCGCAAATCTTCCGGTAATTCTTCGAAGGCCTGGTGTATTACCTGCTGAACCTGCTCCTTTTGCATCAACTGCTCCGGGGTCGCGTGTTCTCGCAACAGGTCAGCACCTTCATATTGTTCGGCTTCATCACTATCAACCAGTCCCTGGGTTGGCCGTCTATTCTGGGCCACCAGGTGGTTTTTGGCCGTATTGATCGCAATGCGATACAGCCAGGTATAAAAAGCGCTGTCACCTCTAAATGTCGGCAGCGCCCGATAAGCCTTGATAAATGCCTCCTGGGTGATGTCCATAACATCTTCCGGGTTGCTCAGAAAACGCGTCAGCACATTCATGATCCGCTGTTGATATTTCTTCACCAGCAGGTCAAATGCCTGTTTGTCTCCTCGCTGGACCCGTTCTACCAACGCCTGATCTATGTTCTTTTCGCCCATCCGGGCCGAGCCTCGCCTTAAATCTGTACAAAAACTGCCCGATGGTTAACCCTGAGACCATATTACTGGTTTGAAGTTCGCCAAGGCGGGATAAATTCGTTATATTTCTAACCCCAATAATACCAACAAGAAATCGGGGATCCGGGTACTTTAACGCCACCACCCTTGTAGTACAAATCTACCTATGCCAATTCTTAAATTTACCTATATTCATCCTCTTTGCTATGCAACACCGCAGTGACGTTCTCATTATAGGTAGTGGGGCCGCCGGGCTCAGTCTGGCACTGCGTCTGGCTGAATCCCATTCTATTGCCCTGATCTCCAAGGGTAAACTGACTGAAGGCTCGACTTATTACGCCCAGGGAGGTATTGCAGCGGTTTTAGATGAGCATGATTCCTTTGATGATCATGTGGCCGATACGCTCAATGCTGGAGCTGACTTGTGTGATCCTGACGTGGTGCGCTATGTGGTGGAACATGGCCCTGAAAATATCCAGTGGCTGATTAAAGAGGGTGTCCCCTTCACTCGAGACGAAAGCCACGAACCCCCTTTTCACCTGACCCGAGAAGGAGGCCATAGCCGGCGTCGAATTATCCATGCGGCCGATGCCACCGGCCAGGCAGTCGAAACAACCCTGAATCAACAGGTTCTTCAACATTCCAATATCGGCCTGTATGAACAACATATCGCGGTAGACCTGATTACACGTCAAAAGTTAGGCCAACAGGGCAATCGGGTCCTCGGAGCCTATGTTCTCAATCGAGAAACCGGCCATGTTGAAGTCTTCCAGGCCCGCTTTGTGATCCTGGCGACCGGTGGTGCCAGTAAGGTTTACCTTTATACCAGTAATCCAGACACCTCCACCGGTGACGGTATCGCCATGGCCTGGCGTGCAGGTTGTCGGGTTGCCAATATGGAATTCAACCAGTTTCATCCAACCTGCCTGTATCACCCTGAGGCCAAGAGCTTTCTGGTGACAGAGGCCATTCGTGGTGAAGGTGGTCATCTGAAATTACCTGATGGTAGCCGTTTCATGGATCGTTTTGATGAACGAGGTGAACTTGCTCCACGCGATATTGTGGCCCGCGCCATCGACCACGAAATGAAACGCCTTGGGACAGAATGCGTTTATCTCGATATCAGCCACCGCCCTGCTGACTTTATCAAAGAACACTTTCCGACCGTTTATCAGCGTTGCCTGGAATTCGGTTATGACATGACAAAACAAGCCATACCGGTTGTACCTGCCGCCCATTACACCTGTGGTGGCATCATGACGGACTTAAAAGGAGAAACCGATATATCGGGTTTATATGCCATTGGTGAAACCGCCTTTACCGGTTTGCATGGTGCCAATCGCATGGCCAGTAATTCCATTCTTGAATGCCTGGTGTTCGCTGCTGCTGCAAGCCAACACATCCTGTCTCAGGACAAGAATGACAGTCAACATGCTGAACTTCCTGAATGGGATGAAAGCCGTGTTACCGATTCTGATGAAGAAGTTGTAGTTACCCATAACTGGCATGAGCTTAGAACCTTTATGTGGGACTATGTTGGTATTGTGCGTACCAATAAACGCCTGCAACGGGCACAACGGCGAGTAAACCTCTTACAAAAAGAAATCGAAGAATATTACGGTAACTTCCGTGTCACCAATGACCTGCTGGAATTGCGTAATCTAACCGATGTAGCAGACCTGATTATCCAGTCGGCCATGGAGAGAAAGGAAAGTCGAGGTTTGCATTACACGCTGGATTACCCCGAGGTAGATTCAAAGCCAGTCAATACAATATTGATACCGGGCAATTTCCCCGGCTAGGTAGTTAAAGTTGTCTGAGGAAAACTCGCATTTTGCGGATTTCATCCGCCTCGCCACTATCTGAAAAGATTACTACCGTATATTTTTTTCTCTCATCAGCAATCCGAAAACACAAAACAATCAACCAGCTTGTTACTGTGTATTCGCCATGCAATTGTGCTTTTACTTCAGAACCATCTTTTAACTGTAATAACCATAAATTATCGTCCCATAGGGCTCGTACTGCCTTAACCGGTTCCCTTGTTTGCCAGTGATAAATAAAACTGATCAGGATAGCCATAGCAATCAAAATGCGGACGGTAATTGGAATGTTCGTAGGATAAAACAGTACAAGCAAACCCAGAGCATGACCAAGGGCAATATAAATAGCGAAATAACGAGAGGGCTTGAGATTAAGAACGGGCGCTGTGGCGGATTTGCTGGATAACATCGGCTACATCCATGTCGATGGGTCTGGTCTGACCTAGCAGGTAATCAAGCAGGAGCTGGTCCGGGAGATCGAGTATCTGTTCAAAGGTCTGTTTATGTTTATCGGTTAACGATAAATAGTTTTTGTTTAAAAAGCTATCCAGAAATTCATCCAGCTCCAGCATACCCCGACGACATTGCCAGCGCAGGCGAGACAGATTTTGTTGTTCGGTGAGTGTTTCCATTTTTTTAGTATTAAACTTCTCAACCTTGGAATTATGAAGCACGATAAAAAGGTTTATATCATATCCTTTAGCATCATCTTTTTGATTTCATTAATGGCCTTGGTTGGGTTCAATCCCTTGGGACAGACATTAACGCAATTCATGATTGTATGACAACGGAACATTTTGTAAGGACCGTCCAGATCGGCCAGGCGTTCTTCTGTGGCCTGGTCTCGACTATCTGCAAGAAAACGATAAGCCTGGAGTAATGCCGCAGGGCCACGGAACTTGTCTGGATTCCACCAGAAGGAAGGACAGAACGTAGAACAGCAACCACAGAGGATACATTCATACAGGCCATCCAGTTTTTCGCGTTGTTCGGGTGTCTGTTGATATTCGATTTCTGGTTCAGGATCCTTGACGATTAAATAGGGTTTAACGGCACGATACTGTTTATAAAACTGCTCCATGTCGACAACCAGGTCTCGCACAATGGGCATACCGGGTACGGGTCGAATCTCGATGGGTTCTTTCAGGGTCGAAAGTCGGGTCAGACACCCCAATCCATTCACACCATTAATATTAATCGCATCGGAACCACACACCCCTTCTCCGCAGGAATGGCGAAAGACCAATGTTTCGTCTTTAGCCTTGATGCGCAGAAGCGCATCTCTCACCATCTCGCTTGAATCTATATCAACTTCGACATCCTGCATCCAGGGTTTCTTGTCGGTTTCGGGGTTGTAGCGATGAATCCTGAATTTCATTTAGTAGACCCTTTCCTTTGGTGGGAAACTCTCTACCGTTAGCGGCTTGGTACGCACGGGTTTATAGTCCAGCTGGCGATTTTCCTTGTAATAAAGAGTGTGTTTCATCCAGTTGGCATCATCCCGGTCAGGATAATCCACCCTTGAATGGGCGCCACGACTCTCCTGGCGTGCAAGTGCGGATGTGACGGTAGCCACACCAATATCCACCAGGTTATCCAGTTCCATGGCTTCGATACGGGCCGTGTTAAAGACCTTGCTGTGATCCTGCAGGCGAACCATGGACATGCGTTGTTCCAGCTCCAGCACCTTGGCCAGCCCTTCTGCCAGAATTTCCTCGGTACGAAAGACACCACAGTATTTTTCCATGGTGGTCTGCAACTCCTGCCGAATTTGATCCACGGGTTCACCCTTGCCCTTCTGATCCCAACGGGCCAAACGCGCCATGGCCTGATCGATTCCTTCCTGCGGCATGGGACGGTGGTAATGGTTTTCTTTTAAGAACTGAATAATGTCATTGCCAGCCGCCCGTCCGAAAACCACGATATCAAGCAAGGAATTCCCACCTAGTCGATTGGCTCCATGCACCGAGACACAGGCGCACTCACCGGCTGCATACAGTCCAGGAATCTCCTCTTCTCCTGTGTCTACAGGAACCACAACTTGCCCATACCGATTGGTCGGTATGCCGCCCATGGTGTAATGGGCTGTGGGATAAATGGGTACCAGATCTTTTGCCGGGTCTACACCCAGGAAGGTACGAATGGATTCACTGATGGCAGGTAAACGTTTATCCAGGACTTCAGAGCCAAGGTGGTCCAGTTTAAGGTGCATGTAATCCCCATTGGGACCGCATCCACGGCCTTCCTGTACCTCAATGGCTATGGAACGGCTCACGACATCACGGCTTGCCAGGTCCTTAGCATGAGGCGCATAGCGTTCCATAAAACGTTCACCGTCTTTATTGACCAGATAACCACCCTCACCACGTGCTGCCTCTGAGATCAGCATTCCCTTGCCCGCTATCCCGGTGGGATGAAACTGGAAGAACTCCATGTCCTGTAGAGGTACACCTGCCCGAAGCGCCATGGCTAGGCCATCACCGGTATTAATAGTGGCATTGGTATTGGTACGAAATAGTTGTCCGGCCCCACCCGTGGCCAACAAGGTGGTCTTGGCTTCGATTAACAAGGGCTCACCGGTTTCAATTTCCAGTACCAGGGCACCCAACACGAAACCTGCCTCGTCCTTAATCAGATCGATGGCAAAGAATTCATCAAAAAAATGGGTTTTGGCGCGGATATTCTGTTGGTAAAGAGAATGCAAAATGGCATGACCGGTGCGGTCAGCCGCCGCACAGGTTCGGGCAGCCTGCTCACCCCCAAAATTCTGGCTCTGCCCTCCGAAGGGACGCTGATAAATCCCACCGTTTTCCATCCGGCTAAAAGGCACGCCACAGTGTTCGAGCTCAATGACAGTTTTTGAGGCTGCCCGACACATGTATTCAATGGCATCCTGGTCGCCAAGATAATCACTGCCTTTAACAGTATCGTACATATGCCAGTGCCAGTTATCCGGCAGAACATTGGCCAGTGCCGCGTTCATTCCCCCCTGGGCTGCAACCGTATGTGAACGTGTTGGAAAGACTTTGGAAACGACAGCAACACTGGAATCGGCCTGGGCAAGCTGCAGGGCTGCTCGGAGTCCGCCACCACCGGCTCCGATAACCAGGGTATCAAATTTTCGCTTTGCCAAACTCATAGCCTTACCACACCATAAAAGGCCATAAAGGTCCAGAAAGCCAGAATAATTTGCAACAAACTTATGGTTATAAATAATACAAAACGCAGCCGTGTGTTTGGAACATAATCGATGAATATGTCTTTTACCCCAATCCATGCATGGGCGAGTAATGAATAGATAAATAACTGAGTGAATATGTTAATGAGTGGATGTGCTAACAGTTCCTGCCATGCGACAAAGTCAATGGGACCTGAAAGATAAAGCCAGAAAAGTGCAATGACCGTGTAGACTGCCATATACAGGGCCGACAGTCTTTGTAATAACCAGGTTCGTAAGCCAAGCGCCCTTGCAGTCATCACAACACACCTATAATGATGATAATTGAAAGAACAAGGGCAAGCACACTCACCAGTAAGGCGGATAAGTTGGCACTGTTTTTACTCAATCCAACGTCCATATCGATGACAAGATAACGAAGTCCTGCAAGAAAATGGTGCATTGCAGACCAGATTAGTATCAGGATGATGAATTTAACCCACATAGAGTCCAGGTAGAGTTTTGCCTGTTCAAAACCACTGTTGTTTTTAAATGAAATCGTTAATATATAGAGCATCAATGGCGTTGCCAGAAACAACAATAGCCCCGACAAACGGTGGAGTATTGATGCAATTCCCGAAATGGGCAGGCGAACCTTGAAAAGATTGAGATGCTTGGGACGAGATTTGTTATTCATAGTTGGCAATAAGTGTAGCCCAAGTTATAAAACACACCAAACTTAACACTTTATGACAAAGCGAATGAGGTAATACCATGCAGTCAGACTGGCAAGTGAATCTAGATAAGTATCAGGCTAACATTTTGGATGGCAAAGTGGTTGATTTCGGTCAAGCAGAACAGGAATTAGCAGCCGTTTCCAATAATGTGATTTGCGATCTGAGCCACTATGGTCTTATCAGTGCGGCTGGTGCTGATACTGCAGATTTTTTACAGGGCCAGTTCAGTAATGATGTGCGAAATGTCTCAGTTGAATCCAGCCAGTTAAATGCCTATTGCAGCCCCAAGGGACGGATTCTTGCCAGTTTTCGTTTGTTTTATTTTAAAGATAAATATTATTTACAATTACCGACCTCATTACTTGAGCAAACATTAAAGCGTTTACGCATGTTTGTTATGCGCAGTCAGGTGACACTCGAAAATGCCAGTGAAGAACTGGTTAGAATGGGAGCTGCTGGTCCTGACATAGCTCAACTTATTAGCGATCTCGGTTTTGCATGTCCAGCTGAAGTCGATGCTGCCAAACAAACGGGCAATGTTCTGGTGATTCGAATTCCCGGCCAGGTTCCCCGTTTTGAAATTCATGGCCCTGTGGCCGAGCTAATACCCGTCTGGGAGGGGTTGGCTGACAAGTCCACCATGGTGGGCTCTGCCATCTGGTCTTTACTGGATATCCAGACTGGACTACCCGTCATTCAATCAGAAACCACTGAGAGCTTTGTGCCCCAGATGGTCAACCTGGAACTCATTAACGGTGTCAGTTTTAAGAAGGGTTGTTACCCTGGTCAGGAAATTGTGGCCCGTATGCAGTACCTGGGTAAGCTAAAAAAACGCATGTTTCGTGCTCATATTCAGAGTGACGAATCTATCTATCCCGGTGATGCTCTTTATAGTGGCAGTAGTGATAATAAACAGAGTGTTGGCAATATTGTTAATGCACAACCCAGTCCAGATGGTGGATATGATGTCCTGGCTGTGATCCAGGTCACAGAAGCAGATCAGGGTGAGGTACGGGTGGGTAATAAAAATGGGTCTATACTTGAAATCACCAAATTACCTTACTCACTTTCTGCCTAAGACTACATGATTCATCTTGCCCAAACCTAAATAATTACCCGGCAGGGACCGATACAACTACTAGTTGTTGGAATGGACTGACCGTAATTAATTAAGAGGAAACCATGGGTAATAATCTAGAACAAAAACTCATTACTGAACTTCTTGAGGATCTGGAAAATGATCGGTTGGTTTTACCAACCTTACCAGAAGTGGCACTACGCGTCCGAGATACGCTCGAAGACGAAAATATGGGCCTGCCTGAAGTCGCCAATGTCATTACATCTGACACAGCGGTATCTGCCAGACTTATTCAGATTGCCAACAGCCCATTACTCCGTGCTAGTCGCCAGATCGATACCGTTGAGCTGGCTGTCAGCCGTATGGGTGGTGACATGGTGCGAAACCTGGTCATGAGTATTGTCATGGAACAAATGTTCCAGGCTACATCCGACGCGACTGACCGGCGTTTGCGTTCTCTATGGGAACATAGCACCACGGTTGCGGCGATTTGTCATACTCTGGCCAGTAAATACACCGATTTAACACCCGACCAGGCCCTGCTTGCCGGACTGGTTCACGATATAGGTTCACTACCCATCATCGCTAGAGCAGAAGATGTACCAGATCTTTTAAGAAATACAGATATGCTGGATAGCATCATTCAACAGACTCATAACGAAGTGGGAAAAGCCATTCTCAGTAAATGGAACTTCCCGGCTGAGATCATCAAAGTAGCTGAGCTGCATGACGATACAAGCTATGACAGCAAGTCTACCGATTATACCGATGTTGTCATCGTTGCTAACCTGCAGAGCTACCTGGGCACTACTCACAGTATGAATGAGATTGACTGGAATACAGTTCCTGCCTTTGAGAAACTCGGCATGGATACCAGCATCAATATCGTCACCATGGAAGGCGTTGGTGACGACATCAAAGCCATTAAGTCAGTGCTTGGTTAAACAAGCCTACTGTGGTCGCATATGCGGGAATAACAATACGTCACGAATTGACGGCGAATCCGTAAACAGCATCACCAAGCGATCGATACCAATCCCCTCACCGGCTGTGGGCGGCATACCGTGCTCTAATGCTGTTACATAATCTTCATCAAAGAACATTGCCTCTTCATCACCGGCATCCTTTTCTTCCACCTGTTGACGGAAACGTTCGGCCTGGTCCTCGGCATCATTTAATTCCGAGAAGCCATTGGCGATCTCACGGCCCCCGACAAAAAATTCAAAACGATCAGTGACAAAGGGATCATCGTCATTACGACGGGCCAGTGGTGAAACCTCGGTGGGATAGGCCGTAATAAAGGTAGGATCCATCAGGCGATGTTCAACGGTCTTTTCAAATATCTCAATCTGAACCTTACCCAGCCCATAAGAGTTTTTGAGTGGAATCTCCAAACGCTCGGCAATGGCGCGTGCCGTATCCAGATCATCCAGCTCGGCTTCAGTGACATCTGAATTAAAGTGCAGAATAGATTCTTTAACCGTCATACGTGTAAAAGGCTTACCAAAGTCATACACGTCACCCTGATAGTTAATTTGTGTTGTTCCGATCACTTCTTCAGCAATAGAGCGTAGCATTTCTTCAGTGATGTCCATCAGATCGATGTAGGTCGCATAGGCCTCATAAAATTCGATCATGGTAAATTCCGGGTTATGTCGAGTAGAGAGTCCTTCGTTACGGAAGTTACGATTTATTTCAAAGACACGCTCAAAACCACCTACTACAAGTCGCTTGAGATAAAGTTCGGGTGCAATACGTAAATATAGATCCATATCCAGGGCATTATGATAAGTAGTAAAGGGTCTGGCCGTGGCCCCACCAGGAATCACCTGCATCATGGGGGTTTCCACTTCGAGGAAATTCTTATGGGTCAGGAATTCACGAATATGGGTAATGATCTTCGAGCGCAACATAAAGGTCTTACGTGACTCTTCGTTCATAATCAGATCCAGATAGCGCTGGCGATAACGTATCTCCTGATCCGTCACACCCTTAAATTTTTCAGGCAGAGGCCGCAAGGCCTTGGTCAATAAGCGGATACTGTCCAGCTTGACTGACAGTTCACCCTTATTGGTTTTCATCAGCACACCTTCACCGCCGATGATGTCGCCCATGTCCCATTTCTTGAACTGTTCGTTATAGACCCCTTCTGGCAGGTCATCACGCACCACGTAGAACTGGATCTTGCCGGACATGTCCTGCACCGTGGCAAAGCTGGCCTTGCCCATGACACGTTTTAACATCATGCGACCGGCCACGCTGACGCGGATATTTATTTCTTCGAGCTGCTCTTTTGATTTCTCACCGTATTCGGCATGTAGTTCACCTGCCATGACATTGCGGCGAAAATCGTTCGGGAAGGCAACGCCCTGTTCGCGAATGGCACCTAGTTTTTCGCGGCGCTGTGCGATGAGCTTGTTTTCTTCTTCGGCGGTTAATTCTTGTGTTTCTACTTCTGACATTATTTCTTCCAGGTTTTATAAGCCACTTTTCAGGCTTGCTTCAATAAACTTGTCCAGATCACCGTCCAGTACGGCCTGGGTATTACTGGTCTCTACGCCGGTGCGCAGGTCCTTGATGCGAGACTGATCCAGTACATAGGAACGAATCTGGCTGCCCCAGCCGATATCCGACTTGGACTCTTCCATGGCCTGTCGCTCGGCATCCTGTTTCATCATTTCCATTTCATACAGTTTGGCCTTGAGCTGTTTCATGGCCTTGTCTTTGTTCTGATGCTGGGAGCGCTCGCTCTGGCACTGTACCACGATTCCACTGGGTTCGTGGGTAATACGAATGGCCGAATCGGTCTTGTTAACGTGCTGACCACCGGCACCACTGGCCCGGTAGGTATCGATTCGCAAATCAGCCGGGTTGATCTCGATCTCGATATTGTCATCCACTTCTGGAGAAATAAATACGGAGGCAAAAGAAGTATGTCGACGGTTACCCGAATCGAAAGGCGATTTTCTTACCAGTCGATGTACCCCGGTTTCTGTTCGTAGCCAGCCGAAGGCATAGTCACCGCTAATATGGATAGTGGCACTTTTGATGCCGGCGACTTCACCTGCGGACACTTCAACCAGTTCTGTCTTGAATCCACGGCTCTCACTCCAACGTAGATACATGCGCAGGATCATCTCGGCCCAGTCCTGTGCCTCGGTTCCACCAGAACCGGCCTGAATATCGAGGAAGGCATTATTGGCATCCATCTCACCAGAGAACATGCGCTGGAATTCCAGATTCTCAAGCTCCTTCTCCTGCTGTGCCAGATCGCTGGAGACCGATTCAACAGTATCCGCATCATTTTCCTCGGCCGCCATTTCCACCAGTTCACCGGCATCGGTGAGACTGGCACTGAGCTTTTCAATCACATCCACCACCTGCTCCAGACGTGATCGCTCCCGCCCCAGCTCCTGGGCATATTCGGGTTTGTTCCAGATGGCCGGGTCCTCGAGCTCGCGGACCACTTCGGTCAGGCGTTCTTTCTTGCTGTCGTAGTCAAAGATACCCCCTAAGGGATTCGACACGTCCCTGCATATCCTTGATCTGATTGATAATCGGATTGATTTCTAATGACATATTCTACTTCTGATTCCGGCAAAAGCGGCTATCTTAACCTAGTCTGGCCCAAGGATAAATCAGGGCGGTTAAATCAAACTGGCTCCACTTGTTCGACGATAAGCTGGGCATTGCGCTGCTTATTAAATTCATTCACATCCAGTCGGTAGGCCAGTTGCACTCGGTTCACCACGGTCGGCCAGTCATGATCCACAGTATTGAAGGCAATGGCATCCACCGTCATGTTCTCACCGGGAGCACGCAATAACAGTTTAAGGTGTTTCTCCCCCACAATGCGCCTATTAACTAGTTCAAAAACACCATCAAACACCGGCTCAGGGAACCCCTGTCCCCAGGGACCGGCCTTTTTCAGGTATTCCGCCAGTTGCAGATTGATATCCTGGCCAACCAGCTCACCATCGCTGTATATCGTCCCATGCAGATCCTCTTCTGTCAGATGGCGTGCCACCTCTTCATCAAAGGCCTGGGCAAAGCGGGCATAGTCCCCTGCATTGAGTGTGAGACCTGCCGCCATGGCATGGCCACCAAACTTGTGAATTAAGCCTGGATGTTTTGCTGCAACACTGTCCAAAGCATCACGAATATGCAGCCCCTTAACCGATCGGGCAGATCCTTTAATCAAACCCACCCCCGCTGGGGCAAAGGCGATCACGGGACGATGCAATTTATCTTTGACGCGGGAAGCGAGAATGCCGATCACTCCTTCATGCCACTCATCGTTAAACAGACACATCCCCACAGGTAGGTCAGCCTCATCATCCATTTGCAGACTGTCGATGAACTGAAAGGCCTGTTCGCGCATATCCTGTTCGATATTGCGACGATCGTGATTAAGCTGGTCTAACTGTTTGGCCAGCAGGCGCGCCTGATTCATGTCATCACTGAGCAGACAGTTAATCCCTATGGACATGTCTTCCAGTCTTCCCGCTGCATTGAGTCGTGGCCCGACACAAAACCCCATGTCGGTACTGCTGATGTTTTCCAGCTTACGACCGGCTACCTCCAGTATAGCGCGAATACCAGGACAACATTCTCCGGCTCGGATCCGTGCCAACCCCTGTGCAACAAGAATACGGTTGTTGTGATCCAGCGGTACCACATCGGCCACCGTGCCCAATGCCACCAGGTCGAGATAACTGGCAAGATTGGGTTCGGGTATCCCCTGTTGCTCGAACCAGCCCTGTTCCCTTAAAGCGACGCGAAGGGACATCATCACATAGAAGATTACTCCGACCCCGGCCATGTTTTTACTACTGAATTCATCACCCGGTTGGTTGGGGTTTACGATGGCATCAGCATGGGGAAGTTGTTCACCAGGCAAGTGGTGATCAGTGACAAGTACCTGGATATTATTGGACTTCGCGGCAGTGACACCATCGAGACTGGAGATACCGTTATCTACGGTGATAATGAGTTCAGGTTGAGATTTTAATGCTACATTTACGATCTCCGGCGTCAGCCCGTAGCCATATTCAAAACGGTTGGGCACCAGGAAATCGACATATGTTGCGCCCATGGCACGCAGGGCGCGTACGGCCAGTGCACTACTGGTGGCACCATCGGCATCAAAATCACCGACAATCAATATCCGTTGATTTTTATTTAGGGCATCAATCAACAGCGTAACCGCCTCATTAATCCCCTTCAGATCATGATAAGGCAGTAGACGATTAAGCCCATGCTCCAGTTCGGCAGCATCAACTACGTTACGTGCCATATAGATACGACGCAATACCGGGTGTAGATTGTCCGGTAAGGTGTTGGAGTGTTCGTCATGAGAGCGACGTTTAATCAGCGCCATTAGTGATCAGCCTTTTCTAACAGGGAGGAAAACTTTTTGCCACGTTTCCACCAGTGGCGCAGTTGCTTTGTGGTCAGTGTAAATCGACTGCCATGACCATCGAGCAAGTAAATTTCAGTTAGCTGTTTCTGTTTTAACATAGCTATTAATTTTTCTATGACCGACTGCTCCAGTTGTTTGACAGCATCCAGCCAGGCGAACAGGTCGCCCATAATATCTGGTGCCATCAATCTATCCAGCACCATCAAAAGATGTTGCCCCTTGGCATGTTCAAATTCCTGCCATACTTCTCCTGTCGCTTTTAATTCACCACCGGTATAAATGGCAAGCCCTCTAGCTACTGGATCATCAGTAAACACCTTATCAAACGGGCAATACCCTTTATCAGGTAGGTGTCCCCCACCCCAGAACCAGAGGCTATTAACAGGTAACAGGCCACGCGCCTGCCGTGCCAGGTTAATGGGTATATCATGCAGAAGCATCTGTAGTTCATTCATAATGGAACGCCAGTAGCTGGCATCAGGCCCATTGGGCAACTTGTGCTTAATATCTTGTCCCAGGATTGTATGAGGGGCTGTTGTTGTAATATCGGTTTTTTCCGCGCCTTTTACATACCAGCGGTCGACGGTATGGGCCTCAATTTGCCAGCCATCCTGTTCCACATGGGCATTTACAATCCTGAGTAATTGTTCTGTTTCTTCAAGACTTAAACCCAGGCCCCCATGTCCCATGAGGACGGCACGATCCATATCGGCATGAATATAGGCCGGGTCACAGCGTAAGGTCCATTCAGATTGAGATTCACCACAGTCTGCCAGTCGTGTGATGGCCGCAATGGGCGGAGTACTTAGCTCATCAAGTTCAATACCAAACATTTGGAAAAGGCTTGCATAATAGTCCTGACCAGCCGAAACATCCTGTTTGGCACGATTGAAAAAGAGATTTAAGGATTTGAACTCAGGTCTTTCCCCTGGTGGCAGCCTGTGCAAAGGAAAAGGCGACTGTAAAAGCCCAGGAACAAGTAGAGTTAGTCTATTACCCGTCATGGTAGTTATTTTGTAAAACAAAAGGGTGACATGAATGTCACCCTATCATAAGGACTGAAACGCAACACCTGTCAACTAACAGGGGTTTAGTCGGCCATATTGTTAAGAATCGCTGTTTTCACCTCATCCAACGTAGCTTCAACCGTTAACATCGGTGCAGTACTCTGCTTGATAGCGGTATCCGGATCCTTCAGACCATGACCGGTCAGGGTGCAGACAATCTTGCTACCTTCAGGAATCTTACCCGTCTCAATGTCTTTTATCGCTCCAGCTAGTGAGGTAGCAGAAGCGGGTTCACAGAACACACCCTCGTTTTCAGCCAGCAATTTTTGTGCTGCCAGGATCTCATCATCGGTACATTCATCAAACCAGCCACCGGATTCTTTCTGGACATTCCAGGCCTTGTCCCAGCTCTGGGGGTGGCCAATGCGAATGGCTGTCGCCACGGTATCGGGGTTGTCCACCATATCGCCACGCAAAAATGGGGCAGCTCCGGCTGCCTGGTAACCGACCATTTTGGGTAGATCATTAACGATGCCATGCTCGTGGTATTCGCTATAACCCATCCAGTGTGCCGTGATATTGCCGGCATTACCGACAGGGATGCAGTGATAGTCAGGTGCACTACCCAGCTCTTCAAGGATTTCGAAGGCCGCTGTCTTCTGGCCCTGCAGACGGAAGGGGTTGATCGAATTAACGATGGTCACAGGTGCCTCTTTGCCGACCTGCTTCACCAGTTCCATACCCGCATCGAAGTTACCCTTGATCTGAATAACCACGGCACCGTGCATCATGGCCTGGGCCAGTTTACCCATTGCAATCTTGCCTTCAGGAATCAGCACAAAGGCGGTGATACCGGCACGGGCCGCATAGGCCGCTGCTGCCGCTGATGTGTTGCCTGTCGATGCACAGATGATGGCCTTGCTACCCTCTTCTACGGCCTTGGTGACAGCCATGGTCATGCCACGGTCCTTAAAGGAACCGGTAGGGTTCAGACCTTCGTATTTCACATAGATATCCACATCTTTGCCAA
>JAOULO010000049.1 GCA_029881995.1 Gammaproteobacteria bacterium
CGGATTTTTCTGTCCTTCCCAGCCCGGATCACCCCGTACTATGCTATGAACCCATGAACCCAGGTGAAACGAATCTGTTTGGTGAATTAAGCCTGCAGATGGTTTCAGTCAACCATGTGGTTCCTGCTGTGGGCTATATCATGAAAACAGCCAGGCATACGGTCGCATTTAGCGGTGATACCACAACCAATGACACCTTCTGGCCGGTATTAAATTCACTGGATAAGCTGGATAGCCTGATTGTAGAGGCGGCCTTTACAAATAATGACCTTAAACTCAGTCAGCAGGCCGGGCATTACTGTCCCAGTACCCTGGCGGCAGACCTGACCAAGCTCAAACACCAGCCAAAAGTCTATCTCAGCCACCACAAACCCGGTGCGGAACAAAAAATACTTGCCGAGAGTAAGCAGGAAATTACTACTCACCAGGTCGACTCTCTGCACGGCGGCCAGATAATCCCGTTATAATACCCCCCTGATTTGACAAAGAGCGGACCCACTCTTGGGATCCCCAATGGATACATTATGTTTGATGGTTTAAGTGAGCGCCTGGGCAAAACAATACGCGATCTGCGTGGTGTCGGCCGACTAAGTGAAGACAATATTAAAGATACCTTACGGGAAGTGCGTATGGCCCTGCTTGAGGCCGATGTGGCCCTGCCCGTGGTCAAGGCATTTATCGACCAGGTACGAGAAAAGGCAATGGGGCAGGATGTCCTCAAGAGCCTGACACCCGGCCAGGTTTTCATTAAAATCGTCAATGAGGAACTCACCACCCTGATGGGTGAGGCCAATGCTGGCCTGAATCTCAATGTCGCTCCTCCCGCCGTTATCCTGATGGCCGGTCTACAGGGGGCAGGTAAGACTACTACCGTGGGTAAACTGGCCCGCTGGCTCAAGGAAAGTCAGAAAAAATCGGTCATGGTAGTCAGTGCGGATATATATCGTCCTGCCGCCATTGAACAGCTCAAGACCGTGGCCGGTGAGGTGGGAGCCGAATTCTTTCCAAGTAGCACCAAAGACAAGCCCGCCAAAATTGCCAAGGCCGCCATCAAGGAGGCAGGCTTACGTCATAAAGACGTGCTGATCGTCGATACCGCCGGTCGACTGCATATCGATGGCGAGATGATGGACGAAATCAAGGCCCTGCATAAAGTCCTCAATCCTGTCGAAACCCTGTTTGTCGTGGATAGCATGACCGGTCAGGATGCGGCCAATACCGCCCGTGCCTTTGATGAGGCCCTGCCCCTGACCGGGGTGATTTTGACCAAGACTGACGGTGATGCCCGTGGTGGGGCGGCCCTGTCTATTCGGCAGATTACCGGCAAACCCATCAAATTTCTTGGGATAGGGGAAAAATCCACGGCCCTGGAACCCTTCCATCCCGATCGTCTGGCATCACGAATACTGGGCATGGGCGACGTCGTCAGCCTGGTGGAACAGGCGCAGCAGAATATTGATGTCGAGAAGGCTGAAAAGCTGGCCAACAAGGTCAAAAAGGGCAAGGGGTTTGACCTTGAAGACTTTAAAGAACAGTTCCAGCAAATGAAAAAAATGGGTGGAATCAGTAGCTTACTGGATAAACTCCCCGGTATGCCAGGCCTGCCAGCGAACCTGCCGGGTATGGTGGATGAGAAGCAGTTTGGCCGCATGGAGGCCATTATCAATTCCATGACACCGAAAGAGCGCCGCAAACCGGACATCATTAAAGGGTCAAGAAAGCGCCGAATTGCGACAGGATCAGGGACCCAGGTACAGGATGTGAACCGTCTGCTCAAGCAGTTCACCCAGATGCAGAAAATGATGAAAAAGATGGGTAAGGGTGGTATGGGTAAAATGTTGCGAGGCATGAAAGGTCAGTTCCCCCCAGGAATGATGTGATTTTTCTTCGAAAATACCTGCTTTTCTTTCCCCTAAGCACTTCACTTTTTTAGGAATTCCAGTAAAATGCGCGATTCCATAAAAGACCGCCTCCATGGGCGGTGTTTTTATTGAACCAAATAAACTGATTTTTATAGGAATTTGAACGATATGGTAACCATTCGTCTGGCACGTGGTGGCGCTAAAAAACGCCCTTTCTACCATCTGGTTGTGACTGACAGTCGCAATAGCCGTGATGGCCGCTACATTGAGCGACTGGGTTTTTTCAATCCTGTCGCCCGTGGTAATGAAGAGCGTCTGAATATTAAACGTGATCGCATTGATTACTGGCTGGGTCAAGGTGCCCAGACTTCTGAGCGTGTTGGTAAACTCCTCAAGGAGCAGGCCGCTTAATAGCCTCCGGGATGACCGAAGCAGACTCGAAAGAACGAGTTGTACTCGGTCGAGTGACCGGGCTGTTCGGGGTGAAGGGCTGGGTCAAGGTGTATTCCGAGACGCAACCACCCGCCAATATCCTGGATTATTCACCCTGGTATTTGAATCTGGCAGGGCACTGGCAGCCTCTCGAGTTGAAACAGGGTCAGATTCACAGCAAGGGCATGATAGCCCGGCTGGGAGAGTGTACTGATCGAGACCAGGCCAGTGCATTAGTTGGGGCAGATATCGCTGTTTTTCGTGATCAGCTGCCTGAACTGAAACCAGATGAGTTTTACTGGGCCGACCTGGTTGGTCTGAAGGTAATAAACCCGACAGGGGAAACCCTGGGTAAGGTGGACCATCTGCTGGAAACTGGTGCCAATGATGTACTGGTGGTTAAGGATGATTCTGGCAAAGAGATGCTCGTCCCTTATATAAAGGATGAGGTCATCAAACAGGTCGATCTGGAAGAGGGTGTCATACAGATTGAATGGGATCTGGATGATTAGGCCCTGATGTAATGCGAATTGACGTCATCACATTGTTTCCCGCCATGTTCGAGGCCGTCAGTCAGCACGGGATTACCTCCCGGGCGATAAACAAGGGACTACTCGAACTTGAAACGGTGAACCCCAGGATGTTCACCACGGATGTACATCAAACGGTAGATGACCGACCCTATGGTGGTGGTCCCGGCATGGTGATGATGGTCGAGCCATTAAAGCAGGCCATTCGTACGGCAAAGCAGGGCAGTACAACACCCAGCAGGGTGATTTACCTGTCACCACAGGGCAGGCCGCTGGATCAGCGGGGACTACTGGAACTGGCCGGGCAGGAAAGACTGGTTCTGGTTTGTGGCCGGTATGAAGGGGTGGATGAACGCCTTATTCAGGCCGAGGTCGATGAAGAATGGTCGATCGGTGATTATGTTTTAAGTGGTGGCGAACTGGCTGCCATGGTAATGATAGATGGTGTTGCGCGGCTATTGCCGGGGGCGCTGGGGCATGAGGATTCGGCAAGTGAAGATTCCTTCATGCAAGGGTTGCTGGATTATCCCCATTACACGCGACCCGAACAGATTGATGGGATGTCAGTTCCCTCAGTCCTGCTTAGCGGTGACCATAACAAGGTTCGTCGCTGGAGGCTGAAGCAGGCCCTGGGCCGCACCTGGTTGCGGCGACCGGAATTACTGACAGCGCTGGATCTCAATGAGGAACAGCAGGTTTTGCTCGATGAGTTTATTCACGAGCAAAAAGTGGAACAAACAGATTAAAGTGTTAGCGTTGGAGCGAGCCATGAGCAAGATTATTGACCAGTTAGAAGCCGAACAGATGAATCGCGAGATCCCTGAGTTTGGTCCAGGTGATACCGTTGTAGTACAGGTTAAGGTAAAGGAAGGTACCCGTGAGCGTTTGCAGGCCTACGAAGGTGTGGTCATTGCCAAGCGTAATCGTGGTCTCAATTCCTCGTTTACTGTGCGCAAAATGTCTCATGGTGAAGGTGTAGAGCGTGTTTTCCAGACCTACAGCCCAAGCATTGACAATGTTAAGGTCAAGCGTCGTGGTGATGTACGTCGTGCCAAGCTGTACTACCTGCGTGACCGTCAGGGTAAATCAGCGCGTATCAAGGAAAAGCTTTCCTAAGGAGCTAATCCTGTCGAATGGCAGGTATAAATTAACTCCAAAGCGAGTCATAATGAACGGGTATCGTTAAGACGTTACCCGTTTTTTTATGCCCAGACTTTATGTCCAGAATAATAATGACACGTAGTTATGCCTTTCTTTTTCTCCTGATAACATGTTATTCAGGCAGTTTCGTATATGCCGAAACATCAGCCGATGCCGCAATCAAGGCCAAGGCGTATGAGCAACAACTAAAAGAGGTCATCGGGCTTGTTGAAGCCGGGGCACCTGGCCTGGCTGTGTATAAAATGGATCAGCTTCAGCCACAAATCCGTTCCTTGACTCAACTCTGGTTACAATGGGAAGAACAACGCCTGACCATTTACCAGCAAACCCAGAACTGGAAAGGCCTGATCGAAAGAGTCATCGCCCAACCGGACACACTACCCCTTGAATACAGCAGACAGTTTCAGACTCAAAAAGCCGATGCCTACCTGCAACTTGGACAAGGCCAATCCGCCAGGGAGGCCTTACGGAGTCTCATCCTGACGGCCAGTGGGGATGGTGATGAACAAATAACCCGGGGCTGGTTACAGAAATGGCGTCGACTGATCATTCATAGTTATATTGCCGAAGGCAGCAATGAAGATGCCCTGATAGCCATATTACGTTTTCAGCAGGATTATGATGTTGATAAAAAGGAAATACTGGTCCTGCGAGCCAGAGCCCTGTTGCTGAACAAGCGTCCGGCAGAGGCGGCCGAACTACTAGTGAAACAGGCAGGAGAACCCGAGGCCGGTATGTTGTTTTTACTGGCACAACTGCGCAGTGAGGGGCGTAGCCCGGTCAAGGTAATGCAGGCTGGACTCAGGCATTTACGTGGCAAGTGGGCCAATAAAACCCTGCGATCTGAGTTATGGGCCGTAGTGGCCGAGGCAGCCATGGGGACTGGGGACCGTGGTACGGTGGTCAATGCCGTTGAGCATGTGGTGGCCGATTCGAAAGTGCTATCAAGTAACCTGTTTGATATTAATGCCGATCATCTCTGGAATGCCTATTTTGATTATGCCCTGTATGAAGGCAACCAGGCCCAGTTATTAATTGGACAGGATAAATCCTGGTTTAACTATGCGTTAAAATCCGCCAAGAAATATCCCATTCGACAACGCGCTCTGTACGCTCTGTTAATGCATCGTGCTTCAAATGAAGAAGATCGTATCAAGGCGGCAAAACTTTTTATTAAGTCGATACATACACGAAAAAACAACAGTTATCTTATCCAGCAACTCTTTTCCCAAAGCCGCTTATATCCATCTCTATCCGATGTGCCAGAACCGGTTCGACGTACCATGATTGATATTGCTCTGGCCCGCCAGGATATTCCACTGGCATCACAGATTATGGCCACACTTGCCGAGCCTCCTAAGGGCAAGACCAGTTATATGTGGCATTTAAGGCGGGCACGCATTCTGATCATGGGCGGTAAGCCACAGCAGGGTGTCAAGGCACTGGCCAGGTTTACCAAAGACAACTCAAAAGCCAGTCGGACCCAGATCGATCATTTACTGCAGGTGGTGTTTGATTTGCAAACGGTAGGTGAACATGATGCGGCTTATGATTTGTTCAATGATGTGATTGAAAGTACCACTGATAAGAAACTGCATCGGGAACTGTATTTCTGGATGGCTGATTCCCGTAAGGCCCAGGAAAATTATAATGAAGCGGCCGAACTTTATCTCAAGTCCGCCATGTTGCTGGATGGAGAAGGCTGGGACCCCTGGGGACAGACCGCTCGCTTTCATGCCGCCAAGGCACTGGGTAAGGCAGGCTTGATTGAAGATGCCTATTATATTCTGCAGAGATTATTAAAAGTGACGGTTGAGGAAGATCGCAAAGCGGTATTGCGATACGAGGTTCAGAAACTGCAGATGGTCAAATCAGGTGATAAGGAAGCCGAACTGGAAACGGATACAGCACCCGTGGTAGCCAATTCTGTGACAGAATAAACCAATGACTCAAGAACAAGTGACAGTGGATTCCCCCATTGGCAAAATCACTGGAAAGTTTTGTGATGGCGTGTTGTGTGAACTAAAAGTCGCAAAAAGCCAGAACAGTAAGAAGACAACAGCTAAACTGTCCAGCCATCCATTGACAAACCAACTCGCCGCCTATTTCAAGAACAGTCAAACACGTTTTTCCATTCCCTTTCAACTGGAAGGAACAGATTTTCAAAAACGGGTCTGGGCGGCCCTTTGTAAAATTCCGGTTGGCAAAACCCTGAGCTATGGCCAACTGGCTGAGAAATTAAACAGCAGCCCCAGAGCGATAGGCAACGCCTGTCGACATAATCCGATCCCAATTATTGTTCCCTGCCATCGTGTCACGGCCAAAAATGGTATCGGTGGTTATGATGGTAAGACCTCAGGCAAACGGCTTACCATAAAGCGATGGCTACTCGAACATGAAGGTGTTGTGATTAACTAAAATGACATTACAGGATCAGGCAGATATTGATATCAGCAGCTTCCTCGATGCCATGTGGATGGAACGGGGCTTGAGTGAGAATACCCTCACCGCATATCGAAATGACCTGAAGGGTTTTGCTAACTGGTTAATCACTTCCCGAAAAAAAGATTTAATCGCGGTACAAAAAGAAGATGTGCTTGCCTATCTGACCTGGCGACTCAATGAAAGACGAAGTCCCCGTAGTACCGCACGTTTTCTGTCCTGTGTTCGACGTTTTTATGGTTGGCAGTTACGTCAGAAAAAAATCCATGTCGATCCTTCTGCCTTGATCGAGGCACCCAAACTGGGCCGGGCCTTACCCAAAACCCTGAGTGAGACCGATGTGGAATCCTTGCTTGAAGCACCCGATACTGCAACGGTACTGGGTATGCGTGATCGCACTATGCTGGAAGTATTATATGCCACCGGTCTCAGGGTTTCAGAACTGGTTGGTCTTAAACTTACGCAGTTGAATTTACGACAGGGTGTGGTTCGAGTGACAGGCAAGGGAAACAAGGAACGCCTGGTCCCACTTGGTGAAGAAGCGATTCAGTGGCTGGACAGGTATATGCAAAATGAACGACAGGATCTGATTACAGGTCAGCCGATCGATGTCCTGTTTCCCAGCAACCGCAAGCAGGCCATGACGCGCCAGACCTTCTGGTATGCCATCAAACGTTATGCTCGACAGGCCGGTATCAACAAAGACCTGTCCCCACATACTTTGCGACACGCCTTTGCGACACATTTGCTCAACCATGGTGCTGACCTGAGAGTAGTGCAGATGTTGTTGGGTCACAGTGACCTGTCGACCACCCAGATCTATACCCACGTGGCCCGGGCCAGGCTGCGCGACCTGCATTCCACCCATCATCCACGGGGTTAGCAAAGGAATTATTTTCCCGCATTTCGGTCATATTCACATATACAACAGCATGATATCCGGTACAATGCCGGGAAATATTTTTAAGGTGATGTAATGATTAAGAAAATTCTGGTCGGTATGACCCTCTCCCTGGCCCTTGTCGCAAGCGGTTTAGTGCAGGCAGGTATCAAAGAAGACAGCAAGAAGATCAAGGCGATGTTGGCCAAACAGATGCCTGGCCTGAAGGTAACTGAAATCAATAAAACTCCGCTAAAGGGAATTTATGAAGTCATCATGCCGCCACAGATCATCTATGTCAGTAGTGATGCCAACTATGTGATTAGTGGCAATCTTATTAATGCAAATACAGGTGATAATCTGACACTGCCACAACGCGATAAGGTACGTGCTCAGGCTGTTGACATGCTGGGTGAGAAATCCATGATCGTATTTGCACCTAAAAAGACCAAACACACCATCACGGTCTTTACCGATATCGACTGTGGCTACTGTCGCAAGCTCCACAAAGAGGTTGCCGAATACAATAAACTGGGTATCGCTGTACGCTATACCGCATTTCCCCGTGCCGGGATAGGTTCTGAATCTTATAAGAAGGCCGTTTCCGTCTGGTGTGCATCAGATCGTAAGGCAGCAATGACCAAGGCCAAGAATGGACAGAATGTACCAGACAAAGATTGTAAAAACCCGGTTGCCGATCACTACCGGATGGGTGAACAGTTAGGTATATCAGGAACACCTGCACTGGTAACAGAAAGTGGACAGGTCGTACCGGGTTATGTCCCTGCGCAACGCCTGTTTAATGGACTGGAACAACAGCGTAAAGCCAACAAAGGTTAAGCGTCTTCCAGCTTGACTGGAACAAGCGTGGCCGGATGTGTGAACAGCAAGTGGGCTGTCACATTAACATCCGGCCACATCTTTTTGATACCTTCCGCATATAATCTCATCTGTGCTTGATAGACCTGGGCCAGTGTATCAAGTTGCCCTTGATCGGTTCGGTGTGTCTTATAATCAATAATCCTGATTTCCGATTCCATAAACACCAGTCGATCAATTATCCCATACACAGTTTGTTCACCCCGCTCGTAATACACAGGCACTTCATTTCTGGCCGATTGATACTGCGCAGGATCAAACAGCATTTTTAAATCAGGCGAAGCCATGAGCTTGTTGACTTCAGCAAGGTATTCTTTGAAATTACCATCAATAACAAGATTTAATTTGCCAGCCAATTGATCTTCACTCAGCTGCGGATCGACAGAAAGAACTTCAAGCATCTTATGAATAATGATCCCACGTTGACGGGCATCCTCATCCAGTGATTCTGAATAAACCGAATCATGGGCCACCATACGGCTGGGGGCGATCTCTTTGCTTAATGGTTTATTAATAATCTGTTGAGCAAGTCCAGGTTCAATATCGATTTCATCAGCCACAACTTGTTTGACACTCTGAGTTATATTCGCCGGTGTACCGGTCTCCTGCAGACAGCTTGAACTGTCTAACTCCGCCGGGTCGATATCGTATTGCTGACAAATGGCCTTGTACCAGGATTGATTGCCACCGCGTAAGGCCTCGGTGCCACTGATAAAAAGCTGTTGCCGGGCACGGGTAACGGCAACATACAGCAAGTTGGTTTCTTCACGGTCTTCCAGAGCAAGTTGTTGTTGAATCTTTAACTGGCTATAGGCATCCAGTTGATCTTTTCTACCGGTGAGTAGAAAGGTCTCAGGTTGTCCTTCTGATTCACTCCAGTCGACCAGGGCCGAGTAGGCGGTTTTGCGTTGCAGGGGTCGGGCCGTGTCCACCAGAAAAACCACCGAGGCTTCCAGTCCCTTGGCCTCGTGAATGGTAAGCAACCTGACACGATCAGCCTGTCCTTCCATCGGCGGTTCATCCGGTGCATCGGAAGAGGGCTGACGTAACACATTCAGGTATTGAATAAAGCGGCTCAGACTGGGGTAGCGACCACTGTCACTTTCCAGGGCCAGTTCCAGAAAACGAATCAGGTTCGATCGAACCCGTGACTTTAAGTTATCCGGGAAGGCAGAACTGTATTTGTTTAACACATTCGCATCACGATAAATTCTGTCCAGCAGATCGTGTACCGGTAAATACCCAGCAAGCTCCAACCAGTTAGTCAGTCTGTCACAGGCATGATGCAAGGGTGAAGAGGCTGGCATCTGAGGCAAACGTTCAAACCAGTTGCCTTTACCCGAACCGGCAAGCATCAGCAGGTCCTGATCATCGACATTAAACAATGGCGATCGCAGAATGCTGGCCAGAGCATGATTATCATAAGGAGAGACCAGCCACTGCAGCAGCTTGACCATGTCGAGAATTTCCAGTGCCTCCAGCAGAGTGCCACGTTCCGCGCCCAGGTAAGGGATGCGCTGTTGTCGCAGGGCATGTTCGAATTCACCCACATGAGTGCGTGAGCGAAGCAGGATCATGATATCGCTATAACGAATGGGCCTGGCATTGCCCTCATCACCCACGGGTATGGCATCTTTGATCAATTGGTGGATCGCATCAGCAACCTGTTTGCCTTCATTCAAGGCCTGTGTATCGGGTAAAACTCGAGGTGACAATAATGGATTACGCATTCCAGCAGGGGCATCATCATCCTGTTCTTTGTCAGCGCGAATCAGTGGTAACAGAGTCACCTTACCCCATAGTGATTCATGTACCGTCTCATGTGCTTCAAACTCGGTGAGCTGATCGTACAAAGGGCCCTGTCCAAACAGACGGTTCACAAATTCAATAATGGCCTTTGAGGAACGCCAGGACTTATTCAATGGATGACGATCCGATTGCATATGTTCCTGTAGCCAGTCACTGGCCGTGCCAAACAGGCGAGGTTCAGCGCGACGAAAACGGTAAATCGATTGCTTGGCATCGCCCACCAGAAACACACTGTTATTCTTCTCCCCCTGACTGGCAAACTCCTGTAACAGGGGTAGCAGCAATTGCCATTGAGTCGGGTTGGTATCCTGAAATTCATCGACCAGTAGATGGCAAATACGATTGTCCAGCTTGTACTGCACCCAACTGGCATTCTCGCTTTCGTTTAATAACTGAAAGCTCTTCCATTCCAGATCGGTAAAGTCCAGCAGGCGTTGTTCGTTCTTGATGCGTTGATAGTGTCTCAGTAAGGCCTCACCGGCCCGATACCAGTTACTGGTTATATTAAAGGTATGTACTGCAGCCAGTCGTTCATCCGTGGTAAGAATGATTTCTGCACAGTGCCCATGTAACGCTACAAAGGCCTCGGCACCTTCTTTACCATAGGCCTTGTCCAGGGCCGCACTGGCTCGAACAGAACGGACTTCACCCTTCTGGGTCAGGAAGGTCTGTCGAATAGAATGATAACGATGCAATAGACCCACTCGTTCATCCAGCCCCTTGTCGATCTGGGCGGCCAGTTTCTGGTTGGTCTTAAGTTCTCGGCGGTTCAGGTAATCGAGATAGTCCTTTATCGACTGAATAGCTTGTTGATCATCAAAAAAGCCCTGTAAGGGATCTTCATCCGGTTTAAGTTTCAACTGCTCGGTCAAACGCTGAACCGCAAAACCCATCGGGTCAGACTGCTTACGGGTAAAGGCCCACCAGTCACTGCGCTGTTGCACAAACACATTCAGGGCCTGGCGGGTGTTAAAAAGACTCAGCTCCCGGAAAAGCACATCCAGTGCACTGGCAAGCTCACCCTCAGGTGAAGCGGCTGCCTCCGCCATCAAGGCCTCCCAGGCCTCATCCTGTAAGTGGCCGGGCTGTTCGATCAACTCAAACCCGGCGGGGACATCGGCTTCCAGTGGAAAACGGCGCAACAGATCCTGACAAAAGGCATGAAAGGTCGTGGTCGTCACCGGGTGTTCGGTATTCAGTATCTGTTCATAAAGCTGACAGGCCCGCTGACATGTCTCATCATTGGCTGGCGCATCAAGTTGCTTGAGTGCCTCAGCAAGTTTTGTCGCATCCAGAGAGGCCAGTTCAAAAAGCCGTTGCAACAAACGCTCCTGCATCTCGGCAGCGGCCTTGCGAGTAAAGGTAATGGCCAGAATGGTTCCCGGTTCTGCACCATTTAAGAGCAGTTGAATGATCCGGCTCACCAGTAAATAGGTCTTACCACTGCCCGCCGAGGCATGAACGGTTCTGTTAGTGATGGGAATACTGGCCGATTGCATAGGCCGTTAGCTTACGGACTGGGAAGGGCAGGGTAAACAGCTATTAAAAAATTTAGAATGATTCTTAAAGAGCCGATAAATAATAATGTTTATGTGATTTTCGTCACAAAGAAACTAACCCGACCTGACATATAGTACGCGACATCTTGTGACCCAGGTCAAAAAGACTAGAATGAGATTGTTCCAGTGTTCTGTATGGATACGCGCTGTGGACGTACCAGCAGGACATCACAGGGAAAAGTGGCACGGGCGGGATTGCTCGGCACGGATGGTTACCATGGAAAAACAAGCAGCGGCAAGGAGCCGGGGCGAAAGAAAAAAAATATCTGCATGGTCCAACGAAAACGGGCAGGATTAGCCTGAAGGGTCTTCATAAAAAGCGACGGGATGTCGCTTTTTTTTTGTCCTCAATTTATTACCCCCCCCCTCCTGCCAGGAGGGGGTGAGGGGGTGGTGATCAGATAGGTTTGAGGTTTGTGGTTCTAACTTTTTAAACTGAATCGCTACCGCGATACCCCGATCTAAATCCGTTCTCGAACGGATGGTCGAGATACTTTTTTAAGGACAAAAAAGTATCCAAAAAGTCCTCCTCCAGAGATGGCGCAAACGTGTGTTTGGGTTTTGGTTTTTTGTTGAGGTTCGCAGACGGGCCATCCATGGCCCGGCTGCTTCACACGGCCGCGTCCATGCGGCCTCCTATTTTAAGTTTTAAAAAACCAAAACCCAAACACGCGCCATCAAAGTCGGCACCAACCCCGCAGCGAATTGGCTGTCATGTTTAAATTAATAGGAGAGGGGAGGTTATTCGTGGTCTCCTTGATTATTTGTAATTGTCACTTGATCATCGCTTTGTAGTGCTCTGAATAGCCGCACTCTTCGAATACCAACCGAAGTCCTTCCCTAAAAACTCCGTAGTCGAATTCTTTTATGTCAAAAATGTTTTGCCCTAATGAATGCGACTCCCTGTTCATATATCGGTAGAATGCTTGGTATTTGTCTCCTGATAACAAAGGTTTTTGAAATACATTATTGAAATCCCTCTTCTGAACAAAATTGAAGAAATACTCAATAATATTGCGCATGCAGTTGGCAACCAATGCAGGTGGAGATGACTCGTCCTTTACGATACTCCAGTACGTCTGGTAATCATTTTGAATTTCCTCATATTTCATCCTAACAACATTACTACCTTCACTATTTTTAATAATTCTAAACAGATGCTGGAGCTGATCCCTATCTGATTTTTTTGTATAGGTAAGCTCATAAAAGAAGTAGAGGCTATGAGTTAACACTAAAACCTGCTCAAAAGCAGGCGAATTGCAAAACGTTCTTTTGATTAACTGACCGATATTAAACACATAAATGTGGGACAGACTGGAAATAGGGTCATCTATAACCACTATTTTTTTCTTTGGAATATCGCTAGTCGATTTTTGCCCTTTGCACAACTCTACAAAATACAGAAAGCTAATGACTGTTTTTTCACCCTCGCTAAGTGAGTAAAAAGCATTCCCATCATCATCAGCCCTAAGGACTCTATATAGACTCTCTCCGTATGGAACCACGGAAAACCCGGTTACACCAATCTCAGCCAGCCCATTATTAATGTTATCAATGGCCTCTTGGACATTTACGGTTTTTTTACGAAGAGTCGAAATACTGGATTTAACAGATGAAATTTCAGAATTTATTCCCACTATATCCTTTAGCACCAGTGCCAACTCATCATCTAATCGCTTTTGAGACTTCTCTAAAACCTCCAAGGATTGGCTATATTGAAATCTCATCAGGATCCAGAATCTACGCTTTATATCATCGAATGATTGCTTTTTGTTCTTAAGTTTTTCGTTGTAAGGACGTATTAGATCGTTGATTTGCCGGATGAGTACATTCAACGCATCAACATCGGTAGAGCTAGAAAGTAGCTTTACTGGTGTACTAGGACTGCTTATCTTTTGCTCTATTAGGAGTTTATTTTCTCGATATCTAGAAACAATACTTTCAGTTAACGCTTTCCACCTTTGTACGATTACTTTATCTACAACGCCGATTTCGCTAATATCCCCAAAACTTATCTCGGTCTCAAGCTCAATATAGCTGTTCTGGCAACTCTCTAAAGACCTCAAATCTCTATCATATGAATCATCAAACACATTCCTGATCGAATCCGCCAATCCGCTAGTAATAGTGTCTTTTTGACAAAAAGGACAAGGGACTCCAGAGGAGGGTATGCGCTCTGGTAAATACCCTAGGCCTTTTCGCACCCAATCGGAATTTCCCATATGGGCAATAAATTCAGCAACACTACCTTCTTGGCTACCAACAATTACTTTCTCAAATAGAGGATCATCCTCGATTCGAATTCCATCAAAAACAAACTCGACTACCTCATCAATTGGTTGAGCGTTATCACCAGCAATAGACGATACTTCCGCCTTTAGATTATCAGTTGAGAATTGAGGAGTATCTCCTGGCTGAGTTATAGTGGACAAATGCTCAAATAGCTTTTCTTTTCGTTTCAATCCCTCAAGACAGAACTCAAGAACCCTGTCACCCCCGGAATACTTCTGCTTGATTTCCCATACTTTATCGATCACTTCATTTTTCGAGACATTCTTTTGAGTCTCGATCACAACCTTCTTTCCCTCTGCTTCTCTATACTTTCCGTCTAGTGTTTCAAGTTTTTTGCTTTCTCGGTCTATAGCCTCTAAAACTTCTTTGTTCTCTTTCGATAGGGAGAAGATTCCCTTGAGAGTATCCTCTTCGTAAAAGTAGTCCCTAAGAAATAGCTGATTGTAAACCAATACATCATGCTCTGAGTCCTCCTTGATATGGCAACGTCCGTATTTCTGGTCTTGTGGGTTATAAAGATAGTTCGAGATTGTACTTTTCCCAGAACCATTCAAACCGTATGCAAGGGTAACTTTGTTCAAAAGAAAAATATCTACGGGATGCTTATAACTCGCTACATCATCCATATGTATTTCAGTAATCACGAACGACTTCTCCTAGAGCACATAACGCCCCAATCGGTAGCACCGCCTTTTTGGCGTCTGCTGGATTTACATATTAGGCTTTGCTTGCATTGATTATTGCGTGTAGTGTTTCATCAAAACCTACTTTTGCGGTCACTGCATCTATTACCTCTTTAGGTGTCACATCAAGATCAGCATGATATCTAGGATGCGTTAACCTATCTCTCACTTTGATTGAACTTTTCAGTTTAGACCACCAATCCGATTTGGTATCCAATATATTGTCCACTTCATTAGCCTCGGAAAATACAGAAAATGCAAATTTAATATTTTTAGTTAGTGATATTTTTGCATTGTTCTCACAAATATCTCCTTTGTTATTTAGGCTAAAACTTCTTTCAAAAATAAATTGTTGTTGCTGGTCAGTCAGTTCTACACCTTTTTCCTCAGCGTTAAATGAAGCCTCAACCTTAAGGACGAACATCGCGCCTTCAATATAAGCGAAAGTGGAGCGAATTAATTGCCTAGCGTCAAAATCAGTTTCAGCAAAAGTATTTCCATTCTCGTCTCTTTCCCCTTCATCAAGTAGCTTGGTGATTTTGTTACAACATCTTTGATAATCGCTATCAAGTTCTAATAGGAGTTCGACAGTTGTTCTTTTATCCATAGTTAAACGACTTTGATTATTAACCTAACAGTGATTTATACAGAACTTCCACATGTGGAAATAAAGATATTTTAAAGACTACTCTTGCCTGTTTTTAGGATCAATCGGTTTATCATTAAGTATTTGGGAGTTGGTGTTTTTATATACAATCAACCATTACCAATCCTTACAGGTTTTCCAACCATAACAGCCAATTCGCTGTGGGGTTGGCCCCTTTGGCTAGTCTGGTTTTTTGAAAAATACAATAGGAGGCCGCATGGACGCGGCCGTGTGAAGCAGCCGGGCCAGGGAAGGCCCGTCTGCGAACCTCAAGCAAAAAACCAGACTAGACAACATGTTTGCGCCATCTCTGGGGGAGGACTTTTTGGGTACTTTTTGGTCCTTTTCAAAAAGTACCTCGACTATCCGTTCGAGAACGGATTTAGATCAGGGCATCGCGATAGCGATTCAGTTTAAAAGAAACAACCTAAAACCCTTTTGATCACCCCACCCTAACCCTCCCCTGCGAGGGGAGGGAATTATATTGAGGGGGGGATTAACATAGAGGGATTACTGGGAATCCTCCCAAACCTGCTTACGACAAATAGTCTCCATCTCACACCACCCACACTTCTTCTCATCCACCCAGGCGGGTAAACCTTCACCGTCTTTTATTTGTTGTATGACTTCTATCAGGCGTTGTTCTGTTAGTTGCATTAACTCATCCAGTTCATCACCTTCTAATACGGCGGCGCTGCCGATGTTGCCGGGTTTGTCGAGTTTGAGGTATTCGACGCGGGATATTTTTTGCTGGCTGAGTCGTGCGTAGAAGGGGAGCTGGATGGCTTCGCCGGCTTTGACGTCTTTGTTGGAGGAGACGCTGCCGGTTTTGTAGTCGACGATGGCGAGTTGATCTTTATTGTTGTCGATGCGATCGAGTCGGCCTTTGATCTTTAGTTCACTAGTCAGTTCGGCGTCACACTGTTGTTCTGTCCTGGCCACTTGCCATTGTTGGTTGCGTTGTATTTGCCAGTCGATGTATTCGGGGATGATGGCTTGCCAGAGGTGTAGCCAGGCGTGGTGGGCGAAGTTGTCGGCTAGGTCATCGGCAAACAGTTGGTTGGCGATGTCAGTGAGCAGCTCGATGGCCTGTTGGCGGTTGTTGTTATGCAGGCTGTCTTTAAATGGGCCAGGCAGGTTGGGGACGCCACTATGAAAGGCCTCGAGGCAGCGGTGGACGCGCTGGCCATAGTCGGCCTTTGCCAGTTCCTCGCGAATGCTTTCCGGGGCGGCCAGTTTCAGGCAGCGGGCGGCGAAGAAGTGGTAGGGGCAGTCCATTAATAACTGGTAGTCACTGGCACTGAGGGTGCCGGGGAATTGATCGGCGTTGAGCACCGGGCGGGGTTGGGCCTGGGGTGTGGGCATGGGGCGATCGTCAGTTTCAACAAGCTGTGTTTTTGGGGAGGCGACCAGTTGTTTTAGGGCCTCGGCCTTGAGGGCCTCTCCCCAGGCCAACTGGTGAAAGGCCTGTAACTGGGCCAGCCAGGGACTGGGGGCGACGGGTTCGCCGTCCTGTTCGTGGCGCAGGGTGATGAGGATGTCCTTGGCACTTTCCAGCAGGCGGCGGTAGTATTGAAAACGCATCTGGCGTCGTTCCCTTGATGTGGTCAGGCCCAGTTCCTTGCGCACTGCCTGATTGAAGAAGGGGGAGTTGTGGCTCTGGCCGGGCAGGTAGTCGGCCTCGGCACTGGCGATGATCAGGCTGTCGAAATTTTGCAGGGTACTCTGGGCCAGGCCCATGAGCTGTACCGGGCTGCCGGTCTCGGCGGGTTTGAAATTGGCCAGTTCCAGTTGTCGGCCCAGCCAGCTGCGAAAATCCAGCCAGCCCAGTTTGACCCTGACCTGTTCTGCCGCGAGGGCCATTTTGTCCAGAGTTTGCAGGATACGCATCCCGGCCGCATCACTGGACAGGGCAGGTTCCATGGCCAGGCTGGTGAGGGTGTCATTCAGGGCCTGCAAATAATCTCGCGCCGGGTGGCGACCTATTAATAAAGGAGCAAAGCGGGCGGCGACACTGTCGAAGCGATCCAGCATGCCCAAGAGGGTGGGGGAGGTCTCGGGCATCCAGTCGGGCAGGCGTTGCTGGCGTTTCAGTAAATGGCTGCGGTAGCGGCTCAGGCCCCGGCCGATGTTTTCATGCAGGATCACGTCCTGTTCGAGGCGGTAGACCGCTATTTCACGACTGTTCGCCTCAAGATCGCTAAAGATGAGGGGGCTTTTTAATAGGTCGAGAAAGGGGATATGGCTGAAATCCTCTTCCAGGCATTGCAGCAAGGCCTCGAGGCCTGCCGCCGCGCGGGTGGTGGACAGGGCCCAGCCGGAGGCGTCTTCGAGCTGGATACCGGCCCGTTCCAAAAGGGCACGAACCCGGCGGGCCAGGCGGCGGTTTTCGGTGACAATGCCGATGCGTTTGCGTCCGGCCAGTAACCAGCGTCGCACCTGCACATCCACGGCCCGGGCCTCTTCTTCATGATTACTGGCACTGTAAACCGAAAGTACATCGGCCAGGGGGCTGCTGGGGATTTGCTCGGCAAAGGTCCTGGCCCGCTGTTGAATGGGTGCGGTTTCGATCTCATAGATGCGATCCAGGCACTGGCGATAATCTGTATCGCTCTTGTCATCGAGCTGCTCGCTGGTCTGCAGGACGGTCGCCTGGCCCTGGCCGTCCAGTTGCCTGAGCCAGTCCTTTTCACCCTGGCTCAGAAAATCATAACCCGCCAGATAGATGGGCCCTTCATGCTGCCTGGCAACGGCATTCAGACTCAATAGATAGGCCATGCTCATGTCGAGCTGGCCGTTGGCTTCGAGTTGCTGCTGCCAGGCCTGCCACAGGGTGTGGACGATCCTGGCTTCATGACTGAAGGGGGCCAGGCTTTTATCGACAAGCTGGTAGGCCTCGGCCAGTTGCTGGTTAAAGTCATTCAGTTGCTCGGGCAGCTGCACCTGATTGAGGGTGAGTTCATCAAACAGTTGCAGCAGGTTCTCGGCCAGGGCCCAGGGGTTGGCCCCGCCCAGCAAATCGCCTTTTTCAAGCAGGGCCTCGACCAGGTAGAGTTCACGACTCTGTTCATCACAGAGCTGAACATTCTCAGGTAAAAAGGGTTTCAGCCAGTCACGCAGGCTGAGAATGTGTGGGCCCAGCAGGGCAGTATGGCCTTCGGATTTGGCGGCCTGTAATAGCTGTCGACGCAGTTGTCGGGCGGCAGTGTTGTCCGGTAACAGGACAGAGACCTGGCTCAGGTCCGGCAGCGATGCCCGGTGATCGTGAATGACCCGCGTGGCCAGCTCGACCAGGGGATCGCCATGATAGGGGACATTGAGATAAATGGAGGAAGCGCTGCTCATGCCGCTTATCCTAACGGCATGGCAGTGAGGAAGCTATTTTTCCAGGTACTGGAGCTTGTCTTTCTTGCCATCCCATTCTGCGGCATCGGGCAGGGGATCTTTTTGCTCGGTGATCACTGGCCATTCACGGGACAGCTCGGCATTGAGTTCGAGGAAGTGTTCCTGACCGGCGGGGATATCATCCTCGGCAAAAATGGCCTCGGCGGGACATTCCGGTTCGCACAGGGTGCAGTCGATACATTCATCGGGATCGATAACCAGGAAGTTGGGGCCTTCATGGAAACAGTCAACGGGACAGACTTCCACACAGTCGGTGTATTTACACTTAATACAATTGTCTGCAACTATGTAGGTCATCGTTAACTCCTCGGAAATATTTTGTCTTGTGAATACTAGTCGGCGGCTATTCTAATGGCAAATCAATCAACTTTGTAGTTCAGCTTTCTTTTTCCAGTTGTTTAATTTTGTAGAGAATATCCAATGCCTGTTTGGGACTGGTTTGATCGGGATCAAGTTCGGCCAGATAGTCCATTAATTTATCAGGATAACGGTTTGGCGTCAGTGGTTCATCAACTAGCGGATGACTCGATGCTGAGTGATGTGAGGCTTCCTGTTCCAGTTCCTGCAATTTATGTTCTGCCTGTTTGATAACCCGCTCAGGGACTCCCGCCAGTGAGGCGACCTGCAGGCCATAACTCTTACTGGCCGGGCCGGGCTTAACACTATGTAAAAAGATAATGTGATGATCCTGTTCAGAGGCATCGAGATGCACATTCTGGACTTCGGCAAACTGCTCGGGCAGGGCTGTGAGTTCAAAGTAATGGGTGGCAAACAAGGTATAGGCCCGGAGTTCCGAGGCCAGGTATTCGGCAGCGGCCCAGGCCAGGGCCAGCCCATCAAAGGTCGATGTACCACGGCCGATCTCATCCATCAACACCAGGCTTTGTTCGGTGGCATTGTGCAGGATGTTGGCCGTCTCGGTCATTTCGACCATGAAGGTGGAACGGCCACTGGCCAGGTCATCCGAGGCACCGATGCGAGTAAAGATACGATCCACCGGGCCGATGCGTGCTGATTTTGCAGGGACATAACTGCCGATAGAGGCCAGCAGCACAATCAGGGCGGTCTGGCGCATATAGGTAGACTTACCGCCCATATTTGGGCCGGTGACGATCAACATGCGTTGTTCGGGAATGAGCTGGATGTCATTTGGCGTAAACGGGGTAGTTTGTACATTCTCGATAACAAGATGGCGACCGGCTTGAATATCGATTCCCGCTTGTTCATCCAGCAGCGGGGCATGTAAATCCAGTTGAATGGCCCGTTCCGCCAGATTGGACAGGGCATCGAGGCTGGCCAGGGCATGGGCCGTCTGTTGCAGGGCATTCAGTTGGGTGAGTAACTGATCGAGCAATTGATCATAGAGCATCTTTTCCCTTGCCAGGGCCCTTTCACTGGCACTGAGCACCCGGTCTTCCAGTTCTTTTAATTCGGGGGTGATGTAACGCTCGGCCGCTTTTAAAGTCTGGCGACGCTGGTAGTCATCGGGGACCTTGTCACTATATATACGCGAGACTTCAATGTAATAACCGTGGACGCGATTAAAACCGATTTTGAGATTGGCAATCCCGGTACGTTCCTTTTCCCGCAGCTCAATATCGGTGAGGACCTGGCCGGCATTGTCTTTCAGCGAGCGTAGTTCATCGAGTTGTTTGTCATAGCCATCGGCAATGACCCCACCATCGCGAATCAACATGGGGGGCGATTCGATGATGGCCTCTTTTAATAGCTCGTGCAGTTCCGGGTAGGTGCCGATCTGTTTGGCCAGGGTCGCCAGCAGAGATTTGTTACTGGTCGGCAGGTGTTGCTGTAACTGGGGTAGCCTTGCCAGGGCATTGCGTAGCTGGGTCAGGTCCCTGGGGCGTGCGGATTTCAGGGCAACTCGGGTCAGGATACGTTCGACATCGCCAATACCGCGCAGGGTTTCATGCAGGGAATCATTATCCACCTCATCGAGCAGGCTCTGGATGGCCGATTGACGACTTTGCAATACCACTCGATCACGCAAGGGTTGCTTGACCCAGCGTCGCAACAGGCGACTGCCCATGGGGGTGGCGCAGCGATCCAGAACTCCAACCAGACTGTGGGCCGGATTGCCAGACAGACTGTCTTCCAGCTCCAGGTTTTTGCGGGTGGCTGGGTCAAGAATTATGCTGTCACTGTGTTGTTCCACATGCAGGTAGTGAATATGGGGCAGGCTGGCCCGTTGGGTATCACCCACATATTGAATCAGGGCCCCGGCGGCGATCACGGCCACGGGCAAGGCATCACAACCAAAACCAGACAGGCTCTGGGTCTGAAACTGCTGACAGAGTTTTTGTTCGGCCAGACTGGATTCAAACTGCCAGTCGGCCAGGGCCTTGTGGCTCAGGCAGTAATTCCTAAGCTCGGCGAGTTGCAGGGACTCCGCATGGATCAGTTCGGCCGGTTTGAGTCGGGCCAGTTCCGTTTCCAGGGCCTCGAGGTGGGCCAGTTCACTGATGTGAAAACGGCCGCTGGCCAGCTCCAGCACGGCCAGACCAAAATTGTCCTTATATAAATGAATGGCGGCGATGAGATTTTCCTGTCTTTCCTCCAGCAGGGCCTCATCGGTGATGGTGCCGGGGGTAACGATACGCACCACCTCCCGTTCAACCGGTCCTTTACTGGTGGCCGGGTCGCCTACCTGTTCACAGATGGCGACGGACTTACCCTGTTTAACCAGTTTTGCCAGGTAATTTTCCACCGCATGATAGGGCACACCGGCCATGGGGATGGGTTCACCGGCCGACTGGCCGCGGGCGGTCAGGGTGATGTCCAGCAGTTTGGCGGCCTTCCGGGCGTCCTCGTAAAACAGTTCGTAGAAATCCCCCATGCGATAGAACAGCAGAATGTCGGGGTGGCTGGCCTTGATGCGTAAATACTGCTGCATCATGGGGGTATGTGGGTTTTTTTCGATTACCTTGGCCATTGGGCGCAGTGTAACGAAGTTAGTGAGATCATGACCAGTATCATGTCGGCTTTTCATTTAAACTGGCTAAACTGTATACAAACTTGAGCTTCTGGCCAATCAGACATAAGCTTAAACGATAACGATTAAATATTGAGTAAGATCTTCGGGGTTACATTACATGCCGCGTGACTATGATGAAAAGCGTGACTTTGTTCGGGTTGAAGTCGATTGTGATATTTTCTTTAGAGAACAGGATGAACCGGATAAGTTTCATGGACGAGTAAAAAACCTCAGTGGTCGAGGCATGATGTTTATTTCTGAGCAGGGAATTCCGAAAGAAACCCTGCTGGAAGTGAATATTGCCCCGGTTAATGACCTTACTCCACCCCTGCATGCCCTGGTCAGGGTGGTGCGTATGGCCAAGCAGCGGCATGGGACAGGGTATGAGATAGGCGCGGTTATTCAACAGATGCTAGACGACTGAGAAATTCCTGTTAAATTGCTGAGTCGATGCAAGTTGCATTACATATTTGATTAAGCATACACATCTACTCGGTTCATTAATTCCCCCTGCCCCATTTCATCTGAGTCACGATACGTATCCAGGGCATGTTTTGCCGAATGACTCAGATCCCTGTCGAGAGGATAGAAGCGTCGTTGGCGATTCTCCTGACCATAGGCCTCTGCTCGAATCGTTTGCTTAAGAACCGGAGGTGGTGTGTTGGCGGCCGGTGTTTGATCAGGAGTATGTTGCGGGTATTTTGTAGAGGGATCGCTCCCTGAGTAGGGTGAGAGTGGAAAATATGAGCCACCGATTTCCATAGAAGTTTTGCTGACTTCCTTGAGGTTAGGGGTTTATGAATCCAGCGCTATAGTTTTAGACTATTGATTAAAAGATTACCAACCACTAAAGGTGTAAGGTTTGTGAGTACTGACATTAGCAACAAGGTGTTAACGCAACTGGCGAACGAAACAGGGCAGGCTTTATTGGCAAAGGAATGGATGCTGGCTACGGCAGAATCCTGTACCGGTGGTTGGGTGGCAAAGACCCTTACCGATGTGGTGGGCAGTTCGGCCTGGTTTGAGCGAGGCTTTGTCACTTACACCAATATCGCCAAGCAGGAAATGCTGGGCGTGAATGCCACGGTGATCGATAAGCACGGTGCTGTGAGTGAACTGACTGTTAGAGAGATGGCCCGTGGTGCACTGAAGAATAGTCATGCCCATATCAGTCTCGCCATTACCGGCATTGCCGGGCCGGGTGGGGGCAGTGAGGCAAAGCCGGTCGGGCTGGTCTGGTTTGCCTGGGCAATCCGGGATGATGACAATATTCGTTGCGAAAATCACATCTTTGAAGGGGATCGTGAGGCGATACGGCGACAGGCCGTGGTGACTGCCCTTGAGGGAGTAAAGGCCTGCCTTGCCGAATAAGTCGCAACACGCTCGATTATTTTTTGCCCTCTGGCCGAATGAGGGACTGGTCGAGCAGATCTCTAGCGCTGTGCAGAAACCACTGATAGACGTGGATGCAAGGCGAGTTCCAAAGAGCAATTACCACATTACCCTGGTGTTTTATGGCTCGGCCAGTGCCGAGCAACGGCTTTGTCTGGAAAATGCGGCCAGTAAGATCAGGGGCAAATCGTTCGCGTTAGAACTAAATCGACTGGGATACTGGCCCAAACCAAAAGTAAACTGGTTGGCCCCGACGGAAATACCCGATGCACTCACGCAGTTGCAGTCGAAGCTGTCGGCCAGTCTGGTGAGTGGCTGTGATTATCAGGCAGAGCAAAGACCCTATCGGCCCCACCTGACCCTGACCCGAAAATCCAAACAGAAAACCGGCGAGACCGGGATCGATCCCATCCAATGGCAGGTGAATCGTTTTGTGCTGGTGCAGTCCATTACCCGACCGGAAGGGGCGGAGTATCGGGTTATTAAGGAGTGGCCGCTCGATTTCAGGGAATAATGATCAGCTCAGTTTAAGTTTGCCTGTCATTGCGAGGAGTGATAACGACGAAGCAATCTCTAGCCAGGGGGGCTGTTCACGAGATTGCCACGGCCTAAAGAACAGGCCTCGCAATGACGGTGGTAATGCATGCGAGTCATTTTAAATCAGCAGCTCAGTTAAAAACCCAACTGGCAAACATCTCAATTTCATCTCGATTGACCACGATGAGCTGAAAACGGTTCGGGTTCTGGGAATGATCCGAGCTGGTATCCACCGACAGGCCTTGCAACATATATCCCAGCAGGGCCCGTTTGATATTGATGACAATGGTCTCGCCCGTGGCACCATAATCAAATAACAGTCGCTGGCGTTTGTCATCATCCAGGTTGGGATGGGGTGCCAGTTCCAGGCTGACTTCCTCAACCCAGTCATCATCGTAGGCGGCACTCGATTCCGCCTCCTCATCTAACTGGGTCGCCTGTTCAAATCGGGACAGGACAAAATCGCGAAAGTCGAAAGTGGCTTCATTATAGGCGCGCACATGCCAGCGGTTGCCGGTGTTGACCAGTGAGTGGGGTTCAATAATACGCTGCTGCTGACTCTCCCCATCGCTCATGGAGAGATAACGTATTTCCAGTTTTCGATGCTGGTGGATAGCCCGGGTGATCTGAGCGACGACCTGCTCACTGGGTAAGCGGTTGGGCATGGGCAGTTCCGCCATGGAAATGCCATAGATGGGGTCATCATCATAGGGTCCGCCCGCTGCGGCCAGGTTACTGGCAAAAAGGGGCAAGACTTTAGACGGTGTCAGATCCGAAAACAGGGGCACAAAGTTGTCGGTGGGCACAAAGCCGAACACATTGTGTTTATAGAACAGGTTATCCGGTGCAATGTCACCGTAATACTTGAGGTCCTTGGTGGCGGCGGCATCGGACAGGCCAAAGGCCTTCGCCACATCGCTGCGGGTCACCACACCCGTGTAATAGGCCATGGTCTCGATATATTGCAGTCGTTTGCGGGTGGCCCACTTGATGTCGGTGAAGAATTTATCCTGTGAAGCCATATTGAAGATCCTGGGTCATGGGCAAAATTATAAAATAAATAGCAGTTTAGCATCATATAAAATATGAGATAGTAAAAAATACTAAGGTAGTAAAAAATATTGACATCGAAAAATATATTCAATATAGTGGTTCCAACATCGGCTCACCAAGTGAGCGACGCGGCAATAACTTAATAATTAAAATATCCAGGAGAACAACAATGGCCACAGCAGCAGAAGACCACAAAGAAAAAGCCCTCGCCATGGCGCTGGGACAAATCGAGAAACAGTTTGGTAAGGGATCGGTGATGCGTATGGGGGACGGTACCTCCATACGTGATATTGAAGCCATTTCCACCGGCTCTATTGCATTAGATGTGGCCCTGGGCATCGGTGGCTTGCCCCGTGGTCGTGTAATCGAAATCTATGGCCCGGAGTCTTCTGGTAAAACCACTCTGACCCTGCAGGTGGTGGCCGAAGCACAGAAATTGGGTGGCACGGCGGCCTTCGTTGATGCCGAACATGCCCTGGATCCGGAATATGCCGGCAAGCTGGGCGTGAACGTGGACGAGCTACTGGTCTCCCAGCCGGATACCGGTGAACAGGCCCTGGAGATCACCGATATGCTGGTGCGCTCCGGTGCAGTAGACATTGTGGTGGTCGACTCGGTTGCCGCTCTGACTCCTAAAGCAGAAATCGAAGGCGACATGGGTGACCATCACGTCGGCCTGCAGGCCCGTTTGATGTCACAGGCCCTGCGTAAACTGACAGCCAACATCAAACGCTCCAATACCCTGGTGATTTTCATTAACCAGATTCGT
>JAOULO010000126.1 GCA_029881995.1 Gammaproteobacteria bacterium
ATCTTGGTGGGATTCTGGTGGCCGAGGTGGGTAACAGTATGGACGCCTTGCATACACGGTTCCCGAATGTACCGTTTACCTGGCTGGAATTTGAACATGGGGGACACGGTGTGTTTATGCTGGATGCCAAAACTCTGGCAGCATACCGTCATGTATTTCTTTAAATATGAACCAATTAATGAGGTGACAAGATGGCAATAGATCGACCTTCAACAATGGAAGACTATATTGAGCTGGTCAATCAGGCCCTGTTTGAAGTAGATGAGCTGCGCAGTTCAATCGAATATGACGAGGAATTTATGGGGGATGCACTCAACTATGTTGAAAGCCTGGAGAATGGGTTAAAATCCTTGTACGCTTCAATGAAAAGTGGCACATATCAATTTGCTGATGAAGACCTGGGATTTATGGCTAATGTTAAAAAAGCACCTGGTATCCCGATCCCCTTCAAGACTATGTTACGCCTGATTAACCAGACCCACCGGTTGGGACTGGAAGAAGCCGAGTAATGGATAAATTGATCAGTATCAAACTGTTTTGCTCAGGAAATGGGTAATCTGCTAACTCAAGAAGTTTAGAGTAGGTAATATGTCTGACATTGTATTTGACCTGGATTTGATTCGTCGTTATGACAAGGCGGGTCCACGTTACACCTCGTACCCGACGGCGGTACAGTTTCATGAAAATTTTGCTGAGCGTGAGTACAAAGACTACGCCATTAAAAGCAATGAAAATGGCCAGCCATTATCACTCTATTTTCATTTACCGTTTTGCGATACCGTGTGCTTTTATTGCGCCTGCAATAAGATCATCACCAAGAACCGAAAACGCAGCATGCCGTATCTACAACGCCTGTTTCAGGAGATTTCCCTGCAAGCGGCCTTGTTTGACCCTGACCGCCCGGTCACCCAATTGCATTGGGGCGGTGGGACACCCACCTTCCTGAGTCATGATGAAATGCGTCAACTGATGGCCGAAACCCGTCGTTACTTTAAATTATTGGATGATGACAACGGTGAGTATTCCATTGAGATCGATCCTCGTGAAGCCGATGCCGAAACCATTAATGTATTAAGGGAGCTGGGATTCAATCGCCTGAGCCTCGGTGTACAGGATTTCGACCCGGCTGTGCAAAAGGCCGTTAACCGTATCCAGTCCGAGGCCGAGACAGAGGAAGTGATTCAGGCTGCCCGGGATGTCGGTTTTCATTCGGTCAGCATCGACCTGATGTATGGCCTGCCATTGCAAAGCGTTGCGACTTTTTCCCAGACGCTTGATAAAGTGATTGCGATGTCACCAGATCGATTATCGGTATTCAACTACGCCCACTTGCCTCAGATGTTCAAGACACAGCGACAGATCAATGAAGCAGAGCTGCCGCCACCGGAAGAAAAACTGGCCATTCTACAACTCTGTGTACAACGCCTGACGGATGAAGGCTACGTCTATATTGGGATGGATCACTTTGCCAAACCTGACGACGAGCTGGCAATCGCGCAACAGGAAGGCACGCTATATCGTAACTTCCAGGGTTATTCAACCCAGGCCGAGTGTGATCTGATCGCGATGGGTGTAACCGCCGTATCAAAGATCGGTAACAGTTACAGCCAAAACGTAAAA
>JAOULO010000127.1 GCA_029881995.1 Gammaproteobacteria bacterium
AAAAAACCGCTCATCATGACAGCTCGAACAAAATGCCTTGCCTGTCTTATCACCTCGAATCAGGCCAACTTTATCTTCATGGATATCATGGCAGGAACTACAGGTCATATCACCTTTCCAGTCCAAAGGATAACTAGCCGGGAGTTTACGCTTCGGTTGAAAACCACTGGGATGGCTCAACTCAAGGGCTCCACGATGGCACTGGCCACATAGCGCTTCCTGACTTGAGGTAAGTTGTGCAGCATTTGATGTATTGGTACCCTGCCCCGCCAAATGACAGGCAATACAGTCCAGATTAGGATGAAAGGGTCTGTTACCCACCGCATTACCAAAATACAAACTCGCCAGCAGAACAGACGCCCCTGTTCCCAGCCAACCAAATATAGATAAGGTTTTATACATCGATACACGCCTTATTTATTAATGTCTTCAGTTTCGTCAAATTTTGAGTTAATTCCGTATCGTCTTTTATATCGATTTGATAGAGCAGTTCATTTATCTGTTTATCTATCATGTGATAATGGTTATGTAGACTCATAACGCTTTCTTGAAGTCGTTCAGAAACATCCTGCAAGGCATCGTCACTGCGTACACTTAAAGGTTCAATCCCATCTGAGGCCTGTTCCAGGTTACGACTAAATCGATACAGCGGGCCGGCAATCCGGAATGTGGAATAAACGGTAAAAAGCCAGGTAATAAACGCAATAAACGACAACAGGCATAAACCACTAATCATCAGGACGGGTTTAAGGTGCCGCTGGCTTAGATTATGTGAATAAATAATCTCGGAATAATTGGTACCCGCTTGATCGGTCAGGAATAGTATACTCAGCACCAACAGCAGCACAGCCACCAGGCTGGTATACAGCGCAAAGCGGGATACTAATTTGAGATCCAGTCCCTTCATCAGTGATAAATGTTCAGTCATGCCAGAAAGATGTGTCATACTCTGTTTTCGGTCCGAGCGGGCTGAACTTTAAAATTACAATAGAATAAAATTTCCTGATTAATTCACATTGCAACTATCAGAAAACCACCCATTGCTGCTATGATTGAGCCAAATTACATAATTAAAACAACCGATTGAACCCGCTTAGAACTGATCTGAATGCCATTGACAGACGCGACCCCAGCAACCACTGACAAGCCCCAATCCCGCAGCATATCTGGCCTGGCTGTTACAGGACTGACCTGCATCCGGGATGATCGGGTGCTGTTCAAGGGACTCGATTTCAGCCTCAGCCCCGGCCAGGCCCTGCAAATCGAGGGCCCCAATGGCAGTGGCAAAACCACCATTTTGCGTATTCTCTGTGGTCTGACCTTGCCAACCGACGGGGAGGTCTGCTGGAATGGCCTGCCTATCGAGGAAAACCGTACAGAATACATGGCCGCAATGGACTTTATCGGCCACGCCCACGGTATTAAAAGCGAACTCACCCCGCTGGAGAACCTGCAAGTCGCCATGGCCATGTCAAACACGCGGCCATCCCAGCCCCTCGAGTCGGCACTGGAACAGGTCGGTCTGCGTGGTTTTGAAGATGTCCCGGCGATCACCCTGTCAGCAGGCCAATGCCGTCGCGTCGCGCTA
>JAOULO010000090.1 GCA_029881995.1 Gammaproteobacteria bacterium
GCAAAGCGCGGTAAAAAGCTGACGTGCATACCACGAGCCAGCATCTCCACAATGGTGTCGGTAGAGCCCACTTCCATGGCGATTTGCAGGTCACTGATACCAATATGCTGCAAGGCTGCATCCAGCGCCACGCGGGGAGAGGAGCGTTTTTCACGTAGTACATACGATAGATCCTTTAGCTCCTCTACCGGCAACATGTCCGTCCCTGTCAGTGGGTGGTTGTTTCCACAGACCAGCCATAGCTCATCATCGGCCCATTTTTGTACCAGCACATCCGGGTGATCTGGCGCATATTCCAGTAGTGCCAGATTGGCCAGCCCTGTTGCCAGGTCGGCGTGAATCTGGCGACTGTAGGACATGCGGCTCTCGATTTTGAATTCGGGGTGTTGCTCAGAGAACTGGAAAAGCAGGTCAGGTAACAGGTGCTCACCGATAGAAAAGGTGACCTCCAGTCGCATTGACGTCTCACCATTGGCCATGGCATTAATTTCTTCGCGCAGGGCCAGTTGCCTGTCCAGTGTCTGCACGGCCAGCAGGTAAACCTTTTCTCCCGCTTCGGTCAGGCGAAGACGATTACCATTTCGGACCATCAAAGGCAGGCCATAACAATTTTCCAGGGCGCGAAGTCGCTTGGTCACGGCAGGCTGACCAATGTGTAGCTTTTCTGCCGCTGCAGAGACCCCCCCTTTTTCGACCACAGCCCTTAAGGCCGCCCAGCCCTGTAAATCGGGTAAATTTTTGTATTCCATTCAGGAATCTCACAAAATAGTATTTAACTTAAGGAAGTGCGAAAACACATGCTAAATCTTAGGTGTAACCACCAGAAATACTGGTTAGTTTTAGCAGCCAAGGCATCTGACATGTAATATGCCAGAATTTTCAATTCTTCACAGGAATATAATTTCTCGAAATGTAAAACAGATTAACATGTCCAACTATGTGCTTTCACGATACTATTAATTTCTTACCAATGGAGTTAACTAAAAAAATATAGGATATCGAGATGCCGGAACAACAAACTGCTCTACTAAATAAACTCCTACAAAGTATTGAGCCTCTGATCGGTTTTCTTGGTAACCACCCTGCCACTCAGTCTGTGGCAATATTTCTAATTGCCTTACTTGTCGCCAAACTAACCACCACCTTGCTGACACGAGTAATTGGCCAGTTCGCCATGCGTACCGATTTCAAATGGGACGACCAGGTAATTGAGCTTATCCGACGCCCAATGTTCTGGACTGTGATTTTTATCGGCATACTCACTGCCCTGCTTCCCTTGAAACTATCGTCTGTCACTAACGATGTAATTCAATCCATTATTGCGACCTTTATGATTATTATCTGGTCGGCCTTTCTGGTTCGCATCTCACGAATTGCCCTTAAGAGCATGAGCCAGCATCGTCATGCCTCTTCACTGGTGAGGCCACAAACCCAGCCCCTGTTTGAGAACCTGGGTTTCATTTTGATCCTGTTGATCGCCATCTATTTTATCTTCCGCGCCTGGCATATCGACATGACCGCCTGGCTGGCCTCGGCCGGTATCCTCGGTATCGCCATCGGTTTTGCCGCCAAGGACACCCTGGCCAACCTGTTCTCGGGAGTATTCATTCTGGCCGATGCACCCTACAAGCTGGGAGATTATGTGGTGCTGGACGGTGGTGAGCGGGGCAAGGTCACGGCTATTGGTTTACGCAGTACCCGGCTTGTGACCCGGGACGACGTTGAAGTCACCATCCCCAATGCCATTATGGGCAATACCCGAATTATTAATGAGTCCGGAGGACCCCATGAGAAGTTTCGAATCCGGGTCAGTGTGGGAGTGGCGTATGGCTCGGATATTGATCAGGTCAAGAGCATCCTGATGGATATCGCCCAGGCAGAACCCCAGGTGTGTGACGATCCAGAGCCCCGGGTACGTTTCCGACGCTTTGGTGCCTCCAGTCTGGATGTTGATCTGATGTGTTGGGTATACAAACCCGAGGAACGGGGCCGGGTGATCGATATCCTGAATACGGCAATTTACAAGCAATTCAACACAGAAGGCATCGAGATCCCCTACAGTAAGCAGGATGTGTACATCCGGGCCATGCCGGAATCTGACTGATTAAAAGCGGAAGTTCACCCCAAAAGACAGCAGAGTCATTTCTGTACCGGCAGCACCTGTGTTGTCATCCTTGCCCACTTTTCTGAACCGTTCAATTTCGGTACGAAACAGGACGTGCTTATCAACCGCGAGGTTAATCCCAAGCCCAAACATGACATCCTGGCCTTTTTCTTTGGTAGAAGTCAGCAGGTAACGCTCCTCCCAACCGACAATACCGCCCTTGGCAAACACGGTCATACCACGCACATCAAAGTTAAACAGCATGGCGGCACCCATTGCCCTGACCTCGGTAGTTTCATTCTCAAATTTACCCAGATTGTAATAGGTAAATTCCAGGCCAATGGGGCCCAGAAATCGGGTCCCGAAATAGATTTTTTCCCCCCCATCAACATGATCATTGGCCGGATCTTTTTGCTCCCGCACTGAGAAACCTGATGACATACCGCCGTAGACATCTACGTCCCACGCACTCGCTGATGCTGGTATTAAGAGTAGTAAAAACAATACAGACCTGATAGAACAAAAACGCATAAACTCAATCCTTTCAAACACTTAGCACTATAATCATGACGGTAGAACGGTATACAATCATATCGTTACTCATATAGCGGTATATCAGGCGGTCACTTGAATTTATGTTGTGGAACCTGAACGAAGTGGCAAATTCAGGATTCTTTCTTGAGCTGCATTTCCTGGGCTCTAAAGGCACCCAATACCCAGAGTTCGGCGATTTTATTCTCTCGAAAACGAAACAGGGCCGCCCCCAGCCAGCTGACAGACTTACGGGTTGCTGGATACCCCATCAGCTCAACCCGATGCAGGCCACTAAAGTGTATTTTGGTGAAAGCTGTTCTTTTTTCTAATCAATAAATTCACCTCAAAATTGCTCATTTTCTGCAATCAAACCCCCTGCTGGTTCGTCTTACATCTGGATAGACCTGTGTGTCTGTTATCTCACCTAGATTAAGGAGAAGGAAACATATGAAAAACAAAACATTAGTCAGTACAACTTTAGCCAGCCTGGTTGCCATGGGATCGGGCCTCACGACGACCGCCCACGCCGTACCGGATCAACCCAAGTTCTGGGAAAAATGTGCCGGTATCGCCAAGAAAGGCAAAAATGATTGCGGCTCCCTGGACGGCAAACACAAATGTTCTGGTATGGCTTCAATGCATAATGACCCTAAGGAATGGGTCTATGTCCCCAAGGGAACCTGCGCCAAGATCGTCGGCGGTAAGGTGGCCAAAATTAAGCCTGCCAAGAACTAAATGGCGGACTCGACTCTGAGTAACATGGCTGGACCGATTTCTGGAACAGGGGTCGGTCTGCGCCATTGTCATATCCAGGATGTGTTGTTTAATAATCCGGACATCCCCTGGTTTGAGATCCTCACCGACAACCATCTGGAACCAGGTGGCCCCGTTAAACACGCACTACAAACCATTCGACAGGATTATGTATTCAGCTTTCATTGTGTTGGCATGTCCTTAGGTGGCGTTGATCCCCTGGAAATAAATTACTTAAAGCAAATTAAGCAACTTGGCGAGGAACTGGATCCGATATTTGTTTCCGATCATCTGTCTTTCAGCACACTCAATGGCCAACACTATAATGAACTCCTACCCTTGCCCTATACGGAAGATTCGCTTAAACATATCTGCGATCGCATTCTACAAGTTCAGGATATCCTGAACAGACAAATCCTGATAGAAAACCCATCAAGCTACCTTAGCTATCAACACAGCACCCTGGACGAATGGGATTTTATGAATGAGCTTGCGAAACAGGCCGACTGCCATGTACTACTTGATGTGAATAATATTTATGTCAGCGCCTGTAATCATGGTTTTGATTCGAATAAATACCTGTCCAATATTGATTTTTCTCGGGTAAAGGAAATTCATCTTGGCGGCTATGAAGATCGAGGCCATTACCTGCTGGACGCCCACAACCACCCCATCAGCGATGAAGTATGGGAATTATTTAAAACTACCATCGGTCAGGCACCAGAGATCCCCTGCTTGATTGAGTGGGACAACGACATCCCCGCGCTTGAGGTGCTTCAACAGCAGGCCAGTATCGCGGAAGATATACGCCAGAACACGATGCAGGAAGCCCTCCTGGAGTCGGCCTGATGAACCTGAAGATAAGCCAACAAATTCTTTGCCGGGCCTTTGAACCCGATGTATCCCTCCGTGAGTTTGAGCTGGCCGAAGAGATCATCCACATGACTCAGCACTTTACCCCGGCTGATCGTATTAAAGTTTATCAACACAGTATCTCAGGGATGCATTATCGCGTCATGGAGATGGTCTTTCCCGTTTGCCTGCAAATTCTTGGTGATGCCTGTTTTGCTAATCTGGCTAATGATTATTTGTGGTCGACACATTCACGCAAGTGCACGCTGGATCAATATGGAGATCATTTTCCTGACTGGCTTGATGAACAAATTGATAAACATGACACACTCAAAGATTTTTTTTATTTGCCAGATCTGGCCCGACTAGAATGGGGCTGGCATCAATCGCTATTTACTCAGGATGACGCTGTATTCAAGCTGGAGGACTTAACAGATCTTACGAATCAACATGGTACAAGTCTCGTACCTCAACTAAGTCACTCACTGTTTTTATTTAATAGCCCATACCCGGTTTATGATATCTGGTTGAGCCACAAAAATGCCGAACCAAAAGAGACATATCAACCTGATCTTCAGCATCACTACCACATCATCTATCGAATGGATACGGTGGAAATTAAAGCTGTCTCGGACATGGTTTACCGTTTTATCGAGCTCTGCCAAACCGGCCTGTCACTGGCCGATATGGAGCAACAATATGAAAAAGAAACCTTTGTCGGTTTATATGAACTACCGAGTATGATACAAAGCGGCTGGGTGACAGGTTTTATTGCCGATCACAAAAAGGGACAACAGGTATAGATATGTTCGATACAGAACAATTACAGCAGCTATTTCGCTATGCCTGCGCACTGACAGCCAATGAACAATCTGCATATGATCTATTACAGGATGCTGTTGAGCGCTGTTTACGTAAGCCCCCCAACAAACCTTCTTCCTTACTTGGGTACACACGCAGTATTATTCGTAACCAATTTATCGATACGGGCCGACACCAACAGCGATTTCCGCACGATGAACTGGACACCGATCAAACCCCCATCAATATCGATATTCGTAGCCTGGAAGACATATTAATAGATGAAAAAGAACTGGAGGACATCTGGCAATTACTCGAGCCCATTGATCGTGAAATTATGTTTTTATGGGCGGTGGAAGAATATTCTGTTAACGAAATATCCACCCAGCTGGAAATACCCAGAGGTACCATTCTGTCTCGCATACACCGGTTACGAAAACGTCTTAAACAGCATAAGCATGCACTTAGCACAGGGGAGTGTTTATGAAAAAGCCACTTAAAGAATCCCTAGTTACTAAAATGAAGGAACACAACTTGTCGACTGAACAACTCGTACAACTACAGGCGACAATTGCAAAACAAAAACCATCAGAAAAGACTTTTACTGCAGGACGTTTACGTCTAACCGCCATGCTGGCCAGTGTCTTTGCTATTGCGCTACTCATTGGAATCCTGATGCCCTTTGATGACAAGAAGGTTCCAGAAAGTATGCTTCAACAGATAGCCAACGAAGTGGTTAAGAACCACCTGCATCTGAAACCACTGGAGGTCCACACCAATAATCTTGATGGCCTGATCCACTACTTCACTCAACTGGATTTTCTATTACGACCAAGTCGTGAAGTCTCAGCCTTCAAAGAGAATTTACTTGGAGGACGATACTGTTCACTAAAGGGTATTACGGCGGCTCAACTACGATTAATTAATCCCGATAGCCAGCAGACAGACACCCTCTATCAAACGGAATACCGTAAAAACATCTTTGGAGATATGCCGGATATCGATAAGGGTCAGTCACCCAGGATAGCCTGGTCAAGGGGGGTCAAGGTTAAGGTGTGGGTAGAAAAGGGCCTGCTGTTTGCGATGACGGATATTTCGGCAGCAAATAAAAAATAGCCGTTAACAGGCATTAACCAAAAAAGGGCAGCAACACTACAAACAGACCGAATAATACCAGTGACACCTTGATAAATAATTCATCTATCGCTCTCATGGCAGTTCCTCTAAAAAATTAATCATACATTTACTACACTTAATAACGG
>JAOULO010000128.1 GCA_029881995.1 Gammaproteobacteria bacterium
CTAAACCAAGCAGAGCAATCGCAAGCAGTGCCAATGTGGGTGCTTCAGGTACTGTAGTTGATGACCAGCTAAATGTTGAACCAAGTGAATTGCCAGTCAGAATCCAGCGCCCTTCAGTCACATCAAAGCCATTACCATATATAAAACCTTGGCCATACAATACCAGCGTAGTGTCCGATTGAGTATCGACGGACACACTGGTCAGGTCAAAAGCAAAACCACCGATCTCCCACAGTGGACTCACAGGGGTAAATGAGCTATCAAAGCTAAAATCATTGATGTTGCCAAGAATAAATGGACTTGGAGTTACATAATCTGCAAAGTCTCCCGAAACAGCAGCCACTGTAAATGAACCGCCAGCCGTGCCGCTCACGTATGAGGTACCATTCCATTCAAGAAAATCAATGCTCGTCGCATCCGCCAGACTAGCACCCTCACCAGGCACAAAACCACCAGAAATCGAGATTTCCCCACCAATAACCACCGCATGTACCGGCGTCAAACCAACAGTGAGTCCAAGCATCAGTGTAGCCAGTAGACTAAAAACATTTTTCATATATATTTTCCCTTGTTTTACTACGTATTAATTAATAAAAATCTACTCGTTAAAGGCAAAATTGATGCCAGAAATATTAATCATTTAAACTCAATAAGTTAACATTTTTTAACCGTGATGCAGTTCACACTATGTAAGATTCTTCGACGTACTCTAAATTAGCCAACGAAAGAAAAGCGCTTAATCCTTAACCAGCCAGACCTGGATTTCGATAATTTCGTCTACACCGCCATCCAATCTGGCTAATGTCAGGCACTTGACCACAAACCTAAAATGTAAAAATAACCGACATGCTTTACCAGAGAGAACTAGGTATATCTTTAAAATAAAGAACCATTTATCAAACGTATCGTTCCAGGATCACAAAACTGTGCGCATGGGGGTTTTTATCATCGGCATCATGGTCGATACGTTCAACCTGTCGCCATTCAGTCTCACTCCACTCTGGAAACCAGGCGTCGCCCTGAACCTGGGTGTGGACAAAGGTGAGGTAGAGTCGATCGGCTTTGGGCAGCATTTGTTCATAGAAAGAGGCGCCGCCGATGATCATGATCTCGGCAACAGCGCCGGCGGCTTTGATAGCTTCATCAATGGAGTGCGCAACAATGCAATTATCGGCCTGATAGCTTTCATCGCGGGTAATGATGATGTTGGTTCTGCCCGGTAAAGGTTTGGCACCGAAGGATTCGAAGGTCTTGCGGCCCATGACGATGGGTTTGCCCATGGTCTGCTGGCGAAACCATTTCATGTCATTCGGCAGTTTCCAGGGCAGAGTGTTGTTGATGCCGATCACGCGATCATCGGCCATGGCAGCGATCATGGATATTTTCATTTTGTTACCTGTTAACCGCCAGGGCGCCAGGGACGCCAGGGCTTGTTGTTTATGTTTTATTATCACCACCCCCTAACCCTTGATTCACACCGTCCATGGTGTTCACCCTTCGGGCGACCTGTTCGGTCGTCCAAAATTGCTCCCGGCAATTTTGTCCTGCAAGGAGGGGGAACTGGGCGATCATCTATCTTGAT
>JAOULO010000007.1 GCA_029881995.1 Gammaproteobacteria bacterium
AAGCCTGCAACGTAGTACGGCTTCTTCCAGTGTCTGGCCAATGATAAAGGGAGTATCGCCATATATTGGCCCATTCATGGAAAAATAACTTTTTACATCCTTAAATACCATGGCCGGTATATACCCACCATAGCTTGTACTGTCCTGATCTTTGACCACGTAAAAGCACCATTCTCCATGGTAACCCATATCATTTAGTATATTATCCAGTATGGCAATCTGCTGTGGTGTTAAACCGATATCACCCTGACTCATTTCTATAACCAATAATTTTTATAGCCGTTAGCGGCATAAAAAAGTTATCGGTAGTAAATGAATTTAATAATCGTTCGTAGTGTAAAGCTGTGTTACGGGAGCGATAACAATTGTTTCAGATGCTAGTTTGTTAGTGTGCTGTGATACTTTTTAACATTCTTTAAAAATTGTTGTAGAAGCAATACATCTTTAAACTGTTGTTCATCAATCACAGGCATATCTGGAAAAGACTGGATAATTGCTTTAGAAAATATACCCTGGCCGATAAGTTGATATTCCTGTCCAGTCCATACCTTTACCTGATTAATTCCACAACTGGGTGATTTGCTTTTAAAAATATAACCGGACAAGTCGGCAAGGTGTTCATGAATCTGGTCAGCATATTCTTTCAGTGGAACAGTGATATCCTGGTCTGGATTGTCAATCCCTATCGAGCGTATTTCACCTTCAGCATCTACCAGATGAACCGGTGGTCGCGGGATGCCCATACCAATCGCTACCTCTGGACAGAATGGGACTAATTCAAAATCAGTTAATAGTTTTTGCAGGATAAACTCATCCTTTTTATTTTTTCCATCGTAGCGAACATTTTCACCCAGCAGGCAACTACTGATGCCCAGTTTTGGTAAACACTTCATTTGACTCTCAGTCATAGAGCTATGTTAACTTTTATATTATGATTGAATGAGCTTCCCACCGTTAATACTACATTACCGAGGTAGTGTCATGTCTATAGATGGATTGTTACATGCCTTTCTTCTGGATGGTAAGGGCCATGGCCGTGAACTTACACATTCAGAGATACCCGGTACCACCCAGGATGGTGAGTTTTTCTGGTTACACTTTGACTATACCCAGCAACAGGCACAGGACTGGTTAAGTAATAGCAGTGAACTTCATCCTGCCGATGTCGAGGCCTTGCTTAAGGATGAGACGAGACCCCGTACCGTTGTTAGTCAGGATGGTCTGCTGGTCAACCTGCGTGGGGTTAACCTCAATCCCGGTGCCAATCCGGAAGACATGGTGGCCCTGCGGATCTGGTTAAATGGCAATCGTATTATCACCACCCGTTATCGCCGACACATGTGGGAGGCCGATATGCTGGCCGCGATTACTGCAGGTAAGGCCCCCGTTTCCTGTGGTGATTTTCTGGCTGTTGTTGCGGATCTAATGGTGGGTCGAATCCATGACGTGGTTGAATATCTGGAAGAGCAGGTGGCTGGGCTGGAAGAGACCATGCTGGAAAAGAAGAGCCAGACCGTGCGGAACCTGCTGGTTGAAATGCGTCGACAGGCCATCAATTTACGCCGTTATCTGGCCCCACAACGTGAAGCCATGGCCCGTCTGCAATCGGACAAGATAAGCTGGTTTACAGAAGCCGATCGCATGTATCTGCGTGAGTCACATGATCGCATGGTACGGGTTGTGGAAGATCTGGATGCGACCCGTGAGAGGGCGGCTATTGCCATGGAAGAGCTGGCTAACCGAGTAGCAGAACAACTCAATCAACGCATGTACATGTTGTCCATGGTCGCTGCGATGTTTATGCCTTTGACCTTTCTGACTGGACTACTTGGGATTAATGTGGGTGGTATCCCCGGGGCTGAAAACAAACAGGCCTTTCTATGGGTTTGTTATATTCTGGGCGCAGTTGGCCTGTTGTTGTACCTGATCTTCCGCAAACGAAAGTGGATGTAAAATTGTTCTATTTCCAACAGAGAAAGTAAATGGTTTCTAGGATATTTAGTTATTCTTTTTCGACCAGATAATATGTTGGATACGGCTCTTACCCGATTTCTTAACTTTGTACATAAGGTTATCGACTTGTTTGACCATGTCTTTTGAGGAATCCATAACTGTGTTGAATGTAATGGCACCGATACTAAAGGTAACAGGCCATTTATGTTTTTTCATACCTGAGAGCAGTTTCGCCTGGAGTTTTTCCAGGGTGTGCAAAGCCATGTTCTGGTTCAGGGCTGGAAACAGCACAATAAACTCATCGCCACCCAGACGGGCGGCATAGTCGGAAGTGCGAATGTTTGCTGACAGGATATTAGCGACGGTTTTAAGAAGTTTATCGCCTGTTTCATGGCCCTTGCTGTCGTTAACCTGTTTGAAATTATCAAGATCAAAATAGGCAAGGGTAAGTGGTTCTGGATAGCGCCTTACCCGGGCACATTCCCGCTCCAGTTGTTCGAGAAAAAAACGACGGTTATGTAGTTCGGTTAACGAATCGGTATCGGCTAGCGTTTCCTCTAGCAGTAGTCGGTTTTTGATAATCGCCAGCAGTCGTAAGACAATAAGAAAATAGATCAGCCTGAACAAGCTGTTCCAGACGAAAAGATAATTAGTTGATTCATATTGGCCATGAATCATGTCTACAAAAAACCAGACCAAAGTGGCAAATATGGTCACAACAAGGCCATCTCTCGTTCGACCATACCAGGCGGCCAGCATGATGGGCAGGGTATAAAAAACCGCAAGTGATAATTCAGGTCCAATTAAATAATCCAGGAAGCCTAGTATCAGGCTGAGACCTAATGCGATGAGCAGCCTGTTTTTCGAGCCCAGTCCGATAAAAAGAATATCCAGTATATTTTTCAAACCATGTCACCTGTGTTGGAGCAACATCCGGACAAGATGATCTTTCCCGGTTTGAAAATGTATCTGAGCTTCTCACTGACCATCTAGAGCATTCCGGATAACAGGGTGGCGATACCGAGGAAACTGAAAAAGCCGATGACATCGGTTATGGTGGTGAGAATAATGGAAGAAGATTGGGCTGGATCCTGACCCATGGTGCTCAGGATAATAGGGATAATAACCCCGGACAGAGCGGCCGCCACCATGGCAATGATCATGGAAAGCCCTATGACCAGAGCCAGCCCTGCAGAGTGACTCCAGACAAAAACACCAAGGGAAGTAACCAGTGATACCGCCAGCCCGTTGATCAGACCTGCCATCATCTCCTTGTAAACCACTAGGCGCCATTGGCTGGTGCCGATTTCCCGTAAGGCCAGGCTGCGCATGGTTACGGCCAGTGCCTGGGCGCCGGTATTCCCCGATTGGCCGGCTACGACGGGAAGCAGTACCGCCAGTGCGGTAAACTTTGCAATCAGATCCTCAAACAGGCCGACGACTGCCGCAGCAATAAAGGCGGTAATCAGATTGATCTGTAACCAGGGTAGCCGTTTGCGCACTACAAAGTTGATGGGTGACAGGGCCCGTTCATCACGGCTGACACCCACCATGGTGAGAATATCGGCACTGGTTTCTTCCCGCACGGCACTGACCAGGGCATCGTAGTGGATAACACCAACCAGGCGGCCTTCGAGATCCACCACCGGTAGATCAGACAGCTTGTGCATGTCCAGTTCAGTCACGACCTCATCTCGATGTGCTGTAGGCAATACCGCAGTCGGGATAGGTTTGGCAATACTGAGCAGAGCTTCCTTGCCATCGGTCAGGGCCAGATCATGTATGTCCACCATCCCTAGCAAACGGTCAGCCGTGTCGATGATAAAGAGCTGGCGGGTGAACTCTGGTTTACGTTTACGGATACGTTGCAGGGCACCCCGTACACTCATACTTTCTCTGAGTGAGACAAAACGGACATCCATGACAGAGCCTGCGCTGTCCTCCGGATATTGCGCAAGTTCTGATAATTCTCGCTGTTTTAAAGGATCTGAGAATAACAGGATCCGTTGCCTGTCTGCTTCATCCAGTCGCACTAATGAACGGGCTATCCGTACCGCATCGGCACGTAGCAGAAGTTGTTTACACAATTCATCAGGCAGACGATTCAATTCTGCGCTGGCAATTTCGGTTGGTAGTTGTTGCCAGATGGTAATGGCCTCGTTCATGGACTGTGATGTGAGCAATTCGGTGACATCAGCAATACGCATACCCGCAATTGTGGCCACAGCCTCAGCGGGATAACGTTGCAAATAGGTCTGATTGAGTGCCTGTACGGTCTGTTCGAGTTTATCCATTATGGATGTCTTTTGTTGGGCCTGACTGATTTACCAAAACGACCTGACATGATGGCATCAACCAGCTCGGCAATGGCGATCCAGTAAAGGCCGGCGATGGATAGCATGCTACCGAAGGCATCTGTTGTCGGCTTATCTCCCGTTGTTTCACCGGCGGCCTGTAATAGTTTCGGGTAGTGCAGCATCCCCACCAGCTCTCCCTCAGTATCCACGACAGCCAGGTAGTGTAGATGTTGCCATTCCTGGCGTGATGATAATTGTTTGATACGGGCGTGAACGGAAACCGATGGCGAATGACGGCTCATCACACTGCGCAAGGGTAACTGCCGTCCTGCCTTGAACAGGCTATCAAGATCAATCATTCCAGACAGTTTGAAGTTTGGGCTGATGATATAGATCTCGCCGCTAATGGGTTTGTCCGATCGTTGCAGGCGCTTGATGGCTTCGGCCACACTAATATCGTTTGGTAGGGCAAAATAATCACGATCCATGATTGCACCCACCGTTGCTGACGGATGACGAAGTGACTGGCGGATGCGTTGAGCAGACTGCCTGGGTAGTAGGTTGAGGATCGGTTGCACTACACCACTTTGTTTAACCACCGCCATTATGCGTGCACTACTGCGTACAGGCATCGGTGTTAACAGCCGGGCCGCCTGGCTCGGTTCTACGCCCTGGATGCAGGCCGCTGCCGAGATAGGCAGAAAATGTTCCAGCAAGCTGGCAGCATCTTCCGCAGTTACGGCCAGCAACAGGGGCAGTTGCATGTCGAGGGGTAATCGTTGCAAAAACTGGGCAGCATCTTGCGGGTGTTCACGCAGGAAACTCAGGGTGAGTCGATTAGTTGCCTTCATGTTTGTCACTTTCGGTCAGCAGGATTGAGACGGATGTCTCGAACTGACTTGCCGGGATATTCACACGACCTTCACTGGCATCCAGAACTACGCGGGTTGTGGTTATTTCAATAATCTTGCCCGTGATATCACCTATCTGTACCCGTTCACCGGGTTTATAGAGCTGTTGTAACTGGTGTGCGGCGATAATGTTACTGGCATGTACACGAGCACCGAAACCGAATGCCAGGGCCACGGCACCAAGGGTGGCGGCAAGGATGATGCCCAGTACTACGGCCAGGAACATGACATCGATACCGATTTGATCGATACCCAGAATGATGGCCGTGAGCAGGATCACCATTTGAGCGGCACGACCCAGCAGATCACCCTGTGACATACCGGAAGAGAATGCAGTGGCGGCAACCAGATCACGCACCAGAGAACTGACAATAAAACCGGCCAGCACGATCAATAGACCGGCCAGTAACTGGGGAAGATAGGCTACGACTGCAGTTAGCCAGTCGACAAACACGGCCATACCAAGAATGTGTGCAGCGAGGGCAATGAATAACAAGATGACTAACCAGTAAAGAATTTCTCCTGCGATCTTCGCTGGCGGATAACGTGGCTGTAATTGTTCCAGGCCACTTCGTAAAACGGCCTTATGCCAGAATCGGTCCAGCCCACTGATAACATGGTCACTGAGCATGCGAATTAATTTGGCGATGAACCAGCCGACAAAGAGCACGGCCACGGCAGCAAGAACACGGGGTAAATACGCCATCATTTGTCCGGTAATCTCGGTGACACCGGAAAAGAACTGGGTACTCCATTCGATATGTTCCATCACGAGATCCTTTTGCTGGCATAAGGCCAGATACAGTAGACAACAGACATGTATTTATAACTATTTATTGTTTTATACAAGCGTAACGGCAGTAAATAATTTTGCTTACTTAGACTTTTTGTTTTGGATAAAACAATTGCCTTGCCAGAAGGATCCAGGCAGGGCTGAGCATGAGGCTGATAACAATAACCGCAACAGTCAGCTGGTAACCATAATTGGTGATCAGTTTTGCCTGCAGTCCCACTGCGGCCAGTACGAAACTGAACTCCCCTATTTGTGATAACAGGGCACCGGAATACAGACTGTCCGGCCAGCTATCACCCAGCAGGCGAATAATGATGGCATTTAAAAAGGTATTGGTGATCACCACTGCAAGTACCAGTAACAGAATTTGTTGCCAGTGTTGTTTGATAAAACCTATGTCCACCAGCATACCGATAGAGACAAAGAACAGTGCCACGAAGATCACCCGGAAGGGTTCAAGGCTGTTGTGCACCCACTGGGTTTCCCGCGCGGCACCGATCAGCATACCGGCGACAAAGGCTCCTAGCGCAGTCGACAGGCCGAACAGGCCGGTGAGCAGGGACAGACCAAAGCAGACGATCAGGGCCGCGAATATCTGCATCTCATGATCACCCTTCAGCCACTTCGCCAGGGGTAGATGTACCGTCTCTTTCAACATCAACCAGGCCAGCAAAGCGATCATCGAGATGCCGCCGATGATCTGCAGAATCATGTGTCGGCTATCAGGCACATCGCCACTCATCAGGCCGATGATGATCAGCATGGGGATAATGGCCATGTCCTGCATTAACAAGACGCCCAGTACATTCTGGCCGGTTTCGGTTTCCAGTTCGCCACTTTCCTGCATGATCTTCAGAACCACGGCGGTACTACTCAGGCTGATGACAAAACCCAGCAGGATGCTGCGTGACAGTGGCCAGTCCAGCCACTTACCCAACAACCAGACACATAATACGCTAAGCAGGATCTGGATAGTGGTACCAACCACAGCAATACGCCAACTGGCAACGAGCTTACGGGGAGAGACTTCCATGCCAATAAAAAATAACAGCAGCACGACACCCATGGCACCGAGGCGCTCGATCAGTTGTTGATCTGAGAACAGCCCTATCACATGGGGGCCGAGGATGATGCCAGTCACCAGGTAGGCTACAACATGGGGTTGTTTTAGCCGGTGTAGGATCAGCCCGACCAGTAAAACGGCCAACAGGGCAGCGACAATACCGGGCAGGGCAGGGTCAAGGTGCATGTTGCTCTCCTTCTGTGGGTTTGGTCTTTGGCTTTTTCTCTCTCTCAGGTTCTGCCAGGAATTTTATGAGTGGTAAATGAATAAGCTGTTTACCTTTGTAATCGGCAAGCAACAAGAACAGGGCAAGGCTGACAAAATGAATTTCCGGATAGGATAAAAGTAATTGACCCAAAGTTTCAAACTGTACCACGGGTAAACATAACAGGGTGATGATGACTGTCCAGGCCAGTCGATGCATGGCGATAGTGATACCTTTATCCTCAATTGTTCGATAGAGGCGATCAACCAGAGAAGTCAGAATAATAATCGGTAACAGAATAATGCCCTGGCCCTGTCTCAAATCATAATAATCCATCAAGGAGGAGGTAAAGCTCAGCAGCAGGGCCACCAGGGTAAAGATAATGGCCAGGCGCGGTATACGGGTGATGCTGGCTGGAAACAGACTGCGGCCAGCCACAGCAAGGCCACTGACAATAAAAAATACCAGAAGTGTACTCAGGATATCCGTGTAAACCATGGCCAGGGCAAGCAGGGTGGGTGTAAAGACACCGTAACTACGTAATCCCGCCAGATGACGGCACAATGCCGTTATCAATACCCCCAGGGGTAACAACATCAAAATGGCCAGTTCGTTTCGAGTATCCAGCGGCAGACGTTGCAGGTTGAAAATGCTTAAAAAATTCTTTGATTTAAATTGGCTCAGGTAAGGATGGTCGTATTCACGTTCAAGATCATAATTGACCTTCATGAGCTCACCATTCAGCACCTGAACAATGTCGAAACCATCTCTTCTCAGTGACAGGTAGTTCTCAGGAACTGCCTCTCGATATCCTGCCGCTATGTCATAGGCAAGCCATTGCTCATCCAGATAAACCTCGACCCAGTAATGGGGTTCGGTTTCTATCTCTTCTTTCAGGATCAGTCCACTGATAACCCGGCTGGGAAAACCGGCCGCCCGACACAGGGCCACCATTGCCAGGGCACGGTCTAGTGTTGTGGCACGTCGATTGGACAGAGTGGTTGGTACATTCAATTCATCTTTCTGGTAACTGGCGGTAAAAAGTTGCAGATAACTGAATATATTTTCTATGACTTGTGGCCGTTCTGCCGGGGCAGGGGCAAGTGAACGCAACGTTTGCTGAACAATAGGGTTGGACATTTGCAGGATCTCTGAGTCCTGCAACAATTGTTCTCTTTGTGAGTTGGTCAGCAGGCTGCGTTTGCTTTTTTGTGGCTGACTCTGACTGGCTAGTTGATGAATAAAAAATTCCACCTTGAGTGACTGAATACCATGGCGATTGGCAAAGGCCAGGATACTGCGTCGTTCTAGTGCGTCTTCTTTCCAGTTCCGTATCCGAAATCCCGGATGATGCAGGCTGCGTTGAATAATCTTCAGTTTTGAGGTTTCAAGAGGAGGATGGATTTGCACTGAGGTCGTCTGGGCTTCGGCTTTGAGGCTGGCATCGATACTCAGCTGCCAGAGACGGTCTCCCCCTGCCAGCTCAGTCGGGCCCATTAACCAAAGACGAGACAGTATGGCGATCAGAGCAAAAAGACACAGGCCAAAAATAAACCCCAGGCTGACCGGCCTGGTGTCAGGATTACTGGCTGTCTGCTGCCTGGTATTCATCTAAACTGGATATGTCATCATTTGTAGTGCTATTTATAAAATTATATCTTGCTAATTAGTATTAGCAGCTATATATAGCGGAACCTGATTTTAAATTGTACCGTAATACAATATAAAGTATTTGATTCTGATTAATTGAGGTGTCATTTGTCGATGTACTCGCGTGTATCAACCGGATTCTTGTTAGGAAGCTTGCTATTCTTTTATCAGTCAGTGGTGGTAGCAGCTAATAAGCAGGTGATTGGCTGGCTGGAGACGATCCATATTGGAGAGGCCAAGCTTAGCTTACATGCCAAGATTGATACGGGTGCGGACAATTCGTCTATAAAGGCAAAAATATTGAAAAAATTTGAACGTAATGGTGAAGAGTGGGTGCGGTTCAGCATCAGTGACCGGCATGACCATTCAGCGGTGATTGAACGCAAGGTACTGCGCTATGCTGATATTAAACGTAAAATGGCGTTACCCATCAGGCGGCCCGTGGTGCAATTGTGGATATGTCTTGGCAATATTTCGCGGGACGTAGAGGTCAATCTGGCTGCGCGGAAAAACTTTAAATATCACATGTTGATCGGGCGTAGCTTCCTGAAGGGTAAATATCTGGTTGATTCTGAACAACAATATACAAGCACCCCCACTTGCCCTGGGATACAGGGAGACTCACGATGATGACAAGGCCTGGAGAACAAACTGTACCTGTCGAGAAGTTACAAAAAATCTTTTCTTATACGGTTGATGTCGTATTTGCCATCATCCTGCTTTTCCTGGTGTTGGGGATAGGTATTGGTGCGTTGAAACTGTTTGTCAATCTTGTCCATCTTTTTCAGGCAAGCGGTATTACTGGTCATTACCAGACTATTATCACTGATGTGTTGACTCTATTTATCCTGGTGGAATTATCACGTTCACTGGTTGAATACTTCAGTTGCCATCGATTGAGGATGACCTTTATTGCCGATGCGGCTATTGTGTTTATTATTCGTGAAATCATGATCGGTCTCTTTAAACACAACATCGATAATATGTTAATACTCAGTTTGACCGCGTTATTGCTGGTGCTCGGCATGCTACGTATCGCTTCAATAGTGGTGCACCAGAAAGAACTGAAACTTTATGACACAAAAGGCTGATTAATTTTACCCATGAGGACAGCACTATTAATGTGAAACTGGAACAATTACCAATCCTTGGCTGGCGTGAATGGGTCGCGCTACCTGAGTTGGGTGTCAAACAGATACGCTGCAAGGTGGATACCGGGGCTCGTACCTCGGCCCTGCACGCCTTTTATGTTGAAGAGGCGCAAAGGGATGGCAAGGACATTGTTCGTTTTGGTTTGCACCCGATACAGAGCAATATTGAAAAAGAGGTTCATTGTGAAGCAGAAGTGTTTGATCGACGTGATGTGACCGACTCTGGTGGACATACTGAGACACGTTATGTAATTAAAACCCAGGTAGTGCTGGGTAAATCCACCTGGCCTATCGAGATGACCCTCACCAACCGTGACACGATGCGTTTTCGAATGTTGCTGGGACGCACCGCCATTGCGGACCATTTTCTGGTGGACTCAGCAGGTTCACATGTCGCAGGTAAACCGGCCAGTCATCCGGTTGCCTTGCCTACGCTGAGCTATCAGCATGACGAAGGAGAGGAAGAATGAAAATCTGTGTGCTCTCAAGAAACCACCGTCTCTATTCTACTCAGCGCACGGTTGAGGCAGCTGAACAGCGTGGCCATGAAGCCATCGTGGTAGATGCACTGAAGTGTTATATGGATATTACTTCCGATCGCCCAGCTATCTATTATAAGGGTGAAAAACTCTCAGGTATTGATGCCATTATCCCTCGTATCGGTGCCTCGGTAACTCGTTTTGGTACGGCAGTATTGCGTCAGTTCGAAATGATGGGTGTTTATCCTATCAATGAATCTGTTGCGATCAGCCGTTCTCGTGACAAGTTACGTTCCTTACAGTTACTGTCCCGTAAAGGTGTTGGGCTGCCGGTCACAGGCTTTGCCCACTCGGTGAGCGACACTCAGGACATCATCAAGCTGGTAGGGGGTGCGCCTCTGGTTATTAAACTCATGGAAGGCACCCAGGGAAGAGGTGTGGTGCTAGCAGAAACCAAGAAGGCGGCGGAATCGGTCATCGATGCCTTCCATGAACTGGATGCCAACTTTATTGTGCAGGAATTTATTAAAGAGGCTGGTGGTTCTGATATTCGTTGCCTGGTAGTGGGTGACAAGGTAGTGGCCTCTATGATGCGCACAGCAAAGGAAGGTGAGTTTCGCTCCAACCTGCATCGTGGTGGCGAGGCCCAATTAGTCAAACTTAGCAAAGAGGAACGTGCTACTGCGGTACAGGCGGCGAAGGTGATGGGCTTGAACATGGCCGGGGTGGATATCCTACGATCAGAACGGGGTCCATTGGTGATGGAGGTGAACTCCTCTCCAGGTCTTGAAGGGATCGAAAAGGCCACCGGCAAGGATGTGGCTGGGATGATCATCGCGTTTGTCGAAAAAAATGCCAAACCTAACAGGACTAAAACCCGCGGTAAGGGTTGAACCAATGTGTTCAGAAAAGTTCAAAAATTATGCGTAACATTTTACAGGTGTAAGCTGACAGGATTGTATGACAACTGGTAATAAACTAAGTAATCCGAAAAGTCATCTTTTTATTCGCAATGCTATCCTGGCGGATGTGCCAGCCATTGCTGATCTCAGTGCTCGGGTCTACCAGGGAACAGGCATGGATGGTTATCCCCAAGGGGCGTTACGCGGTCAAATTAATACCTTTTCTGAAGGTCAGTTTGTCATTCTGGTGAATGATAAGGTGGTAGGCTTTTGCGCCACTTTTATGATCGATGAGAAAACGGTTCTAAAAAAACATACCTGGGCTGAGATTACCGGTAATGGCTATGCTTCAAGACATGATCCACAGGGTGACTGGCTTTATGGTATGGAAGTCTGCGTCGATCCCGAGTACCGAGGTTATCGCCTGGGGCAGCGGCTTTATACTGAACGCAAGAAACTGTGCCAGTCACTGGGTCTGAAAGGGATCGCGTTTGCCGGGCGATTACCAAGCCTGGCTAAACGAATTAAAAAATATAGCAGTGTGGAAGACTATGTTGAACAGGTTCAGCAGAAAAAGGTGCGTGACCCGGTGCTGTCGTTCCAGTTGCATAATGATTTTGAAGTGATTGGTATTATCCCAGGGTATCTGCCAGTCGACCATCAGTCACAGGGTTATGGTATTCATCTTGTGTGGCGTAACCCTAAGGTTGAAGAAGGCAGTGAGACAACTCAGAAACAAAGGAAACATGGAATTCGTAGACCAGATTCAATTCGTGTTGGCACGGTGCAGTATAAACAACGCAAGGTAAAATCATTTGAAGAGTTTCTGGAGATGGTCGCTTACTTTGTCGATGTAGTAGCAGACTATGATGGAGACTTTGTTGTCTTTCCTGAGCTGTTTACCCTGCAGTTGTTGTCCATCGAAGACCAGGAACTGTCCCATGCCGAATCCATCGAGGCCCTGACCAAGTACACCCCGCGCTTCAAGGAGGCCATGCGTGACATGGCCCTGCGTTACAACATCAACATCATTGGTGGTTCCCACCCTACCCGGGTGGAAGGCGGGCGGGTGGAGAATATTTCCTATGTTTTTTTACGCGACGGCACCGTGCATGAACAAGCAAAGATTCATCCGACCCCCAATGAAGATTACTGGTGGAATATTGAGGGTGGGCATAAATTACATGCCATTGAAACCGATTGTGGCCCTATTGGTGTCTTGATCTGCTATGACTCTGAATTCCCGGAACTGGCCCGTTATCTAACTGATCAGGGTATTCACATCCTGTTCGTGCCATTTTGTACTGATGAGCGACAAAGCTACTTACGTGTACGTTATTGTTGTCAGGCGCGGGCCGTGGAGAACCAGATCTATGTGGTGATGTCCGGCAATGTAGGAAACCTGCCCAATGTGGCGAACATGGATATCCAGTATGCGCAAAGCTGCATCCTCACACCCTGCGACTTTCCCTTTGCCCGCGATGGCATTGCCGCAGATACCACGCCCAATGTGGAAACCGTGGCCATTGCCGACTTAAGACCGGAAACCCTGATGATGGCACGCAACAGCGGTACAGTGAAAAACCTGCGTGACCGGCGACATGATCTTTATCAGTTGCAATGGAAAGGAAGCTAAAGCTAATAACATTACACTGGAAATATTTCACAAACTTATAGATATACAACAGGGCTCATTCACAACAATTCCGGATACTTATGCAAAACAATAGTATTACAGTAAACCATACGACAGTTCATGCCGGGCACCGAGAGACCGTAGATTTGCCACTGGGTACCTTATATACCCACGCCCCCCTGTCCATGCCAGTGCATATCATTTGTGGCAAAAGGCCGGGACCAAAAATGTTTATCAGCGCTGCCATACATGGTGATGAACTCAATGGTGTGGAAATCATTCGTCGCCTGATCTCCGACAAGGCAATTCGTCGTTTGCGTGGCATACTGATCGCCATTCCAGTGGTGAATGTCCATGGCCTGTTGCATCATTCTCGTTACCTGCCAGACCGACGTGATCTAAACCGCAGTTTTCCGGGCAGTGAAAAGGGCTCCCTTGCCGCACGAGTGGCGCATGTGTTTATGGAACAGATCGTTAAGCAATGTACCCATGGCATAGATATCCATACCGGTGCCATCCATCGTACGAATATGCCACAGATACGGGCCAACCTGGATGATGATGAGACTGCTCGTTTGGCCCATGCCTTTGGTGTACCAGTCATTTTGAATTCCAATATCCGAGATGGCTCCTTACGAGAGGCCAGTGTCGAACTGGGTCTGCCCATGTTGTTATACGAAGCGGGAGAGGCACTACGTTTCGATGAGGTCTCGATTCGTGCTGGGGTAAGAGGTGTTAAGAATGTGATGCGCGAACTTGAGATGCTGCCTCCAAGTCGCAGTAAACGTAAATTAACTGAGCCAGTTGTGGCCAGATCGAGCAGCTGGTTACGGGCCTCTTATAGTGGTGTCTTTCGCACTCTGGTAGAGCTGGGCACGCATGTAGAGAAAGGTAAACTACTTGGTATCATCTCTGATCCCTTTGGTGAGGTGGAATATGAAATCAAGGCCACGTTAGAAGGTATTGTCATTGGCAAGAATAATCTGCCTCTGGTCAATGAAGGGGATGCCCTGTTTCACCTGGCACGTTTCAGGGAAGTGGCAGATGTGGCTGAAATGATCGATGAATTCCAGGAAGACTACCACGATGAATTACTGGATAGTTCATTCACCACATAGCCTGGATATTACCCATGGAAAATCTTGTACCCAACATTGCCGGTTTTAGCCATAAGGAAGTGCTTAGCTTTATTCAGGCGGGTATCATTCTTATCGTCGCATTTTCTGTCTATAAACTGTTTACCCGCCTGTTTAATAAGTTTGCTGAAAATGGCTTTATTCATGAACAGTTACGATTAACGTCGACCTTCACCGTCCGCTGGCTGATCATTATTATTGCTATCCTGTCGCTTATGGGGACTTTCGGTGTGTCGGTCGAAAGCCTATGGACGGCCTTTTCTGCCATTATCGTATTGTTTGCCATTGGCTTTGTTGCAGTATGGAGTGTCTTGAGCAATATGTTTTGTTCGGTACTACTGGTGATCTTTGCTCCTTTTCGCATCGGTGATGAGATTGAATTACAAGATCCAGCTGCGGACATTCGTGTTTCTGGCAAAGTTACCGGTATAAACCTGATGCATACAACATTGGTAGCCAGTCATGATGGGGAGGAAGAAATTATAAGAGTCCCAAATAATTTCTTTTTTCATAAATATATTCGTCGGCTACCTGGTAAGCGTACTAAATCGATTAAGACTTATATGGCAGAACAGCATGAACACGCTGTAGCGGAACAGAACATTGAAGCCGAAAAAAAATAAACTAAGTTGTTTGGCTAGATGAAAAGTAAACTTCGCTATTTATTAATTTGTGGTCTTGCTTTGTGCTCAACAAAGCAGGCGACTGCCTGGACGATTTCACTGACTGAGGATCAATTACAGGCCAGGATTAATAAACGAATTCCGATTGAAAAGCAGAAACTGATATTTACTGTTCGGGTATCAAGCCTGGATGTTGTTCTGAAAGAGGGAAGTGATCGTATTGGTTTTATTGCCGGTTTGGAAATACTGACTCCACGCCATTCATCAGGCAAGGGGATCGCTGAACTTGATGGTCAGCTTGAATATAATAAAAAAAACGGCCAGTTTTATTTACTGCAACCGGTTGTTAGGAAGGTAAGCTTTAAAAATGTACCGGATAAGTATCATAGTTTGTTAAAAAAAGTGTTACAGAAAATGCTTCAGCGCAGACTGGCAAATACCCCTGTTTATCAGCTGGATCAAAGCCGAACACCGCATAAAATTGCCAAATCCCTGTTGAAATCCGTCAAAGTGATTGATCTCAAGCTGGTTCTGGAAATGGGTTTGTTTTAAGTACCCAACTTAAGTTTTACCAGGCCAGTTAAGCTTAAATACTATCTGGTTATTAAGCCTCATCTTTATATATAGACAGCCGATAGAAATAGCGTCAGGACCCAATATATCGAAATGGATGACGGGTTTTTTCTAAACGGTACTTATGTCAACACACTCTCACTTTATATTTCTGGAATCCGAAAGGAATTTGGATAATGCCATTCAGGGGCAGTTTGATCCCTTTCTGGTGATTGTCTCTGTCGTGGTGGCCTGTATCGCAGCTTATACCGCATTTTTATTTTCTGAGCGTATCAATTCCAGTGAACAAAAATGGCATAAGCTTGCCTGGCTAACGGTGGGATCATGGACCCTGGGTTTTGGAATCTGGGCCATGCATTTCACTGGCATGATGGCCTACTCACTACCCTTTGATGTGGTTTATGACAAACTGACGACCCTGATATCTATTATTCCTGCGGTTCTGGCCAGTGCGGTTATCTTTTTTGTCAGTATATTTCGCTTACCTTTTTGGTGGTGCATGCCCCTGCAAAGTATTCTTATGGGCAGTGGTATCGGTGCCATGCATTACATAGGCATGGCGGCGATGCGTCAGGATGCGCTAATGCGTTACGACCCACTGATATTTACGGCCTCAATATTTGTGGCCGTTGCTCTCTCCTATGTCGCATTACAGATGAAATTGTGGGCCGAAAGGGCCAGGCATGGTTCAGAAATACAGTCACTGATCATTGCCGCTATTTGCATGGGGATGGCAATTTCAGCTATGCATTATACGGGAATGGCCGCTGTGTTTTATTTTCCAGTCCATGCCGATGTAACCATCATTGATCTGGCCACCAGTTGGGTGCCAGACACAGTAACCAATATGGTGATTTATACCGTGCTGGCCATGTTGTCATTAATGATAGGTGCGGTGCATCTCAGTCGGCGTCTTGAATTAATGCGTCTACTCGAGGCAAGCAAGACTCGCGAGGCCAATATTGTCGATAACATGGTGGATGGCCTGATCGTGATCAATTCAGCAGGGATGATTGATGCCTATAACAAGGCAGCGGAAAATATGTTTGGTTATAAAATGTATGAAATTATTGGCAGGAATGTCAGCACACTCATGGCAGGTAGTGACAGGGAACGGCATGATAAATACATGCATCGATATTCAAGTTCCCAAACGTCTGATGTAATAGGTATTGGCCGGGAAATAGTAGGCCGCCGTAAAAATGGCGAGGTGTTCCCCGTCGAAATTGCCCTGAGTAAATTTAATGTGGATGATGAAGTTTTCTTCAGTGGTATTGTACGAGATATCTCTGATCGTAAAGAGGTAGAACGAAAAGTGATCGAGGCCAGACGGATTGCTGAAGTGGCCAGTCATGCCAAGTCTGAATTTTTAAACAGGGTGAGCCATGAATTGCGTACCCCTATGAATGTCATCATGGGATTTAGTCAACTACTCGAAAGTGATGCAGAGCAGTTTAATGAAGAACAGCGTGGTTATATCCATGAACTGAAGCAGGCCAGCCAGCAACTATTAAAATTGATAGACGGGATGCTGGAGCTGTCTAGCTTTGAAACCCACAAACTGGATCTCGACCTGGATGCGGTGCTTTTATCAGATCTTATCAATGCCAGTGTTGCCGATGTACTACCAGAGGCTGAGCAAGCCGGGATTAAGATACACAATCTACTCGATGATAGAACTCTCGTTGTGATGACCGATGTGGGTCGTTTGCAACAGGTGCTGCATCACATACTTTCTAATGCCATCACCCATAATAAACCAGGTGGTGAGGTCAGCATTGCCTGTGAAACGCTGAATGATAACCGAATTCGAATCAGTGTGACGGATACTGGCCCCGGGATCAGCGAGGACAAACAATCACGCCTGTTTGCCGCCTTTGAGCGACTCAATAATGATGAGCGAATCAAGGGAACTGGGATGGGTCTGGCCATCAGTAAACATCTGGTGGAGATGATGAATGGCTCAATTGGTGTAGAAAGTCGTCCCGGTGTGGGTAGTACCTTCTGGATAGAACTCGACAGCTATGTTGAGGAAGGGCAGGTGGTTAAGCAAACACCTGCTCAGCATTAAACACCGGTCCATCGACACAGACCCGTTTCATGGCGGGGCCATTTTCGGTTTTAACTTCAACCACGCAACCCGCACAGCCCCCAACCGCACAGGCCATGAATTCTTCCAGTGAGACCTGGCAGGGTAAATCATAATCTTTGGCCATTTTTGCCACGGCCTCCAGCATGGGATGAGGGCCACAGGCGTAGACCGTGATTTCTTTACGTTGGGAATCATCAAGTGCATCCAGCCAATGACGAGCCAGATCGGTGACATAGCCTTCATGGCAGCCAGGGTAGCCCTGCAGACTGGCGAGACGACTGGGGATATTCCAGTCTTCCAGTAATGGCATGGCCGCAATTACGCCGTCAGGGATACCAGGGATCATCTTGGTGGAAGGGCGAGTGGTGAAAGGGAAGGGGACTTCTGAACCGAGAATGGCCAGGGGCTGACTGCCCAGCAGGTTCTTCAGGGTTTCGGCCAGGAAGATCATCGGTGGCATACCGACACCTCCGCCAATCAACAGGGCGCGTGGTCGGCTCAGATCAATTTTAAATGGGACGCCTATGGGACCCATTACCGAGATATGTTCACCCACCTGTCGTTTTGCCAGCAGGCCGGTGCCATAGCCAATGGCCTTGTAAAGGAAGTCCACCCAGCCTTTATCCTTATTCACTCGCATGATGGAAATGGGCCGGCGCATGGGCAGCATGGGGTCACAGGTGATATGGGCAAAACTGCCAGCCTTGGCGTTACTGGCAATTTCCGGTGCCATGACGCGCAGGACATGCTGATCACCCGGGTGGGCGGTATGCTCGAGAATTTCGGCATGCTCAACAAAAATGGTATCGCGGTGGGGTTTATTCATGGCTGGTCATCAATTTTAAAAACTATCAGGGGCGGTATTATCGCTGAAATACCACCTGTCCCGCCAATAAAGTATGGCTAACCTGGCCTTTTAATTCCCAGTTCATGAAGGGGGAGTTCTTACCCTGGCTGACCAGGGTGTCCGGGCTTACGGTCCAGTGGGCCTCGGGGTCATAAATACAGATATCGGCCTGATAGCCGAGCCCAAGCTGACCGATAGGCAGGCCCAGAATACGGGCGGGATGCTGGGTCAGGCAGGCAATTACCTGGCTTGTTGAGATATCGATTTCATCAGCCAGTCTCAGGGACAGGGGTAACAGGGTATCGAGAGTGGACATGCCGGGTTCAGACTCACAGAAGGGGGCCAGTTTGGCATCCAGTTCATGTGGTTGATGGTCAGAACAGATTGCCGAAATGGTGCCATTTAACAGACCGGCACGCAGGCCATCCCGATCACGCTGATCACGCAGGGGAGGCATAACATGACAGTTGGCATCAAAATAGCCGATGTCCATGTCGGACAGGTAGAGGTGATGACTGGCGACATCGGCACTGACCGGCAGGCCATCATGCTGGGCACGGTGGATCATTTGCACGGCCTTGGCGCTGGATAGCTGACAGAAGTGGGCCTTGACCCCGGTTTGTTCCACCAGCATCAACAGGCGGGCCACGGCCATGGTTTCAGCCGCTTCAGGAACACTCGGCAGTCCCAGGCGGGTACTGATTCTGCCCTCGTGGGCACAGCCCCCTTTGGTCAGGGAGTGGTCTTCTGGCTTGAGGAATATCGTCAGCTCAAAATTGGCCGCATATTCCATCGCCCGGCGCATGACCAGGGTATGGGCAACAGGATAGCGGGCATTGGTGACACCCACACAGCCGGCCTGTTTCAGTTCATACATTTCAGACAGCTCGTCCCCGGCCAGGCCCTTGGTCAAGGCACCCAGGGGAAGGATCTCGGCAAAGCCGGCCGCCTCGTTCTTGCGGTGAATAAGTTCTACCACGGCTGGTGTATCCAGGATAGGGGTGGTATCAGGTGGCAGGCACAGGGTGGTGATGCCACTGGCTGCAGCGGCCCGGGTTTCACTGGCGATGGTGGCCTTGTGTTCCAGGCCGGGTTCTCGAAAACGTGCTTGCAAGTCAATGATGCCGGGCATAACAGTCTTGCCGCTGGCATCAATGGTGGTGTCGGCCTTAAAACCGGCGGGCGCTTTCCCGATGCCGGTTACCTTGCCATCTTCAATAAAAACATCAGATTTTTTATCAACCTGGTTGGCCGGGTCGATTAAGTGGCCGCCCTTGATATGAATACCCATTAGCCGGCCTCCTGTTCATCGCCAGGACGGCCCAGCACCATGGACATGACGGCCATGCGCACGGCAATACCGTTGGTGACCTGTTCGAGGATGACCGACTGGGGACCATCGGCCACGGCGGATTCGATCTCGACACCACGATTGATGGGGCCAGGGTGCATAACAATGGCATCGGGTTTGGCCAGGGCCAGCTTTTCTCTGGAGAGGCCGTAGGTTCGGTAGTATTCATTTTCACTGGGAAGCAGGGCTCCCTGCATACGCTCTCTTTGCAGGCGCAGCATAATGACCACATCCACATCTTTTAGCCCCTCTTTCATGTCGTGATAGACATGCACTCCAAGGCTATCAGGCTCAGCCGGGATCAAGGTACGGGGGCCAATCACTCTCACCTCCGGCACACCCAGGGTGTTCAGGGCATGTATCTGGGAACGGGCCACCCGTGAGTGCAGGATGTCGCCCACCACGGCGACCCGCAGGGCCGTGAAATCCGGCTTATGGCGACGGATGGTGAACATGTCCAGCATACCCTGGGTCGGGTGGGCATGGCTGCCATCACCGCCATTGATGATGCTGATGTGGGGGGCGACATGCTTGGCAAAGAAATGGGCTGCCCCGCTACTGCCATGACGCACCACGAACATGTCGCAGTGCATGGCCTCCAGATTTCTGAGCATGTCCAGCAGGGTCTCTCCCTTGGTGGTGGAAGAGGTGCTGATGTTCATGTTGATAACATCAGCAGACAGACGCTTGGCCGCCAGCTCAAAGGTGGTGCGGGTGCGGGTGCTGGGTTCAAAGAAAAGATTGGCAATGGTCTTACCGCGTAACAGGGGGACCTTCTTGACGTTACGGGTGCCGACGGTTGAAAAGTTTTCTGCCGTATCGAGAATATCGGTGAGAACAGGTTTTTTTAGTCCTTCAATGGTCAGGAAATGACGCAGCCGTCCTTGGGAGTCAAGCTGGATATCCTGGTTCTTCACTTGCCCTCCTGAAGCTCAAGGCTGAGGGGATCAGGCCCATTGAGTTTAATATGCTGGCCTTCTTTAAGGTCCAGCAAGCTGCCAGCGATATCGGCACAAATGGGTAATTCCTTACCGCTTCTTACCACCAGCGCAGCCAATATGACCGAGGCCGGGCGGCCATAATCAAAAATCTCGTTCAGGGCTGCACGGATGGTGCGGCCGGTATGCAGTACATCATCGACCAGGATGATGTGTCGATCATCAACGGCAAAGGGCAGGTTGGAGGGAGTGACCTGAGGGTGCATCCCAATGCGGGTAAAGTCATCGCGGTAAAAGGTAATATTGAGTTCACCCAGGTCATCACGGATACCCAGTTTTTTATGTAATTCACGGGCCACCCAGACGCCACCAGAGTGAATACCTATCATGAGGGGATCGGAAATCTTGCGGGTCTGAAGTTCAGACTGGAGGGCCTGGACCATGTCGTCCAGCAGTGTATTGACCTTGGCGATTTCAGTCATGCGTCTATTGTACAGAATTTTTTGTTAAAGGTTGCCCTGTTGTTCCAGCCAGCTTTGTAATATTAAAGCGGCGGCAAGTTTATCAATGTCTTTTTTATTTGAACGTTTGCCCTGTTCACGCAGCTGTTGCTCTGCATCATAGGAACTCAAACGTTCATCGACCCATTCGACGGGCAGATTGTAACGCCCTTCGAGTTGATGTCCAAAACGTTTTACTCTCTGAGTGATGGTCTGTTCTGATCCATCCATGTGCAAGGGCAGGCCCAGGATGAGCAAATCGGGTTGCCATTCCTTAATGAGGGCACTGATCCCATCCCAGTCAGGCTTTTGTTTGATGGCAGTAAGGGTGGTGAGTGGGGTGACCGAACCGGTCAGGGTCTGCCCGACGGCAATGCCAATGCGTTTTTCACCGAAGTCAAAACCCAGCAGGGTCTTCGCTTGTGGCTCAGGCATGGCCTATATCGTTTGAAACCTGGTTGATATCCACACCCAGTAATTGGGCTGAGGCATTCCAGCGTTGTTCGATAGAGGTATGAAAGATAATTGAGCTTTCTGCCGGGCCATTGATCCAGGAGTTGGTGGTCAGTTCCTGTTCCAGTTGTCCCTTGCCCCAGCCGGCATAACCCAGGGCAACCATGTATTCATCGGGTCCAGCACCGTGGGCAATGGCCTCGATGATGTCCTGGGACATGGTCAGGGTGATATTAGGAGAAACCTCCAGACTGGCCTCCCAGTTACCACATGGCTTGTGCAGAACAAAGCCCCTTTCTGTTTGTACTGGGCCGCCCTGATAGACAGGGATAGCATTTAACTCAATGTCATATTCATAAATATCCAGGTAGTCAAACAGTTCGCCCATGCCCATGCCCATGGGGCGATTGATCACCAGACCCATGGCACCATCTGGGTTGTGATCACACATATAGGTCACGGTGTGGTGAAAATTGGGATCGGCCAGGGTCGGGGTTGCAATAAGAAAGTGATTTGTCAGATCGGCATTGGGATCGAGCAGAGTCATATGTTTAGTATCGGGCAGCTTTTACTGACATTCAACCACCGCTGGTAAACAATCCCGCCTCGTTACGGAATTGCCATACCCTGGGGATATGCAGGATGTCAGTCTGTTTACGAATTTCTTTGGGTAAAGGGGCAAAGGGGGAAGCCATCCTGACGATACGTTTGGCGGCCCTGTCCAGCATAGGATGTCCGGAAGACCGCAACACTTTGACAGAATACAGGCTGCCATCAGGTTTAATGGCAACATCGAGTAGCAGGCTACCCGTGAGTCTTTTTTCCAGGGCCTTGCTTGGATAATTCATATTGCCGATTTTTTCCACCTTGGCCCGCCAGGCATCCAGATAACTGGCGTATTCATATTTTTTCGCATTGGCACCAGATACATAGGTGTGATGAGGTTCTTTGGCAAAGGCTTTTTTCAGGTGGTTAATCTCAGCCGACAGGCGGGCAATTTCACTACTTCTTTCATAAAGCTGCGCAGCGGTGACTTTATTGGTCTCATGGGGCAGGGGAATCTTTTCCGGTTTACTGTAGGTCTGTTGACGACTTTTGTTCACGGTCAGAGTTTCCCGCTGGTATTTTTCCTTGTCGGCCTTGGGTGGGGTGATGTCTTCCCGGGTGTGGGGGGCGAACCCTTTATCGGGTGTTGGCAAAGGATTGGAAAAGGGGCTGCTGGCGCGGACTTTTTCCTCGGTATTGCCACTGCCAAGCTGGTTGGCCTGGGCCAGGTAATCAGCATCCTGGGGTGTGTCATCGGACTGGCTGTGTACCAGGGTGATTTCCATGGTATCCAGTTGTTTGGGATCGCTCATATCTTCCAGGTTAAAACTGACCCCGAGAATTACCACCGCATGCAGGGCCAGAGCAAAAAACAGCATGACGCCCAGTCGGTCACTGTAATTGATCGAATAACGGCGGGGTAACTGGTTGATGGTCGCACTCATGTCTAGCTGTCAGTTTGAATAATATGAAACATTTAGTATGGCAAATCCCGCCTGGCTTCGGAATGTTCTGATTAACATTACCCTATTTTAATGCATAGACCTTGAGGCTTGTTGGCGGTTCAGTAAAAACGAGCCGATTTTTCATCATTTCGGTGACATGATAGTTGCCGACATCGTCGATCAACAGCACTGCCTCGATACCCATTTGCCGGGCGATGCGTTGCCAGTCTTTTGGACCGGCCACAAACAGGGCGGTGGCAGCCGCATCGGCGGTGGCGGCATCGGAATGAATCAGGGTCACCGAGCTTGTTCCTAGGGCCGGGTAGCCCGTACGAGGATCGATAATGTGATGATATCGTTTACCCTCATGTTCATAAAACCGCTCATAATTCCCAGAGGTAAAGACACTTTCCCCATCTTTCACAGACAGGCTGGCAATCACTTTCTGCTTGTCATGGGGGTTGCGTACGCCAATTTTCCATGGCCGATCACCGTGCTGGCCAATGGCCTTAAGGTCTCCACCGGCATTGATAATAGCGTCCCGGATGCCATGGTTTTTTAACAGTTTGATGATTTGCTCGATGCCATAGCCTTTGGCAATGCCACCAAGGTCGATTCTGACATGGGGGTTTTTACTCTTCATACGAACATGGTCGATGGTGATGTCATCCATGCGCGGGTTTTTAATAAGCTGCTGTTTAATACTCTTGGGGGAGGGTGGTGGTCCCTTGGGCAGATCATCATGAAATCCCCATAACTTGATCAACTCGCTGATGGCCGGGTTAAACAGGTGATCGCTGACAATGGCCAGTTCTCTGGCCTTGCTGATGGGGCCAAGTACCGATGGATTGGCCGAGAAGCTGCCTGTGGTTTGTAACAGCATATTGATGCGGCCAATGGGACCTGGTTGCCAGGCATGCCAGGCGTAGTGCATGTAATTCAGGTCTTTTTCGACTTCTTTAATGACACTTTCGGCCTTGTCTTTCTCTATCCCCCAGAAACTGATATCGATCAGAGTTCCCCAGCTCAGGAAGGTGGTGCGATATTCCTGGGGGGCAGGTTGGCAGGCTGTCAGGGTCAATAGCCATATGGCTAACAGGGTGTGTGAGAGGTATTTTTTTATCATATTTTTTGGTAACAGCTAGTTGTTGAGTCTTGTTTCGATAGCATCAAACAAAGTGGCACTGATATTGAGGTCAAACTGACTATCGAGTTCCCGGATACAGGTTGGGCTGGTGACATTAATTTCAGTCAGATAATCACCAATGACATCAATACCGACGAAAATCAGTCCCTTGTCTCGTAAGGCTGGGGCAATTTGTTCACAAATCCAGTAATCCCGTTCTGTCAGGGCAACTCCCTCAGCCTTGCCACCGGCAGCAAGATTGCCCCTTGTTTCCCCTTTCGCTGGAATGCGCGCCAGGGCATAGGCAATGGGTTCACCGTCTATTAAAAGGATGCGTTTATCACCCTGGCTTATTTCGGGAATGAAGCGCTGAGCCATGATCAGGCGCTGACCCTGGTGGGTCAGGGTCTCGATAATGACATTGGTGTTGGGATCATCCTGTTTGACTCGAAAGATGGACGCCCCGCCCATTCCATCCAGGGGTTTCAGGATGACGTCATTCTGTTGGGAAACAAATTCGCGTAACCGGGCCTTGTCACAACTGATTAATGTGGCTGGCGTACATTGCGGGAATTGCAGGGTATAGAGTTTTTCATTGGCGTCTCGCAGGCTTTGAGCACGGTTGACCACCAGTACCCCCTGTTGCTCGGCCAGTTCCAGTAGATAGGTGGTAAAGATGTAGTCCATGTTGAAGGGGGGATCCTTACGCATCAGGATGACATCGAGTTCTGAAAGTGGCAAATCCTGCCGAGTTTCCAGGGCAAACCAGTTATAAGGGTCTGCTTTGACCTGAAGTTGCCTGGCGCTGGCAAAGGGCCGATTGTCATCCACCTGTAAATCCGTTTGCTCCATATAATAGAGTGTATAGCCCCTGGCCTGTGCCTCCAGCAGCATGGCCAGGGTACTGTCCTTTTTGAAATTAATGGATCCAATGGGATCCATGATCACGCCCAGTTTTTTTGTCATATGCACACGTTAACGGTTTCGGCTTTTATCTGGCAAGGGGGTATAATGAATGAGACTGATTATTGTTATCATATTAATAATGTGGAATTAAGTAAAACAATCTCCCTATGGATGGTTTCTTGTGTACAATACAACATTATTATTAATGTGCGTATTAAGTAGCCATCCTGTGGTATTAATTTGGTAATACAGGCGGAATGGTGCATTATAACGGGTGAATTATAAAGGGCTGGACAGCCACTACCCAGAAGAATTAATGTATATAATATGGGGACTTAGCCGGGATATTTAGAAAAAATATTAAAAGTTGGGCTAAAATTTAATACTAATCAACTAGATAAGACGAGAAGTTTCGCATTATGGAACTCGCAGAGCATGCAATGACAGATTTTTACGACGGCTTAAAGGTGATGGTCATCGATGACAGTAAGACCATACGTCGTACCGCAGAAACCCTCTTGAAAAAAGTTGGTTGCGAGGTGATTACCGCAACTGACGGATTTGAGGCACTGGCCAAGATTACCGATCACCGGCCCAATATTATTTTTGTCGATATCATGATGCCGAGGCTGGATGGTTATCAGACCACCGCCCTGATAAAGAACAACAAGATGTTCCGTAAAACGCCGGTGATCATGTTATCGAGTAAGGATGGCCTGTTTGATCGGGCCCGTGGACGGATTGTGGGATCAGAACAGTATCTGACCAAACCGTTTACCAAGGAAGAGCTACTGGGGGCAATTAAAAAGCATGTCACACGGTAAGTTGTGACCAACAATAACAAAGACAAGGGCTCCCAATGGGTGCACCCCGAGTCGGCAAGATTGAAAGAGATGAGGACACTACATGGCGCGCGTATTGATAGTTGATGATTCGCCTACAGAGGTACATGTGTTAAAGACCATACTTGAGGCCAATGGCCATCAGGTAACTTCAGCCGATAATGCAGAAGAAGGTATTGGTCTGGCCAAATCGAATAAACCGGATCTGATTTTGATGGATGTAGTCATGCCTGGCATGAACGGCTTTCAGGCGACACGCGCACTGACCAAGGATGATCAGACATCGTCGATCCCCATCATTATCGTGACCACCAAGGATCAGGAAACTGATCGGGTCTGGGGGCTGCGTCAGGGTGCTAAGGATTACATTTCCAAGCCCGTCGTGGCTGAAGAACTTGTAAGTAAGATAAAAGCCATTCTAGGAGCTTAGATAAAGGTTATGGCAGCGGTGGCAGAAACCAATCCATTGTTCGAATTGCTACGTGATATCGAAACACGTAGTCGTAACAATGCCATGGGACTGCCGCAACAGGTGGAAATTCGCCAAAGCTGGTCAGGCATCGGCTTTCGGATTGGTGAGGTAAGGCTGGTGGCACCTTTTGGCGAGGTCAGTGAAGTTTTAAGTCTGCCTGTTTTAACCAAAGTACCCAGTGCCAGGCCCTGGGTATTGGGTCTGGCCAATGTGCGCGGTACCCTTTTGCCTATTCTTGATTTGGGGATGTTTGTCGAAGGGTGTAAGACATCCGTGGGTTCAAGGACACGCTTTATGATCGTCAACCAGAAAGGTGTGATGGCCGGTGTGGTGGTCGATGAAGTTTTTGGTCTGAGACATTTTTACGAGGAGGAGCATACGGATATGTTCCCGCAAGTATCGCAACAATTGATGGACTATCTGGATGGCGCTTACCAGCAGAAAGAAATTTACTGGGGTATCTTCAGTATGTTGCGACTGTGTCAGGATCCACATTTTGCTGAAGTGGCATCAAGGGCATAAAGAAAAATAATAATCTAACGCAACGGCGCATAAGTTTGGGTTTGTGTAGAGGGTTACCTGCAAGGCAGGTGTAATGAAGGTATCAGGAGCGGAAACATGAAATTAACAGGTAAAGCGCTGTTCGGTGACATGCCATTGGGTCGTACCATGGTGCTGGTTATCGTGCTTTTAATCGTGTCAGTGATGGCGATGGGTGTTTATTTTGGTCTGAGCGCGGTTCAGGACGCCAAGGATAAAACCTATATTTCCAGGATCGGTGAACAGCAAGTACTCTCGCAGGAAATCGCGAAACTGGCTTCCCAGGCAGCACGTGGTGATGTGGCTGCATTCAGTCTTCTACAACGATCTCGTGATGAGTTTGAAGAAATCCTTAATTACCAGAAACAGGAAACCCCTGAACTGGCAGCGGGTGAAATGGCCTCACTCAATGAGCTCGATGGTATCTGGGTTGCCTACCGAGATAATGTGGATACCATTTTGAAGCGGCGTGATGTTGTGTCTTCCATGCGTTCCTATATCACGGGCATTAATGAACAGATTCCTACCCTGTTGGCCCTGTCTGACGAAGTGGTTGCCAGTATGGCGCAACAGGGTGCCAAACCGGATCAGGTTTATATCGCAACCCGTCAGTTGATGTTGATGCAACGTATTTCCAGTAACGTGAGTCGAGTATTGGAAGGGGGCGAAGGTGCGGTAACGGCGGCTGACCGCTTCGGCCGAGATGCTGCACTATTCGGACGAGTGATCCAGGATATGTTAAGGGGTAATCCACGCCTGCGTATCGAAAAGATCACTTCAGCTGATGCTCGCAATAAACTGCTCCAGGTTTCCAAACAGTTTGCCGAAATTCGTAACCAGGTGGGTGCGATTCTGGAACGTTCCCCTGAAATGTTCCAGGTATCTGGTGCGGCGGAAGAAGTTCTGGCCAGTTCAGAGACCCTGCTGAATAAGATTTCCGATGTATTTACGGCTTATGAGAAAACCTCTGAAGGTCGTTTCATGCCGATTCTGGCGAACATCTTTGGTGCAACCTCCCTGTTCCTGGTTGCTTTACTGGGTTATCTCTACTGGTATGACTCAAGACGTCGATTAACTGAAACTGAATCACAGCGTCGTTCAACGGAAGAAACCAATACCCGAAACCAGGAAGCGATTCTTCGCCTGCTGGATGAAATGGGTGACCTGGCGGATGGTGACCTGACGGTAACGGCAACGGTAACCGAAGATATCACCGGGGCGATTGCGGACTCTATTAACTACGCGATCGACGCACTACGTAATCTGGTTGCGGCGATTAATGATACGACTCAACAGGTATCAACTGCTGCACAACAGACCCAGGCCACAGCCATGCACCTTGCTGAGGCTTCTGATCATCAGGCACAACAGATCACTGATGCCTCATCGGCGATTAATGAAATGGCCGTGTCCATCGAAGCGGTATCTTCCCACGCCAGTGAGCTGGCCGACGAAGCGAACAAATCAGTAAGTATTGCAGGACGAGGCGCTGAAGCGGTGCAAAAGACCATCCACGGTATGGACACCATTCGTGAGCAGATTCAGGAAACCTCAAAACGAATCAAGCGACTGGGTGAAAGCTCACAGGAAATTGGTGACATCGTAGAACTGATTAATGACATTGCTGAACAAACCAACATTCTTGCTTTGAATGCGGCTATCCAGGCGGCCATGGCCGGTGAAGCCGGTCGAGGCTTCGCGGTGGTAGCAGACGAGGTACAACGCCTCGCGGAACGTTCCGGTGATGCAACACGACAAATCGAAGCGCTGGTAAAAGGTATTCAATCCGATACCAAGGAAGCGGTAAGCTCCATGGAAGAAAGTACCTCCGGGGTGGTCGCGGGTGCGCAACTGGCACAAAACGCGGGTGAGGCACTGGAAGCGATTGAAAATGTGTCCTCTCACCTTGCTGATCTGATTCGGAACATATCTGATTCGGCCTCACAACAGGCTCGGGCAGCGACCAATATTTCTGAAACCATGAACGTCATTCAGGAGATCACTACTCAGACTTCAGCGGGTACGAATGAAACGGCGGCCTCGATTGGTAATCTTGCAGAACTGGCCAATGAACTCCGTCATTCAGTCGCGGGCTTCAAGCTACCGAACTAGTAACGGGAGTCACCAAGGACTATGGCTATGCCTGAATACAAGCAAGGCATTCATTCCTGGGAAACCGGACAGGATGAAATGAGTGATGTTGAACTGAGCAACTGGCTGGAACTTCTGGAGCAACGCACAGGAATCAGCCTGCCTAGCGAACGTCAGTCGTTTTTGCTTAATAGTCTTGACCAGCGTATTCGCGAAATTGGTCTGGCCAATTACCAGTCTTATTACCAGTATCTCAATAATGGGGTTCAGGGTGAGCTGGAATGGGAGTTGCTGGTCGACAGGCTGACGGTACATGAAACCCGTTTTATGCGTGATGAGCATGCCCTGGCCCTGATTACTCAGCATTGCCTGCCACAGTTTCAGCCGGCCGATAATAATACTTTTAATGTCTGGAGTGTCGGCTGTGCGACTGGTGAGGAACCTTATTCCTTCGCCATGAGTATCGATAATTATTTCAGGCAGTCAGGCCGTTTCTTTGACTATAACATCCTTGCTACTGATATCAGTCTTGCGTCATTGATTACAGCGCAGTGGGGGATATACATGCATAACCGTGGCAAAAATATGCCTGAAGAGTTTCGTCAACGTTATGTGAAGCCTCACGATAATTCACACTTCAAAGTTAATAAAGTCATTCGAGATAAAGTGAAATTTTCTCAGTTTAATCTTTTGGCGTTAGAAACAGCTGAGCTGCCCCTGATGGATGTCATGGTTTGCCAGAATGTCCTGATTTACTTCAAACAGCAACGCCGTCGGCAATTGCTGGATCATATGGTACGTTTTCTAAAACCCGGTGGCATGTTAATACTGGGTGCTGGTGAAGTGATTAACTGGAAAAATGCTACAGTGAAAAGTTTTGATTTTCCTTCCACGCTGGCCTTTCAAAGAAAGCAAGAGCATGAACTAAAACAGGGTAATGCCTGATGAGTGTTGATCAAAGCCAGCTTGATTTAAATACCCTGCAATGGGTCAAGTCAGAAATCGACACCACATTGAAGCAGGCCCGATCGGCCCTTGAGCTGCATGTTGAATCTCCTGAAGACTCGACTCAACTGAAACTGATCAGCAGTTTCCTACACCAGATCCGTGGCACACTTATTATGGTTGAGCTGTATGGCGCGTCCATGCTGGCTGAAGAACTGGAATTGCTGGCTGGTGATATCGCCTCTAAAAAGGTTGAAGGTCGGGATGATATCTATGAAGTTATGATGCAGGCCATGTGGCAGTTGCCTGATTACCTGGAACGGCTCCAGGCTGGTTATAAAGATATTCCCATGGTTCTGTTACCCCTTCTGAATGACTTAAGGGCAGCACGTGGACAGCCTTTGTTGAGTGAAAGTGCCTTATTCTCTCCCAATCTCAATGTTGATATTCCCGTCATGGCAATTGACGGTGGCGAACCTTTACCAAGTCTCGCTAAAAGATTACGACATACCTATCATCTGGGCCTGCTTGACTGGTTCCGTGAGCGTGACACTCGTGGTGGTCTGAAAAAACTTGATTCTGTGATAGAAAAACTTCGTCAGTCAGCCAATGATGCCGAAGTTAATCGTGTGCTCTGGTCTGCGAGTGGGGTTCTTGAAGCCCTCAAACAGGGTGGTATTGAACCCAGTGTGGCTGTTAAGTTATTAATGGGGCAGGTTGATCGGCAGATTAAAAAAATCATCGACCATGGCGAAAATGCACTTTCCAGTGAACCACCTGCTGAGCTGGAAAAAAATCTTCTTTATTATATTGCCAGTTCTACCTCTACAGGTGAACGGGTCAATGAAATTAAGCAAAAATTCAAACTCTCCGATGCGCTACCGGATGCAGAGACACTGGAGCAGGCACGAATTGATCTGACTGGCCCCAACGCCGAGTTAATGCAAACGGTCTCTACTGTCTTGCTGGATGATCTTTTACAGATTAAAGATTCACTTGATGTCATTGTTCGGGCTGATGAAAAGGATCTGAGTTTACTTCCTAAAATGGCGGATGGCCTCTCACAGGTGGCCGATACGCTTGGCATGCTGGGTTTTGGTAAGCAGCGACAGACTATCCAGGAACAGGCGACCGTGTTAAGAGAAGTTGCCTCTGAGGAGCGACTGCTTGACGAAAAAGAATTAGTTGGCGTAGCGGAAGTCTTACTTTCGGTTGAAACCCTGTTAGAGGGCAATGTAGTTAATCCAAATGATCCGTCAGTTGAATTAGATCTGAATGACGAGATTAACAAACATCAACTGGTGGATTCGGTTATTACCGAGGCACGTACCAATATGTCTAAGGTCAAGGAAGCCCTTAGCACTTATCTAGATATGCCCCGTAATACCAGCCTTATTTCAGAAGTCCCTGAATTACTGGATCAGATTCGAGGAAGTTTTCAGATCCTTGATATGGTTCGCGCCGCTGAGCTTATCGAGGCATGCCGTAACTACATACAGAAGGGTATGCTTGAATCCAAGCGCAGTCAGGATCCTGCCCAGATGGAAGCACTGGCAGACGCTATTAGTAGTATTGAATATTACATGGATTCTGTGTCTGGTAAGTGGGGAAATCCTGAAGCCATTCTCAAGGTTGCTGAAGAAAGGCTGAATGACATTGGTATTTTCTCAGTAGCCCCCGAAGCTGTTGAGACTGATGAACAGGCTGCATCTAGCCAGGAACAAACTGATACAAAAACTGACCTTGAGCAACTGGATGAACATATCCTGCAGTCGGATGACACCATGATCGATCTTGGTAGCATGGAGTTTAATGCTGATCAGGAAAGTACTGATCTCATGGATATTGAGTTGTCAGATATGTCTACCGCTGAGTTATCGCTAGCAGAATTTGAAAAGGGTCTTGAACATCATCAATCTGAAAAACAACAGGATGATGCATCTGAAGCTGATGAAGATAGCCATCTAATATCAATGGATGGAATGCTTGACCCTTTGGCAACTGAAGCGGATGAAAATAATACCCAGGAAATTGATCTTAGTAGCGCCTTGCTGGAACAAAGCGAGTCAATTGAATTACAGGGCCTGGAAGAAGAAAAATCCACAGATACACAGGAAATTGATTTTGACAGTGCACTTGCAGAACTGGATAAATCCATTGAAGCATTTACTACAGGTATTTCTGCTGAAGCAGAGCAGGAGTCAGGATTAGCCGAATCAATAGAAGATACTTCTAATCAGACGCAGGAAATTGAGTTTGATAGTGCAATATTGGAATTAGATGAAAAAGACACCAGTGAGAATGTCTCAAACGAAACCCAGGAAATAGACTTCGATAGCACTATCCTGGAATTAGATACATCTGTAGACGGCTCTGACAATGCCATAAACTATTCTGGTCTTGCGGATATCGAGGAACTTGAACTCGAACCTCTGCCCGATTCATTTCTGACGCCTGCTGAGGAAAAATCAACTGAAACAAAGCTGACCCCGCCGGTATCAACGACTGAGATTGATTCACAACTGGCAGTCTGGTATGCCGATGCCTCAAATAAAAAACTCGCCAGAAAACTGCAGAAAGATCTAAAAACAATCAAACAGTTTGCCAAGTCGACTGAGCAGGAAGACATCTCAAAAATTGCTAAAGATATGATCGCTGTTATAAAAGCGGTTCAAGATGGTGAGTCAGAACTGACAGATGATATTCGCAATATCATGATGCTGGCCCAGTCCACATTAAAAGAACTGTTTGACGCAGATGCCGAACAGGCTGTGACGGTAGAAACCACTCAGCCTGTCAGGCAGAAATCTGAAACTAAACCAGGTGAAGTAGAACCTGTCCAGCCAGAAGCGATCAATGATGCTAAAGCCGTATCTGATGCGATAAAAGGTCTTGAGTTACCCGACGAAATTGATAATGAGATAGCGGAAATTTTTATTGAAGAGGCTCGTGAAGAGCATGCCAATATCTCACGCCTTTTGCCTATCTGGCAGGCGAATCATTCTGATGAAGAGAGCCTACGTGAAATTCGTCGATCTTTTCACACTTTGAAAGGCAGTGGTCGACTGGTTGGGGCGACAGATGTAGGTGAGTTTGCCTGGGCCTTTGAAAACATGCTTAACCGGGTACTTGATCATACCGTTGAGCCTGCTGATACCATGTTTGATTTGATTGACCGGGCCATAGATACCTTGCCGACATTAATGGAAATGTATCTGACAGGACAGAAACCTGGTCAGGACATATTTACCTTGATAGAACAGGCCGAGTCACTGAGTCAAGGCAAGGACATTTCTGTATCCGATCTTTCTACAGTTATATTACAACCAGGTATATCAGATGAAACTCTGGTGATGGAAAAGCCAGAGCTGGATATACCTGATAATGGTGTAGCGACGCCAGTAATCGATGAAACACTACTGGATATATATCGTAAAGAAGTAGATAGCCATCTTGCGACACTACATAGCTATATTGAAGGTTGGCGAGATAATATTGATCGTTCAGCAAATGATAAGTTGCTTCGAGCAGTCCATACTCTGACAGGTTGTTCAAGGACCGCAACAGTTAATACCCTGGCAGAGTTGTTCGGCGAAACAGAAAAATATGTTAAGCAACTGGATGCTGGCCAATCTTCAGTTTCAGAAGATGCTGTCAAGTTTCTTATCAGGTGTATTGATACTGTTGAACAGACACTTTCTGTACTGGGTCAGTCTGGCACAGTATTGCCGGGTATTGAGGACTTGCTGACTGAGATTCATGCCCTGCAGGCATCTTGTTCTGAAAGTGATAAATCATTTAATACTGATTCCAATGTCACTCGATTAAAACCTGTTAAAAATACTGTTGAGCCGGAAATAACTGCAAGGGCTGAGTACGATGAAGAGTTACTGAGTATTTTTGTTGAAGAAGCGGTTGAGATTCTGGATGAGAGTGATCAATTGCTGCACCAGTGGTCTGATAACAAACAGAATCCTGAATTTATTCCCGCCCTGCAACGTTTGTTACATACTTTAAAAGGTGGTGCACGGCTTGCTGGTTTATCGATCATGGGCGACCTCAGTCACAGTATTGAATCTATGCTGGAAGCCATGCTGGATACTGGTCTGGAAATGACCGATGAGGCCTACGATATCCTGATTGCTGCCCAGGACAAGTTGGTTAACATGCTGGAGCAAGCCAAACAATTGCAGCCTTTAACACCTGCTGAGGACATTATTGGTACAGTCAATTTCTTGCTTGGAAAGGAAAACTTCCCTGAAGATCCTGCTCTGAATAAAGTCACTCAAGTTGAACAGGAGCCTGAGCTGGTTCTTGTTGAAGAAGCAGATGTAGAAGATACAACTGGCGAACATCTACCTGACAATGTTGTTCCATTGGGAACTTTGGCAAAGATCGAAAATCGTGCTCCTGCTGTGACAGTGGATGAGCATCTGCCTGCTGAGCGTCCTGCTGCCAAGGAACTGGTACGTGTCCACTCTGAATTACTTGATAATCTGGTTAATTTTGCTGGTGAAGTCAGTATCTATCGTTCCCGTATGGAACAACAGACTACTGCCTTCCGCTATAACCTGCAGGAGCTTGATGATACGGTTAATCGTTTGCGTGAACAGTTGCGTAAATTTGAAATGGAGGCTGAGGCTCAGATCCAGTATCGTGCTGAAGAATCCTTTAGTCATTCCCATGAAGATTTCGATCCTCTGGAATTTGATCGCTTCACCCAGATGCAACAACTCTCTAGAGGTATGATGGAGAGTTTGAATGACCTTGATTCTCTTCGCGCGATTCTGTCTGGTTTGACCCGTGAATCAGAAACCCTGTTGGTTCAACAGTCTCGGGTAAATACGGAATTACAAGAAGGTCTGATGCGTACCCGCATGGTACCGTTTAATAGCCAGGCCAATCGCCTGCGTCGCATTGTTCGCCAGACAGCGGAAGAAATGGGTAAACAGGCTGAGCTTCATTTGCACGGCGCTGATAGTGAGATCGATAGAACTGTACTTGAACGAATGTTACCGGCACTGGAACACATGCTGCGTAATGCGGTTGCCCATGGTCTTGAGAATCCGACTGGACGCAAGGCTGCAAATAAGGCTGATATGGGGCAGGTGAATTTAAGTTTGAGTCGTGAGGGTGGTGATATTGTTCTGACCTTAACAGATGATGGACAGGGAATTGACCTTGATGCTATTCAGAATAAAGCTATCGAAAAAGGTAAGTTAAATCCTGATAGTAATATTACTCGTGAAATCTTATTCGACATAATTATGGAGTCAGGCTTCAGTACCGCCGATGAAGTAACACAAATTGCCGGTCGCGGTGTCGGTATGGATGTGGTGAATAATGAAATAAAACAACTGGGTGGCTTGCTCAAGATAGATACCGAGCAAGGTAAGGGAAGCAGCTTTACCATTAGTCTGCCACTGACACTTTCCTTGACACGTGCCCTTATGGTGCAGGTGGGTGAAGAGAGTTATGCCTTACCACTGTTAAGTGTGGAAGGTGTAGAACGTGTAACTGTTGAGCAGTTACAGGACCTTTATCATATGGATATCCCAGTATTTCAATGGTTGGGTAAGGACTATCCTTTCCTGCATTTAGGTTCGGCTATGGGGCTTTCCAAACGTAATATACCAACAGATAGAAGCCGAATTCCTTTGTTGCTGGTGCGAAGTGGTGAATACTGTGCTGCTGTACAGGTTGATAACCTGATCGGTAGTCGAGAAATTGTGGTAAAACCGGTTGGCCCACAATTGAGTACTATGCGTGGTATTGCCGGTGCTACGATCATGGGAGATGGTAGTGTCGTACTGATTATTGATCTCGGGGTACTGATACGCGCTTCCGCACTACAGGAAGAGATGGCTACCCGGGTTGTTCAGTCTACTTCAGCACTTATTGAACCCGAAAAAGAACGCCAGCCATTGATAATGGTTATCGATGATTCTATTACCGTGCGTAAAGTTACTACACGCCTGCTTGAGCGTAATAACTATCGTTCAGTTTCGGCCAAGGATGGTGTAGATGCCCTGGCGCAACTTCAGGAAATCAAACCAGATATTATGCTACTTGACGTTGAAATGCCTCGTATGGACGGTTTTGAGTTGGCAACTAACGTGCGTAATGATGACAAATTGAAAGATATCCCAATTATCATGATTACCTCTCGTACTGGCCAGAAGCACCGTGACAGGGCAGAGAAAATCGGAGTCAATATGTACATGGGTAAACCCTATAGTGAGGCTGAACTACTCGACAATATACAGTCTCTCATCGAAACAAGACATTAATTGTCGCTGGCAAATAAGGATGTGGTGAGCCAAGCATGAGAGAGAAGGAACTGGATAATATTAATGTAGCGATTGCCTCCCATGAGCAATCGCAACGACTTTATCTCAGGATGGCGATGGAGGCCAATGGTTTAAGTGTTGTATTAAATGATTCGCTGAGTAAGGAATTTATTCAGAAACTGCAAAAGGCAAATCCCGATGCTATCCTGCTCGATATGCACGATGATGAGCATCATGAAGACTTAATTGATGAGCTGCTGGACAGTGTGGATGTTCCGATTTTATTTAATGACGTCACAGGACTGACAATAAATGAACCGTCATCCCTGTCACTCTGGTATGGCAAACTCATGCGGAAGATTGCAGCATTAACTGGACGGGGTATTCGGGATTACAATCAGTTTGATCGCAGTTATGAAAGCCTGGTGGGTGAAATACCGCCTCAGTTATACGATAAATCACAAGGTGAGCTGGCTAAGCGGGTATGGGTGCTTGGTTCCTCACTCGGTGGGCCAGAAGCGCTTAAGAAATTTCTGAATAGACTACCAGCAGATCTACCGGTTGCGTTTATTCTTGCACAACACCTGGGCGCAAATTTTGTAACGCTATTGGCCAGCCAGTTGAATCAGACAAGTGCCTTTGAGGTACTGCCGCCAATAGATGGTCACGTGCTTCGGCATGGGCAGGTAGTAGTGGCGCCGGTGGGTCAGCGAATAACAATTAATCCAATTGGTGCTATCAAACTAAAGCCCTTAGATGAAGATAGCCCATATACACCTTCAATTGACAAGGTGTTGACGGACATGGCAACTCGATATAAATCGCATTCCGGAGCTATTATATTTTCCGGTATGTGTGATGATGGTAAATATGGCTGTCAGGTCATGAAGCAGTATGATGGACAGATATGGGCACAGGATGCAGATAGTTGTGTTATCAGTAGTATGCCGGATAGTGTTCGTGACACAGGTGTTGTAAGTTATTCAAATGGTCCAGAGCAACTTGCCGACAAACTGGTAAAACAGTTTCAATTTGATTTGGTGGATAGTTAAATGGCAGATGTAACCTATATAGGCAACAAGAAAAATACTCAAGGTGCCCCGGCATTGCCTCCCGGTCAGGCCAGTGTAGTCCATTGCCTTATGATTCCCCTGACAACGGATATTTTGTTATTACCCAACGCCGCGATTGCAGAAGTGATTGCGGCCAGGCAACCGGATGTTGTTGAGGGTACACCAAACTGGTTTTTGGGCCATGTTGACTGGCGTGAATATAAGGTTCCAGTAATTGCGTTTGAAACACTTAATGGTGATGTGGAAGGTGAGGTTGCCATTAACAAGCAGGGTCGAATTGCCATCATGAACACCCTGAATGGAAATACCAGACTGCCTTATATTGGAATTATGACTCAAGGGATTCCAAGGCTACAGGTAGTTCAGGCCAAGGGGATTGAGGCCAATACAGAAACGGTAGGACGCAATAACCTCTATGTGAATGAATTTGTCGTGGTCAATGGTGAGCCAATCAGTATCCCAAATTTAGATCTGCTTGAACGGGTACTAATTGAGTTATCCCCATGAGGTTTTTGCTTATTTAAGTCATTTTTATGGTTGTTATAAAGAGGGCAAATGCCCTCTTTTATTTTGTGAAAATATTATAAATAGCTTAATTCTTTTTTGATTTTCGACGATATATGAAGTATCTCCAACTTTCTGGTTGTTAGTCTGCGTAGATGTAATGCTAAAAAAAATCAAAGTCAGTCAGGTAAAGCCTGGTATGTATGTCCATGACCTGGACTGTGGCTGGCTTGAACACCCATTTTTCCGTTCCCGATTTACCGTATCCGATGAGTCAGTCGTAGAAAAGATTGTCGTAACAGAGATTCAGCATCTGGTTATTGATACCGAAAAGGGTATTGATTGCGAAGAAGAGTCTGTCTGCGATGTCCAGTCTACATTACAACAGAATATTTCAGATAATCATGCACGAAAGGAAGGTGATGGTAAGCAGGTGCCGGCTGCAGATGAAATTGATAATGCACGACATATTTATCAGGAGGCAACAGGTGTTATTCATCATTTGTATGAGGAAGTACGACTTGGTAAACAGGTTGTACTCGAACACATAGAGCCAATAACCGAAAAAATTGTCAATTCTGTTTTCCGTAACAAAGATGCTCTAATCAGTCTGACAAGAATCAAAGATAAGGATCAATACACATTTAAGCATTCGGTCAGTGTAAGTGGCTTACTGGCTAGTTTTGCATTGGATAGAGGTTTTAGTCGAGAACGGATAAGACAGGTGGTATTGGGCGGTTTGTTGCACGATGTAGGTAAGATGCAGGTTCCGGCTGAAATACTAAATAAGCCAGAAAAACTTACCGACTCAGAATATGAAATCATGAAATCCCATGTTATCCATGGCATGGGATTGTTAACAGAGCTACCGGGCCTAACGCAAGATGCGATGGATGTTGTAACGATGCATCATGAACGCATTGACGGTAGCGGTTATCCCCGTGGACTGAAAGGTAATGAAATACCCATGGTCGGACAGATGTCGATGATTGTGGATGTTTATGATGCCTTAACGTCAGTCCGATGTTACAAAAACGCCTGGGAACCCAGCTATACGTTGAAAAAAATGCTTGAATGGTGTGGTCGCCAGTTCAATCAGGAGTTGGTCAGTCATTATATCCGTTGTCTTGGTATCTATCCGGTTGGTTCACTGGTACAGTTAAAATCCGGGTTAGTGGGTATTGTTATGGAACAGAATGAAAAAGATCTGTTACGTCCGGATGTGCGTGTTATCTATAACAGTCGGTTTGAAAAGTATGTTCAGGTTAAAGATATTCAAATGCGGAAACTTCCTGAAGAAACTATCGTAGAAGCTATTTCCCCGGAAAAATATAATATCGACCTTGCAGCGTTTGTTTAATAATTTACATACACTCCACATCATGCTATTGATAGAGCATGGCGCATAACTTTGCTATTTCACGTTTATTGACTGATCGCCAATTCTGGTTGGTAGTTGTGGCAGGTCCCTTTTTCTGGCTTAGTCTTTATTCATCAGGAACTGCGGTAACCGGACCTGACTGGGTTTCCGAAAATATAATGTTGTTTTTGCAACTAGCTTTATTATATCCAGTTGTAGAAGAGATGGTATTTCGAGGCTTGGTGCAAGAAGGACTATGGAAAACCAGAGCAGGACGATTGTCGATTTACTGTATTAGCATGCCAAACATTCTGACGAGTATCTTATTTACCCTGTTTCATTTCTTCAATCATTCACCAGCCTGGGCAGTGGCTGTGATTTTTCCCAGTCTTGTATTTGGTTATTTTCGTGATCGATATAATATTTTAATTCCATCAATTATTTTGCATATTTTTTACAATGCTGGATATTTTTTCCTATTTGGCAACTAGGATTATTATCTCGACCTTGTGAGCCTGTCTAACCTTGTAGTATTGATTTTGTAATGGTTAATGCGCTACTAATTCATTTTTCATCATTATAAAAATTTTAAATAGACAAAATTTTATGCTCATATTTTAATATATATGATAATTCGCAATTACGGTTGAAAAAATCGTCCATTTATTCTCCTGTGTAATCTATTTGTAATCTCCTTCGAGTTAGGATGGTATCCAGATAAAAGTGTGTCGTTGTAGGAGGGGTGCTATGATGAAGAGCAAACTATTGGCCATGCTATTAATCTGGATGGGGGTTATGTTGGTAGGGGTTTTTGGCCTACCGGCACAGGCGGCTGAAGTGGTACCGGATTGGCCGGTGACCGATGGTCAAATTAATGCCACAGCCACGGACGGTACTCACCTTTATGTGGGCGGCTATTTTTCAATGATTGGTAAGCCCAATGGTCATGGTCGGGCTTTTGATACCAGTGATGGGATTGCAGATCTTTCTCTACCATTTGTAAATAAACGTATTGAGGTTGTAATTCCTGATGGCAGTGGTGGTTGGTTTATTGGAGGTGCATTTTCCAGCGTGGGGGGAGTCACGCGAAAGGGTATTGCTCATATTCAGGCCGATGGTTCTTTAGGAGACTTTGATCCGGATATTAGTGGTACTGTGTACAGTCTATTACTGGATGGAACAACACTATACGCTGGAGGGACGTTTACCAGGGTTAATTCATCATCAATAAACCGGAAATATCTTGCATCATTCGATATCAACCAGGCAACAGACAATGTAAAAGATTTTAACCCGGGGTTGAATGGTTATGTTTATGCATTGACAAAATATGGCACTACCCTGTATGTCGGGGGACAGTTCACTCAGGTCAATACCAATGCGGGCGAGTATCCAGGCGTGTCATATATTGCCAAGAAACGCAATTATATAGCTGCCTTTGATACTACTCAGGCCTTTGATAATGCCACTGCCTTTAATCCCAGTCTTGACAATAAGGTATATAGTTTACAGATAAATACTACTGGCACCACCCTTTATGCTGGGGGTACATTTACCAAAGTCAATTTGGCAACAACGCCAGTCACACGAAGTCTTGTTGCCTCTTTCAATACCAATGATGGTTCATCTACTGTCTTTGATCCCAATGTTATAGGTAATATGGTGAACACTTTGCTGCTGGAGGGTTCAACACTGTATGCCGGTGGATACTTTCAGACCGTTAATGATGGGGTCAGTCGGACGAATCTGGTGGCATTTAATAGCACTACTGGTATTGAAACGGGATATAACCCCAGTCCTAATACGACAGTGCATTCTATGGCTTTGGATGGCACTACACTTTACGTGGGAGGGCATTTTACGACGGTTAACACCACAAGTAATATAAAAGTCCGACGCTACCTTGCTGCCTTTACTACTACTAAAAATACTCAGAACGTTATCAATAACTTTGTGCCAAAAATAAATCAGACTGTACAGGCTGTGGCAGTTCAGGGTGGTAAAGTTTATGCGGGGGGGGATTTTACTCTGGTTGATGGTCTAGATAGAAATAATATGGCAGCTATTCATTTAGAGACTGGTGAAGTGACCGGTTTTAATCCCAGCCCTGATGGTTTGGTGGCTTCTTTGGCATGGGGTAATGATATGCTTTATGCTGGTGGGGGGTTTTTGAATGTCAATACTGTACCAGGAAATCAGCCAGCAGCTCGACAGTATCTGGCCAGCTTCGATACGACTGTGATGGAAAATAATGTCACTGGATTCAAGCCAGGTGTGGATAGCAATGTCAACTCACTGTTACTTGATGGAGTAACATTATATGCAGGCGGTTTTTTTACCCATGTGGACAGTGACTTAAGTAACACGCCTCGTAATAATCTTGCAGCCTTTGATACGACATTGGAGACGGGTGCCATGACAGCATTCGATCCTTCACTTAATGGGAGTGTGACCTCACTACAAAAAGTTGGCAATATCCTATATGCAGGAGGATATTTTTCTCAGGTAAATACCAATGCAGCTCTGTATCCAGGAGAAACCATTACCGTAAAGGATCGTAGTTATATTGCAGCCTTTGATACTCAACATGCCATTAACAATGCCACTGAGTTTAATCCTTCGTTAAATAGTAATGTTCAGTCTATGGTAGTGAGTGAGGGAATTCTTTATGCAGGAGGATTTTTTACAGAAGTAAATACCCAGCTGGGGGGAACATTACAGTCCCGTAAATATCTGGCAGCTTTTTATACGACAGTGATGGAAGATAATGCCACTTTATTCGATACACAACTTAATAATTATGTCATGGCACTGGCATTGCGTGGCACCACACTTTATGCGAGTGGTGCATTCTCCAAGGTCAACACCAACCAAGCTCGCCAGGATTTTGCTGCCTTTGATGTAACCAGGGTGACGGACAATGTGACATCGCTAATTATCCGACATAACTCTCCTGCTAAATCGCTAAGACTTATAGGGGAGAGATTGTTTACCGGTGGTACTTACGCATACATTGAAGGTGAGCATCATCATTCCCTGGGGGCAATCCAGTTTACTCCACCTACAGTGAGTGTTGATGTCCCATCTGGGAGCTACAATACAGCACAAAATGTTGTATTAGAATGCGTGCCTTCGACTGGCTTAAACTGTAAGACGTATTACAGTACTGATACTAGTGCACCATTACGTTCTTTTGATGAGTATGATATGCCAGTAAGTGTGAGTGTTGATACCACATTACGGTTTTACAGCAAGGATGATGAAGGGACCATTAGTGAAATTTATTCTACAGAATACCGTTTTGATAAAGTGTCCCCAATTGTGAGTATAACACCCACTGCCGGAACGTATAAATTTACTCAGGCTGTTTCTATCACTTGTATGGATGATAATAGTGGTTGCGCAGATATTTTATATACTACAGATGGTAGCGATCCAAAAATATCAGGTACAATTTATACCGATCCCATCGTGGTAGAAAGCAACATGACCTTCAAGTTCTTCGCTAGTGATAATGCCGGTAACAACAGCGAAGTGATCACACAAGATTATGTGATTGATAGTGTGGCTCCCGTTGTCAGCGCTACTCCGGCTGGTGGGAGTTATGACAGTACACAAACAGTAACCTTAACTTGCAGTGATGAAAATAGTGGCTGTATCAGCATTATTTACACCATTGATGGGAGTGACCCTAAAACATCGGGTCTTACATACACCGACCCCATCACTATCGATAGCACTAAGACCCTCAAGTTCTTCGCTAGTGATAATGCCGGTAATGAAAGTGTTGTGATGACCGAGATATATACTATTACGATCGGGAGCAACACCAATTCAACAGCTGCTGGTGGAGGCAGTAGTGGCGGATGTTCGCTAAGGTCTGGTGCACCGTTTGATCCCACCTTTGGTCTAATAATGCTTGTTTACCTGTTTTACTGGTGGCGTACCCGGCGATACTGAAACAGGTGATTTTTCACCATAAAGAATAGGTAAGTGTGATACTAATTAGCCCCGGCAAATTGGCCGGGGCTTTTCGCTGAGTATTCTATATAATACTCTCCGCCTCCAGGCATGATTTAATCACCTTCAATTCATCAGTTATTCAGCAGGGCATTTTATTATGAGCAAACACTACGACCTCATCGCCATTGGCGCCGGCAGCGGCGGTTTATCAGCAGCAGAACGTGCTGCGGAATACGGCAAAAAGACCGCTGTTATCGAAAACAAAAAGCTGGGCGGAACCTGTGTCAATATCGGCTGTGTGCCGAAGAAGGTCATGTGGTTTGGCTCTCAAATTGCTGAGACTTTGCAGCTAGCTGGTAGCTACGGTTTTGATGTTTCGGTCAACAACTTCAGTTGGTCAAAACTGGTCGAGTCCCGCGAGGGCTATATAAAAGGGATTACTGACTGGTATGGCAATTACCTCAAAGACTCCAATATCGACCACCTGCAGGGCACAGCTAAGTTTGTCGATGTCCATACCCTTGAGGTCGATGGGGAACAATACACGGCCGATCACATTGTCATCGCATCGGGTGGTTATCCGGTTATCCCTGATGTGCCGGGTGCCGAATATGGCATTACCTCCGATGGTTTCTTTGCCCTCAATGAGCAGCCCAAACGAGTGGCTGTGGTGGGAGCGGGTTATATCGCTGTGGAGCTGGCCGGGGTACTCAATGGTCTGGGCAGTGAGGTCAGCATGTTGCTGCGCAAGGACCATTTCCTGGGCAGTTTCGATGCCATGCTGCGCGAGACCTTGATGGAGGAAATGCTTGAGACCGGGGTGAATATCATGCCCCGCATCAGTATCGAAAAGGTCGAGAAGGTGAGTGATGGCTCACTGACCATCCACTGTGCCGGGGGTGTGACCCTGCAAGGTTTTGATTGTCTGATCTGGGCCATCGGTCGGGCACCCCTGATCGAGCCACTCAACCTGCCTGCCTCCGGGGTGGCCACGGATGATCAGGGCTATATCCCCACCAATGAATTTCAGGAGACAAATGTGAAAGGGATCTATGCCGTGGGGGATGTCACTGGCCAGGCCCAACTCACCCCAGTGGCCATTGCCGCAGCACGTCGCCTGTCAGATCGACTCTTTAATAATATGCCGGACAGGAAGCTGGACTACGAAAATATCCCCACAGTGATGTTTTCTCACCCTCCCATCGGTACCGTGGGCCTGACCGAGGGCGAGGCCAGGGCCAAACATGGGGATGCGGTTAAGGTCTATCAGGCCCGATTTACCGCCATGTATCATGCCCTGACCAATCATCCCCAGAAAACAGCCATGAAATTAGTGTGTGTTGGTGCTGAAGAACGTGTAATTGGGTGTCATGTTATCGGAATTGGTGCCGATGAAATGTTACAGGGGTTTGCCGTGGCCATCAAAATGGGGGCCACTAAAAAAGACTTCGATAATACGGTAGCTATTCACCCGACCAGTGCTGAGGAATTAGTCACCATGCGCTGACATTTTACCGGGGGAATGGCTGTCCCCGGTAAAGAATAATGGAAGCGACAAAAAGAAAATTACAAGAAGATTATTGCGGACTGGTGTTGACCTATCGGGTCAATGACACCCTGCTATGTGTTCCCGTGGAACATGTTGAGTCGGTCATTGAGCCTCCCAAACTGACTGACATCCCCAATGCGCCCAGTTATGTCATGGGTGCGTTTCTGCATCGTGGCAAAGCGGCCCTGGCTCTGTCACTGAATAAATTACTCCGCCTACCGTCTACAGCTGGGGAACACGGTAAAAAAGAAAGCCTGTTAGTGGTCTGGATGGGGGATCACCCTGTCGGCTACTGGGTGGACGAAATCAAGGGCATGACCGATTCCAGTCGTGGACACTGGTCAGCGGTACCGGCCCTGATCCGGGATCAGGGTATTACACGTGCGCTGGTCTGTGACGGTAATGTATTTTTTCCCCTGGACCTCACACAATCCAAACAGTTCGGTGAAATATTCCGTACCCTTGAAACTCTGGAGAAAAACCGTGTCCATGAGGTCACTGAAGAAGATGTAAAACGTGTTCAGCAGGAGACTCAACGGGCTGAGCAACAAGGGGCCGAGGCCCTGTTGGAACCAGAACAGGAAATCATCCCCGAAGATGATTATAAAGTCGCAGAGTTTCCTGCAGACAGGGAATTTGAAGAAGATTACGAAGATCACATTCAAACAAAAAGTTTTACAGATCACGAGCCAGAAATCGAAGCCAGTGAATCTGAGTTTGATACCTCTGCCCTGGCCCAGCAAATGTATGAGGCTCGATTTGCTCCGGCTGACTCAGAATCAACCCAACAAACAGAGCTGGACTATGATGAAAGTGGCCAGGCTGATGCCTTCCTCTCGGAAAAGGGGGATAAGACTGAGCTTTCCGAACAGGCTGATCAGCCGACAGAAGAGGCCTCCAATGAATCTATTGTCGATGAAAGACAGCTCGATGCCTTTGACCAGGACTATCTGGAATCACTAAAACTTGAAACGATTGAGCTGCTGTTTGATGAACATGGCCAGGCTGATGCCTTCCTGCAATTGCTTGAAAAATTCGATGAGCCAACCAGAGAAATAGACACCGGCAGTCTGGATGAGGCATCAAACGAACCTTTCATTGATGAATCCCAGATCGACGCCTTTGACCCGGAGTATCAAAAAACCATTCAGCTGGAACAAACTCAGGATATCAGGGCGGATGACCAGGATAATGAAGGTCTTGCCCTAACTGAAGAACCTTACTCATATCTACCAACTAGCTTAGCAGATGATGAGGTACAGGATGACTCCGATGCTTCACTGGATTATGAAAAACTATTTTCTGAAGATGAAGAAGAACATAGGCCAGATGGTGATGTAGATGAGTTGTCCCTGAATGAAGAACCTTATTCCTTGCTGCCAGCTCGTCTGCCAGATGAAGAGGGTTCAGAGAGCGATATTGAAACGACATCGTATGATGATCAGTTAGATGATCTACCCGACATGGATTCAACCCTGGCCAGGGCTGATTATTATGCCGATAGAATAGCTGAGACCTGGGAAGTCGAACCGGGTCTGGACGATGAAGCGATTCCACCTGCTGCCAGAGAAGATAGGCCACTGGCAAAGGCTGACTCTGGTTTTATCACCGATATCCCAGAAGAGCTTGAGATTGAGCCCGAAGAAGATGAGATCAAAACGCGTGGCCCGATTGCTCCCATGCCGGGTGGAATTATTATTCGACCCGATGGCCAGGTCAGCAAAAGCTTTGGTCTCATAAAGGTATTTACTATTGTATTGGCCACCAGTGCGGCCGGTGCCTGGTGGTTCCGGGATGAATTGTTCCACCGTGAACATATCCGCAAAGAAATTCCTTCCATCTTACAAAATGAGATTGCCTATCTTTATTCTGAGCGTGTCAAAATCGTCAATCCACCGCGTGGTAAGACCCGCATGCTGGTCGAAACACCTGATGAAGAGATAAAGGTTATCAAACGTAAGTACGTTAACAGGGATCTGTTACGGGAAAGAAGGAAAAAAGGGGTTAAACTTCACCGGGTCAGGAGAGGTGATACCCTGTGGGATATTGCGCAGAAGTATCTGGCCGATCCCTACCGTTATCCTGAGCTGGCAGAAAACAACCGTATTCATAATCCAGATTTAATTCGCTCCGGTGATGTGGTAAAAATAACAGTCAAGAAGACTGATAAAAAATAACACATGCCTGTCGATAGCTTCGAGAACATCAAGCCTGACATCCACCCCACAGCCTATATTCACGAGCAGGCCCTTGTGGTTGGTGATGTAGTTATTGGAGAAGACAGTTCCGTCTGGCCCTTTACCGTCATTCGAGGGGATGTAAACGCGATTCGCATTGGTCATCGCACCAATGTACAGGACAACTCGGTACTACATGTTACGCACGATGGCCCTTATCGGCCCGGTGGTTATTCGCTTGAAATTGGTAATGAAGTGACTGTCGGACACCGAGTTATTCTGCATGGCTGCAAGGTTGGTAACCAGTGCCTCATAGGTATGGGGGCGATTGTGATGGATGGCGCCGTGTTACAGGACAGGGTCTTGTTGGGTGCAGGCAGCCTTGTGACTCCCGGCAAGGAGCTAACGGGTGGTTATCTGTGGATGGGACAACCGGCCAAAAAGATTCGTGAGCTTTCTGAACAGGAACTCGAATCCCTTGAATATTCCGCTCAGCATTATGTGCGGGTCAAAAACAGATACCTTCAGACTTAACTCAGTTCTTCTTACTGGCACGCCATTGCTGGAAGGTCGGGTACTTCAGGTATCCCTTGTCCAGCACATAATCCAGAACATTCCGCAGGCGATAAAACCACACCACCGAATCGATACGTAGTACCTCATTTCCCTGTTCATCAAAAAACATCAGAGTAGGCGTATAGTCGAGATAGAGTTCATTGGCCCAGGCTCGGCTGGTGGTGCGTTTACCTGAAGGTGTAATAATGGGTTGCTTAGAGGTGCTATCTAGCTGTACTGCATTAAATTGTTTAAGCCATTGTGTAATTAACATGTTTTGTAACGGCCCACCATGTAAAACATCACAGGCATGGCAATGAGGATGCTCAAATAAGACCATTACGGGTTTTTTAGTTTTAGAAAGATCAAACAGTTTATCGCCATATCGAATCGCTGGGTGACGATTTAAATCCTTGTTGCCATAACTCAGGGCTAGCTGTGCTCGGGCATAGTAATCAGCAAATTTTTCATTTTGGTGATGATTATCAGCCACGTATTCCAGTACGGCCTTGAATTGGTAAGGGGGTCGGTAGCCAATTAGTTTATAGGCAAGTTTACCATTTCGATCATAGATATGCAGGGTTGGGGTGAAATTGGCCTTTTGTTGTATGGCGTAATCTTTTTCAGACATCTCCTTGCCTTTATGGTCAGTAATCTGCCGTTTACCAAGCACATCAATGGCTATGACATCAAAGTGGCGCTGGGTATAGGTTCGTATATCTGGCCTGCCCCAGTTCTTCTCCAGCATGGCCTTGCAATAGGCGCAGTCATGCCGACCAAAATAAACAATCAGGCCACGACTTTCACTTCTGGCATCGGCCAGATCTTCCTGCAAATCCAGAAAACTGAGCTTGAACCAGGAGGGCAGGTGCAGGGCATCTTTCAGGGGGGTGTCGTCAAATACCAGTGGGTCATCCTTTACAGAGCTGGATTTTGCCAAAACTGGTAGAGAAAACAGCCAAAACAGACACAGGATCGACAAACATACCAGCCATTTTGCTGCAGATATGCGCCCTGAATGGTCTATAATGGTATGGCAATTTCGATATAGCACAACAAACCTGTCTGTATCGTGATTCCTGAGTGATAAAGTATAAACAAATGGTGATGTAATGACGATAAAAGTTGACGTTTCGGTTGGAGAATTTCTCGACAAGGTAACTATCCTCGAAATCAAAAGCGAGCGCATCAAGGATGCCGCCAAGCTGGAAAATGTAAATAAGGAACTAAATCTTTTAAAAAAAACCTGGGCCGAATCAGAGTTTGCCAAAGCAGACATCACCGATGAAATGAATCGCCTCAAGGCGATCAACGAAAAACTCTGGGAAATCGAAGACGATATTCGAGACAAGGAACGCGACCGAGCTTTCGATGAAAAATTCATCGAGCTTGCCCGTGCAGTTTATTACTCCAATGATGAGCGCGCTGCGATCAAAAAAGAACTCAACCTCAAACTCGGCTCTGGCCTGGTGGAAGAAAAATCCTATTCAGATTATTCACAGGCGAGTTGATATTCAACTGCAGTAATCTTATATAATTCAAAACGCCCTGCTTAGCAGGGCATTTTTTTTCATAGGGGTATAATTTTTCATATTATTAAATGCTGATTCTAATATTGTGAAGGTGTTGTTAGCTATTAAATATTACAGTTGACAACTATTAAATAAATACTTAGTCTCGAATAAGTATAAAAAATCACATGGATGTAGTGAATCTTTCCCCCAATTCCCTCTTCCAATATTGTTTACATCTTACAGTAACTCTGTTTGGTGATAGCTATCAATGTCGTTATGACGTCTTATGGATTAGGAGTCTAAAAATGAAAAAATATATATACCTTTTATCACTTATAAGTACCTTCATTTTTTTAATCGTATTTAAAAATGCACTCTCTGCAGACGAAGGGCCTATGTATTTTTTGAGTTGGGGGGGTAATCCAGATGGGAGCCCTAAAATCATATCGATGAGTCAAACTCCCACGCCAGTATGTGCACAATTCGCACAATTTTATACTTCAGAAATACAAAATACGACACTACTTTTCTATGATGTTACTCCACCGTCTTATGATGGTGATTCATGGAATTGTGATGTCATATGGCCAGGTAGATGGTCGGATGCTTGGAATGCCAGAAGATTCTTTATAGGTTCAGGTTATAAGGGCAAAAATCCAGCTCGGAATAAAGGAAAAAGCGAATCCTGCTCTTTAGTCGGTAATCCTGTAAATTCAGCCACCGGTAACAAGTATCAAGTTGAAAAAGATATTACTGGTGATTTACAAAATAGCTTTCAATTAATCAGACACTACAACAGCCGTAGCAACCAACAGGGTGTTTTTGGCAATAAGTGGACTACGATATATGACCAGAAAATAATTCGAACAACCTATACTACGGCTGACACGAATTTCATTTCCCCTGTGGCCACGCTATACAGGGAAGACGGCAACATCTACACATTCGAAGACAAAAGTGGAATATGGGAACACACCACATCAGAGTATGTAGGCAAACTGGAGGAATTGGCAGATGGCTGGCAATTCACAACGCCTGACAACAAAGTAGAACACTACGATTCTACAGGTCGTTTGACTCAGATTAGCGAACCGAACGGTTTTACCCAGACCATGGTCTATGATGGCAGAACAGGCAAGCTGATTCAGGTAGTTGATAGTCTGAACCAGTCACTGACGTTTGGTTATGATGATCAGAATCGTATTAACGCAGTAACCGACTCAGCAAATCGGCTGTTTACCTATACCTATGATGTTAATAATAACCTTACATCGGTGATCAAGCCTGATACTACTGTTAAAACCTATCACTATGAAGATATAAATTATCCCAATGCCCTGACAGGTATCACCGATGAACGGGGACTTCGCTATGCCAACTGGGAATATAATATCAGTAATCAGGTGACGGCCAGCTATCATGCAGGCAATGCTAGTCGAGTAGATCTGAACTATAACATCGATGGAACAACCACTGTCACGAATAGCAAAGCTGTCAGCAGTACATATGCCTTTGAAAATAAACTTGGAGTGATGTATCTGAGCAGTATTGCAGGACCGGGTTGTAGCAGTTGTGGCAATGGCAATACCAGTTACGAATATGACCCAAGCAATAGCAACTTACTGGCTAAAACTGTTAATAACCAGAGAACAGAATATGGCGATTACACCAGTAAAGGAGAGCCGGGTTTTAAAATCGAGGCAGCCGGTACACCGGAAGCAAGGACCATCCGTTATAGCTATGACCCCCGATTTACCAATAAGGTAAGCCAAATTATTGAGCCGTCGGTTCATTCCCCAGCATCAAGAATTACCACCTTTGAGTACGACACATTCGGTAACCCCACACGTTATCAAATCGATGGTTTCAGACCCGATGGCTCGCCGGTATCCCGTTCATACCAACTGCAATATAACGGGCCAGTTAACCAGTTAAGCCAGATCGATGGGCCAAGGACGGATGTAAATGATGTGACCAACCTCTTCTATTATCCCAATGATCCTGCTCAGGGTTTCAACAGAGGTCGCCTGCAGCGTGTCGAAGGGCCGAACGGGTTGATACTACGAGACAATATCCAGTACACCGCCACTGGCAAGGTACAGTCAGAGACAGGCATAAATGGGCTTTTCACTACGAATACCTATTATCCTGGTAATGATCGACTGGAAACACGCACTCAGGGCGATTATGGTCAGCTAAGAACCACCCATTGGAGCTATCTACCAACCGGAGAAGTAGAAGCTGTGACTCTGGGGGCGGGAACACCTGAAGAAATGATTCTTCACCTTACCTATGACGACGCCCGCCGCCTGCGTCGTATCACCGACAGACTTGGCAATTATATCGAGTTTGAGCTGGATACCGAGGGTAATCAGCTCTCAGAAAAGGTCTTCGACAACATGGGCTTTCTGAAAAAGACCCTGAACCAAACCTTTGATGTTTATAACCGTCTTCACTCGACTTCACAGGCCAATGAAAATAATGGCTACGATTTTGCCCCTGATGGCACCCTGAACGTACATATCGATGGTAATAATGTGGTCACTGAGTTTGGTTATGATGCCCTCAAACGCCTGACCACTACCAACCAGGATCCGGGCGGTAGTGACCCCTCCACGATCAATACTCTGACCCAGTACGGCTATAATGTACACGACAAACTTACCAGTGTGACAGATCCAAAAGGTAGTAGGACCGATTATTTATATGACGATCTAGGTAACATGCTGGTACAGATCAGCCCTGATACCGATGTCACCACCTTTACTCATGATGAGGCCGGTAACATTAAGACCCGCACCGATGCAAAAGGTCAGGTTCTGCACTACATGTATGATGAATTTAATCGCCTGCTCTCAATTGATGCCCCTGGCACTGAAGAAGATATCAACCTGATTTATGATGTTTGTCCTTATGGTTTAGGTAGGCTGTGTCATGCCCATATTGGAACGACCAGTATTGATTACTTTTATAATGCCTTTGGTGATGTTGAAAAACATCAGGGCACTGTCTATGAATACGACAGTGTGGGCCGTATCAAGACCATGATCTATGCCTCGGGTATTGTCCTTAACTACCAGTACAACCCCAGTGGTCAGATACGCAAAGTCACCGCCAATATTGAAGGCATGGATCGCATCCTGGTCGACAATGTGCAATATCAACCCTTTGGGCCGGTTGAATCGATGATTTACGGTAATGGTAAAGACATGCTAAGCCAATATGACACAGCCTATCGGTCTACCCAGTTAAACACACCCGGTGTATTGCAACTCAACTATCCTGCCTATGATGGCAATGGAAATATCCTCGCGCAGGATGAATTAATCTCCAGTAATTTCACTAACTATGCATATGACAGTCTGGATCGACTCATCGCATCCAATGACAGCCTGTTTGTCCAGGCATTCAGCTATGACAAAAACGGTAACCGTATCCAGTTATTCGATAACAGCATACTGACTAACTATGAATACTCACCAGCAGGTAATCAACTGCAACAGGCAGGTAGTGTAGCGATTGTCACAGATCCCAATGGCAACATTGAGTCAGATGGCACCAATAACTATACCTATTCTTCCTACAATCTTTTGAATACCGTCAATGGCAATGTCAGCTATCGCTACAACGCGCTGGGTCAGCGTATTAGCAAGACAGTTGATGGGGTGGAGACACAGTATATCTATGACCTTAATGGCAAGCTGATTTCTGAAAGAGATGCCAGCGGTCAGATAACAAAGGATTATTTCTATCTTGGGAGTCAGCCGATTGCTGTTTATAGCCATAGCCAGACAGTGGCAGAACCTGTTGATCTGGTGATTGATAATCCAGAGGCAAGTTATATTGGTAATTGGAGAGCATCTAGTAAATATCCAGGATTTATTGGCAGTAATTACCATTTCATAGACCCAGGTGTTGGGACTGGCCCAGTACCATTATTCGTCGTAGATAATGGCGATCCCGGAACGAGTGTTGTTGGAACATGGCTATATTCATCCAGATATGCTGGATATAAAGGGAGTGACTATGCATACAATGCGGCCGGAACAGGCCAGAATGTTTATACTTGGCCAATTGGTGTAGACACACCGGGTGAATACAGGGTGTATGCGAACTGGACATCCAGTGCTACTCGTGCCACTGATGCGAGCTATACCATAACCCATGTGAACGGTGTCGATACAGTAACAGTTAATCAGCAAACCAATAGTGGTAGCTGGCAACTGCTTGGTAGTTTCATGCTGGATGCCAACAGTCAGGTCAGTTTGAGTGATGCCGCTAATGGGTCAATGGTTGCGGATGCCATTATGGTTGCAGGCCTTACCGACCAAATAAATGCGGCCACCTGGGTTCTACCTGTTGCAGCTGGAAATTATCAAATATATGCAAACTGGAGTGCCGACGCCGGGCGTGCGAATGATGCCCCCTACACAATCAATCACGCAGGTGGGAGCACACCTATTGTTGTAAATCAACGCATTAATGGAGCAAGCTGGCAACTGCTTGGAGAATTTGCTCTGGGTGAGTCGAGCAGTATACAACTGACTCAGTCGCTTAGTGGCTATTCAGTTGCTGATGGAATAAGGATTGTTGGAGAGTCTCAGGCAGCGGGTGCAGGTGAATTACACTATATCCACACCGACCACCTTGGCACACCCAGGGCCGTGACCAATGACACCGGCACCGTTATCTGGCGCTGGCAAAGCGACCCCTTCGGCCACGCCGCCGCCAATGATGATCCGGACGGTGATGGCAACACCAACGAAATGAACCTGCGCTTCGCCGGGCAGTATTATGATGCAGAGAGTGGGCTTCATTATAATTACTTCAGGTATTATGATCCGAAGACGGGCAGATACATTACAAGTGATCCGATTGGGCTAATGGGGGGATTGAATACGTATAGTTATGTGAATGCGAATCCAATAAATGGAATTGATCCGTGGGGATTATTTAAAGTTTGTAGACGTCCATTATCATTTATGGGTAATTATATGAGCTCAGGTAGCACAGGGACAAATCTTGGCCTTTTTCATGAGCATGGTTTTTATGAGGATGGCTCAGGTGACAATGTTGGTTTTGGTCCTGATGGAGTATTACCTGACAATAATAATTCAAGTAATTATGAATGCAGTAATCAAAGCTACGATGATAGTACAATGAGACAAGCCGAACTAAATATTAGTGCTAATTGGCCTGGAGATAGTTATAATTTCATTACAAATAACTGCCAAGATTACATTGATGCGTTACTCGATGAATATAATCGATTGTTGACCAGGTAAATTATGAATTATTTATTTAAAATATTACTCATTAATTTAGGAGTTGCTTCAGTTTATTTTGCTTATCTCTGTATCTTGGATACGATATTCGTTTTAATAATGAAAGAACAAATATCGTTTTTAAATAAACTTCCACTCCTGATTGTTACAATGCCTTTTGTGGCCACCTATTTTAGTTATTTACAGTTGGTAGATGTTGAACAAATAAAATATAAAATTGCAGGGTTAATATTTTTATTTTTAATTATGGCTGCAGTAGCATTTCTTGAGTTATTATGGGTATCAACACATTTTCATCATATGTTGGGTGGAAAGATATAGGAAAATGGATACCTCAATATCTGATGTTTGGGACAACTCGCAACCCGGAATAGAGTGTAGGGCGGATTAGCAAAGCGTAATCCGCCCTACGAACTAACTGTTGGGGTTCATATATGGGCCAAATAATCACTCGCTGGAAAAAACCGATTTTAATAGTCATTAGTGCATTGCTTGTGTGGTGGGCTTTGGATTATTTTATTGGTCGTCCAATCCCACATCTGGATGTAAGTAATCACGCACAATACGCACCTATTGTTGGGAAAAGGTTTCGCACTCAACACGAATTGATGGCGATCGGATATACTATTGATCGCAACTATAAAAAGAAAGTTGACTACATTTTTTTAGTTAAACCACCAGGTTTTTCTGGGCCAGAAGTTGTGGCAAAAGGAATGCTGCCTAAGGATTCAATACTCGAGGTGACAGCTATTTTGAAAGCAGACTCTTGGCTAGTTAATCGAATGAAATACGCTGTAAAACGACTTGATGGCAGTCAACCGATAAGAGGTCAAATGGTTATAGATGTTAATGTGAAATCAAGTATCAATTTCGGACTTCCAGAGACCGAATTTATTCTTATTAATGAATCTAAAAAACGTAACCTAGGATTATCAGCCGTACGGTCATAGATACAAGCAAATAAATGAAAAACACACATTTAACCCGTAAACCGGAATAGATTGTAGGGCGGATTAGCGATAGCGTAATCCGCCGCATGTAAATTAACTGAACATTCTAAGCATTACATGCTTCATATAGACGGTCGTCTATTTCGTATTCGGGGTTCGGCTTGATGTAACCATTCGGCGGATTACGCTATCGCTAATCCGCCCTACGAACTCAATATACAACCAGGCTCAGAATAAAAAAGTTTAAAGGACTTAACTATGCCAAACTACCGGCGAAATCGAATACCGGGCGGGTGTTACTTTTTTACTGTCAATCTTCTTGAACGGCACAACAACACGCTCCTTGTTGATCATATTGATCTGTTACGACAGGTGGTGAAACAGGTATATGATCGTTATTACTTCCACATCAATGGCTGGGTGGTGTTACCTGAACACATGCATTTTATCTGGACCCTACCAAAGGGAGATGACGACTATGCGGGGCGAATCCGACTGATAAAAATGCTTTTCTCAAAAAAACTTTCAAAAGATGAACGTCGTTCAAGCGTGAGAATACATAAAGGTGAACGGGGAATCTGGCAACGCCGATATTGGGAGCATACCATTCGTAATGAAAGAGATTATGTCCAGCATATGGATTATCTACACTATAACCCGGTTAAGCATGGCTATGTAAATAAGGTGATAGACTGGCCATACTCTACATTTCGGCGACTTGTCTGCCAGGGGATGTATCCAGAATGCTGGGGTACCGAGAAAACGGATATTGAGGTGGGAAAACCGCGGTAACATACTACTGGTTATTCTGTTTTCTCATAGGTGAGTTTGTCTGATATTTTTATATCATTTAAAGCGGCCTGTTTTGCAGGGCTCATTTTTATAAAATACCAAAGTAATACTTTATATCCATGTGAACAATGTTGAAATGGCCCACAGGTAGTGAAATATCGTCTTAAAAAAAGCTGAAAGCGGACGATATATTAGTATTAATCTATCAAAGGCTGTTCAGATGAATCTAGATTTTGGCGATCTGGTCGTTTTGCTGATTGAACCCTCCCAAACCCAGCAGAAGTTGATTACCCGCTACTTAAAAGAACAGGGCGTTCAGTACGTCAGTTATTGTGATGACGGCGCTAAGGCACTTGAAAAGATAAAGAATGATATGCCTGATCTGGTTATTAGTGCGCTGTATCTCCCCGATATGACAGGTACCGAGCTTGTTACTCATATCCGGCATGACTCAAAGCTGGAAAAAATTGTGTTTATGCTTATTTCGAGCGAGACACGGATGCACGCACTGGATCCTGTTCGTCAGGCAGGTGCAGTGGCTATTCTGCCTAAACCGTTTGAAGTCTGGCAATTACGTGCAGCACTAAACTCCACATTAGATCTAATTGACCCGAATGAACTCAAACTGGAGAATTCGTTGGCTGAGGATCTGAAAGTACTGGTTGTCGATGACAGTAGTATGGCGCGTAAACATATTCGACGCGTTCTGATGGATATGGGCCTGGAGCAGATTACGGAAGCTAAGGATGGTACAGAAGCCATTCCCATCCTTGATGAGCAGTTATTTGATCTGGTGATTACCGATTACAATATGCCGGAAATGGATGGAGACAAACTGGTTGAACATATCAGGACACGATCTCATCAGGCCAGTGTCCCTGTATTAATGGTAACCAGTGAAGAAAATGATGTACGCCTGGCTGCTGCAAAACAGTCTGGGGTATCTGCACTTGCTGATAAACCTTTCGAGCCAGGTAATATTCGGGCCTTGATTACACAGATGTTATCTGAAATGTGATTTGAAGAAGAGGCAGACTCAAAAGTTACTAAGTTATTTTTGAAACTACTTATTTAAAAGTTGACTGCCCTGAAAGTCAGGGCAGTCAATATTTACCTGATACTATTATAATCTTACCAGTGATAACCGAAAGACAAGGTAACCCGGTTCTCAACTTTATCACCAGTGTTTCTGTAACCCTGGCTCTCCAGCTCTTTTTCTCTATCTTTTGCGCTCTGAGGAGCAAAAGCATAGACCAGATCAACATCCCAACCATCGGAGAGTTTTCCATACCCAATGCCAAGATTGAATCCCTGGTATCTTTCAAGTTCTTCATCACCAGTAGATTTTTTTACCGCAAGAATGACATTGGTACCGTAAAACGCTGTTATTCTAAAGTTTGGTTTAGAACCTAGTGGATGCACTCTGACGCCAGCACCATATCCAAGTCCTAATCCAGCTGTTACATCAAAGGTGCTATTTATTTTATAATTCATATTTGCACCCAGTACACCGTATGGGATTCCCAAACCAGCGCCGAATGAAATATCGCCATCTTCAAGGCCCGTTTCATCACTGAATACGGATGAAGAAAAAACAAAAAATAGAACAACAATATAAAATTTTTTCACAAGAGTTCCCCCGTTAGCAAAGTGTATAAATACAAATAGTTAATATGGCCGTATTTTATATCAGCGTGATTGAATTAACAGTATATATTTTAAACAACAGATTAAATTTTATTTATATAAACGACAATATGGAAATAAATGAACACAAAATGCACAAATTTAGAATATGATTATGGTTTACATATACCTAAATATTTTTTTTGTTCTTGTTTTGAAATAGGTTGTTTTAGTTTTTGGGTTGTGTTTTTTAGGGCTGGGCAGTGTCGCAGCAAGCATGGCTGCTTGATTTAAGGTTAAACGACGGGCTGGTTTGTTCCAGTAAAAACGCGAGGCCGCCTCCACACCATAGATACCTTTACCGAATTCGGCAATATTAAGATAAACCTCCAAGATCTTTTTCTTGGGTACAAAAAATTCCATACTGATGGTAAAGATCAATTCATGCCACTTGCGTAAAGGATCCCTTGAAGCACTGAAGAACATATTTTTCACAACCTGTTGTGAGATGGTACTGGCACCGTATTTCATTTCCAGTTTTTCAATGTTGTAGTCCATGGCATCTTTTAAGGCGATGACATCAAAGCCGCTGTGAGAATAAAAGCGCGCATCTTCTGCAACAATCACAGCCTTTTGAATATGCGGAGAGATCTTGCTCAGCGATACTGGCTGCCAATGGACACGGGGCAGGCTTTTGTCGGTACGTCGTTTGGCTTCATAGTGTTTAATAAAGGCCGATTTTGCGACAGGGCCATGTTCGAAACGATCCCAGTTGGGCCAGATGGTGATGATATAAAAAATATCCAGTGCCATTAATAACAGAACAATTCGAAGTGTCCATTTGATACGACGATGATAACGGGCCAGCAGGGACTGACTGTGGCGGCGTTTTTTGAAATAGTGGCGTTGTTGTTCGTGTTTGCCCACGAGCCACTTCCACCGCAGGATCCGGAAACTTCGTTTCATGATTTTAATTGGCAAGACAGCGACATTCATAGTCACTGTAATGTCGTCACCTCGATGGTTTTACTTTAGAAATGCCTGAATAATAGTGGACCAGGAGACTACTTTTTATCGATATCGTCAGTCGGTTTACGGAAATAACAGGTCAGGGCGCAGCTCATGGAAGTTAACATCCAGAACAGGAAAAAACCGATGGTATAACCACCAAGACGCGAGATTTCACCATATCCACTAACGGCAACAATCAACTGCGGGTCAAAGACGACAAAGAACAGGGTTGTTGCAACACCGGCGGTCAGAAAGGATGGCCACAGTACCGAGATGACCTGCTGTATCTTTGGAATGGGTTTTGCTTGATCCGTCATACACTATCCCCTGGTTGGTTTTATTTATAAGCCGGGTCGTAGTGACCATTGCACCATATTGGGAAACAGGGCATGGCCGGTCAGGCGCCAGGCTTTGTTGTCAGGTTCTAATAAAATATAGCGTTTTTCCTGTGGCAGTTCAGGTAATGCTGCTGTGTACTGGTTTTTTTTATCGCCTGCCTGCAGGTGTATGACAATATCTTGCTGTGCCGAGGTAGGGTGGGTCAAGGCGAGACGGAGATTTTTTTCTGTATTCTGACCATACAGGTCAAGAATAATCTGTTTATTTTGCTTATCAATTCGACCTACCGCTTGCAGGCCTAGCTCCTGGGCTTTTTTGTCTCTGGCCAGGGTCATATTAATGGCAAGGCCAGTCTTATAGTAATCATCTACCACAACAACATCTGGCTTGTTGTTGGCGATGAGGACCATTGAAATTCCTGAAACAACGGTGATGACCGGGATGGCGATTAAAAACCAGGGCCAGAACTGTTTGTACCAGGGTAGGGTATCTTCAATTTTATGCATGTTATTAGTTATATACCTTAACGTCGTCTTAATGGACCAATGAACCGACCTTTTTCCACAACATGCAGGGCCGGATTATCCCTGGCTTGCAGGTCGAAGTGTATATCATAGCCCACTTTTTTGAGTTCAACCGGATCGACCTGAATTCGGGCCAGGAGATCGATGCTTGTACCGGCTTTGATAATGATGCTTTCCGTGTCGATGATCAGTTTCATATTGTCTATCCCGCTGGCTTTCAGGTGATAGCTATGATCCTTTTTGTCCATATTAATGAGTTTGAGAATATAGGTATTTTCAATCAGACCGGTATTGGTTTCACGGTAGAGTGCATTGCGGTCACGAATGATGTCCAGTTCCAGAGGCATACGGGTGACCATGTTGTAGATAAGTGCCGAGGTAATGAGCGTCAACAGGATGGCATAGATCACCATACGAGGTCTGGCAATTTTAGTCTTGATGCCTTCAATGGCGTGCTGGGTGGTGTATTTCACCAGACCTTTGTTGTAGCCCATTTTGTCCATGACCTCATTACAGACATCGACACAGGCAGCACAGCCTATACATTGATATTGCATGCCATCACGAATATCAATACCGGTGGGGCAGACCTGGACACAAAGGGTGCAGTCCACACAATCACCCAGGCCAAGTTGGGCTGGGTCGGCAGAACGTTTACGCGAACCTCTAGGTTCACCTCGTGAATCAACATAGGAAATAATCAGGGTGTCCTTGTCGATCATGGCGCTCTGGAAACGGGCGTAGGGACACATGTAGATGCAGACCTGTTCCCTTAACCAACCGGCATTACCGTAGGTGGCGAATCCATAAAACAGGATCCAGAAGGTTTCCCAGGGTCCCAGTGTAAATTTAAATACAGATTCTCCAAGTTCCAGAATAGGGGTGAAGTAGCCGACAAAGGTGAAGCCGGTCCATATGGAAAAGAGTAGCCACAGAGTGTGCTTGGCCGATTTCCGCCATACCTTATTAAAAGCCCAGGGAGATTTATCGAGCTTGATCTGTTTATTGCGGTCCCCTTCAAACCAGCGTTCCATCCATAAGAAGACTTCGGTCCACACGGTTTGTGGGCAGGCGTAACCACACCAGAGCCGACCCGCCAGGGCGGTAAAGAAAAACAGGGCCAGAGCAGCGATAATGAGCAGGGCCGCGAGATAAATAAAGTCCTGAGGCCAGAAAGTCAGGTTAAAGATATAAAACTTACGGGCAGGAAGATCAAACAGAACGGCCTGATGCCCATCCCAACGAAACCAGGGGACAAAATAATACAGACCCAATAAGGTCAGTACACCGGTATTACGCAGTGTGGCAAACAGGCCATGCACCTCACGGGGATAGACCTTTTTGTGCTTGGCATAAAACTCGCTGCTTTGGGCCTGACTGTTGTTGTCCATCTTGAAATTTCTGCTTGTGAAAAAAAAAGACCCCCGGACAGGCCGGGGGTGCATACGACTATATTTTTATTTATTACTCAGGCTATAGACATAGGCGCTAAGTAAATGCACCTTGTCCTTACCAAGGAAATTGCCATGGGCCGGCATAACACCCGTACGTCCATTTGCAATGGACTGTTTAATGGCACCTGCTGAACGACCATGTAACCAGGTGTCATCAGTCAGATTGGGTGCACCAATGGCAACATTACCTTTGGCATTGGCCTGGTGACAACCTACGCACAGGCTTTGGTATTTAGATTTACCAATGGCGACTACCGAGGCATCCTGACCTCCGCGTGACAGACTAAGAATATAGGCAGTAACCGCTTTGACGCCATCATCACCCAGTGCGGCACCCATCGGCGGCATGATGCCACTGCGACCGTTCATGATACTGGCCTTGATGGCTTCCGGTGAGCCTCCGTACAACCAGTCCGAATCACGTAGATTCGGGAAGCCGGTATAGCCTCTGGCATCAGAGCCGTGGCAGGTCGCGCAATAGTTCAGGAACAGACGCTGACCGGCCTGCATGGCCTTGGGGTTTTTGGCAAGATCAGGAATTGACTGCTTGGAATAGGCTGCGAAAATGGGACCATATTTCTTGTCCGCATCAGCCACTTCCTGTTCATAGCGCTGTTCCTGAGACCAGTTGGCTACGCCTTTGAAGTTTCCAAACGTAGGGTAAATGGCACCGTAGATCAGGCCAAAGATAATGGTGATGTAAAACAGCCACAGCCACCAGCGGGGCAGAGGGTTGTTTAACTCCTGCAGGTTTTCATCCCAGGTGTGTCCGGTAACCTCGCCGGTTTTTGATTCACCAGGGATGGGCTTGCTGCTCCATCTAATCAGTACATAACAGCCAATGATATTGGCCAGGGTAAAAATGATAATAAACCAGCTTAAGGCAGTACTCATTGTGATGCCTCCTTGTCGTTATCAACACGGGGTTGCTCGGGTTCGTTCAGAGGCAGATTGGCTGCTTCGGTAAAGGCGTTACGGCGTTTATTGCTCCACGCCCAGAACACAATACCGATGAACATGACGAACATAATGACGGTAAACATTGCGCGAATATCGTGAAGATCCATGTCTACCTCCGTGCCTTGATGCTGGTGCCCATCACCTGCAAATAGGCAATCAGGGCATCCATTTCGGTTTTACCACTGACGGCCCCTTTGGCCCCAGCGATATCGGCGTCACTATAAGGAACCCCCAGGGTACGCATGGCTTTCATCTTGGTGGCGGTCTTGCTGCCATCAATTTTTTTCTCTTCCAGCCAGGGGTAACCGGGCATATTGGATTCCGGTACCACATCTCGAGGGTTGATCAGGTGGACCCGATGCCATTCATCCGAGTAGCGTCCACCCACACGGGCCAGGTCAGGCCCTGTCCGTTTGGAGCCCCACTGGAAGGGATGGTCGTAGACAAATTCACCTGCAACTGAGTAGTGACCATAGCGCTCAGTCTCGGCACGGAAGGGGCGAATCATCTGCGAGTGACAGCCATAGCAGCCTTCGCGGATATACACGTCCCGGCCTTCCAGCTGGACGGCGGTATAGGGCTTGAGACCCGCTACCGGTTGGGTGGTGTCCTTGAGGAAGAACAGGGGCACAATTTCCACCAGGCCACCGACGCTGATAACAAGGACAATGAGGATGGCCATCAGGCCAATATTGGTTTCGATTTTTTCATGACTCATGATCTGTCCTCCTTATGCTGCTGCCGGGATAGGCGCATCGGCGGGCTTACTGCCAGCGACGGTCTTCCACACGTTGTAGGCCATGATGAACATGCCAGAGAGATACAGCGCACCCCCTAACAGGCGAACGATGTAGTAGGGATACATGTTCTCCAGGGCTTCGACGAAGCTGTAGGTCAGGGTGCCGTCATCATTGACTGCACGCCACATCAGGCCCTGCATGACCCCCGCAATCCACATGGCGACGATGTACAGCACGATACCGATGGTCGCGACCCAGAAGTGGGTATCGATCAGCTTGGTGGAATACATGCCCTCCCTGTTAAATACCTTGGGTATCAGGAAGTAAATGGCCCCGATGGAGACCAGTCCCACCCAGCCAAGAGCACCGGAATGCACGTGACCAATGGTCCAGTCTGTATAGTGTGACAGGGCATTTACGGTCTTGATGGACATCATGGGTCCTTCAAAGGTGGACATGCCGTAGAAGGACAGCGACACGATCAGGAATTTCAGAATCGGATCTGAACGCAGTTTATGCCAGGCCCCGGACAGGGTCATGATGCCGTTGATCATGCCACCCCAGCTGGGGGCAATCAGGATCAGGGAGAACACCATACCAAGGGATTGAGCCCAATCTGGTAGCGCAGTGAACTGCAGATGGTGGGGGCCAGCCCACATATAGGTAGAAATCAGGGCCCAGAAATGTACTACGGACAGGCGATAAGAATAAATTGGACGTTCAGCCTGTTTGGGAATGAAGTAATACATAATGCCCAGGAAGCCTGCGGTCAGGAAGAAACCCACCGCATTATGTCCATACCACCACTGCACCATGGCATCGATGGTTCCGGCATACACCGAGTAGGACTTGAACATGCTTACCGGCAGCGCAGCACTATTGACGATGTGTAGCACGGCCACGGTAATAATGAAGGCGCCGAAGAACCAGTTGGCCACATAGATGTGTTTAACCTTACGCTTCAGGATAGTGCCGAAGAACACCACCGCGTAACTGACCCAGACCACCGCAATTAGCAGGTCGATGGGCCATTCCAGTTCGGCATATTCCTTACCCGAGGTGAGACCCAGGGGTAGGGTGATTGCTGCCAGCACAATGATCAGGTTCCAGCCCCAGAAGGTGAAGCTGGCCAGACCGTCTGAAAACAGGCGAACATGACAGGTACGCTGCACGGCGTAGTAAGACGTTGCAAACAGAGCCGATCCACCAAATGCGAAAATCACGGCATTGGTATGCAGTGGGCGCAGGCGACCGTAGCTCAGCCAGGATACATCAAAGTTCAGTGCGGGCCAGACCAGTTGTGCTGCAATGATGACACCGACAAGCATGCCAACAATGCCCCACACTACGGTCATGACCGCAAACTGGCGGACAATTTTGTAGTTGTAGCTATTTTGGTTCTCCATGGGTTTCCCTCAAGTTTGTTTTTAATTCTTAGAAACTCGGTCGCAAGTCTATAGACAGCGATGTTCCACGTTCTTGATCTGGATCAATAGCGTATTCAACAAGGCCTGATTCAGATCATTATCATTCCGACTCGTTATTTTTGTCCTGAACCTGAAGAGAGTCGTACTGCGTATCCGGCTTCAGGTAATCAGCTTCAAATATACGTCGGACAAACAGGATAATTTCTGAAGTATAGGAGACAGAACCCCTGAAAGAGAGGTTCTAAAATGGTAGAAATATTAAGTGGTTATTGCCTTAATCAGAAGATTTTTTGTTAGGCAGGGGCTGGCTGGGACATTTTGTCGTAACGTCCATCAGGCCATCTATATCATGAATAACAATGTGCTTTCTTTCGACAGTCAACAGGCCTTCATCCTGAAAGTGTGAGAACAGACGGCTGACGGTTTCAACGGCCAGACCTAACAGATTAGCAATGTCATTGCGTGACATGCTGAGGTTGAATTCGGTTGCAGAAAAGCCTCGATTACCAAAGTGCATGGATAGACTTAACAGGAAACGGGCCAGTCGGGCCTCGGCGGGCATCTTGGCAATCATCATTAACTGGCAGTGATCACTCTGTATCTCTTCACTCATCACATGCAGCATATGGTGTTGCATACTGGGAATCTCACGGGTGAGATCTTCCAGGCGGTCAAAGGGAATTTCACAGACGCTGGCTGTTTCCAGGGCAACAGCTGAATCAGTATGGAATTTGGTACTGACCGCATTCAGGCCCAATAGCTCACCCGGGAGGTGAAAACCGGTGACCTGCTCAGCGCCATTTTCGATGCTGGTGTAGGTCTTCACTGAGCCACTTCGAATGGCGTAAACAGTATTGAAGGCATCGCGCATCCTGTAAAGGTGATCGCCTTTTTCAATTTTACGGCGGCGTTTGATGACCTTGTCGAGCCGATCCATATCTCCTTCTTCCAGACCCATGGGCAGGCAGAGCTGATATAGACCACAGTTCTGGCAGGTGGTGCGAATGGCGGAGAGGTCGACGACGGTGCTATCTTTCATTGTGATGCCTTCTGATTTGTTCACAGGCCCTGAAAAGGCCATATCAATAATTTAAATCATTTTATCGGCCAAGCACAGTATATTTTCGATCTATTTTTTGCTGGTGAGGATCTGCTGTATTCTGGGGGTCTTTACTATATATAATAGCCGGATTACGAATCACATAGCTGGAGTCATGAATGGCAGAGCGTACCGCCAAGGTCAAACGAGATACCCTGGAGACCCAGATCGAGGTCAAATTGAACCTGGATGGGACTGGCAAGGGCATATTTGATACTGGAGTGCCCTTTCTTGAGCACATGCTGGATCAGGTGGCCCGCCACGGTATGGTGGATCTCGATATCAAGGCCAAAGGGGACAACCATATTGATGACCACCACACGGTGGAGGACATCGGGATTACCCTGGGTCAGGCCTTCAGTGAGGCCCTGGGCGATAAAAAGGGCATTCGCCGCTATGGCCATGCCTATGTGCCCCTGGATGAAGCCCTGTCCCGGGTGGTGATTGATTTCTCCGGTAGGCCAGGCCTGGAATACGGTGTGACCTTCACCCGGGCGAGGATAGGTGAGTTTGATGTGGACTTGTTTGGGGAGTTTTTCCAGGGTTTTGTCAATCACGCCAAGGCCACCCTGCATATCGACAATATTCGCGGCAAGAACGCCCACCATATCGCCGAGACCATCTTCAAGGCCCTGGGACGTGCTCTGCGCATGGCGATGGAGGCCGACGAGCGCATGGCCGGGATTATGCCGTCAACCAAGGGTTCATTGTAAAAGCATTTACTGCCAGCCAATTATCACGAGAAATTCATGAATACCGTCGCAGTTATCGATTACGGAATGGGTAACCTTCATTCTGTTGCCAAGGCCCTGGAAGCAGTGGCCGAAAATACTAAAGTCATTGTCAGCTCCGATCCAGATGAGGTCCGTAAGGCCGATCGTATTGTACTACCGGGGGTTGGGGCGATTCGGGATTGCATGTCAGAGATAAGGCGGCTCGGTTTTGATGAGCTGGTTCGCGAGGTGGCTGTCAACAAACCCCTGCTGGGTGTCTGTGTTGGCATGCAGGCCCTGCTGGAATCCAGTGTCGAGAATGGTGGTACGGAGTGTATTGGTATCCTGCCCGGCAAGGTCGAATATTTTGGTGATGATTTGCGAGACCCCAAAACAGGGGATAGGCTAAAGGTGCCGCACATGGGCTGGAACCAGGTCCACCAGGCCCCGATGGAAACCGGGCCTCACCCTATGTGGCAGGGGATTGTGGATGACAGCCGCTTTTATTTTGTACACAGTTACTATGTCGAACCAGCAACTCCAGAGCTGATCGCGGCCTCCTGTGACTATGGCATTAGCTTTACCGCAGCCGTGACTCAGGGTAATGTGTTTGCCACCCAGTTCCACCCGGAAAAGAGTCAGCATGTAGGGCTGGCCCTGTACGCCAATTTCCTCAAGTGGGATGGGGCGTAGAGCAAGGTTTAATTTGGAATATTTACATAACAAGAGAGACTGAAAATGTTATTGATTCCCGCCATTGACCTGAAAGATGGCAAATGTGTCCGCCTCAAACAGGGCAAAATGGATGAGACTACCGTGTTTTCTGATGACCCGGTGGCCATGGCCGACCGTTGGGTCGAGGCCGGCGCCCGTCGCCTGCACCTGGTCGACCTGAACGGTGCCTTCGAGGGTAAGCCCATGAATGCCGGGGTGATTAATGCCATCGCCAAGAAACACCCGGATCTGCCGATCCAGGTCGGGGGCGGTATTCGCGATGAAGATACCATTCAGACCTATCTGGATGCCGGGGTGCAATATGTCATCATCGGCACCAAGGCAGTCAATGCCCCGCATTTTGTCAAAGACATCTGCCTGGAATTTCCTGGCCACATTATTATTGGTCTGGATGCCAAAGACGGTAAGGTCGCCATCGATGGCTGGTCCAAGCTGTCGAAGCACGATGTTATCGACATGGCCAAACACTTTGAACAGGATGGGGTGGCCTCCATTGTCTACACCGATATCAGCCGCGACGGCATGATGAATGGGGTCAACGTTGAGTCCACTGTCAAACTGGCCCAGGCCATCACCATTCCGGTTATTGCCTCGGGTGGCATTACCAATCTGGATGATGTGCGTAACCTGTGTGCCGTGGCTGAGGAAGGCATTACCGGTGCCATCACCGGCCGGGCCATTTATGAAGGCACACTGGATTTTGTCGAAGGCCAGAAATTGGCTGATGAGCTGACTGGAAAATAAGCTATGGGCCTCGCTAAACGTATTATTCCCTGCCTCGATGTGGATAACGGCCGTGTCGTTAAAGGCGTGCAGTTTGTCGATATCCGCGATGCAGGTGACCCGGTGGAGATCGCCCGTCGCTATGACAAAGAGGGGGCAGATGAGATTACTTTTCTCGATATCACTGCAAGTTCGGATGACCGTGAGACTATGGTTCACGTAGTAGAGGAAGTGGCCAGTCAGGTGTTTATCCCTCTGACCGTGGGTGGTGGGATTCGCAAGGTGGAAGACATCCGCACCATGCTGAATGCCGGGGCCGACAAGGTGGCCATCAACACCGCTGCCGTATTCAATCCCGAATTTGTCAAAGAGGCCGCTGAGAAATTCGGCTCTCAATGTATCGTAGTGGCCATCGATGCCAAACAGGTCAGTGAAGACCCGGCCAAATGGGAAATCTTTACCCATGGTGGTCGCAAACCTACCGGAATTGATGCCATCGAGTGGGCGAAAAAGATGGTTGATTATGGTGCTGGAGAGATTTTACTCACCAGTATGGATAGAGATGGCACTAAAATCGGTTTTGATCTCGCACTGACTCGCGCCATTAGTGAAGCCGTTAATGTACCGGTAATTGCCTCTGGCGGTGTCGGTAATCTCGACCACCTCAGTGAAGGGGTGAAAGAAGGTAAGGCCGATGCAGTACTTGCAGCGAGTATTTTCCATTTCGGCGAATACACCATCGAACAGGCCAAGCGCCAGATGGCCCTAGCCGGGATAGAAGTGCGTTTATGAGTAACTGGCTGGATGCCATCAAGTGGACCGATGATGGGCTGGTGCCCGTGATTGCCCAGGACCATCAGACCGGTGAGATCCTGATGTTTGCCTGGATGAATCAGGAATCCCTTGAGCTTACGGTCAAAGAAAACCGGGCCATCTACTGGTCCCGTTCCCGCAATAAATTATGGCGCAAGGGTGAAGAATCCGGCCATGTGCAGGAATTAAAAGACATCCGGCTGGATTGTGATAATGATGTGGTCCTGATCAAGGTGGAGCAACTGGGTGGAATTGCCTGCCATACCGGCCGCCGCAGCTGTTTTTATCAGCAATTGCAGGATGGGCAGTGGACAGCCGTGGAGCCTGTGATCAAGGATCCCAACGAGATATATAAATAGAGTACACAGCGTGAGCGATATACTGAACCAACTGGCCGAGGTGCTGGAAAGCCGTAAAGGGGCCTCTCCTGATAGCTCCTATGTGGCCAAGCTCTATGACAAGGGCCTGGACGCCATTCTCAAGAAAATTGGTGAAGAGGCCACCGAAACCGTAATGGCGGCCAAGGACGGGAACCGGGAACAGATTGTGTATGAAACGGCCGATCTCTGGTTCCATACAATGGTATTGTTAGCCCAGCAAGGCTTGGGTCCGGATGACGTGATTAATGAACTGGGGCGACGGTTTGGCGTCTCAGGACTAGAGGAAAAGGCCAGCCGGGGTGAAAAATGAATGATTGCCTATTCTGTAAAATTATTGCCGGGGAAATCCCCTCGGATAAGGTCTATGAAGATGAACAGGTGCTGGTGTTCAAGGACATCAATCCCCATGCCGATGTGCACCTGTTAATGGTGCCAAAACAGCATATCGTAAGCCTGGACGAACTGGGCCCGGAGCACGATGACGTCATGGCTTATATGATGCGGACACTGCCCAGGATCGCTAAAGATCATGGGCTGGATGATGGGTTTCGTACTATTATCAATACCGGCAAGGGTGGCGGACAGGTGGTATTCCATCTGCATATACATTTACTGGGTGGAAAAAATCTACCCGGTTTTGGTTAACAAAAAATCTGTACAACAGGTTCTGAACAAAATTTTTAAGTGGAGAGAGTAAATGGGTATTAGCATCTGGCAATTATTGATTGTATTAGTGATCGTGCTGTTATTGTTCGGCGCCAAACGCCTGCGTAATGTCGGTTCCGATCTGGGCTCAGCGGTCAAAGGTTTTAAAAAGGCCGTGAAAGATGAAGAATCGCCTAAGGTCGAGACGTCTGAAGGCAAGGTCATCGAAGGTGAAGTGACCAAAGAAAAAGACAAGGTTTAATTCTTCTTATCTGTCAGCTCAGGCAAGCGTATGTTTGATATTGGTTTCTGGGAACTGGCCATCATCGGGGTGGTAGGACTGCTTGTGATCGGTCCGGACAAACTTCCTGGTGTGGCACGTACCGCCGGGATGTGGCTCGGGCGCACACGCCGCTTTGTCAGCCAGGTCAAGACGGATATCAATCGCGAGCTAAAGCAGGAAGAGTTGCGCAAGGCCCTGGAACGGGATGCGGGGCTAGATGAGATCAAACAGATCATGAACACCGAAAAATTCAGCCTCGAAGATGAAGACAACAAACCTGACTATCAGGTAAAGGCCATTCCTGATGAACCTCAGAACATAGCCGACGCCACAGCCAGCACAAAAGACGACGATGGCAAACCAAAAGCCTGAACAACCCAAGACTGAATTTGAACAACCCTTTCTCGCCCACCTGGTGGAGATGCGAGATCGTCTGTTACGGGTTGTTTTACTTGTTGCACTGATCTTTCTCGGTCTGTTCTCCTTTGCCAATGATCTCTATACCCTGTTAGCAGAACCCTTACTGGCACATCTACCGGAAGGTGGCACCATGATTGCCACGGAAGTGGCCTCGCCATTCTTAACCCCGTTTAAGCTGGCCATGGTGACCTCGATCTTCATTGCCATTCCCTTCATTCTTTACCAGGCCTGGGCCTTTATCGCACCTGGGCTGTATCGCAATGAAAAAATGCTGGCCCTACCGCTCTTGGTCTCCAGTATTGTCCTGTTCTATGCCGGAATGGCCTTCGCATACTTTGTCGTATTTCCCCTGGTGTTCGGTTTCCTGTCTGGTGTTGCACCCACCGGTGTCGCCGTCATGACCGACATCACCAAGTATCTCGACTTTGTATTGAAAATGTTCTTTGCCTTTGGTTTGGCCTTTGAAGTCCCCATTGCGACTATCATCCTGGTCGCGGCCGGCATAACCACTCCCGACAGCCTGGCTTCCAAGCGGCCTTATATCATCGTCGGTGCTTTTACCCTTGGTATGTTGCTAACTCCTCCTGATGTTATCTCACAAACCCTGCTGGCCCTGCCCATGTGGATCCTGTTTGAAGTCGGTTTGTTTTTCTCACGCATGATAGTGCGAAGACGTAAGGAGGCAGAAGCTGCGGAAGAGAATGAAGATGAGGATCGCGAACTGACCGATGAGGAAATGGAAGCCGAATTGGATAAGGCCATTGAAGAAGAACGTACCATGCTGGATCACACGGATGCGGCTGATGATCTGGATGATGGAGATAAGGACAAGCCTAAGACCTGAGCATGTCTATGGCCGATCAAATTTCACTTGCCGTTGAGGCGTTAAACCATCAGGGTGTCATTGCCTATCCCACCGAGTCGGTGTTTGGTCTGGGTTGTGATCCTGATGATGACAGGGCCATTCAAAAAATACTTGAACTAAAAATTCGGCCGATGGAAAAAGGCCTGATCCTGGTCGCTTCTGATTTTTCACAGCTGGAAAACTATTTGTTGCCACTGGAAAAGAATATTCAACAACGAATATTCGATTCCTGGCCTGGTCCATTTACCTGGTTATGGCCGGTAAAAGAAGGTGTCTCCGAGTTTATTCGGGGTAGACATAACACTTTGGCGGTACGTGTTTCGGCTCACCCGGTTGTTAAACAGCTTTGCGATGCCTATGGCAAGGCCATCATTTCAACCAGCGCCAATCCTGCCGATTTACCACCGGCACGTATTGCCGATGAGGTGAGAGATTATTTTAATGATAAACTCGATTTCATCGTTGATGCCGAAGTGGGCGCATCGGCCCAGCCGACCGAAATTCGTGATGCCCTGACCAATAAATTGATTCGACCTGCTTAATATAAATTGGAGAAAAAGTTGAGTAACCCAGACGTCCAGGCGGTTAAAGAATATTTACTCGGTTTGCAGGATTCCATCTGCGATGCCCTAAGCAAGCAAGATGGACAGTCTTTTGTGGAAGACAGCTGGGACCGTGAGGCCGGTGGTGGTGGTCGTTCCCGGGTGTTGGAAGAGGGTAATGTATTTGAAAAGGCGGGTATCAATTTCTCTCACGTGTTTGGCCCTGGCCTGCCGGCATCGGCCACGGCCCATCGCCCTGAACTGGCTGGGCGCAGTTTCCAGGCCATGGGGGTATCGCTGGTCATTCATCCGCGTAATCCCTATATACCCACTTCACATGCCAATGTACGCTTTTTTATTGCCGAGAAAGAGGGGGCCGATCCGGTCTGGTGGTTCGGTGGTGGCTTTGATCTCACACCTTATTATGGCTTTGAAGAAGATGTGGTCCACTGGCACACAGTTAGTAAGCAGGCCTGTGATCCCTTCGGTGATGAAGTCTATCCAAAATATAAAAAGTGGTGTGATGAATATTTCTATTTAAAACACCGTGATGAACCCCGTGGTGTCGGTGGCCTGTTTTTTGATGATCTCAATGAATGGGGTTTTGAAAAATCCTTTGCCTTTATGCAGAGTGTTGGTAATCACTATGTCCCTGCTTATTTGCCCATTGTCCAGAAACGCCGTGATAATACATTTGGTGAGCGTGAACGGGATTTTCAGCTTTATCGGCGTGGTCGGTACGTGGAATTTAACCTGGTCTACGATCGAGGCACACTATTTGGTCTTCAAACGGGGGGGCGTACCGAGTCCATTTTGATGTCGCTTCCCCCTCTGGTGACGTGGCGCTACGACTGGCAGCCTGAACCGGGCAGTCCTGAGTCGGAGCTGTATGAGACCTTCCTTAAACCCAGGGAGTGGCTCTAAGTAATTAATTTGCCGTATTGCTTAATTAAGTATTTTAAAATTGGGCACCCAGCTAGATTTGTTCTGACATGTCTACTTTCACGCCCTGTTTCTTCATACAGATTTATAGCCTTTGTCGTCATCCGTATTCCATCTGATATATCTGTAGTAGGTTAGCCGGTGATTTCAGGTGATATCTGCCTGCCATTCAGTTTGCAATACAGCCTGTTCTTACAGTTAGAGTAATGTAGCTATTTCTATGGATACAAATTGCAGTCGTGAGGTTTTTTATTTGTCCTGAGTAAAGTTCCAAAAGTACGAGTCGTTGTGCTTTTTTATTTTAGTCGGTGCAAGGCCACAAATCGGTGTTGATCATCAAACTCAAGTTCGAAAATACCGTACACACCACTGTGATTGAGAAAGGGGCGGAGTTTCTCTGCCGGAAATTCAATACGCCGTCCATCGTAGGCTTCCACTGAGACCTGCCGGGCGATACCTTTGTAATAGGCAATTATTTCATCCGCTGGGATGTTGATGTCAAAACGCACTCGTTCGGACATGGGTGTTTCTCTTTCATGGTAAGTTAATGCTATATTAGCCTAATATAAATAGAATGTGGCGGCCAGAGGGGAACATATCCAGATGCTTGCAAGTAGAGATAAAACGACAACAGGCAAGATCTTCTGGCAATTTTTCATACTTCCTTTATTGTTATTTGTTTCCAGTCTACAGGCAGCAACTCTCCACAATGCATCTTATGACTGGTTTACCCTGGAAAGTGAAAACTTCTATCTGACCTATCATGAGGGTCTGGAAGAAATAGCAAGAGATACCCTGTCACTGGCGGAACAGATTCACAAGCGACTCAGCAAACGACTGAAATGGGATCCTGTTTATAAAACCCATGTGGTGTTGACCGATGAATACGATTTTTCCAATGGCTTTGCCATACCTTTCCCCAATCTTTTTACCACACTTTTTATTACGCCACCCGATGATCTGATTACTCTGGAAGACCATGCCGGCTGGATTGAGACGGTACTGACTCATGAGTATGCACACATCCTGCACCTCGATAAGGTGGAGGGGATGCCTGATGGAGTACGTTCAGTGTTTGGTCGGCATCCACTTGGCTTCCCCAATATTCTACAACCCCGTTGGTTAATCGAAGGTTATGCCACCTTTATCGAAACGGATCGAGAACGTGGCATCGGTCGCGGTCAAAGCAGCCTGTATGAAGGCATGATGCGGGCCGAGTTACTGGGAGAGTTCAAACCTCTCAAAATGGTCAACCAGCCTATGGCCAGTTGGCCTATGGGTACTTCCTGGTACATGTATGGCGTTTTCTGGCATGAGTTTATCGAGCAGACCTACGGGCGTCAGCAGATAGAGATGGGCATCGAGCATCACTCGAATAATATTCTGCCGTTTTCTATCAATCGAACCGCCAAATCCACCTATGGCAAGGAGCACCTGGATCTGTGGGATGATTTTGAAATCTATATGAATAAGAAATTCCAGCCACAGATCAAGGCCATCAAGAAACAGGGTGTTGTGGAAGGCAAGCGTTTGAGTTTTGAAGGTTACCTGAATGGGCCAGTAAGGACATTACCGACGGGTGAGGCCTATTACGTTTCCTATAACGGAGAGCGGGAACCTTCCCTGATGAAGATCGGAAACAATAAGGAAATCGAACGCCTGACAGATGTACATCTCGGTGCAAGACTGGATGTGCATCCCGAATCGGGTGTATTACTCAGTCAACTGGAAATATGTGGCGCCGGACAGATGTATGCGGATCTCTATCGTCTGGATCTGGATGGTGATGATATGGAAAAGATCACCGACTGTGCCCGTTATCGTAATGCCATCTGGTCACCCGATGGCAAGTCGATCATGGCTGTGAAATATGCCCGTGGCATTACTGAGCTGCACCTGCTGGATGACTGGGGCAAACTGAAAGAAGTAGTCTGGAAGGGTAAGCTGTGGGAAGTGATAGGAGGTCTTGACTGGTCACCAACAAAAAATGAATTGATTGCGGCTGTGTATCGTGAACAGGGTGGCTGGAACCTGGAAAAATTTAATCTCAATACTCGTAAATGGAGTTATGTCCTAAAAGACTCTGCCATCGTAGGCTATCCACAATATACTGACGATGGACGATATGTTTTATTTACCTCAGAACATGGCAAGGTTTATAACATCCGTCGGCTGGATACCCGTAATGGCAATATTACGACATTAACCAATGTCCTAACTGGCGCATTGTCACCTTCGCAGACACCTGATGGTGATGTTTTTTATATTGGTTATTCATCCGAAGGCTTAGATGTCTATCACCTGGCAAGCAAGGACATCAAACCAAGTCCCTTACCAAAATCTGCGAAAGGTACTACAGGTAAGCCTTTGCCCAAACCTCCGGTGATAGAACCTATATCAGTAAGTGAGTATTCGCCCTGGGACACCCTGGCCCCCGCAATGTGGCAACCTTATTTTTATTTTGATGAGGACCGTTCAGAGTGGGGAGTGTTTACCGCAGGCTATGACAGTCTGCTGCAACATGCCTATGGTGTTGGCGTGGCTTACGATTCAAAGAATGACTGGTGGGATGGCACGCTAGCCTATGTCTATGATGGTTTGTATCCTACGATTACCCTGGATGTCGAACAGTATCACTCCAATGTTTATTATGAAGATAATGTTGTAAGTGAAAAAGTATATGTCCGACGTATTAAGGATTCCAAACTGGAAATCATGTTTCCCTTCAGAGGACTCAGCAGTGGCTGGACATTTAATATGGCGGCAATGAAACATGAGGAAGATGATGTTGTTGATTTTGATAAAGGACGTATCCCTCCCCATCATTCTGTAGACAATGTGGCTGGGATGGCTCTGACCTATGATTCCAGCAACCGACCCATTCAATCAATAAGTCGCACTCAGGGCAGGATGATCTCATTGGTGGGTGAGGACAGTGATGCCATCAGTGGTAGTGATTATAAAGGTCAGGTTTACTGGATGGACTGGCGTGAATATATTCGACTTGGAGGTCGGCAAGTTTTTGGCATGCGTTATGTAGAAGGTAAGGGAATGGATACCACTCGCCCATTTTTACTTGGTGGAAGTAATAATAATGATAATCTTTCAAACAGTGTGACAGATCCAATTTTTGGTTCGCCTTTTAAAAAGCGTGCTTACAACCTTCGTGGCTATCCGGAAGGGCTTAAACATTTAACTGGGCAGAACCTGCGCCTGGCCAGTGGTGAATACCGTTTTCCTTTAGGCCGTCTGGAACGTGGACAGATGTCTCCACCCCTGGGTTTACACCAGATCCATGGCAGCTTGTTTTATGAAGCAGGTGCCACATGGGATAAAGGTACAGAGCCGGAACATCATTATCGAAGTTATGGTGCCGAGCTTCATTTTGATACCGTCTTTTTTTACCTGTTTACCGCGCAGATCACACTCGGTTATGCCGAGGGTATTGATAAGGGGGGAGAGAGTCGTTCTTACCTTCGCCTTGGTGCTTCTTTCTAATTCATCTGCATTCGATCCAGTCGTCGATAGCTGATGGCCTCGGTAACATGGGCTGTCTGTATCTGTTCCGCTTCTGCCAGATCAGCGATAGTCCTGGCGACCTTTAAAATCCGATGATAGGCTCGAGCTGATAAACCTAGTTGATCGATGGCCCGTTCAATCAATTGCTGATCAGTTGTTTCCAGTCTGCAATGTTGTTCCACCTGTTTATTGTTGAGCATGCAATTGGGAGACTGGTTACGTTGTAGTTGTTTATCACGTGCCTTCACCACACGCTGTTGGACGAGCTGACTGTTCTCTTCTTCTGTTGAGCTTTGTTTCTGCATGACATGAATAGGCACAGTAGGAACTTCAATATGCATATCTATCCGATCCAGTAATGGGCCGGAGATTCGATTTCTATAGCGTTGGATTTGATCCGGTGAACAGCGACAACGACCATTACTATGGCCAAGATAACCACAGGGGCAGGGATTCATGGCGGCCACTAGTTGAAAACGAGATGGAAACTCCGCCTGTCGTGCAGCGCGGGAGATGGTAATGCGACCGGACTCCAGAGGTTCGCGCAGTACTTCCAGTACTCTGCGATCAAACTCAGGGAGTTCATCGAGAAACATTACGCCATTATTGGCGAGGGAAATTTCCCCAGGGCGAGGGTGACTACCACCCCCCACCAGAGCGACCCCGGAAGCGGTATGGTGGGGGGCGCGAAAGGGTCGTTTGCGCCATTGCTGGATCGTAAAACCCTGTTCACTGATGGATTGCAGGGCCGCTGTTTCCAGGGCCTCGGGTTCGGTCATGGGGGGCAGGATACCGGGCAGGCGGGAGGCTAGCATGGTCTTGCCTGTACCTGGGGGGCCGACCATCAGCAGGCTATGTCCACCTGCCGCCGCAATTTCCAGTGCCCGTTTGGCATGAGGTTGTGCCCGGACATCTTCCATATCCTGTGCATGTTTTTCCTGCGTGTCTGTTGCCTGTTCATCCCAGAGGGGCAGGGTCTGCTGGCCACAAAGGTGAGCACAGACTTCCAGCAGGTGATCAGCAGCCCGTAGTTCCACTTCGCTGACCAGTCGGGCCTCCATTGCGTTGGCGCTGGCAACCAGTAAAGTCCGACCGGTACGGGCCGTCTGGATGGCGGCTGGCAAGATGCCGCGAACGGATCGCAGGCTGCCGGTCAGGGCCAGTTCACCAATAAACTCATATTTCTCCAGCCCTTCAAGAGGAATCTGGCCAGATGCGGCGAGAATGCCGATAGCAATGGCGAGATCAAAACGGCCACCCTCCTTGGGTAAGTCGGCTGGGGCCAGGTTAATGGTGATGCGTCGGGCGGGAAATTCAAATCGACTATTAAGAATGGCAGAGCGAACCCGATCCTTACTTTCTTTGACGGCCGCTTCCGGTAGGCCCACCATCGACAGGCTGGGCAGTCCATTGGATAAATGCACTTCGACTGAGACGGGTGGGGCCTCGATTCCATTCTGTGCACGGGTGTGCACTACGGCTAACGACATATCACTCTTCCTTAAGTTGTATTGAGCTAACAGTAAATTATCTACCGGTTAGCTGACAAGTCGGTTTTTATTTTTTCAGGATATCTTTTTCCAACTGGGTAAGTTGCTCGGCCAGGGCATCACAGCGGGCGCGGGTGCGGGCCAGGACTTCACGCTGGATTTCAAATTCCTCACGGGTTACCAGATCGAGTTTACCCAGTGCACTGCGTAGCGCGGCATGAAGGTTTCTATCCAGATCCTCTTTCATGTCCTGCCAGCCACTGGGCAGGGCAGAGGTAATCTGATCCAGTAAATTGTCGAGATTAATATTGTTACCTGGCATGAAATAACCCTACTGTTTGAATAGACCCCCATCTTAATGCATTAGCGCCGCACTGTGTAGCTTCTAAGACTGGTACGGTTTGTGCAATTTTACAGGCATCCTGAAAACCAGCTGGAGTTTACGATAAGGCGGCCATTTGTGTTATCCAAGTTATTGATTTTAATAGTTGGAATGCTGTTGTTTCTATCGGCACAGACAAGTCTTGCCGCTAGCCTGCATGCCGATGCCGCTGTGACCTCGGATTATGTCTGGCGTGGCATCAGTCAGACCAATGGCAAGCCAGCGGTACAGGGTGGCCTGGAATATATCACCGAAACCCGATGGTATTTTGGTGCATGGGTATCCAATACCAGCCATGGTGAGAATGGACAGAACTCACCAGAGGTGGATTACTATGTTGGGCTTACCGGACAGGGCATTTCTACAGCCTATGATCTGGGAGTAATAAACTACACCTATCCTGAAAGTGCTGGCGACGGTTTCACTGAATTATATTTTTCCTTCATGCTGGAGTTTTTTACTGTGAAGTATTCCACCAGCTCAGACGTGGGTACGTATATAGAAGCGAGTACCAGTTTCAAATTACCCTTTCGAAAAGATTCTTCTGTTAATTTTCATGTCGGCCAATACCAGCTAAATAACTCAACGGATTATATGGACGCTAATGTCAGTGTTCGTATTAGTGAGTTTTCACTTACCGTGAGCAAGACAACAACAAATTCACCAGCCGATAAAGACTATAAGACCTTTGTCACCTGGAACCGAATCTTTTAATTAGCCCGGCTATTTTTGGCCTTTAAATTTTACTCCCCTACCTAAACTGTTTTTATATGCACTATCCTGGCGCATACACCAATTCCACACCCCTGATTTATGCACTGTTGTAGTTCATTTTTATTCTGACCAACTTATAAGTTTTTGAAATTGTTGGTAAATAATCTTTGGCATAAGCCATGCACTATAAGCCATGTGTTTTAGTAACGCTTTTAAAAAATTTCGGGAGAAAATGATGAAAAAATTAACACAAGTAATGGCGTGTGCTGCGGCAGTTGCCACCACAGGTATGAGTTCTGTTGCCCTGGCTGAATCACCTTTAACCGGTAACGTTGGTATGGCATCTAATTACATCTGGCGTGGGGCTACTCAATCAAATGATGAAGCCGCTGTTTCAGGTGGAATCGATTATGCCCATAGCTCAGGCCTTTATGCGGGTACCTGGGTTTCCAGTATGTCTTCAAGTACAAACAGCGATCATGATGCAGGTAGCAATACTACCAGTACACAGTATGAACACGATCTATACATAGGGTATGGCGGTGAAGCAGGCCCTGTTAGTTATGATGTCAGTTACATCAAGTACATGTATCCAGTTGGTGAGAAGGTCTATTTAGACTTTGAAGAAATCAATATCAGTGTTGGTTATGGCCCTGTAACACTGCTGGTTGCACCTACTATTGGCGTTGAGTCTGATCCGGCAGCTACGGGTACGAAATATGAAGATCACATGTACACCAGCATCTCTGCTGAATTTGAAGTTAAAAAAGATCTGATGTTAGGCCTGGTCTATGGGGTGTACGACTATGATGAAGCACCAAATACGCCATCAACAGCGTCAGCTGATTACACTCACTACCAGATATCTTTGAGTAAAGGTGATTTTGTCTTTGCCTATGATGTTATGGATCCAGAGGCAACGGATAAGACAGGTGTCAAAGATGCACCTCGTTTCTCCGTTTCCTGGAGCCAGAGCTTCGATCTGTAATAAGTCTTAATGAACAGGACCCGCCAGGTTAGGCGGGTCCGATTTGAAGGAGGTTACAAATGAAACTTGTAATGGCAATTATCAAGCCTTTCAAGCTCGATGACGTACGTGAAGCCCTCTCCGACATCGGGGTTCAGGGTATAACTGTCACTGAGGTGAAAGGTTTTGGTCGTCAGAAAGGCCACACCGAGCTGTATCGCGGCGCGGAATACGTGGTGGATTTTCTGCCCAAAGTAAAGATCGAAGCTGTCGTTGATGACGGTCTTGTCGATCAGGTGATCGAGGCGATTTCTAAATCAGCTAACACTGGCAAGATCGGTGATGGCAAGATTTTCGTGTCGACTGTTGAACAGGCAATTCGTATCCGTACCGGTGAAACCGGCGCTGATGCCTTATAAGTCGTAGGAGGACATCATGGAAAATAATATTTTTGAACTCCAGTACGCCATGGACACCTTCTACTTCCTGGTGTGTGGTGCCCTGGTAATGTGGATGGCAGCCGGCTTCGCAATGTTGGAAGCCGGCCTGGTGCGCTCAAAAAACACAACTGAGATTCTGACCAAGAACGTTGTGTTATTTGCTATCGCCTGTACAGCTTACCTTATTGTGGGTTATGACGTCATGTATGACGGCGGTATCTTCCTGAAAGATATTGCACTGGATGGTGCAGCCAATGCCGATGCCTTAACAGCTTCTGTGTTAAAAGAATCAGCTGAAGCCAAGTTTGGTGGTGACGCTGTTTACTCCAACGCGTCTGATTTCTTCTTCCAGGTAGTATTCGTTGCCACGGCCATGTCGATTGTATCGGGTGCCGTTGCTGAGCGTATGAAGCTGTGGTCTTTCATGGCCTTTGCCATTGTTATGACAGCTTTCATCTATCCGATGGAAGGTGCCTGGACATGGGGCGGTAAAGCCGTTTTCGGTATGTTCGAACTGAAAGTTGGCGAGACCGGTTTCTCTGACTTTGCCGGTTCCGGTATCGTGCATATGGCTGGTGCTGCTGCTGCTCTGGCTGGTGTATTGCTGCTTGGCCCACGTAAAGGTAAATATCGCGCCAATGGTGAAATCAACCCAATCCCTGGTGCCAACCTGCCACTGGCGACGCTGGGTACTTTCATCCTGTGGATGGGCTGGTTTGGTTTCAATGGCGGTTCTGTACTCAAGCTGGGTGATGTGGCCAGTGCCAATTCGGTGGCCATGGTCTTCCTTAACACCAATGCGGCGGCTGCCGGTGGCGTGATCTTTGCCCTGATTGTTGCTCGTATGATGTTTGGCAAGGCTGATTTGACCATGGCATTAAACGGTGCTCTGGCTGGTCTGGTTGCCATTACTGCTGAGCCCTCTACACCGACTCCACTGGCGGCCACTTTAATCGGTGGTGTTGGTGGTGCCCTGGTGGTCTTCGCCATCGTGACCATGGACAAGATGAAGATTGATGACCCTGTCGGTGCTATCTCTGTGCATGGTGTGGTCGGTATGTGGGGCCTGATGGCCGTACCACTGACTAACGATGGTGCCAGCTTCGCTGCCCAGTTCCTGGGTCTGGTGGTTATCTTTGCCTGGGTATTCATTGCCAGCTTTATCACCTGGTACGTGATCAAGATGATCATGGGTGTTCGCGTCAGCGAAGAGGAAGAATACACCGGCCTCGACCTGACCGAGTGTGGTATGGAAGCCTACCCGGAATTTACCGGTGCCATGGGTTCAGGGAAATAAATGATTACTTAATCTTAAGTAAATGTGAGTTTAGGGCACCCTCGGGTGCCCTTTTTTTGTGCATCTAATTTGTTAAATGCATTATGTCATCATATAAACAATGCCTTGATGTTAACAATTGTTAACTTGTACTTAATACTGGCCTTGAACGATAAAGCAAAACAAGTTGAAGTCCGACAACTACCTTGGTGTGAAATGTAATTATTTATATTGATAAAAAGTTAAGAATTTAAGTTGTCAATAGTCTTTCACTAAATTTATAACTCAGAAATAATCTATTTGTATAAAAGGTGGATAGTGCATGAAATTTTTTATGAATTTGAAAGTTGGCACTAAGGTCCTGGTAGTATTTTTAGCCGTGGGTTTGATGGCCATTTTGTCAGTGGCACTTATTAGCTATTATGTATCTCAAAAATCCATGCAGAAAGAGTCGTTTAATAAGTTAACGGCAGTACGTGAGATCAAGGCTGCTCAGATTGAAGATTATTTTTCCACTATCCGTGATCAGGTGTTGACCTTCTCCGAGAGTGAGACCGTGACATTGGCCATGCGGGATTTTAAACAAAGTTTTCGTAACATCAGTTCAGATCTAAAAATTAATAACAGTGGCACTTACAGGCAACAGGTCGTAGATTTTTACAATACCAAGTTCCTGACGCGCTACAAGGATACAACGGGTAAGTCTGTTTCCAGTAGCGAAATTATGCCACGTAGTGATACGGCCTTTATCATGCAAAGTCTGTATATTGCCCAGAACCCCAATCCATTGGGCTCCAAGCATTTAATTGATAAAGCCAATGACGGCAGTGAATATAGTAAGCATCATGCAAAATATCATCCGATTATTCGCAGGTATCTGGAGAAGTTCGGTTACTACGATATTTTCCTGGTTGATCATCGTACAGGAAATATTGTGTACAGCGTATTCAAAGAAGCTGATTATGCAACTTCTCTCAAAACAGGTCCCTATAGTAATACCAATTTTGCCGATGTCTTCCGCCAGGCCGCCAATGCCAGCTCTAATGACTTTGTCAAACTGATAGATTTTAAACCTTATACTGCATCTTATGAGGCACCGGCATCGTTTATTGCCTCGCCCATTTATGATGGTAGTAAAAAGATCGGAGTACTGGTGTTCCAGATGCCGGTAGATAAGATCAATAGCATTATGACCAGCGATAATAAATGGAAGGACACAGGCCTGGGTGAAAGTGGTGAGACTTATATTGTCGCCGATGACTTTACTCTACGCAGTCAGTCCCGATTCCTTATTGAAGACAAGGAAGGCTACTTTAAACTGCTCAGTGAAGTAGGCGTAGACTCAGGCATTATTGATAAAATTAAGAGTCAGGGAACGGCCATAGGCCTGCAGCCGGTCAAAACCCAGGGCACTATGGCTGCCATGAAGGGCGAAACGGTTACTGAGATATTCGATGATTATCGTGATATCGCGGTCCTCTCTGCCTACCGACCCCTCAAAATCCAGGATATGAAATGGGCGATAATGGCCGAGATCGATGAGGCTGAAGCCTTTGCCTCTATCATTGAATTAGAAGTCGATATTTTGATTGCTTCAATAGTCATTCTAGTCATCGTCGGATTGATCGCGACGGTGTTTTCCAAAAGAGTGATTGCCCAGCCCTTAAATTTGATGTTGGCGGCAGCCGATGACTTACGTGATGGTGATGGTGACCTTACTCAACGTCTACCCGACTTTGGTAAGGATGAGATTGGCCAGACAGCACGTTCCTTCAATGGCTTTATTGAAAAGATGCAGGGAGTGCTACTGGAAGTAAAAACGGCAGTGGAAAACATGGTTTCTGCTTCTCAACAGGTCAGCGCATCATCACAAAGCCTTAGCCAGGCTGCCAGTGAGCAGGCGGCTAGTGTGGAAGAGACCAGTGCCTCCCTGGAAGAAATGAATGCATCCATCACCCAAAATACCGAAAATGCTCGCGCCACCGATGCTATCGCTGGAACCGCTTCGAAACAGGCCGAAGATGGGGGTAAGTCAGTAACTGAAACGGTTGAGGCAATGAAGACCATTGCTGAACGCATCGGTTTAATTGAAGACATAGCCTATAAAACGAATCTACTGGCCCTTAATGCTGCCATTGAGGCAGCTCGTGCAGGTGAACACGGTAAGGGCTTTGCCGTGGTGGCTGATGAAGTACGTAAACTGGCTGAACGTAGTCAGGTATCAGCAGCCGAGATCAGTGAGTTGGCTGATAACAGTGTCAAGATAGCCGAAAAGGCCGGTGAACTGATTAATGAAATCGTTCCTGGTATCCAGAAAACAGCCACTCTGGTACAGGAGATCACCGCTGCATCAGTAGAACAAACCTCGGGTGTTGCCCAGGTGAATGATGCCATGGGTCAACTCGATCAGGGCGCGCAACAGGCGGCTTCATCCTCTGAAGAGTTGGCTGCCACTTCAGAAGAAATGAATTCACAAGCCTCACAATTACAGGAAACTATTGGTTTCTTCAAGTTGAGCTCTTAAGAAGAAAAAATCTTAATATTTGCTAGGTAGTCATCCTGGTCGATCAAGTAACGTATTGATTCAACCTGGCTTCTAAATCTTCTTTAGTCAAGGTTACATCTTCTCGAGACTATCCTAATTTGTTAGTGACTCTATTTTTTATGTGATTTCCATGTGGCTTCGGAGGCCCTTTTTTTATTACTGAAAGTAATGCTATTGCTGCCTTTCATAACAATTATTTTCATTTGCTATCAAGCTGAGCATTTTATATCCGATGTATAGGGTGGTTATTTAATATTTTTTTACATACTTCAAGTTCTGGCAACGTTACGTGAATTTCTTTTAAATAACTATTTTTTGCATGGTTAAGGAAGATTTTTTTTTTCGAGGAGTGACAATGAATTTTCTATCCAACCTGAGGATCGCCAGGAAGCTGCTTCTGCTGGTTTCAATCCCTACCCTGGCCCTGATCATCTTTGCCGGGATCGCGGTGAGTGAAAAAATGTCAGAAAGTGCCCAGATGGCCAATGTTGAAACCATGTCCAATATCTCGGCTCGGGTTAGTGCCATGGTGCATGAGATGCAAAAGGAACGTGGCATGACGGCCGGTTTTCTGGGTAGTGGGGGCAAGAACTTTGCCAGTGCCATCGGTGGGCAACGTCGTACTGTGGATGAGAAGTTTTCGGTAGTAAAAGAATATATTGGCAGTATTGACACCAGCATCCTCGATCCCCATTTTATGCGTGAGTTGAATGCCGGTCTGTCGGCCATGGGCCAGATAGCGGATATTCGTTCTCGTGTTTCTGCCTTGAGTATTAAAACGAGTGAGGCCATCGGCTATTACACCAAAACCAATGGCACCTTCCTTGCGTCTATAGAAGAAATGTATGAAGAGGCGGTGACTGCAGAAGCAGCGTCCTTTGTGATGGCCTATGCCAACTTCCTGCAGGCCAAGGAGCGGGCGGGGATAGAACGTGCTGTGCTGGCGGCCGTATTTGCCCAGGACAAATTTAGAGGTACACAGTTCCAGAAACTGGTACAGCTGGTGCAGGATCAGAAGGTCTATACCGAGATGTTTGAACATCTAGCAGAGGGCGAGGTTGTCGAGTTTTATAAGGACGCCATGCGTGATTCTGTGGTAGGTGAAGCTGAACAGATGCGTAATATTGCGCTGGAAAAATCTGCTACTGGTAACTTTGGAATTCGATCTCAGGACTGGTTTGCCAAACAGTCGGCCAAGATCAATCTCCTTAAAAAAGTAGAAGACCATTTTTCGGAAGAGGTGGTGAAGTTTGCTGGTGATACTGCCAGCGCAGCTGCATGGGCACAGAGCAGCTATATTATTGCTTCTCTGATTGTGCTGGGACTGGTTATCGCTGGCTTCATATTGATTGGTAACGGTATTCGTAATCCATTAACAGAAATGGTGGGTGTTGCCCAGGAACTGTCTGAGGGTAATCTGGATATTGAGAAAAAGCAGGTGCATAAGGATGAAACCGGTCAGGCCCTGGCCGCCATGTACAACATGGTAGATAAGTTGACCGAGATCATCACTGGTATTATCCAGTCAGCCAATAACATGGCCAATGCCTCGGAGCAGGTGAGTTCTTCAGCCCAGAGTTTGAGTCAGTCATCCAGTGAGCAGGCCGCCAGTGTGGAAGAGACTGCCGCTTCTCTTGAAGAAATGAACGCCAGTATCGAGCAGAACTCGGAAAATGCCCGGGCCACGGCTAATATTGCGACGGAAGTGGCCAAGCAGGCCAGTGAAGGGGGTGAGGCAGTAGAACAAACCGTGACCGCGATGAAGGCCATTGCCGAGAAGATCACCCTGATTGAGGACATTGCCTACAAGACCAATCTGCTTGCCTTGAATGCGGCCATCGAAGCGGCTCGGGCAGGTGAGCACGGCAAGGGCTTTGCCGTAGTGGCCGATGAGGTGCGCAAACTGGCTGAGCGCAGTCAGGCCTCAGCGGGTGAAATTACCGAGATGTCGGTGAATAGTCTGAAGATTTCAGAAGAAGCCGGTAAGAAAATCAATGAAGTGGTGCCAAAGATCCAGCAGACGGCGGATCTTGTGGAAGAAATTAATGCTGCTTCCAATGAACAGGCCAGCAATGTGCAGCAGGTGAATAAGGCCATGGATCAGGTGGATCAGACTGCCCAATCCAGTGCAGCATCGTCTGAAGAGCTGGCCAGTACCGCTGAAGAGATGTCAGCCCAGACCGAGGAACTGAAACAGACGGTGGCTTACTTTAAGTTGGCACAATAGATGTAACTGTCTAAAGGGAAAAAAGCCCGCTTAGCGGGCTTTTTTTATATCTTGTTATGGGAGCTGTCACACATTGGGGGATTCTTGGTACGTTTGCAGCCACAAAGCCAGACGGTCTTTTTTTCATCAACGGTGAATTTCACCGGTTCAAAGTCGGTATCTTTGTGGGAGCCATCGCAAAGTGGCTGGTTTTTAGACTTACCGCAGGAACACCACCAGTAATCACCGGCTTCGAGTTCAATACCGTAAGGTGTGGTTTGTGGACAATCAGGTTCTGACATAATCACCTCGTCAATCATTGTTATATTAAAAATTCTGTTCCATTGTTTATATAGCATACTGTGGTGAGATTAATAACAATATATACTTTATGAATACTCTGTTGGATGCGGCAATATTTTGACTCAACTCTCTATAAACCAGTTACAGTGTTTACATCTCGGCCCCATTGATCTGGAAATCGCACAGGGACAGTGTGTGAGTTTCAGTGGTTCCTCAGGGACGGGAAAATCCATTCTGTTAAAGGCCATTATTGATCTGATCCCCAATCAGGGAGATATCCATTTTGGTGATCAGGACCGGCAAAAAATGCGTGCCAGTGAATGGCGAAAGCTGGTGGGTTTATTACCGGCCGAAAGTTTCTGGTGGTGCCCCCTGGTTGGACAACATTTCCCTAATCTGAACTCTCATCAGAAAGACTGGTTTGCTGAACTGGGTTTTGATATCGACGTGCTGAACTGGGAACTAAGCCGATGTTCCACTGGCGAACGACAACGACTGGCACTGTTACGGTTGCTTTGTCATGAACCAAAAGTATTATTACTGGATGAACCGACTGCAAATCTGGATGGAACCAGTACTGAAAAGGTGGAGGGCATTATCAAGCAATATCGACAACAGCATACATGTCCGGTTATCTGGGTCAGCCATGATCAGCAGCAGATCAAACGCGTTGCAAGTGAGCATTACGTACTGGAACACAACGGGCAGTTACAGAAGGTGGCGGCATGAATGTGATACCACTTAGTGCGTTTGATCTGTCTATTGCGGCTGGACTGGTTGTTTTGCTGGCCGTCTTATCGGTTGCCATGCACCTGAGGCTGGGTAAGCAAATCATTATTGCCGCCATCCGCACAACGGTGCAGTTATTACTAATTGGTCTGGTATTAAAAACCCTGTTTGAGCGTGCCGATATCATCTGGGTGATGTTACTGGCCTTTGTCATGTTATCGGTTGCCGGTTATGAGGTCATGGCTCGACAGAAGCGCAGCTTTGGCGGTTGGTGGGGCTATGGGCTCGGTACCCTGTCCATGTTTATTTCATCATTTACCATTGCCCTGTTTGTCTTAATTGCTGTTATCAATGTCGAGCCCTGGTATACACCCCAGTACGCCATCCCTTTGCTTGGCATGATGCTCGGTAACACCATGACCGGTGTGGCCCTGTCACTGGACCGGTTGACCACAGGGGCTTATGAAAAGCGTGGTATTATCGAAGCTCAATTGATTCTTGGCTATGAATGGCGACCGGCAATCAGTGAGATCGTACGGGAATCTGTGCGAGTCGGACTGATGCCCATGATCAACTCCATGGCAGCAGCGGGTATTGTTAGTCTACCGGGTATGATGACAGGCCAGATATTGGGAGGCAGTCCACCCATGGAGGCCGTGAAATATCAGATCTTGATCATGTTCATGATCGCAGCCGGGACCGGCTTTGCCAGTATGGGGGCGACATGGTTAGGTGCCAGACATTTGTTTGATGAAAGACAGCGATTAAGGCTGGATCGATTAAAGGAAGGCAGAACATAATTTGATGGGGGGAAAGAATGTCAAAGGGAATCAGTATTATCATTGGCAGTCTGTTAGCACTATTTATTTCTATAGAAAGTCATGCACGTCAAATCTATAAATGGACAGATGCGGACGGAAATATTCATTATGGGGAAAAGCCGCCTACGAATGGAGCTACTCAAATTCGAATTAAACAACGAGGTGGTATCGAAAAAGTTGAGACTGGCAAATCAGACCAGGCATCTGATAAAGACAAGCGGGATAAAATGATTAAGGCAATGGAAGCCGATCGTTTAAGTCGACAGGAGCAAAAGCAGATCAGACTAAAACAACAATATGATCGTCAGATGCGATGTGTCAGGGCCAGGGATACCTTGCGACGTTATCAGGATGCAGGCAGCCTTTATCGACTCGACCCCGATGGCAAACGAAAAACTCTGGACAACTCAGCCAGGCAGGCTGAGATCATAAAAATGCGCAGTAATATCAATAAGTGGTGTAAGTAGTCACCATGGAAATCGTCTATTCCGCAAACAATGTGATCGAGGCAAACCTGTTACGGGATCTGTTAGAACGTGAAAGAATAGAGGTACAAATTACTGGTGAGTTTCTACAAGGTGGCATAGGGGAACTGCCAGTCAATGGAATCATTAATATCCTGGTAGCAGAAGAAGATGTAAAACTGGCGGAAAAAGTGATTCAGGCCTGGGAGCAGGGCGACTATTCACTGCAGGATGAATAAGATGCCAATTTACTCCTGATGATAGGGCTTACTTAATTCATGCACAGCATTGATAAAAGCACCGGCATGATCGGGATTCACATTCTGCTGAATACCGTGGCCGAGATTGAAGACATGGCCGTTGCCTGATCCATAGCTTTCAAGAATCGAAGCCACTTCCTTTCGAATACGTTCAGGTTGCGCGTATAAAACGGTGGGATCCATATTCCCCTGCAAAGCAACTTTATCACCGACGCGCTTGCGCACTTCACCAATATCTACTGTCCAGTCCAGTCCCACGGCATCGCAACCGATGTTGGCGATATCTTCAATCCAGCAGTGACCGTTTTTGGTGAAGACGATGGAGGGTACTTTTCGACCTTCGTTTTCCTTGGTCAGGTTTTCCACGATGCGCTGCATGTATTGCAGCGAAAATTCTTTATAGTCCTGTGGGGTAAGAATGCCTCCCCATGTATCAAAGATCTGTACCGCCTGAGCACCACATGCGATCTGGGCATTGAGATAAACAGTAACCGTATCGGCCAGTTTATCTAACAGCTTGTGCATGAGATCGGGACGGTCATACATCATGCCCTTCACCTTGGCGAAGTCCTTGGTACCACCACCTTCGACCATGTAAGTGGCGAGGGTCCAGGGGCTACCAGAAAAACCGATCAGCGGAACCTTACCATCCAGCTCACGGCGGATGACGCTTACTGCGGCCATCACATAACCCAGTTCTTCATCCATTTCAGGAATAAACAGGCCATCAATATCAGCTGCACGTGTGATGGGTTTACTAAATTTTGGCCCTTCGCCCTGTTCAAAATAGAGGCCGAGACCCATGGCGTCAGGGATGGTCAGGATGTCAGAGAACAGGATTGCAGCATCCAGATCGTAACGACGCAGGGGTTGCATGGTCACTTCACAGGCCAGGTCAGGTGTTTTGCATAAGGTCAGAAAGTCACCGGCCTCAGCACGGGTCTTGCGGTATTCAGGCAGATAACGACCGGCCTGGCGCATCATCCACACTGGAGTCATATCAACAGGTTCGCGGCACAAGGCTTTTAGGAAACGATCATTTTGGAGTTCTGTCATTTTTATCTTCTTTTATTTAACCGCAAGGGTTTTTAAACCGCAAAGGGCGCGAAGGTTCGCAAAGTAAATTATTTATTGTTGTTCAGATTCATGCCGTTATCCGGAATACTTCATGAATCACAAAATTATTGCACCCGCATCGGTTAATCATTAATGAAGCTTAGCGTTCCTTCGCGCCCTTTGCGGTTTATGTTTTTAGACGTCCAGGTAATCCAGGATACCTTCGGCTGCCTGACGACCTTCGTAGATGGCGGTAACCACTAAATCAGAACCGCGCACCATATCACCGCCAGCAAACACTTTCGGATTGCTGGTCTGGTGGGCAAAGTCCTGGTGCTGGCTGGCCACGACACGGCCGCGCTCATCGATATTGATACCGAAGTCTTCAAACCACTTGGCAGGGCTGGGACGAAAACCAAAAGCAATGATAATGACGTCGGCCGGAATGATCTCTTCCGAACCTGCAACAGGCTCTGGACGACGACGGCCACGCTCATCGGGTTCACCTAAAGCAGTCGTAATAACCTTGATTCCCTCTACCTTGCCATCACCAACAATTTCTACCTGTTGACGGTTCCAGAGGAACTGCACGCCTTCTTCCTTTGCATTGGTCACTTCACGTTTTGAACCAGGCATGTTGGCCTCATCACGGCGGTAGGCGCAGGTCACGCTGGCGGCCTTCTGGCGAATGGAAGTTCGGTTACAGTCCATGGCGGTATCACCGCCACCCAGTACCACAACACGTTTACCTTCCATGCTGATGTAGTCAGCCGGATCTTTTTCATAGTTGTGGCAGTGATTCACATTGGAGATCAGAAAGTCCAGCGCGGCATGTACGCCGGGCAGGTCTTCACCAGGGATACCGGCCTGCATATAATCATAGGTACCCATACCCATGAACACGGCATCGTATTCATCCAGTAATTGCTGGAAGGGGATATCCTTGCCGATGTCCGTTTCAAGTTTAAATTCGATACCCATGCCTTCCATGATGGCACGACGGTTTTTGACCACGCTCTTTTCCAGTTTGAATTCGGGAATACCGAAAGTCAGCAGGCCACCGATTTCAGGGTATTTGTCGAAGACCACGGCTTTTATACCGTTACGGGCCAGCACGTCGGCACAACCCAGACCAGCCGGACCGGCACCAACGATGGCGACCTTTTTACCGGTGTCCTGAACCATTGAAAGATCCGGTTTCCAGCCCATGGCAAACGCGGTATCAGAGATATACTTTTCAATTGGGCCAATGGTCACGGCACCAAAGCCATCGTTCAGGGTACAGGCGCCTTCACACAGGCGATCCTGTGGGCAGACCCGGCCACAGATTTCGGGCAGAGAATTGGTGCGGTGGGACAGCTCGGCGGCTTCGGTGATATTGCCTTCGGCCACCAGCTTCAACCAGTTGGGAATATAGTTGTGTACCGGACAGCGCCATTCACAATAGGGGTTGCCGCAGGCCAGACAACGCTCCGCCTGTTCGGCGGCACGCGCCTGATCATAAGGACCGTAAATTTCAGCGTATTCCTGAGTGCGCTCTGCGACCGGTTTTTTCTTAGGGTCGTGGCGCTGGAACTGTACGAATTGAAAGTTATTACCCATTAACTCACCCATATTTAACTTGTTAAGCGGCTGCGGTTTGCAGGTCTTCCAGCAGACCTTCCAGGGCGGCGGCTTTTGGTTTCACCAGCCAGAACTTACCGCACAGGCTGCTGAAGTTATCCAGGATTTCCTGACCACGGGCACTACCGGTTTCACGCACATACTCTGTAATAGTTTCGCGCAGATGGTGGCGATAGGCCTCCATGTTTTCTGGAGCGATACGGTGAATGTCTACATCTTCGTTAACACAGTCAACAAAGCTGTTGTCTTCATCCAGCACGTAGGCGAAGCCGCCAGTCATACCGGCACCGAAGTTGAGGCCGGTCTTGCCAAGGACAGTGACGACACCGCCGGTCATGTATTCACAACCATGGTCACCAATGCCTTCCACAATGGCAGTCACACCAGAGTTACGCACGCAGAAGCGTTCACCGGCCAGGCCTGCTGCCATCAGCTTGCCACCGGTGGCACCATACAGACAGGTGTTACCAATAATGGTGGCTTCGTGGCTCTTGAAGGCCGAATTTTTCGGCGGATAAAGGATCACCTTACCACCGGCCATGCCCTTGCCGACGTAGTCATTGGCATCACCTTCGAGATAAATATGCAGACCACCGGCATTCCAGACACCCAGACTCTGCCCCGCCGTGCCCTTCAGCATCAGCTTCACAGGGGCATCTTCCATGCCCAGGTTGCTGTGGCGCTTGGCAATCTCACCCGACAGGCGGGCACCGATAGAGCGGTGGATGTTCTTCACCTCATAACTGAACTCACCACCTTTTTTGCCTTCGATGGCAGGCAGGATGTCCTTCACCATCTGCTCGGCCAGCTCACCCTTGTCAAAGGGTTCGTTCTTTGGCTCGATGCAGAAACGCGGTTTGTCAGCGGCGACACCACCGTCACTTAACAGTGGGGTCAGATCCAGTTTCTGGGTCTTGCTGGTGGAACCCTCGAGGATTTCCAGCAGGTCGGTGCGACCGATCAGGTCAGTCAGCTTGCGACAACCCAGCTGGGCCAGCAGTTCGCGCACCTCTTCGGAAATGAACTTGAAGTAGTTCATGACCATTTCCACTTTACCAATGTAGTGGTTCATACGCAGCACATTGTCCTGCGTGGCCACACCGGTGGCGCAGTTGTTGAGGTGACAGATACGTAAGTACTTACAACCCATGGCGATCATGGGGCCGGTACCAAAGCCGAAGCTCTCGGCACCCAAGATGGCGGCTTTCACCACATCCAGACCGGTCTTCAGACCACCGTCGGTCTGCAGGCGGACCTTGTCTCGCAGGTTGTTGGCGCGCAGGATCTGATGGGTCTCAGTCAGACCCAGTTCCCAGGGACTACCGGCATATTTCACAGAGGTCAGCGGTGAGGCACCGGTACCACCGTCATAGCCGGAGATCGTGATCAGATCGGCATAGGCCTTGGCGACACCGGCGGCAATGGTGCCGACACCGGCCTCGGCGACCAGTTTCACAGAGACCAGGGCATCCGGGTTGACCTGCTTCAGGTCGAAGATCAGCTGGGCCAGATCTTCGATCGAATAGATATCGTGATGTGGCGGCGGTGAAATCAGTGATACACCCGGTTTGCAGTAACGCAGTGTTGCAATCAGATCGTTTACCTTGTGGCCAGGCAATTGGCCACCTTCACCGGGCTTAGCGCCCTGGGCAACCTTTATCTGCAGTACTTCGGCACTGGCCAGATAGGCTGGGGTCACACCAAAACGGCCGGAGGCAACCTGTTTGATCTTGGAACGTTTCATGGTGCCGTAACGAACCGGATCTTCACCACCCTCACCGGAGTTGGAACGCCCACCCAGGGTGTTCATGGCCTCGGCCAGTGTCTCATGGGCCTCGGGCGACAGGGCGCCGAGGGACATGGCGGCCGAGTCGAAACGCATCAGGATGTCCTGTGCGGGCTCAACTTCATCAATGGAAATCGGCGTGATGTCATCACGCAGTTTTAACAGGTCACGGAACGATAGGTGGGGCCGTTCATTGACCAGTTTGGCGTATTCTTTGTATTTCTCGTAGCTACCGGTCTGTACCGCATCCTGCATGGTCTTCACCACATCCGGGTTATAGGCGTGCTCTTCTCCGCCATGGACGTATTTCAACAGGCCACCCTGGTCGATTGATTTGCGCTTGTTCCAGGCCAGTTTCACCAGTTTACGCTGGTCGGCTTCCAGATCATCGAAGCTGGAACCCTGCAGGCGATTGGTGGTACCGACAAAACACAGATCCACCACTTCCTGGCTCAGGCCAACGGATTCAAACAGCTGGGAACCACGGTAGCTAGAGATGGTGGATATCCCCATCTTGGAAGTGATCTTGTATAAACCTTTATTGATACCTTTACGGTATTGCTGGGCGAGGCGAGGCTTGCCACCGTCACTGACCTCATTCTTGCGGGCCATGTCGTTCAGGCACTCATAAGCCAGATAGGGATAAACTGCTGTTGCACCGTAGCCGATCAGGGTCGCGAAATGGTGCGGGTCACGTGCAGCGCCGGTTTCGACCACGATGTTACAGTCACAACGCAGGCCTTCTTTAATCAGGCGATGGTGCACAGCACCGGTAGCCAGCAGGGCATGCACCGGCAGTTTGTCTTCGCTAATAGCCTTGTCTGACAGCACCAGGATGACCTTGCCTTCTTTGACGGCGGCCACGGCCTGATCACAGATACTTTGGATAGCCTGTTTCAGCTTACCCGAGGCCGGGTAGTTGATGTCGATGCGGGCATGGGCGTAGTTAGGGTCGTCCATGGCCAGCAGTTGATCGAACTTTCCTTCTGACAGGATGGGTGAATCCACTCGTAAGCGTGCTGCATGGACACCACTCTCATCGAACATGTTCTGTTCCGCACCGAAACAGGTCTCCAGGGACATCACTACCTGCTCACGAATCGGGTCGATGGGCGGGTTGGTCACCTGGGCAAACTGCTGGCGGAAATAATCAAAGGGTGAACGAACCTGGCGTGACAGTACGGGCATGGGGGTATCGTCACCCATGGAGCCAACCGCTTCCATGCCGCTTTCGGCCAGCACACGCATGACCTGGTCACGTTCTTCATTGGTGATCTGGAACAGCTTTTGATAGACGTTGTAGGTCTCGTCATCCATCGCTTCGCCACTGCCCTTTTCATCCAGGCATGACTCCAGACGCATGCATTTGCTATCCATCCACTGGCGATAAGGGTGGGCAGACTTGAGACGGTTGTCGATGTCTTCCGGCAGCAGCAGATCACCGGTCTGGGTGTCGGCAGCGATCATCTGGCCAGGTTTGAGGCGGCCCTTCATGACCACGTCTTCCGGTGCGTATTCGTAAACACCGATTTCCGAGGCCAGGGTAATGTGGCGGTCTTTGGTGATGACCCAGCGGGCGGGGCGCAGGCCGTTACGATCCATGGAGCAGGCGGCATAGCGGCCATCGGTCATGACGATACCGGCGGGGCCGTCCCAGGGCTCCATGTGCATGGAGTTATATTCATAAAAGGCGTGCAGATCCGGATCCATGGTTTTCACGTTCTGCCAGGCTGGTGGAATCAGCAGGCGCATGGCACGGAACATGTCGATGCCACCGGCCAGCAGGGCCTCGAGCATGTTGTCCAGGCTATTGGAGTCAGAACCGGTCAATGACACCAGTGGACG
>JAOULO010000050.1 GCA_029881995.1 Gammaproteobacteria bacterium
GAGGAGTCACCGTGTTTGAGCAAATCCTGTTATTTTTTATTTCCCTGCTGGCCAACGCCTTCTCCGCCTTTGCTGGTGGTGGCGCGGGTTTGCTACAGCTACCAGCCCTGATATTTCTGGGGCTGGGCTTTAGTGTAGCACTAGCGACCCACAAACTGGCAACCGTTGCTCTGGGAATTGGTGCCACTCTTCGTCATATCCGCGAGAAAAACCTCTATTGGCGCTACGCAATGCTAATGATTCTCAGTGGCGTACCCGGTGTGGTGGTCGGAGCTGGGGTGATTCTGAATATCCCAGATCGGCCAGCAGAAATTGCCCTGGGTATTCTCACCGCAGGCCTGGGTCTCTACTCCTGGCTACAACCCCAACTGGGTCAGGTGGAAAAACCGCAACATGAAGACCAGCGTGGCATAGTGATAGGTGGGGTCGTTTTGTTTTGTATTGGTATTCTGAATGGCTCTTTGACTTCGGGGACCGGGCTGTTTGTCACCCTCTGGCTGGTACGCTGGTTTGGTATGGACTACAAACGGGCGGTGGCCCATACCCTGGTACTGGTTGGACTATTCTGGAATGGCAGTGGGGCCATGACACTGGGTTTGCTCAGTACCATTAAATGGGACTGGTTACCTGTTCTATTGGTCGGCTCTTTGCTGGGAGGCTATATTGGAGCCCACCTTTCCATCGCCAAAGGCAATAAATGGATCAAGCGGGCTTATGAAATTGTCACCCTGTTGGTCGGTATTAAATTGATAATCGGCTAAATGCCATAATCTTTTCTGTACGCCTGAACTTTATCCAGAAGATCAGTTTTATCAGATTGCTTCTCGAGATAAGCAATCAGATTTTCCAGCTTAATGATACTGGCTACAGGAATATTAAAGTTCTGTTCCACTTCCTGAATCGCTGAGAGTTCACTTTTCCCTTTCTCCTGGCGGTCAAGAGCGATAATCACACCAGCAGGTTTGGCGCCTTCTGCATCGATGATGTCCATGGATTCACGAATCGCAGTCCCTGCAGTGATGACATCATCAATGATCAGCACTTTACCTTGAAGCGGTGCACCGACGATGGAACCTCCTTCACCATGTTCCTTGGCCTCTTTGCGATTAAAGGCAAAAGGCACATTGCGGCCATGATGTTCGGCCAGGGCCACAGCCGTGGCGGTGCCGAGGGGGATGCCCTTGTAGGCCGGGCCAAACAGCACATCAAATTCGATTCCACTATCGACAATGGCAGCGGCATAGTGTTGCCCCAGTTTGGCCAGCATCTCGCCGGTATTGAACAGACCGGCGTTGAAGAAATAAGGGCTGATACGGCCTGATTTGAGGGTAAATTCACCAAAGCGCAGTACGTCGCAGTTCAGAGCGAAGTCGATAAAGTCTTTCTGATAATCTTGCATGGGATTGGTCTTTCAATGATTTTCGGGTCGGGTATGATACACCCTTTTTAGCAACAGTTTTAAGGGTGTTCCCAAAATGCGTGTCATCACCGCCAATGTCAACGGTATTCGTGCCGCCGAGAAAAAGGGTTTTTTTCAGTGGCTGTCCCGTCAGAAGGCCGATGTGGTCTGTATCCAGGAAACCAAGGCCCAGGAGCATCAGCTGGTTGATGCTGTGTTTTGTCCAAAGGGCTACCACTGTTATTACTTTGATGCTGAGAAAAAGGGTTATAGTGGTGTGGCACTGTATTGTAAGACTGAGCCGGACAACGTAGTGACGGGGCTGGGCTGGGATCATGCTGACACGGAAGGTCGCTACATCCAGGCAGACTTTGGCAAGCTGAGTGTGGCCTCTTTGTATCTGCCATCAGGGTCATCCAGTGAGGAGCGCCATGCCAATAAACTGAATTTTATGGGTCGTTTTATGGATGTGCTCAAAGATATGCTCAAAAGTGATCGTGAGTACATCATCACCGGTGACTGGAATACGGTACATAAAGAGATCGACATAAAGAACTTTAAACCCAACCGTAAAAATTCCGGCTGTACTGATGAAGAACGCGCCTGGCTTGACACCCTGTTCGATGATGTTGGCTGGGTGGATGCCTTTCGGGTAGTTAATCAGAAACCAGATGAATATACCTGGTGGTCTAACCGGGGGCAGGCCTATGCCAAGAATGTCGGTTGGCGCATTGACTATCACATCATTACGCCGGGTCTGAAAGACAAGGTGTTAAAAGCAAGAATTTATAAAGATAAGAAATTCTCGGATCATGCGCCGTTGATTATGGATTACGATATTTAGAAAAATCTGAATTAAAGGGTGTATTTTCCAAGCCCGCCTCTCATTTAGAGAGGCAAGTCTGCCAGGTTTCTGTCTTGTGTGTTTTCTCTCAGGCCAATGACTCAAACTGGTGCTGGTTGGTAACTCCCAGTTTGCGCAGAATATTAAGTAAGCTGTGGGGTGAGAAGGGCTTTGTGAGCCAGTCAGAAATCCCCAGGGTCTCACCTTTTTGGCGCAGGGCCTCTACATTGGCGGTGGTCACAGCCAGTATGGGGGTGGTGTGATAGTTTTTTCCATCACGCAGCTTTTTGATGAGTTTAATACCTTCCATCTCCGCCATATGAATATCGATGATAAATGCATCAAAGCTTTCTTCATCGAGAATCTGTAGAGCCTTGTGCATGTTATCGGCTGATTCGGCAACATAACTGGCATTTGTCAGGGTGTAACGTAGAAATTGGCGATCCATGTCATTCCCATCGACAATGAGAACTTTCTTTTTAATGAGCATGACTATCACTCCTGTATGTTGGTGACTTAACTTAGCCACACAGCAGCTTCAGGTAACTGGCCAAATGGAAACAACCACCATGAATACCCTTAATTCAGATATCGGTACTAGAATTAAAAAAGTTAGCATTTTTTGAGAAATATTTCTTAAATTAAATCAATGTATTAACTGGAAATGTGGAGATGTCATATCGGCCTGACCTTCCTGTAAACAAAAGCTTAGGCTGCGAGTAAGCTATTCAAGGTTCTTAGCAGAGTTTCTCGACCAAAGGGTTTTTGAACCCAGCCATTCGCGCCAGCCTGTTTTAATTTTTGCTTAAAATTTTCGCTATTGAGGTTGGTCAGACTAAGAATTGGGATGTCCCGATACTGTTTCATTTTGCGTAATTTTTTAATAAGCATTAAGCCATCGATTTCGGGCATTCTGATATCGGTAATAATAAGATCAAATTGTTCTTTTTTTGCCATTTTCAATGCCTGTTGACCATTCTCGGCTTCTGTAACGACATAGCCGGTATCTTTCAGAGCCATGGTTATCACCATACGCATGGCTTCAGTGTCGTCAACGATCAGAACACGAAGTTGCGAATTATCAGGGTGCTGTTTATTTTTAAGAAAGCTGTTTATCATCTATGAGAAATCCTTTTTAGGGGTTTGTCCGTAAGGTTTCGTTTTATGCAAGGTGGGGAGTGGCCACCAGGCCAAATCGTTCTAATAAATCAAGAATTTTGGGTGGAGAAACAGGTTTACTGACCCAGCCCGTGGCACCTGCCTGTTTGCCTGTCTGTTTGATAGTGTCAGTATTAGTCATGGTTAATGCCAGTATGGGGGTATGCTCATAGTCTGGTAATTCGCGTAGTGCTTTAATCAGACTAATACCATCCATCTCGGGCATATGGATATCGGTAAATATAACATCGAACTTATGGGCTTGAGCGACCTCAAGAGCTTCAAGGCCATTATGAGCAGTGTGTACTTTGTAGCCCGCTTTCGCCAGACTGTATTGCATCATATGCAAAACGGTATCGGCATCATCTACGACCAGAATATTGGATGGTTGTTGCATATCCCTTCTCCACATCATTTCAGACCGGCAGACGAACAGGTGCAGAGCATTTTATTGTGGTCGTTGTTCCACGAAAAATTTTTCGGCAGTCCCGCTGTCATAGACGCTTTGTCCGTAGACCGGTAACTTTGCGCCCCCTTACTTTCGTATGGGGTTGCCATTAACGAAATATCTGACTGTGGATATCGGCAATAGGTATAACATCTTTAGGGTTATTAACCTAGTGTTTGACTGGGGTATTTAGGCCAGTTCAGTGTCAATGTGTGTTTTGCAGCCATTTTCTCTGGAATAGCCAGATGAATAGTTATTTTTCCTGTTTTATAAGTTCATTAATCATTTCATCGTCAAACATTTCTGGGGCTGGGCTGATGGAATCGACTAGTCCGATGAGTTTATGTGGTGATACCGGCTGGGTAATCCAGTGGCTAATACCTGCAGCTTTCTGATCATCCTGAGCATCGGTGTTAAAAAACTGGGTTACTGCCAGAATGGGTATTTCGCTAAATGCTTTAACGGAGCGGATTTCTCGGACTAAATCCAGACCATCCATATCGGGTGTGCGAGGATCGATAACTATCACATCGAAATTTTGGTCCTCTATCTCTTCCAGAGCCTTGGCTGCTGTCGAAGCAACTGATATGCGAAATCCTGAATTGCTTAAAATAAATCGCATAAAAGTGCGGGTGGACTCACTGGCATCAATTATCAAAACTTTGGCTTTAACTAACATTTTTACGCCCCGTATAAAATTGTGCTCAGGCTATGAGTTACTACCAGATGCCTGAGAGGTGAGCCGGTACTCAATCTAGTTAACAACTAAGCAGCTTGTAAATATCCATAATATCTCATCCTACACCTGTTTAATAATATGGGTATTGTTGAGAATCAGGATTGTCACAAAACCAGTTAACGCAACTTCATGAGGTATTTTATCGACAAAAAATCAGCTTAATTTAAGGATTTGTTCCTTAAATTAAGTAATTTTTTAATCAGCTATTTAGCCCCTTCGGCCAAAGAAGGTGCCTGGAGTCAGGTTTCACGTTCCCAACAGACTTTTTAGCACTTTCAATAAATCTTCAACCTGGATGGGTAATCGAATCAGTCCAGAGGCACCAGCCTGTTTAACCGCCTCTTTTTTCAGGTTTGATTTATTATTTGATACTGCCAGTATTGGGGTGTTTGAATATTCCGGTAGTTTGCGTAGGGTACTGGTCAGGTCGATCCCATCCAGTAGTGGGAGATAAAGGTCAGCCAGGATCAGGTCATAATTGTTGTCCCTGGCCAGTTGCAGGGCATCATTTCCATCTTTAGACTCCGTCACCACTAAACCGGCTTTTTCAAGGGCTTCACGCAGGAATTTGCGTGCAGAGAGTGAATCATCGGCAATCAGGGCTGTCAGCTTGGCCATAAAATTTCCTGGTAGATTGTTATTAATAAGGCATCGGCAGCAGATCAGGTGGCTACAGGAAAAATTGACATGGTTTACATAATATTACTTATATTTAAAGAAGGGACATTATTTCTGTGACACATAAAATTGGTTTTGTCAGTCTGGGTTGTCCCAAGGCGACCGTGGATTCTGAGCGAATACTTACCCAGCTTCGGGCCGAGGGGTATGAGTTCGTCAATGAATACACCGAGGCGGGTCTGGTTATCGTTAATACCTGTGGTTTTATTGAAGATGCAGTGGCCGAATCTTTGGAAACTATTGGTGAAGCCCTGACGGAAAATGGCAAGGTCATTGTTACTGGTTGCCTGGGAGCAAGAGGGAATATGGTCAAGGAGGCCCATCCCAGTGTCCTCGCTGTGACAGGACCCCATGCCCTGGAAGAAGTGATGGAGGCGGTCCATCAACACCTGCCAGCTGAGCATGACCCGTATACCAGCCTGATACCACCGGGGGGAATCAAGCTCACTCCACGCCATTACGCCTATCTCAAAATTGCTGAGGGCTGTAATCACCGTTGTACCTTTTGCATCATTCCGGCCCTGCGAGGTGACCTGGATTCCAGGCCGATCGGGGATGTAATGTCAGAGGCAGAAAGTCTGGTGAGTGCCGGTGTGAAAGAATTATTGATCGTTTCCCAGGACACCAGTGCCTATGGCGTGGATGTGAAATACAAGACCGATTTCTGGGGTGGCAGGCCCCTGCAAACCCGCTTCCAGGAACTGGCCCGGGCCCTGGGTGGTCTCGATGCCTGGGTACGTCTGCATTATGTCTATCCCTATCCCCATGTGGATGAAGTCATTCCCCTCATGGCCGAAGGACATATCCTGCCTTATCTGGATGTCCCCCTGCAGCATGCCAGCCCACGCATCCTTAAGGCGATGAAACGACCCGCAGACAGTGAAAATGTCCTCAGGCGTATCGAGGCCTGGAGGAGCATGTGTTCTGATATCACCTTGCGCAGCACCTTTATCGTCGGCTTCCCAGGGGAAACGGAACAGGAGTTTGATGAACTACTCGAATTTATTAAAGAAGCCCAACTCGATCGGGTTGGGGCTTTTACCTATTCCCCAGTTGAGGGGGCAAAGGCCAATGAATTACCCAACCCCATTTCCCCTGCCGAACAGCAGGACAGGCTAGAAGAGTTCATGCAGGTACAGGCAGCCATCAGTGCGGACAAACTGGCAGGCAAAGTCGGTCAGACCATGACAGTCATTGTTGATGGCGAAGATGAATATGGCACACTTGCAAGAAGTCAGGCCGATGCCCCTGAGGTGGATGGGGTGGTGAATATTGAAGGGATTTTTGGTATCGAGCCTGGTGAGTTTATTGAGGTGGAAATTACTGGCAGTGATGAGCATGACCTTTATGCAAACATGATTACAGACAAAACACTTAACCGGGAATAATAATATTCCCGGTTAATGACTGCTTATTGTCTTGCCATTGTGTTGGGCGAAACAAATAGAGTTTTGCTTGTTCCCACTCCAGTAGGATAAATGATTCTTACACCATAGAAAGTCACAGCTCCAGTGCAGAGATCTTCGGCATGAGCACCATCACGATAGATACCCATACGCCAAATTTCTGGAAAGTCAGGCCGGGTAAAAAGGGTATCGACGATACGGTATGAGAATTTAGAGCCGGTTGGTTCGATATTTACTACATTATAGTTTGGTGCAGGGAGAGGGAGAGGGAGCGGTAGTGCTAAAATGTTTATTCCAAGTATATGACTACTTTCGGTGTAACCGATTACGACATCACTTCCAGTACAACCTGAGAGGATGGGTCTGATTTCAACAGGAACGTCTGATGGGTTGCTATAATCATCAGGCCGAAACAACATGATAATTCGGTCACGTCTGACTGCATCGTTGAAGGTAACTAAAGCCTTGGTTATACGGCACTCAATCGTTCCATCTTCATTAATCTTTTTAATTGAACCCTGTGCACAGCTTTCAGTGACTCTGTTTTGCTTACTAGCAATTTCTGACACATTGTCCGCAACATCTTGACCTAAGTCGGTGATATGCATGCCGTTGTCTGCAATATCTTGACCTAAATCGGTGATATTCGCGTTGTTATTATTAATAGCTCGTTTTAATTCAGAAAAGTTGGCATTTACTTCAGATGATTTAGCCGTAGTATCAGGCTGGAAAGTTGTCATATTGGCATCATTGACCTGATCCGCCTGAGAAAACGGTATCCCCGTTACCATGCTGAAGCATACAATGTAGATTACATGTCTAATGTTCATGGCAATTACCTCCTTAATAAAATTTCAATTGCGCTGGAGGCTCAGTGAATTATTTCCACTTGCCTTTATCCCAGTGCATTTCATCCCAGTTTGATCCTTCTTCAGGTGTGACCTGAGGTGTACCGCCTCCACCTCCACCACCACCACCGCCACAGGCAATGAGTGCAGATGTGAATATGGCAATACAGATAAGATGGATCAATTGAATACCTTTACGATATTTCATAGTTAATCCTCCTTAATGTGTTTGTTACTCTAATCAGATGTAGTGAGGTTCGAGTTTGGTGTGTTTATGGAACACGAATATAATTAACAATTCGATTATTATTTTTATCACTAAAGGCTAAAGTAAATTGTGGTTTTATGCCATGACAGGGATCAAGCAGGACAGGTTTTGATATAACATAGTGTCTGCTTCAACAATTGGATGTAAAAATTATTTAAGGAGATGTGAATGAAGGTATTTGATTCTATAAGCAACGAGCTGACTGACTGGATTTACAAACAACCACTGTTTTTTAATGCAACTTCTCCGCTGGGAGAGCAGGGGCATGTCAATCTTTCACCGCGTGGTTTGGATAGTTTTCGTGTGCTCGACCCAAACCATGTCGCCATTCTGGATCTGACGGGGAGTGGCAATGAAACAGCGGCCCATTTACTGGAGAATGGACGAATCACTGTGATGTTTTGTGCCTTTGAAGGGGCTCCCCAGATACTCCGCTTGTACGGTACAGGCGAGGTCATACTGCCAGGGAATGACGACTGGGCTGCATTAAGGGAATGTTTTTCAGAACAAATACCGGGTGTGCGGCAGATATTCAAAATTTCCGTGACCAGAGTGCAAACTTCCTGTGGTTTTGGTGTTCCGTTGATGGATTTCGTGGCACAACGGGACACACTGACTAACTGGGCGACGAAAAAAGGTGAAGCAGGAATACGTGATTACCAAAGAGAAAAAAACAGTCAAAGTATTGATGGGTTGGTTAGTGCATTTGCTGAAGAATAATGTGCCTAATTGCGCACTATATGGTCATGCCTGGCTATCAAAATTAAGTTAGTAAAACAAGACCAATTTAGGTAATCACAATGTTTTTATACACAGGCGTTTGAATATCAATAAGTTGCAGCGTCAAAAAATTGTAAAATGTGTCAAAACGCTATAAAAACAATATAAGCTTTTGAATTAAAACGATTTATTGATGCGTCTAATTTCTGACCAGTTTAACAAAATCGTAATAATGTCGCGGCCTGAAGACCCTTTCTCCCAATTCATCCACAAAGTTATCCACAGGTTCTGTGGATAACAATAATTCGCATTTAGTGACAAATACTTATGTTTAAAACACAGTGTTTAATCAACTAACAAGCATGTTGTGAGTAGTTAATGCTTGCCTGAAAAAGTCTTGTTACAGTGCCCTTATGTCTGAGCAAAACTCCCTGTTAAGTGTTGCAATACCCAGCCCATTAAGAAGGCCTTTTGATTATTTACCGCCAAAGGGGCAACTGGCTTCAGAAATTCCGGCGGGGATGAGGGTTCTAGTGCCTTTTGGTTGTCAAACACGGGTGGGTGTCGTGCTTGGAACCGTAACCAGTTCATCAATTAGCGCAGATAAACTCAAACGGGTGAAAAGGTGCCTGGATGATACCCCGGTCTTTGGAACGGATTTGGTCAAATTACTACGCTGGGCCAGTCAGTATTATCAACACCCTGTTGGTGAAGTCTTCAGTACGGCCCTCCCTGCCCTGTTACGGACGGAACAGCTTGCAAAAGTGCAGGGAAAAAAGACCTGGTGTCTGACTGAAGCTGGGCGAGGAGTGGAACCTGACTCATTAAAGCGGGCCCCTCTGCAACAGGCCTTACTCAAGGCCATGCACGAAGCCGGTAAAATGGAGATGGCAGACCTTAGTGCCATCTCTGAAAACTGGCGGCCAGCCATGACTCGTCTGGTGGAACAGGGCTTTGTCCTTATAAATGAGGAAACCCTGATTCCCGAAGTGCCTGATACGCCCCGTGTCGGGCCAGAACTCAATTCAGAACAACGGGCTGCCCGAATTGCCATCATCGAAGGCATGGGGAAATTTCAAACCTACCTGCTTGATGGTGTCACTGGTAGTGGCAAGACGGCCGTTTACCTTGAGGTCATCGAACAGCTGCTTGAAAAAGGGCAACAGGTGCTGGTCATGGTGCCGGAAATTGGGCTGACCCCCCAATTGGTGGAGCGGTTCCGGCAACAGCTCAGGGTACCCGTCACAGTCATGCACTCAGGGCTGACAGACCATGAGCGACTGGCCGCCTGGTCATTGGCCAGGCACGGACAGGCCGGGGTCATCATCGGGACCCGCTCGGCGGTTTTTACCCCGATTCCAAAACTGGGCCTGATCATTATTGATGAAGAACACGATGCCTCTTTTAAACAACAGGATGGATTTCGTTATTCAGCGCGAGACCTGGCGATCCTCAGGGCGCGGGATGCCGGGATTCCCATAATGCTCGGTTCAGCCACTCCCTCACTGGAGTCTTTATACAACTGTCAGCAGGGCCGTTACCGGCATCTGATATTGCCAGAGCGGGCCGGTGAGGCTGAGCCGCCGGTGATTCGGGTCATCGATGTACGCAAGCAGCCCATGGACAGCCTCATCTCAGTGGGCCTGCGTCAGCGGATGCGTGAGCACCTTGCCGATGAAGGACAGGTCCTGTTGTTTCTCAATCGACGGGGCTTTGCCCCCATGCTGATCTGCCATGACTGTGGCTGGGTCAGTCAGTGTGACCGCTGTGATAGCCGCATGACCCTGCATCAGCGCATTGAGCGGCTACGCTGTCATCACTGTGATCGGGAGCAGGCTATTCCTGAACAGTGTCCGGCCTGTGGCGGTGACGATTTGCGGTCCTTTGGCTATGGCACCGAGCGCATCGAACAGGCCCTGCAGCAACAGTTTCCCGATGTGTCGGTACTCCGAATTGATCGGGACACGACCCGCCGTAAAGGCAGCATGCAACAGTTGCTGGACAGGGTTCATTCCGGTGAAGGGCAGATAATGCTCGGGACCCAGATGCTGGCTAAGGGACATCATTTTCCCAATGTTACCCTGGTGGGGATCCTGGATGCGGATTATGGCCTGTACAGTATCGATCTCCGGGCCAGTGAGCGCATGGCCCAGTTGATCATGCAGGTTGCCGGCCGGGCCGGTCGAGCAGAGAAGGCCGGTGAAGTGCTGATTCAGACCCATCATCCAGACCATCCATTACTTCGCACCCTGATCCAGCAGGGCTATGCCGCCTGTGCTGAAGGTTTGTTAGAGGACAGGCAGCAAAGCCTCTGGCCACCCTATAGCTATCTGGCGATGTTGCGAGCGGAGTCGACAGACAAGGCGGCGCCCATGGCCTTTCTCGAAGCCGCAGTCGCCATGGCAGGCAACAACATCCAGGGTTGTGAGTTATTGGGCCCAATCGCCTCTCCTATGGAACGTCGGGCCGGTCGCTACCGTGCCCAGATATTGATCCAGGCGGAGCAGCGTCAGGCCCTGCAGGCATTACTTGGCCCATGGTTAGCCCAACTGGAAGGAATGAAAACCAGCCGCAAGGTCAGATGGTCGATTGATGTGGACCCTGTCGAGTTATTCTGAGTGAATCGCCGCGCTTTTTGTTGCAAGAAATCGGTGACAGGAGATAATACGCGTCCATTATTAACCCAGCTTCAGAAGTCATAACATGAAAGCCGAAATCACCAGCCTGTTGCAACAGGCCATCCAGTCCCTGCAATCTGATGGCGTTTTGCCAGCCGATGTCTCTCCCAATATTCAGATCGACCGAACACGTGACAAAAGCCACGGTGATTTTGCCTGCAACATCGCCATGATGCTGGCCAAGCCGGCCAAGATGAAGCCGCGGGATATCGCCGTGAAGATTGTTACTATCCTGCCGGACTCCCCCGTAGTGGAAAAGGTCGAGATTGCTGGCCCTGGGTTTATCAATTTCTTCATCACGGCCAATGCCCAGACCATGGTGGTGCCAGCCATCCTAGAGGCTGGGGATCGTTACGGTCGTTCAGACCTGGGTAAGGGCAAGCGGGTGCAGGTGGAGTTCGTCTCGGCCAATCCCACCGGCCCCCTGCATGTGGGCCATGGCCGTGGCGCGGCCTATGGGGCCACGGTGGCGGACCTGCTCGCTGCGGTCGGCTTTGATGTACACCGTGAATACTATGTGAATGATGCTGGGCGGCAGATGGACATCCTGGCCACCTCGGTGTGGCTGCGCTATCTCGGTCTATGTGGCGTGGAGCTGGATTATCCGGGCGAACAGGACTTCCCTAGTAATGGTTACAAGGGTGACTACGTCTGGGATATCGCTGCCACTCTGCATCGCGAAAACGCTGATGCCATGCAAAAGAGCTGGGCCGAGATCAGCGATGGTCTGCCCGATGATGAGCCGGCGGGTGGTGACAAGGAATTACACATCGATGCCCTGATCAACAAGGCCAAGACCCTGTTGCGAGATGACCAGTACCGACTGGTGTTTGACCTGGGTCTGAATTACATCCTCGATGACATCCGTGATGATCTGGAACACTTTGGTGTTACTTATGACGAGTGGTATTCCGAACGTTCCCTGGCAGACAGCGGTGCGGTGATGAAAGCCCTGGAACGTCTGCAGGCCAGTGGCCACACCTATGAAAAGGGTGGTGCCATCTGGTTCAAGTCATCTGATTTTGGTGATGAAAAGGATCGCGTGCTGGTGCGTGACAACGGCCAGACCACATACTTTGCTTCCGATATCGCCTATCACATGCACAAGATGGAACGGGGCTTTGAACGGGTTATCGATATCTGGGGGGCGGACCACCATGGTTATGTACCCCGTGTGAAGGCGGCCCTGGAGGCCCTGGGTGATGATCCGAAAAAACTTGATGTTCTGCTTGTCCAGTTTGCGATTCTTTATCGCAGTGGTGAAAAGGTACAGATGTCGACCCGCTCGGGTTCATTTGTCACCCTGCGTCAGCTGCGCAAGGAAGTGGGCAATGATGCGGCGCGGTTCTTTTATGTGATGCGCAAGTCTGAGCAGCACCTGGATTTTGATCTGGATCTGGCCATGTCCCAGTCCAATGATAATCCCATGTACTATATCCAGTATGCCCATGCGAGGGTCTGCAGTGTTTTCCGCCAACTGGAGGAAAAGGGGCTGTCACACGATGCACAAAATGGCCTGGCCGAACTGGGACAGCTGGATACTTCCCATGAACAGGCCCTGTTTACCAACCTGGGTAAATACCCTGAAGTGCTGGAAAATGCCGCCATCAACCATGAGCCCCATCAACTGGTGCACTACCTGCGTGATCTGGCCAATGATTTTCACACCTATTACAACGCCCACCAGTTTCTGGTGGAGGACGTGGCCGTGCGCGATGCCCGCCTGAGCCTGAACCAGGCGGTTCGTCAGGTGCTGGCCAATGGTCTAAAGCTACTCGGGGTCTCGGCACCGGAGAGCATGTAGTGTAGGCTATAGACATGCCTCGTGATTACGCCAAAAGCAGTAAGAAAAAACAGCGCGAACCCATACCGGGCTGGGCCTGGATGGGCGGCGGTCTGACTATTGGTCTGTTTGTGGCCGCGCTGGTTTACCTGAATGAACATACCCCGAAAAAAGACCAGCAACTGTTGACCAATGCGGTCAAGCGGACCATCAAGGATGCTCGCAAGACACAGGATGAGAAGCAGACGGGCAGTGGTGAACAGAAACGCCCCCGCTTTGATTTTTACACCATCCTGCCCGAGCTTGAGGTGGCCATTCCGGATCAGGATCTGGTCTCCCAGCGAAAAAAAATAACAGCACCAGATAAACCTGCTGATAAGAAGGGAAGTTCACCTCAACAGGTCGCTTCCTTTACCCTCCAGGCCGGTTCGTTTCGTCAACGGGAGCAGGCCGACAGCCTCAAGGCCCGACTGGCCCTGCAGGGCATCATGGCCGATATCCAGACCGTATCGATTAACGATGGTGACACCTGGCACCGGGTCCGAATTGGTCCCAGTTCGGATCTTAATGCACTCAATCGTACCCGCAAGCAATTAAGTGCCATTGGCGTGGCCACAATCGTGGTCAGGAACAAGAACTAAACAATGCATTTTGTATTTATAACACTGCTGATCCTGTTGGTGGTGTTTGGTCCCCAACTCTGGGCGCGTTATATCTTCAGTCGTTATAGTAAACCCATGTCACACATTCCTGGCACCGGAGGTGAACTGGCCGTTCACCTGCTGGAACGTTTCAAGATGGAAGAGGTAAAAGTTGAAAAGGCTGAGAAACAGGGTGATCACTATGATCCTTTTCGCAAGGTGGTGTGCCTGAGTGTCTCTAACCATGACGATAATTCACTCACTGCGATAGCAGTCGCAGCCCATGAAGTGGGGCATGCGATTCAACACCATCGTGATGAAGCCATGCTCAAGTGGCGTACCCGTCTTGCCATGTTTGCCATGGTCGTGCAGAAAATTGGCGCAGCGGCCATGCTGGCTATGCCCATCGTGATGGGGATCACTCGTGCCCCGATCTCTGGAGTCTATCTGGCTGCTATTGGTCTTGGCTCCATGCTCGTTGCAACCCTTGTCCATCTGGTAACCCTTCCGGTTGAGATCGATGCCAGTTTTGGCAAGGCCCTGCCTGTGTTAAAGGAGGGGCAATATATCCAGCCCGAAGACGAGACAGCGGTACGTCGAATTTTAACAGCGGCGGCACTCACCTATGTGGCGGCCTCCCTGGCCAGCCTGCTGAATCTCTGGCGTTGGATCAGGATATTACGCCCCTAGATATTTCATGACCTGGGTCACGGTTAAATCAGGCAGACCGTATAAAATTAGACACCCTTTAGGTATGATCGCCTACATTGCGGATCTTTGAGCAGTCCTTGTTCGAGGAAAATTATTCGTTACAGACGAAAGAATTCAATATTTGTGTGTTTTGGGAGTTGTAGAAATGAACAGGAAATTATTATTTATCAGTGTATTGCTTGGCATGTCAGGTATTGCCAGTGCACAGCCTTATAATCGTTACATGACCTTCCAGGCGGCCCTGGCCGATGTGGATGGTTATGACAGTGGTATTGCCGGTATTGCCACCTATGGTATTCGGGTACCCGAGATGCATAAGAACTTTGCTGTCGAAACTGAGTTAGCCATGACCTTTGTTGAACCGGAAGGTAAGGGGCGAGGAGGCGAACAGTTCGAAGTTTCTTATTACAATGTTGGCGCTTATGGTGTTTATGCCCACCCTCTTAGCCAGAAGTTCCATGTTCGGGGTCGCTTGGGATTCAATTATCAGGATGTTGAAGTAAGCTCACCATCTGGTAGTAAATCTGACGATGACTTTGAACTGAGTTATGGTTTTGGTATTACGGTTGGACTGGGAAGTGAGAGTCGCTTTATTCTGGAATATACCGTGATTGACTCGGATATTAACCATATCTCTGCCGGTATGCAGTTCAAGATGTAATATTGAAGTATATAATATTAAAAAGCCGGCTCATGCCGGCTTTTGCGTTTGTGTTAGTCAAACATAAAATGTTTTTTGACATCCTGTCTGATATTCCAACGACAGGACATCCCTTTGGGAAACGTCACCAGATCACCTTTGCCCATCTGCACAGGTTCACCACCATCTGGTGTGACAATGACATCACCTTCAAGAAAGTAACAGGTTTCATTGGCATCATAGGTCCACGGAAACTCAGAAACCTCTTTCTCCCAGATACCCCAGTTTGAAACACCTAGTTCATCAAGTCGTTGTTGTGATGGTTGATGTTCAATCTTAATGTTCGACATAGGTGACTCCTGTTAGTCTTCCAGATAGGTATAACCGTGCAAACCGGCTTCCAGTTCCTCCAGAAACTGTTTACGTTGAACATTATCGATATCTGTCTTATCAAGTTTATCTTTATAGTTATCTAACAAAGTTTCAATATTGAAATTCACATAGCGTAAGACATCATCCACCGTATTACCCTGCATGGCATCAGACAGGTAGTAATCTCCATTGTCATCGATCGTGACATTGACGGAATCGGTATCACCAAACAGATTGTGCATGTCTCCCAGGATTTCCTGGTAGGCACCAACTAGAAAAATACCCAGCAGGTAAGCTTCGTTGTTATTTACCGAATGCAAAGGCAGGCTGCTTTCTATACCTTCATTGTCAACATAGTGGTCAATACGGCCATCGGAATCACAGGTAATATCTTCCAGTACCGCGCGACAAGTGGGCTCTTCCTTGTGTCGATGCAAGGGGACAATAGGAAATATCTGATCAATGGCCCAGACATCTGGCAGTGACTGAAATATAGAAAGATTGCAGAAGTATTTATCAGCCAGTCGTTCATTCAGTTCATCCAGTATTTCTCGATGTGAACGTTTGGCAGGCTGCAACATGCCCTGAATCTTGCGAATAATGGCGTAATAAATCTCTTCCGCCTGAGCGCGTTGACTCAGGTTGATGACACCGTGGGTATACATGCCATGCATCTCAGACAGGGCATGCTGGGCATCATGGTAGATTTCCACTAGAGCTCGCTCAGAATTGGGTGCGCTCAGATTTTGATAACTCTGCCACAGATCATGCAGGATGATAGGGGCATCACTGGAGGGCTGATTAATACTGTCCGGGTTGGGTAGTTGACCTGTTTCAATGACATTGGTAATCAGCATGGCGTGGTGTGCCGTCATGGCACGACCTGATTCGGTAAAGATATCAGGGTGGGGCAGATTGTTTTCTTCACAACTTTCCCAGATGACATGCACGACATTATTGGCATATTCCTGCAGACTGTAATTGGTTGAACAGAAACTGCGGGAACGAGTACCTTCATAGTCCACTCCAAGACCACCGCCAACATCAATCACCTTAATGGGGACACCCATGGTTCGAAGTTCAGTGTAATAGCGTGCGTATTCACGAAAGCCCCGTTGAATATCTCGGATATTGGCCACCTGTGAACCCAGGTGGCAGTGCAGCATCTGTAGGCTATCGAGCATATTAGCGGCCTGTAGTCGTTCTACTGTTTGTAAGAGCTGGGCTGCACTCAGGCCAAACTTGGACTTATCACCACCGGAGTTTTGCCACTTACCAGCACCAATCGAGGCCAGACGCATACGAGCACCAAGCAGTGGCTTTATACCCAGGTTTTGGGATTCTTCGATGACCAGTTCCAGCTCGGAAGGTTTTTCCAGGACGATATATATTTGGTGCCCAAGCTGGCGGCCAATCAGGGCCAGACGAATATATTCGCGATCTTTATAGCCATTGCAGACAATGACACCCTTGTCCTGATCAGCCAGAGCCAGCACCGCCATGAGCTCTGGTTTACTGCCTGCCTCAAGCCCAACACGTTGTTTTCCATGGGCAATGATTTCCCGCACCACGGTGTGTTGCTGATTGACCTTGATGGGATAGACTGCGGTAAACTTCCCCTGATAATTGTCAGTCTGCATGGCGGTATCAAAGGCCTGACACAGGCTGTCGACACGGTCATGCAATATATCGATAAAACGGACCAGAACGGGCAGGGTCAGGTTGTGGTCAGAAAATTGTCTGGCCAGGTTATGAAGGTCGATGCCTTGTTTCGCATGATGACGGGAAGGGCAGGCCGCCAGATTACCGGCCTCATTAATATCGAAATATCCACCACTCCAGTGAGTCAGATTATAGGTGGCGCGGGCCTTGTCGAGGTTCCAGTCTTTCATGATTTCAAATCTACGCTTGCATGGGCCGGGTGGAAATGGCGACAATATATAGGAAACTGCCTTTTTGGTATATCCCTGTAGGGGTTCAATTTATTATAGCGGAGTTAAGCGATGGCACTGGGTGATGAGTGGTTTACAGAGGTCTGTGAAGAATGCGGTTCGGCTTTTTCACTTAAAGTGAAACAGAAATTACATGAAGAACAAACCGATTACCAGAAGATAGAAATTTACGAGACCACAAAATACGGCAATCTGATGGTGATTGACGGCTTTATTATGCTCAGTGACCGGGACAATTTTCTGTATCACGAAATGATGAGCCATCCAGCCATTTATACTCACCCCAAACCCGATAATGTACTGGTTATTGGTGGTGGAGATTGCGGGACCTTAAAAGAAGTACTGAAACACCCAGAAGTCAAAATGGCGCAGCAGGTCGAGATCGATGAGCGTGTAACCCGACTATCTGAAAAATATTTTCCATCCTTGTGTGAGTCCAATAATGATCCACGGGCCCAGTTACATTTTGTCGATGGTATTAAATGGGTCAAAGAGGCAGAGCAGGGTTATTACGACATCATCATTGTTGATAGCACAGACCCAATTGGGCCAGCAGAAGGTCTGTTTAATGAGGCATTCTATCGAGATTGTCATCGTGCCCTTGGTGAGCAGGGTATTCTTGTGCAACAAAGTGAATCACCTCTGTATCATATTAAGTTAATCAATGCCATGCGAGATGCCATGCGCAGGGCGGGGTTTGAACAGGTCCATACCCTGGATTTCCCACAACCGGTTTATCCTTCAGGCTGGTGGTCGGCCACCATGGCGGGTAAAAACTGGTCTCTCGGTAACTACCGTGAAGCTGATATCAATGAAATGTCTTTCAAGACTCGCTATTACAATTGTGAAATTCATAAAGCAGCAATGGTTGAGGCGCCTTTATTGGCTGAAAAACTGGATTAAAGGCTTATTATTGCAACTAGGGCTTATCTAGCTGATTTATAAGTTTCTGAGCTTCAGAGCTCTCAGGTTGAACCAGGAGTGCTTGTTTGAAGTAGTTTCTAGCTTTAGCTGCGTTCCCCTGTTTCAGCGCGAGTTGCCCTAGACCAATATAACCGCTGGCTCGATGAGGTAATATTTTAGTAACAAGTTGGAAGTCTTTTTCAGCCATTTCTGGCTTATTTGAGTTTAACCATATATATCCACGAGTCAGACGTGCCCTGGTATTGTAAGGGGCAGCCTCTATAACCTGGTTCATGGCTAGATATTTTTTTGTTGGGTTAATGTATTTACAACGGGTGTAAATGATCGCCATATACTGTTGCCAGCGATAATCAAAACTGGATATCCGAACACTCTTATCAAGGTGTTTGACTGCATTCTGACAGTCCTGTTTAGAATAATAACTAAGTGCTATCTGCATTTCTCTGCTGGCATGAATTGCTTTGTTATAAAAGGAAAGATTGAATAGCAGGAATGCCAGTCCTGATAAGATAAATATTACTGATATACTTGTTTGCAAACCTCGGGTAATCGGTAGTCCTTTGCTTGAGCTTAATCCTATGATCAAACCAGCCCATGTGAAAAACTGGATAGCAGAACTGGGTTTATGAAGTGGAAAATCAAGAAAGGCATGTATGCCAGTGGTTAATAAACTTAAGAACAAGCCAAGACTTATCAAAAAGTTGTGGTTTGAGGTTGATCTAATGATTAAGTCCCATGACAGAACCAGCAGGTATAAATAAAATATTATAATAAGAGTGCCACCAGGTACTCCAAGCTCAGTAAAAAAATGTAGAGGCTCACTATGTGCTCTTACTACATAATTGTCCTCATTTGCATTTGATAAGGGTAATGTGCTGAACATGTAAGGTCGAAATGCATTTTGATAAGAACCGAGTCCTGTGCCAATCAGCCAGTTATCAGAAATCAAATCTAATGTGTTTGCATAGATGATTATACGAACAGAGTTATAAAATCCTTCTGAAGAAATTTCAGTCCTAGATAGTTCAAGACCTTTTTCAAAGACGTTGCTGGGAAGATTGGCTGTTATGAGCGAGCTCGTTATTATGAATGTTAAAATAACTATTTTTTTATAGATGGCGGTTTTTAAATTTTTGTGAACGGTATTATTTTTTAAGTAAAGAAACACTAAAATTGCTCCAGCAGCTGAGAGTGATAGCCATGAACCTCTGGTATGAGAAATCATTTGATAAGAAACCAGAAGATATAATGCTGTTGAAGATAACCAGATTTGCGGTCTTTTTTTAGAAAATAAAAATACAATCAATCCTATGTAGACAATTAAGTCCAGGTATAAAGATACGAAGTTTTTATTTGTGAAACTTGCTGATGGAGGGATAAGCTGCATATATCCAAAAGGATTGTAGCCAAAATTCTGTTGGATGCCTATTAAAGCAGTGATGGCGCCGCCTGCTAATGAAGCAATTATAAAATAATTAATGTTTTTCCAGGATGTGATTTGCGTAATAACAAAGCAGAAAATAGCAAGGCTTACGTACTGTGTTAGCTCGAGAAAACCATTGGATTTATCCTCAGACCAACTGAGAGAGAACGACATCCATAATATGATTAATAATAATAAAAAAAGTATTGGGTGCCATGATATTTTTCTTTGTTTTGTCATTGTGGACATAAAGAAGACCACAAGGATAAAGCAGCTAAAAAGACCTAAAAAAGCATATCTTGTAAGAGATGAGGGATCTCGTAGTCCATGTATGTAGATAAGTGGATGTAAGAATACGAATCCAGTGACTAAGAATATTAAAATATTATTTTGAAAACTGGCCGGTTCGGTTTTTATTTTATCATTATCCATGTGAAATGCGATGCTTTTAAAAAAAGATATAGTTAAAGTTAGACTGGTTTAGATTAAAAATTATATCCAAACCCTGCACTATAATTATCAAGATATGGTTTTTCTCGGTACCTTTCTCGTGACAGATAGAATGTGATTTTTTTATAAATTTCTATTTCGCTTCTGGCTCTTATAAGATAACCCTCATCACCATAGCCATATTGAAATTGAAAATATCTTCCTAACCCTACGCCTGTATAGGTGTTGTATGTAGAGCGGTCATTAAATTCATGAAACTCTGCAGATAGATTGAACCAGAATATAAAAAAATTGGCATACAGGGCAGTGCCACTGCCTTCGTTATTGGTCTTGATTTGACCAATTCCTGTGGTAATACCCATGAGTCGTTTGTAGTCCTGATCTTTGTTTATGAATGATCGATGCTGTTTGTTTATTGAACCAGCCTGAACGGAAAAACTAAAAAACAGGAAAACCAGTACTGATAATGTAGTGAGTGCTTTAGATATGCTATGTGCGTTCATGATTTAAACTTCAGATATTGCATGTATACGTAATTGAGTTAATTTTTCAGCAAGTTCCTTACCTTTAAACCCGTCACTGACTAATTGTGAAGTTTCAACACTATTTGCAGCAGCTAATGCAGCACGCATTATTGCGGGTTGTTGAAAGTCCATGTTTTCGTAACCTGGGCGCCCACGTGAATCGGCTTCACAAGCCTGAAGAAATTGTTCAAATCGTTCAGGTCGCCTATAAGCATCCAGAGACATGAAGGTTTTATGTAAGGTTGAAGCCTTTAATTCAGCAGCGCGGTGGTAGTGTAAATGATAACGTGTGACGAGAACAGCGAGTTCACGGTATTGTTTTGGTACCTTTAAGCGCTGGCAAAGTACCTCGACTAACGGTACACCACGTTCTTCATGGGCGATATGTCTGGGCCATTCTTCTTTTGGGGTTGTAGCTTTACCAAGATCGTGAACCAATGCTGCAAAACGCACAATAGCATCTTTAGAAAGTTTCGATGCCTGTTGTAACACCATCATGGTATGTATGCCTGTATCTATCTCAGGATGGTATTTTTCTGGTTGAGGCACACCATACAAATTATCAATTTCCGGAAAAATTCTGGTCAAAGCACCACAGCTTTTTAAGCTTTCAAAAAAGACTTCCGGGTTGGGCTCGGTTAATGCACTATGTGTTTCCTGCCAGACTCGTTCAGGAACAAGTGAGTCGACTTCACCGTTATTCACCATGTTGTTCATTAATTCGACAGTTTCTTCGGCAATTTTGAAACCCAGGGCAGCATAGCGTGCAGCAAAGCGGGCAACACGAAGTATGCGAACCGGGTCTTCACTAAAGGCGGGAGAAATATGTCGTAAGATACGTTTATCAATATCTTTGCGGCCTGCAAAGGGATCGATTAATTCACCAGATTCAGATTCTGCGATGGCATTAATCGTTAAGTCTCTCCTCAGTAAATCGTCCTCAAGGGATACTTTAGGGGAAGCATTAAATTCGAAACCGGTGTAACCAGGAGCCGTTTTTCGCTCAGTCCGAGCAAGTGCGTATTCTTCTTTTGTCTTTGGGTGTAAAAAAACTGGAAAGTCTTTACCAACCTGCAGGAAACCAAGCTCCAGCATTTGTTCAACGCTGGAGCCTGTTACAACCCAGTCCCGATCCTTGACCGGTCGACCTAGTAATTTGTCACGGACACATCCACCAACGAGATAAGTTTTCATTGGTGCATAATAGCGTGAATAAATCTGATTTGGCTATAAACGCTGTCTTGAGTATTGCCCTGCAGCACGGCGGAAATTGTGATAATGGCCGCGTTGGGATGAGTTCGTAAGATAGCGAGGAACGATTTCTTCCAGCTTATGGAGCTGAAGGCCAAATATTGCCGGAAAGGGATTATTACAGACACTATCCAATTGCAGAGAATGGAAATTATCGATTGAAAAGGGTTTTCCTGGAAAATATTCCAACATATATGCCTGTAGAAGCGACACTGAGTGAGGCAAGCTGATGATGGTTCGCTTATAAGGTAGGAAACTGGCTGTATATTCTACCAACTGTTTCAAAGTGTAGGTTTTTGGTCCACACAGCTCATAGCGTTGGCCTATGGTTTCGGGATTATGCAGGCTTTTTACGATAGCCTCGACCACATCACCGACGTAGATTGGGGCAAATCGGGTATTGGCACAGGCCAGTGGCATAGCGATGGGCATTATTTTCAAAAGTTGGTAAAACCGGTTTATAAAACTGTCACCTGGACCAAAGATAACCGAAGGCCGGAAACTGGTGACTTGTAGGTTATTTACTGCATGAACCAGCTCTTCTGCCTGACCCTTGGTGAACAGGTAATGGCTGGTTTTCTTTTGTGGGTTGGCATGCAGGGCACTCATATGTAATAGACGCATGATCTTGTTGGCTTCGCAGGCCTGGACGACTTTTTGCGCCAGCTGAACATGGGCATGTTGGAAGCCCCTTCCTTTATGGCCTCTTTCATTCAGGATACCAACCAGATTGATAATGACATCCTGACCCGCAAATGCCTTTTTGAGGGCTAGTTCATCATGAATGTCTGTTTGGACAAGGCTTAAGGTAGGTAAAACCAGCAGGTCCCGGTGTCTTTCTCTATGTCTGGTGAGTACACGGATTTCATGACCTTCAGTCGCCAGTCGACTGACCAGGTGCTTACCAAGGAAACCGGTTCCACCAAGAATGCAGATCCTGTATTTTTTCATGGACTACGAGCAGCCTTCTTCTGATTATTTGCACTTGTAATTGCATATCGGACAGGTTCACAATTTGTTAAATGATGCAAACCAATTCCAGAAGTCTAGGCAGCGAATTGGTCACGATCCAGCCAGTTATGGGTTAATCTTTTAGTTTGACGTAAATAAATAGCGTTTTTTGTGAGGTAGAAAATGGGTTTCACCGCGATTAATCCGGCAACAGGAGAGAAAATAAGGGAAATTCCGAGCTGGAGTGAGCAGGAACTTAAGTCTGCATTGGATGAGGTTGCAGCGGCGACACCGGCCTGGGCTTCAACACCCATAGACAAACGTTGCCAGTTGATGAAGGCCGCTGCCAGTGTACTGCGTGATAATCTGCAGGACTATGCTCATTTAATCAGCACTGAAATGGGCAAACTCCTTGCTGAGGCCAAAGCCGAAGTAGAGAAATGCGCCCTGGGCTGTGAATACTATGCTGAAAATGGCCCCGAGTTTCTGGCCGATGAAGTCATTGAATCGGATGCAGGCAGGAGTTTTGTTGCCTACCAACCACTGGGTACAGTGTTAGCAGTAATGCCCTGGAACTTTCCTCTCTGGCAGGTCTTTCGTTTTGCTGCCCCGGCCCTTATTGCGGGTAATACCGGCGTGCTGAAACATGCCTCGAATGTACCGGGTTGTGCATTGTTGATTGAGGAGGTTTTCACAAAGGCAGGTTTCCCGGCTGGGGTGTTTCGTACCTTGATGATTTCCGCCTCCCAGGTCAAACAGGTGATTGAAGATCCTCGAATCCATGCTGTGACCCTCACAGGCAGCGAACCTGCCGGTCGTCAGGTCGCTGCAACGGCCGGGGCCAACCTGAAAAAATCTGTCCTTGAGCTGGGAGGCTCCGATGCCTTTATTGTTTTGGAAGATGCCATTTTAGATGGCACTGTATCAACTGCCGTTATGTCTCGCTTTCTTAATGCCGGGCAGAGCTGTATTGCAGCCAAGCGGTTTATCGTTGTAGAAGCCATTGCCGATGAATTTGTCGCCCGCTTCAAGATGGCCGTGGAAAGCCTCACAACAGGTGATCCCCTTGATGAGAAGACCACCCTTGCTCCCATGGCCCGTCATGATCTCAGGAATGAGCTACACCAACAGGTGTCAGACAGTATTACTGAGGGTGCGGTCTCAGTGACCGGTTGTGCCCCGGTTGAGGGTCCGGGAGCTTTTTATCAGGCCTCAATTCTGGACAGGGTTCAACCGGGTATCAGGGCCTACTCAGAAGAGCTGTTTGGCCCGGTAGCAATTGTGATCAGAGCCAAAGATGAACAGGATGCCATACGAATTGCCAATGACT
>JAOULO010000129.1 GCA_029881995.1 Gammaproteobacteria bacterium
AACTAAACTTCAATCCAGAACACGATACACTCTGGCTGGCCGGTGATCTCGTCAACCGCGGCCCCGACTCCCTCAAGACCCTGCGCTACATCAAATCCCTCGGTGAACATGCCGTTACCGTGTTGGGCAATCATGATCTGCACCTACTGGCCGTGGCCGAAGGAATCAAAGAGGCCAAAGATGAGGATCTACACCAGGTCATGGAAGCGGAAGACTGTCGCGAACTTATCGACTGGCTGCGTTGCCGTCCCCTGATCCATCACGACGTCATCAGACAGGTCACGATGGTCCACGCCGGGATCTACCCTTTCTGGAGCCTGGAACAGGCCCTGGCCCATGCCAAGGAACTCGAATCCATCCTGCAAAGTGATCGCTACCATGACTTTCTAAACGTCATGTACGGTAATGAACCCGCTACATGGGAAGAAGATCTACAAGGCTGGGATCGCCTGCGCTTCATCTGCAACAGCTTCACCCGCATGCGCTACTGCAACACCAAAGGCCGCCTCGACCTGGTCGACAAAGGCAAACCAGGTAGCCAGCTTGAAAACTACCTGCCCTGGTTCGAACACGCCAAACGAAAGGCCAAAAAAAACTGCATCCTGTTTGGCCATTGGTCCACACTCGGCAAGGCCGAGGTCAAAAACATTTACCCACTGGATTTTGGCTGCGTATGGGGCGGACAACTCACCGCCTTACGTATCGACGTCGAACCGATGGAATACATCAGCATCGACTGTCCTGGGGCAAGGAGGCCGGGGGAGGATTGAATAATCCTCATAATTAGCCCTTTAAACAAATATCTTTATCCCAACGCACTTATGGATAAACATATTCTATAGTATTACTCACCTTTTCATATTTACCTTCTATAAAGGCTTCAAGCCATACCCTGAAATAATCACTCGAAGTATTCGCATAGTAGGTGTATTCAATCTCATTCAGCACATTCCGCTTTAATACAACTTCACCATTTTTTTCAATTACCCACGTAAGTGCGGTTGAGGTTCCTGAACTACGGGTAATCTTATAAAATTCGTCAATAGAAAGCGTATATAAGGCGGTTCCTGAGCTATCAATTGTGTAGCTAATAATATTGGATACAACTGTATCAGAATTATTTGGATTATCTTTCAGCCAGATTCGATAGTCTTTTCCCGGCTGATTATTCGGGTATCGGTAGATTAGTGAATCGGCTGCACTCACATCGAGCAATATCACGCCATCACTGTCTACCACCCAAAACAGATCGTCCCCTATTTCACCATTTCTGCTTACAGTGTAATTAGGGCCTAAACTTAAAATACTCGCATCATTAGATGCCACTGGAATAAAACTAACAATATTACTTACAACCTCAGTTCTTTCATTTACTGTTTCTGTTAGCCACGCCCGAAAAGACTTATAGAGATTGTAATCAATTCCAAAATATCTGTAATTTAAAGCACCCTTACCATTAGATGAAAGGACAATCTGACCATCCATTTCTATAACATAGGCAACATCCGCCTCTAAGGCCCCATCTCTCATTAAATCATAGTTTTTTGTTATCGAAA
>JAOULO010000130.1 GCA_029881995.1 Gammaproteobacteria bacterium
CGGTATTTTTCTATCTGCCGCGCCCTTTTATCAAGAACTCGCCGACACCAACCAACTACCGCTGGAAAACGAGACACTCAGCATGATTCTGAAAAAAAGCGCCCTCAAATCCGACCAGATTCACCCTAACGCAGAGGGTTATAGCCTGATGGCTGAACACATACATGCCTTACTGAAATCATCCGGGGCGATATGAGTTCATAAAATACCACCTACATATCTATCTGATGGCAATGCCTGTTACCGGCCAATAGCGAACTGTCAGCACAAACAAAAAAAGCGACTAAAAAGCCGCCTTTTAATAATCAATGTTAATTAACTTTTATACTTTCTTGCGTCTAGCTACGCCGATTAATCCGATAAGACCTGAACCGAATAACCAGACGGTTGCAGGAAGCGGAACAGCATTTGCTGTACCTTCAAACGTAAACTCGGCGGTACAATTTGTTGGCAGACATGGCCCTCCCACGGAATTATCAATCGTGCTGAACCATGATAATGTATAGGCGTTAGTTAGTGGATTCCAGGTACCGCTTGCTAGTGCAGAAGTAAATCCGTCACTCTTGCCGGTGCCAACATTAAAATCGATGTTAGACCAATTTCCAAACAAGCCACTAAGGTCCATTTCTATAGTGTTATTTATGTCATCCAACGTGCCGAAGGGAACTACACCGCCAGCAATGGTTCCGGCTGGTGTCAGGTCATCACCCAGATTCGTCGCTGCCGTATAGATGTTTGCGGGCGCACCAAACCACATAGTTCCAATAATAGCGTTTGAGTCAGGGGTTGAGAACGGCAGACCGCCTCCACCATCGCCGATATAGCCGTTCACAAGGTTAGTATCCGGACCAATAGTCGTGAATGACCAAATAAATCCACCTGTATCAGGATTGGCAATTGGTGATCCATTGCTGTCCCATACCTTATAGCCACCACCAGTAATATTCATACTTGCTACATCAAAGATTGATGCATGTGTGTTGCTGATAAGCAGAAGCCCTACGACAGAAAGCAGTAATGCGACAGGGGTGCGCGTAGTACCAGTTATAGATTTAATCCTCATTTTCCCTTTCCTTTTTTTGTTCATTTATACCCATCATTGTGATGAGTGGTTTTATTCAACCTAATGCACAGCAAGATTCATGCCTTAAAGCATAAGCACCTGATTATCAACGAGACAAGATATATCGGTATTCCACTAAATTTATAAAGTGTAAGAGATACCATACAAATTCAGGGTTTAAGACTGGAATATCAGGACTTCTTTAAAATAGACGAATGTCCGCTTTGTGTCGGTAGACGTCATCGAAACCCATACAAACCATATTTAGTCACTTGTCAAAATAATAGACGTCTTGACATTATTTGACGCTTCGTCATATTATTGCCGCCATGGTTGAACTCACTCGAAAGCAACGCGAGCTGTTGCAACGCGAACACCTGATCCTGGACACCGCGCAGAACCTGCTGCACCAGCGGGGTTATGCCCAGTTGACCATGGATCGCATCGCGGAAAAGACCGAATATTCCAAAGGCACGATCTACAACCACT
>JAOULO010000051.1 GCA_029881995.1 Gammaproteobacteria bacterium
CGATAAAAGTTTAACTTGTAAGTTTTATGTTCTTGGCTTACATGATAACTATCTCATAGAAAGTGGTGGTCAAAAATATATTTTAAGAATATATAGGAATAATTGGCGTACTGAAGAAGAGATATTGTTTGAGCTTGAATGGCTGGTGTTCCTTAACAGCAAAACTAATCTTGTTGCCAAGCTAATCGAAACAAAAAAAGGTAATTTAACGGTTCAAATTGATAGCCCTGAAGGCCTCAGGTTAGCATCAATGTTTCGATATGCGGACGGTAATGCACCAGAAAACACAATCAGTGCAAAGGAAGCTGAATTGCTCGGGGAAACAGTATCATATATTCACGAAATTTCTGATGTATTCGTGCCACAACGAACTCGCCAGGTCCTCGATATTCCATATCTTCTAGATGGCTCATTAAGTGACATAAAACCTTATCTAGAAAGCGATGGATTATCTTATCTTTGTAACCTCCGTGAACAACTAAACATTTCAATGCCAAAACTCGATAAAGCCTCTGGCATCTATGGTTTATGCATGGGCGATGTGAACCCTACAAACTTTCATATAGATAAGAATAATAAAATTACAGTATTTGATTTTGATCAGTGTGGCTATGGATACCGAGCATTTGAAATTGGGAAGTTTTTCTCATCTATTCGTAATCATAATGAGAAACAAGAAATTCAAGAAGCTTTCCTGAAAGGGTATCAGTGTATTCGACCGTTGAGTCGAATTGAACAAGAAGCTATACCGATATTTGAAATTATTTCAGTTATTTGGGTAATGGCCATTCAAGCCGTAAATGCAGATCGTATCGGATATAAATATCTAGAAAAACAGTCTTGGGATAGGCGTTTAAATGATCTGAAAAAATTGGTTTCAGCTTTGCGTAACAAGGCGTCCAAGCCGACGCCGAAAAGCAGCGCGGCTGAACTTTAACGTTCAGGCGCCAGTTGGGATGTATAAGCAAATCGGTGATTTTATGAAGTTATTTTTCTAATGTATCCAAAACTGCGTCTATACACTCTACATCAACAGGGACTCACGAAAGCAAGACCTTTTGGAAAGGGTATCGAAGCAACAAAAAGAGCTTTGGAGCATTTAGGATATGTCCAAATTGACACGATTTCTGTAATTGAGCGTGCTCATCATCATACACTTTGGTCACGAATTCCAGATTATCAACCCGATTACTTAGAACGGCTGGTTGAAGAAAGAAGTGTTTTTGAGTACTGGTATCATGCTGCCTCCTATTTGCCGATGAAGGATTACCGGTTCGTGTTGCCACAAATGTCGGCTGTTAAAAGGGGGGTATTTACATATTTGGCTAATGTAGAGAACAAGTATGTAGATCATGTAATTGACCGAATTCGAATTGATGGGCCTCTGAAGGCTAGAAATTTTCAATCACCTACCAGAAGTGGTTCAAAATGGTGGAATTGGAAGCCAACTAAACTTGCGTTAGAAAAGCTTTTCTTCCAAGGTGATCTCATGGTGGCCGGTCGTGACGGTATGGAGAAAGTATATGATCTAAGAGAAAGGGTATTGCCTGAGAAAATCAACACCACCGAGCCCACTTTGTGTGAGTTTTCGGAGTTTTTAATAAATACAACCATAAGAGCACACGGATTCACTACGCTGAGTCAGTTAACACATTTAAGGCCCGGTAAACCGTTGCGGGAGGCGCTATGTACAAAATTGCGAGAGAAAATTGATATAGGGGCTCTTGTAGAATTAGAAATTGATGGTTCCCCAACCATATACATGGATCCTGAATTGTTTGAACAAAAGTTAAGGCGGCCAATCAAAAGTGTTCGGCTTTTATCTCCGTTTGATAACGCAACTATACATCGCGATAGATTGAAGAACGTATTTAGATTTGATTACAAACTTGAATGCTACACGCCAAAAGAAAAGAGGCAATACGGCTATTTTTGCTTACCTGTTCTCTATAATGAAGCATTAGTTGGTAGAGCAGACTGTAAGGCACATCGAAAAAAAGGTGAATTTGAAGTGATAAATTTGCATATTGAGTCAAAAAATATAATTTTGGATGAATTTATAGGTCCTTTTTTGAAAGCAGTTTCTAAACTAGCGAAATTCAATAACTGCCATTCAGTGCGCATCACAACTGTAAGGCCTAAAAAGCTTACTAAAATGTTCAAAATGGCACTTGTTGCAGGTGCCTGACAATTGGATGGAGCTGACAATCAACCGCGGGATTTCTACTCCGCTTTGGCTACGCCAATCGTAGCGTCGCAACCAACGCCGTTGATGGTTGCTTGCCGCTCATCCCAGGCAGTATAAATAATGAAACTAGTATTTCAACCATTACACACAGATGACATCCAGTCTGTATCGTTCCTGATCAAAAGAGTATTTACCGAGTCAGTTGCTCCTACATTGACCAAAGAGGGGGTTAGTAACTTTGAATCAGGCATTACGCCAGAATCTATTAAAGAAAGACTTTTGTCTGGAAATACATTTATTATTTGTAAAAACAAAAACACTATTGTTGGTGTTGGCGAAATCAGAAATAAAAGTCATCTAAACTTACTTTTTGTTGAGCCCAGTATGCACAAAAGAGGCATTGGACGAAAATTACTGGAAAATTTAGTCAGTGGTGTTGAAAATGATGAAATCACTGTTAATTCTGCTCTTAATGCCGTCAAAATTTATGAAAAACTTGGTTTTAAAGAGAAAGGCAAAATAGATGAAATAGGCGGCATCAAATTTCAGCCTATGGTATATATTAAGTAACATAAACACGGTCTAACTGTGACAGGTAAACTGCCCCTGCCCTTTAGTTGACCAGTATAATTTTTCAATAAGGAACCATTATGTCTGCCTACGTAATATTTAATTACAAAATTCTTGATAGAAGCAAAATCAATGAACTTACTGAAAGAGTAAAACCCGTTGACAAAAAATACGGTGCAGAAGTTATTGTTGGAAGCCCTGTTAAGGCTGTAGAGGGGGATGCATTACCCAACATGGTAATTTATAAATTTAAGAGTTTTCAGGCAGCGCAAGACTGGTACGCTTCTGAAGAACACAAAGAAATATCTCTATATCGTAATGCTATCACAGAGGGATGGGCAACAATAATTCCTGGTGTTGATGAAACAGATGATATTGTCAAGTCTGGTTATTTTGACTGCCAGCCATAATTAGACATTGAGGCTACATATGTCATCTGTAATGATTATAGTATTTTTCTCTGTTGCAGTTGTTGGCAGAAGTATAATGCAATACCGTCTTACTGGAGATCATGGTATGCGCCCTGCTAATCACGAGTCTTCTTTTATTGTCATATTTTCAAACATTCTAATCACTATCGTATTTATTGGTGTCATTTCACTAAGTATTATATCCACCTTCGTCGGCTTTGAAGCCGACTTCCAGTTTGGAACATATGGTGAATTAGCTGGTGTAATTCTCTGCCTTAGTGGTGTTTTTATAACAAGCATATCTCAAATACAGATGGGCAAGGAATGGCGTATTGGAGTTGATAATAAAGAAAAAACAAAGCTGGTTACACATGGTATTTATTCAAAAATTAGAAACCCAATATACACAGGCGTAATGATATTTGGTTTAGGATTGCTTGCCTTGGAACCTAGTTTATTCATGCTGTTATTTGCTATTTTAGGGTATATCGCAATTGAAGTGCATGTCCGAAATGTTGAAGAACCTCATTTAAGAAAATTACATGGGAAAAAATTCTCAGACTATGAAAACAGCACTGGACGTTATTTTCCAAAGATGAAAAATAATTAGACTCCTTATAACTTCCACTATTATAATTTGCAGTTAATTCAACAGACATTCATTATAAAAAAATGAACCCAGTAATACAGGAAGAGAAAACCGGATGTGGTATTGCCAGTTCAGCGGCGATCGCTGGCATTTCATACCATGAGGCAAAAAAGATAGCTAACAGCATAGGTATTATTGCTGATGATCAATCTTTATGGTCAGACCCCCAACACGTTAGAAATTTATTATCTGAGTTAGGCATCAATACCGATAAAAGTGAAACACCATTTAAAGACTGGGAGACACTACCAGACTGTGCATTACTCTCTAGCAAATGGCACATAGAAAACAGCAAGCCTTACTGGCATTGGGTTGTCTTTGTAAGAGAAGGTAGTAAACAATATGTTCTAGATTCAAAAAAAGCGCTCAAAAACAATATTAGAACTGATTTTGGTAGAATAAAACCTAAATGGTATATTAAGGTTTACGTTTAATATACTCATCACTTATGTCAAACTCATTGACTGATAACTTAAGTTATCAGTATTCACGGAAGAAAAATTATGACTAAAAGACGGAAAGCGACTTTTAAAACGTACGTCTCTCATCCCAGATATGGTGACAAACCTCTCCCCTCTAACAACCGCTATACGCTTTCAGAAATACAGGCTTCCTACTGGCAATACGAAGATGAAACTATATTTCCAGAAACTGCCATACCCGCTGATATCTCGAAACAGAATTATTCCGTTTTTCCTCGGAAAATCTATGTCGATATGGAAAAGCAATGTGCTGACTGTAAACGACCATTTATATTTTATGCACAGGAGCAGAAATACTGGTATGAGATACTGGGCTTTTTTATCGACGCAGACTGTATAAAATGTGTTGAATGCCGAAAGCAGGAAAGAGAGGTGAACAGGCTTATGCAGAACTATGAAAAACTATTAAAAACCGAGCATCGAACTGCTGATGAATCGAAGACATTAAAAGCAATTGCACTGGAACTCTTTCAATTAGGCTATATTCGAGACAGACAGAAAGTTGACCGAATTGACTAAATTATTACACGAGACAACATCGCCTCTCTGTTACTGCACGAATTACGGACAACAGTGAAATGGGTGAACTGAGCAAACTTAAGGGACTTGGCCCAAAATCTGAGCAGCAACTCAACAGAATAGGCATCTATACTCGTCAAGATCTTGTTAAGATTGGCCCCATAAACGCATATCTAAAACTCAAAAGGGAAGCTTCTATTAAGCCGAGTCTTAATTTTCTATATGCGATGGTTGGCGCACTCGCTGGTAAAGACTGGACAGATATTGCACATACCGAAAGAAGCCGTCTTTTAATAGAGCTGGACGGCTATAAAGAGCTGGAAGACTTAATTAAAACCGATGCGGATCCTGTTCGGTAAATACACGAATTAACATTTATGGCACGAAATTAAAGTGAGAGATCATTGTGTATATCCCAACATTCAATGAAGAAAAAGACATTTCAATCATGCATTCCCTTATGCAGGCCCAGCCCCTGGCTACCTGGATCGTAATCTCTAATGGTGAGATTCAGGTAAACCATGTCCCCTTTGTGCTTGATAATTCCAGAGGTGAGTTTGGTACCTTGATGTGCCATGTCGCCAGGGCAAACCCTATCTGGAGAGAATGCTCAAGCAAATCAGATTCGGTGATTGTTTTTCAGGGTGATGATGCCTATATCACGCCGTCCTGGTATCCAGGTAAACAGGAGCATGGCAAGGTTGTTCCTACCTGGAACTATGCTGTGGTTCATGCCCGTGGTATACCTGAGGTCATAGATGATAAAGAGTGGCTGATGGCACATATTAATCAATTAACCGATATTCATGAGCGACAGCAAACTCAGCCATGGAAAGTCTCTGATGCGCCTGATGAGTTTATAGAAAAGCTCACTGGTGCTATCGTGGGTATTGAAATCCCTATACGTAAGCTTGAAGGTAAGTGGAAGCTGGGGCAAAACCGACCTGAACCCGATCAACAAGGTATTATTGATGGCCTGATGACACAAGAGCACCCTTCATCTCATGGTCTGGCTCAGCATTTACACAGGTATATTCAAGCTAATAAATAGGGGAATTTAAGACTTAAATGAATGTACGTGATATACATGAGAATGACATTTCGTCATGTGCTGAAATATTTTCACGGGTATTTTCTCACACACCCTGGAATGAAAACTGGAACACCCAATCTGCTTATGAGCGCCTTAACCATTTTTATCAATCAAAGGGTTTTTGTGGTGTCCTGGCTGAAAACAATCATGTCATACCTGGATTTGTATTAGGCAACATCGAGCCATATTATTCTGGCTCCATTTTTTATTTACGTGAAATGTGTACTGATGTTACTTACCAGTCCAGCGGTATTGGGACACAACTACTGAAATATCTTGAAGAAAGGCTATTATTACTGAATACACATTCTATCTATTTATTAACCGAGCATAATGTCCCTGCTGCCAGCTTCTATCAAAACAGAGGTTTTAAACTTGAAAACAACACTGGTTCGTTTATTAAAACAATAATTTAATGACAGTTGAATTCATCACTTCACCCTATTTTATTGCCCTGTTATTCTTTCTCATTGCCTTTGTATATTCCTCGGTTGGACTGGGAGGAGGCTCTTCTTACACGGCATTGATGACCATCCTTGGGTTTAGCACGCTGGTGATTCCCATGGTTTCACTCACCCTGAACCTGATGGTTACGGCAATTGGCAGTATTAATTATATTCGTCATAAACATGCCCGCTGGAATCTGATTTTACCCTTCCTGATTACTTCTATCCCAATGGCTTATCTGGGTGGCTCACTGCAACTGGATAAGCAGACCTTCTATTGGGTGTTATTAATCTCATTATGTTTTGTCGCAGCACGTATTTATCTCTGGTCTAGCACCAGTCTGCAATTAAACCTGTCGGCTCGCAGTAAGTTAGTGCTTGCACTTTTCACTGGCTCTATTCTTGGTTTGGTCGCGGGGGTAGCTGGTATAGGTGGTGGAATCTATCTGGTGCCACTAATAATCATTCTTGGCCTCGGTACCCAAAAAGAAGCGGCTGCTGCTGGCGTTATTTTTATTTTCATCAACTCCCTTGCCGGGCTTATCGCACGACTGCAATACAATATGATCGACTTTGGTGAGTATGTTCCCATGATCATCGCTGTTGCACTTGGCGGAATACTTGGCTCACACCTGGGTGCGGTACGTTATTCACCAAAAACAATGGAACGGCTGTTAGGTGGCCTGGTAATACTCGCAATAATTCTGATAGGACGTAAATTAATACTTTAGTTAATAGCTCAACAAAACCACCAAATATTTGATATTAATCATATGGTTACCAACACCAACCTCATCCTTCCAACAAACCACACCAAACGTAAATCACTATTACTTTGAAAAACTTATGTAAGTTGACTCCCAGCCGATATTTATATTGGTTAATAGTTACTTTGCTTACCTATGCTGAGAACAATTCGAAATCTAGCCCAGATTGCTCTGCTTCCTTTTTTAGTTCTATTCGGTCTTTTGGCCGGGTGGTATTTTGCCGCGCCTGCCTGGATTTTTTACCTGCTGGCTGGTATTGGAATAATGGCCTGGCAAATAGATCGGTATCGATTATTAAACTCAGGCCTTTCTGATCCAGGCCTTTCAAAAAATCAATTGGTAGTCAAACTTGATTATCTGAACGAAACCACTAATAAGGTAAACCAGCTACTGGAAGGAGTGGTTCGGCCAGAGTTTTCTCATATAGAGCAGGAGAATGATAAATTACGGCATGTTATTAACCAGTCTGTAAAAGATCTATTTGCTGTATTTCAAACAATGAATCATCATATTCAGGCACAGCATGAGTTTATTAAACAAACGATTGCTGAAATGGATGTATCTAATGAAGACTGCAACCATCAAATAAGAAGCCTGCAACACCTGTCACACGAAACAGAATTGATTCTGGGTGATCTTGTCTTTTTGATTATCGGCACAAGCCGTCAGAATATGGATATGGTATATCAGTTTGAGGATGTCACCACCCAGATCCAGTCAGCGGCTGAAACCCTTGAACATGTCCAGCATGTTTCTGAGAAAACCAACCTGCTGGCCTTTAATGCTGCTATCGAGGCGGCCCGTTCCGGTACTGAACATGGCAAGGTGTTTGCCCGAATGGCCGATGAAGTTCGACAACTGGCTCATGATACAGCCAAACTTACTGACTCAGCCCGAGATGAGGTGCTACAGGCCAGTGAGAAAATTTTTAAGGCTCGTATGACGATGGAAGAGATAGCCTCTCGTGATCTAAAGTCCAGCCTTGAAGCAAAAGAACAAGTAACCCAACTGGTAAAAAAACTCGTCAAGCTGGACAAACATTTTTCAAAAAATATTCAGTCACTTGCCAGCATTGATTCTGCTATGTCCGATACCATGACCAAGGCCATCATGGCACTGCAATTTGAGGACATTGCCAACCAGGTAGCGACTCATATTGATAACCGTATGCAATGGCTAAACCAATGTGTCGATAATTTGAGTGAAGGAATATTACACCCAACCAATGGTGAAACTGTCCTTGCCAGTCTCACATCCCGTATCGATACCATGCTGGAACAACGTCAAAACGATAAATGGGCCGATAATTCTCCGGTGAAAAAGAAAGACGATGGTGGTTCGGTAGATATGTTTTAAAGTCAGGCCAGTGCTTCACTCAGCATGGCGGCTTTGACACAGCGCAATATATTATATTCATAGGCTCCTTCCAGAGATTCATAGACGGGCTTTAGGCGATTATTGTCTTCAAACTGTTCTATGGCATTGCATAACATATTAAATGTAGTTTCATCCAGCCCGGTAACTTCCAGTACTTCGGCATCTCCATTTTGAATGGCACTGGCCAGGTGAGTATAAATTGTCGACTCTGCCAGGCCTCGCTGCGTAGCGATGGTGCTGGCATCCATTCCCAGGCGATACAGTTGCAGGGTTTCATCGGCCGTATCGACAGGTGTTGCCGTTGTCTGGTTTAGGTGTTCATTGATCACTGTTAGGAAATCTTCACCATAGGCATCAAGTTTTTTCTCACCGATACCTGACAGGGTGCTTAACTGTGACAGGGTTTGCGGTTGACGCTCCACCATTTCCATCAGAGTGGCATCATGAAAGATCACATAGGCCGGGACACCCTGTTCGGTGGCCAGTTGACTACGCAGGTCACGCAAGGCTTCCCAGAGTAGCTTGTCTTTCGCATCATGCCAGGCCTGTGATGTTTTATGGCTGCGCGTTTTCTTCCTGCTGGCCTTGATAAATTTACGCAAGTACAAAGGCTGTTCACTACGCAACACGGGGCGCGCCGCCTCGGTCAGGTGCAAACTGCCATAGGCCTCCATATCGACCCGCAACAGTCCCCGTGAGATCAGTTGCCGAAACAGATTGCGCCATTCCTTTTGCTCCAGTTCCGTACCGATACCATAGGTAGTGAGTTTGTCATGCCCAAAGCGTTTAATGCGATCATCATCCTTGCCCATTAAAACATCCACCACATAACTCACCCCAAAACGCTGGCCGGTACGATGCACACAGGAGAGAGCCTTCTGGGCCGCCACACTGGCATCCCAGGTTTCCGGAGGCTCAATGCAGGTATCACAGTTACCGCAGGGTTCGGGCAAGTGATCATCGAAGTAATGCAACAGGGCCTGACGCCGACAGGAGGTAAGCTCACAAAATCCAAGCATGGCATCCAGCTTGTGATGTTCGACCCGACGATGGGCCTCATCGGCATCGGAGTTCTCCTGCATCTGTTTTAGTAGAATCACATCCTGCAGGCCATAACTCATCCAGGCATTGGCGGGTTGGCCATCACGACCGGCACGACCGGTTTCCTGATAATAGGCTTCCAGGCTTTTGGGCAGGTTCATGTGGGCCACGAAGCGTACATCGGGCTTGTCGATGCCCATACCAAAGGCGATGGTGGCAACAATGATGATGCCGTCTTCTCTTAGAAAACGGTCCTGATTCTGTTTTCGTGCCTCACTATTCATCCCCGCATGATAAGGCAGTGCCGTTAGACCTTTTTTTCCTAACCACTCGGCAATGTCATCTACTCGTTTGCGAGACAGACAGTAGACAATACCGGCATCGCCATCGTGTTCATTGCGAATAAACCGCAGCAGTGACTCACGGGCATTGCCCTGGTTTTCCATGATGCGGTAACGAATATTGGGTCGATCAAAACTGCTAACAAAGACCCTGGCATTTTCCAACGCAAGACGCTTTATGATCTCACGTCGAGTCGGTGCATCGGCCGTGGCCGTTAAGGCAATGCGTGGAATATTGGGGAAGCGTTCATGCAACACAGAGAGCTGAATATATTCCGGGCGAAAGTCATGCCCCCACTGGGAGACACAGTGCGCCTCATCAATGGCAAACAGGGCCAGTGGAATACTTTCCAGCAGGGAAAGTGTTCGTGGCTGCATCAGACGTTCCGGGGCTATATATATAAGATCCAACTGCCCGGTCTGTAGCTCTGACTCGATTCGCTGTACCTCTTCAAGGTTTAAACTGGAATTCAGAAAGGCGGCCCGCACCCCCAGTTGCTGCATGGCCGCAACCTGATCCTGCATCAGGGCGATCAGGGGAGAAAGTACAACAGCCACACCGGGTCGAATCAGGGCTGGGATCTGATAACAGACGGACTTACCACCCCCGGTTGGCATCAAAACCAAAGCATCACCACCGTTTACCAGTTGATCAATGACCTCGGCCTGGTGAGATCGAAATGTCTCATAGCCAAATACGGTCTGCAGGATCTGCAGAGCGCTGGGACTTTCGGACTGGTAAGGGGAATCCATGTTTATTGAATACCTGTTTTAATGGTAAACAAGCTTATCACAACTAAAGCATGAGAGGTCTGCGTCCGCGAGGCTTTCTTGAACTGGAGATGCCTAAAACTAAGTCAGAGACTCACCTGGGATTTGACATTATCATTGGTCTGAGGAGTGTTGAAGAGGTGAAAAAACAGGCCTATGCCACCATGGATTGTAACCATTTCATACAACAGATGGATCATCTGATTGAATGCATTTATTCGCCATAAAAATGCTGCAACTAGAGATGAAAATAAAGTCTAAATTAAATAACCCAAATTAAAAATCATTGACGAAGATGATATTGAATCATGTTGAAAATATTGACTCGTACCCGACCATATTATGACTATTAGTAAATTGAGTTTCTTATAAACATTCTCATCACAAACCCTACCTTTAGGCAGTATTAATTCATTTAGTTAATTTGAATAAGTTGACAACCCTATCACAGTTTTAAATTAATGAAACTTGCTAGATTAGCTGCACTCATATTAATAACAACATTGAAAAGGATGTCTCATGTTTAGAAAAATAACAAAAGTTTGTATATATTTTTTTTTACTTATCTCTATATTAACTGCTTGTGGTGGTGGTGATAATGGAGGCAATCCGCCAGGCAATAATGATACTACTCCACCATTGATAAGTTCTTCGTTACCCCTAGATGAGACTTTAAATGTTGTTGTGGATGGCAATATCCGGATCGTATTCTCAGAGAAGATCAAAGCAGACAGCCTAACGGCTGACAGTTTTACAGTAAGCAATAACAGTACTGCAATCACTGGCACCATCAGTTTAGACGAAGATGCTACAGCAGCCAGCTTTATACCTGACGCAGATCTTGAAGAAAATACAACATATACAATCACTGTAACAACATCTGTACGTGATCTGGCTGGAAATCCATTAGCTAAGGACTATAGCTCAACTTTTACCACTGGTGTTTTTTCTATTACTGTGCAAACCCTGTATTCCGCTGCATCAAACTGGAACAGTTATATTACTGATGATGGCGAAAATATATTTAATGCCAGCAATACAACATGTGAAGGAACAACAACACCCTGCATCCATGGAGCAGAGCTAGTATCATTCACGGTACCGGGATATGAAACCTGCGCTAATCTGTCTGCGACTGATAGTCTGGATGTATTTTCCTGGGTGTGTGATCAAACAACTAACCCCATTCGAATGATCTCCAATGGATTGAAAGAAAATAAAAATCTTTCAGATTTAATTAATTTCAATACCAGCACCTGGTTAAGTATTTCAGTTACCCTCTATGAGAACGACTCTGAGCGGTTTAGTCTGGCTCCTGCTACATGGTGGGGTAACAGCATTATAACCAACAATAGCGGAGGTAACCTTGATTCAGCAGGAAACATTTACCTTATCACATTGGATACCAGTTCTACTTATACTATTGGTGCCGACCATGTTTCCCTGTTGATCAAACCCGGCATTACGTTAAATGGTCCTGCTACCGGCACAGATATTATCTCTGCTAACAACCGGAAATTCTTATGGCTCGAGGGGAGCATCGATGCCGTAAGTGATGATAGAGGTATTGTTTTTGAAAACATCGGTTTTTCTGTGCTACGAAACATTGATGTTAAAAATGCCAATACAGGCGATTTTTCCCGCGGTATTCATCTCATTAACTCTTCTTTCAATAAATTAACAAATATCAGAACGGAAAATCACAGATTTTTTGGCTTACGCCTGGACACAGGTTCTAATAATAACACTGTCAAAAATATAACCGCATCAAATAATGGGCTCTGTGGTATTTATGGACGTGATATCGAGAATAATAATTTTATCAGTTTGTTTGCCAATGGCAATCTATGCGGAATATACTTTTATAGCAATTCTAATAACAACAAGTTCCGAAATCTTGTTACTGCGAATAATCAGTACGGTGTTTATCTGCGTAGTTCTACAAATAATCGATTAGACGATATAAAAACATATAATAATTCTGTCTCAGGTCTGCACATTGATGCTTCATCCAGCAATTATCTAAATAACATTCTATCGACCAATAATGGAGCAACAGACTCTAATGGCGGTGTCGTTCTGAATGGCCAGGAAGGTGCAGTTCAAGGTAACACCTTGAGCAATGTCACTGTGGCAAATAATTATTATAGTGGTGTTTATATATATCAGGCATCCAATAACAATTTACTGAATGTGGCCTCACTTAATAATGGGCGTACAAATCTAGAATTTGGCGGGGTCATGTTTAATGGAGCAAATAGCAACACTCTTGCAAACCTTGCTGCCAGCCACGGTTATTATGGTATTTCATTCTGGAGTTCGGAAAATAATCATATTACCGGTCAGTTAAACCTGGGTAATAACAATCCCGGTTCAGATTGTCATATTGACTTGTCTTCCACAGCCGGTCTCACCAGTAGCTGTACCAATAATGGTACATCCAATGCGGTATATGTAACAGATACCAGCCTGGCTTCCAGCTTCATTGGTAAAGTCATAACTGATGACTCGCAAAACTCCAGCCAACCGACCAATGAAGATGGCACGACAGATTATGCGAACATAAGTGACTGGTTTAGTTTCGAGAATACATTTCGCAACTGGGGAATCGATGGCAATGCTTTTCCGGCATCCAATCAGCAAGGAAGCTGTACGGCCGGTAATTGCCGTATCTGGGACTGGTCAGTACTGGGTACTGATAACATCATTCATGATGTACTTTCGGTACCACTGGCAGGAGATATTAGCAACATTACCAGCCACACATGGCAGATATCACCGGCTCCAACTGGACAGGCTGACTGTGATAACGTCGTTAATGGCTCACAGTTTAATGTAGATCATTGTGAAAGTACCTTCCTAAGAAATACTGTTGAAATTAATACTGACAACATCGGGAACAATAATGGTTTGTGTGAAAGTGGAGAGACCTGCCTTTATACACCTAACATTGGCCATTTTCAGGGGCAAGGTAACTTAATTTCTGCAGGTGATTTTGTAAATGGTGTATTAACTGACATAATTTTACTCAAGTATGAATCTAATTCCAGCAGTACAGAAACACTGATATCAGCCAGTTTACAAACTAATAAACCAATAAAAACTTATACAGGGAGAACCGCTGTACCTGACACGTTTGTGCCAGTACAAAACCAGAATACGGATAGTCCATCTAAACACTCAACAACATTACATATTGAGTAATAGAAAACAGGACCAAACTTGGTTTATATCTAAAAACTAGAAAAAAAGAGGTAGTTCACTACCTCTTAATTTTTTAAGGTGCCATGTGCCACATGACCTGCCAGCCTGAACCCTGCTTTTGTAAACAGATCAGTATGCCCGGTACGAAGGCTACATCGAGAGGTACACCATTTAGCAACTCCACCAGCCCTGGGACAAAAGGCAGATGGCTAGTAATCAGGGTGTCTTCTTGCAGGGTGTCGATCTCTGCAAGCCAGTCATCGGGATCATCATTGGGCTTCAGGCCACTACGAAGTTGAGGTGTGATCTGGGGTGAGGTAATGGCTGCCATGATCTCAGCCGTCTGACGGGCTCGGTCTTTCTCACTGTGATAGATGCACGCAAATTGCACTTTTTGATCCGCCAGTCGTTTGGCCAGGGCTTCGATTCCTGCCCGGCCTTCGGGGCTGAGTCCCTGCTGTGGATCATCCTGAGGGCTGCTGGCCAGTCCATGACGCATCAGGTAGAGTTTCATTGTGTTTTTCCTTTAAGCTGTTTCTGGTCTGATACTAACTGATCGGACAGTCCAATATTACCCAAAATGGTGCATACATGAACAGCCTCGAAGAATTTCATTTTGACTGTCCTTACTGCGGAGAAAATTTGTCTACACTTATAGACATCAGCGGGGGAAAACAGCAATATATAGAGGACTGTCAAGTCTGTTGTTGTCCCATCCTGTTTGATATCGCCATGGAGGGGGCAGAAGAAAAACTAACAATAATAACAAGGCGAGAAAATGAATAACGACGACAATAATTACCAGCCTATCTCCTGCGAACTCTATAGCGAATACGAACTTGCCATCATCCGTAACCAGAAGATCAAACTAGTCTGGCAGGTAGGTGAGCAGATTCACATCGGCATTATAAAGCCGCTGGACTTACAAACCCATGAACATCAGGAATTCCTGATTGGTCAGAACCATCAAAAACGACTGCATAAAATTCGACTCGATCACATACGCTCACAGGAATTTATTGGTTAAAAGAAGGCCGGCAATCGCCGGCCTTTTTCTTAAGCATTTTTTACACACTGTTTTTCCTAAAACCATTGTCCTGACAAGACATGCCTGAATATGCTAAATACGATAGACTATCGTAAAATTGTCTTGAAACTTAACAGGCCATAGGCAGAATTATATGCGCATTGGAATTGATCTTGGCGGAACGAAAATAGAAGGCATTGCCCTGGACGATCACGGCAATGAGATCTTTCGTCAACGCATTCCAACTCCCCGTGATTATGAAGCCACGGTAGATACCGTTACTAAACTGGTTCAGTTGATTGAAAAAGAAACCGGCCAGACTGGAACAGTCGGCATGGGAATCCCCGGCACCATTTCCCCTGCCACCGGGCTGGTGAAAAATGCCAACTCCACCTGGCTGATCGGCAAACCACTAACCGAAGCACTGCAAGAAAAATTACAACGTGAAGTACGCATTGAGAATGATGCAAATTGCTTTGCCGTATCCGAAGCTACCGATGGTGCCGCTGCGGGAGCGCATGTAGTATTTGGTGTCATTATTGGTACAGGCGTTGGTGGTGGCATCTGTATTGATAAAATCCCCCTGGTGGGAGTCAATGCCATAGGCGGTGAATGGGGCCATAACCCTTTACCCTGGGCCCAGGATGATGAACGGCCTGGCCACCCCTGCTTCTGCGGTCATCCCGGTTGTATTGAAACCTTTTGCTCGGGTACTGGCTTTGTGCGTGACTATCAACAGCACGGCGGGCAGGCTGAACATGGCCGTGAAATAGTTGCCCTGGCAGAGCAGGGAGATGATCTTGCCGAGCAGGCACTGAAGCGCTATGAACACCGCCTTGCAAGAGCACTATCACACTTGATCAATATCCTTGACCCGGATGTGATTGTACTAGGAGGGGGAATGTCTAATGTGGATCGACTGTATGAAACTATTCCACAAATATGGAATGAGTTTGTCTTTTCTGATCGGGTTGATACCAAACTTGTTAAAAATAAATACGGTGACTCAAGTGGTGTCCGTGGTGCAGCCTGGTTATGGCCGAGTGATTAATTTGAATTTGCATTACATTCCACTTCCTTACCAAGCTCAGTCTGGGGGATATCAATCCAAAACTCACTCCCCTGCCCAAGTATACTTTTAACACCGATACTATAACCCATCGCTGTTGCCAGCTTTTGGCAAAGCGGTAAACCTATGCCAGTACCCTCGATCTGAGAATGCTTCTGGATCGACCGTTCAAATGGCTCGAATATCTGTTTAAGATCATTTTCCGGAATTCCCTGTCCAGTATCTTTGACAGTCAATCGGAAAAATTCATCCCCCCTAACCTGACTATCCACTGATACTTTCCCGTTGGGAACGTTATATTTAATTGCATTACTTAGAAAATTTATCATTATCTGTAAAAGACGACCCTTGTCAGCACAAATAGATACATCACCATGACTCTCAGATTCATCAATTAATTTAATATTTGCCCTAGATGCATTATCACTTACCATAGCTAATGCCTCCTTGACCAACCCGTGTAGAGATACCTTTTCCCGTGCCATATCCAGCCTACCTGCATCAATGGCAGACAGATCCAGAATGTCGTTAATCAACCGTAGTAGATGGTTCCCTGCGCCTATAATTTCCTTAAGGTTCTCCAACTGGTCTTCATTCAGCGGTTGCACTGGATCGGTCTCTAACAACTGTCCATACCCAAGGATGGCATTGAGTGGAGTACGAAGCTCATGACTCATGTGTGACAGAAATTCTGACTTTGCCTGGCTGGCCGCTTCTGCTTTTTCCTTGGCCAGATTCAATTCATAGGTACGCTCGACCACTCTTTGTTCAAGTTCTGCATTGAGTTGTTCCAGTTCCTTCTGGGCCGTGATCACCTCGGTGAACATGATGATGCCACCGACACTATTGTCTTTTAAGTACCAGGGCTGAATCTCCCAACGAATCCAGACAGTGCCACCGTCTTCTCTGGGAAAAGGATCTGCTTCACAGTGCTGAGAATTTCCCTGCAGACAGTTGGAGTGAATGTCTTTCCAGCGTTGAGGAATATCTGGAAAAATTTCGTAATGAGTCTTACCAAGAACTTCCTGATCATTCAGCTTATAATCATCTACCCAGCGTTGGGTTGCAGCAACATAACGCAGTTCATTATCTAGTACGGCTATTGCGGCCGGGATGTGCTTAAGCATTAACTCCCAGTGATTTTGATCCTGGAACAGAAATTCAGGTCTATCGCTTGCAAAAAGAGTCATGCTTCATCCTCGGTAAACTAGAAAATAACCAGATTGTGACAATAATGTTAAAATCGGCATCTAAACTACGAATCTGGAATAATATTGGATAACTTTTACAAGATTTGACAATTCCTTGTTTTGATAGTAACAGACAAGTAAGCTTAACCTGTCTTAGTTATCTTTGAATTATATGTCTAAACATCCCGTTGGTATATTTGATTCTGGTATTGGCGGTCTCTCCGTACTCAAGGAAATCCAGACCATACTCCCGTACGAAGATGTCGTTTATGTCGCTGACTCTACCTATGCCCCCTACGGTAATAAATCCCATAAGTTTATCTTACAGCGCTGCGAACAACTCACCCAATTTCTAATCGAACAACATGCCAGAGCCATTGTAATCGCCTGTAATACAGCGACTGCCGTTGCGGTTTCATACCTTCGACAGAAATTTGAAATTCCCATTATCGCAATGGAGCCCGGTGTTAAGCCTGCTATTGCAGCAACTCATAGTGGTGTCGTAGGCGTTCTGGCAACTGAGAATACTCTTGCCAGTGAACAGTTTACCAAACTGGTACATCGCTTTGCGGAAAATGTAGAGGTCATCTGTCAGCCCTGCCCCGGTCTGGTGGAGCAGATCGAAACCGGTAAATATGATGATGCAATGACGTATCAGTTGATAGAAAAATATACCCAACCTTTACTCTCTGCAGGGACAGATACCATTGTGCTGGGCTGTACCCATTACCCGCTGATACGAGAACAAATAAAACAGGTGGTGGGTGATAAAATACACATTATTGAGACCGGATCGGCAGTGGCACTTCAGCTTGAACGTGTTCTACAAAATGATGTTGACCCTCAGGACCACCATTCTTGCGGGACGATTACGGCCTGGTCAAGCGGTGAAACAGCGCATCTAAAAGAAACTCTATTAAATTTATCGGGAAGGCAAATTGATGTCAGCCCTTTAAGACTGCCTGATACACTAATTAAACAGGAATAAAAAAACCCGGCAATGCCGGGTTTTTTATTCGATATTCGGTTCAGTTAGGCTGTTTGTGGCAGACCAATTTGCTGACCACTTCCTGCCCAACCCATCATGCCACCACGCAGGTTCAGAATGTTTTCAAAACCATTTTGAGCGAGGAACATACAGGCTTGCGCAGAACGAGCACCACTTCGGCAAACCAGAACCACAGGCTTGTCCTGCTTGATTTCCTGTATTCTCAGGGGAATCGTATGCATGGGCATAACTTCAGCACCGGGAACTGTGCCACTGGCAATCTCAGCAGGCTGACGAATATCAACCACCTGGACATCGGCCTTTTGATCCAGCATTTCGGCTAACTGTGGGGCCTCAATTTCCTTGATACCTGCGAACATATTTGTCTCCTGGGCAAATTTTCAACTGAAGGAAGTATATTAACGATTTCTAATATTTCAAGGCCTGACTTCATAATTCAAACAATAATTCTGTCGAATTCTATAGATTGCTCATTATTTCACCAAAAATAACAACAATTTAACTACCCTAAAGCTAAGTTACCATAAAGCCGACAAAACTCTTACTATCCGTGACTGGCCTCCACATTTAGCAGGTCAACTGCGCTATCATTAGATTTTGGAGGCCATTTTGAATCAAACAGACCAGGTAGAAGTAAAAGAACTCAACCAGCAGGAATTGCTGAATACCATCACCCTGCTGGCTGGCGCAGCCCAGGCTGGTGCCAAAGGTATTCTTGCCCAGGCAGCATTTAATGTCATGAAGGCATCAGAAGCCGTTGCCAAAGCCAAGGGGCTTGATCTTGACCAGTCGATTCAGGATGCAGCACGCAGTGTCCTGAATGAAGCCCAGACTACCCTTATTAATGCGACCCAGATTCCGGGCGCGATGGATGAGGCTAAGCAGGACATAATGGCTGCAAATCAGAAGCCATACGAAATCGCTGAAAAACTCTAAGATTTAGTCCTTATCGAGAATAGATTTGGGATCAACCTTGCCTTTGAGCATGTCCAATATTTCAACGGACATCACTTTGAGGCGTTTCAAGTCAATGTTTTCACTGGTGGTAATACTTTTTACCGTCTTAGGGCTTATCATGACATGCCATAGATCCAGCTCATCCACATGATCGTAGAAACTACGAATGGCCTTGATCTCATCCGGGCTGTAATCACCCTGTAAGGCCTCGTTATGAAAAAGCTGCTCCAGATACCTTTTCAGGGACTGTAATTGTTGATCCAGTCGGTCAAAACGACTCAAGGAGCTTTGCTCAATTGCTGCTGATCCCGTATACCAGCCAGTAATAGGTGTGATCAGATCGCGTAATTCCTGCTTCATAATAATTATTATCTCTGTCTATTCTGCGTCGTCAGTACGTCTAAACATCAGATCCCAAACACCATGCCCCAGCCGCTGGCCACGGGCCTCAAACTTAGTTAGCGGCCGATATTCTGGTCGCATTACATACCCCCCATCAGAGGCCATGTTTTTAAATCCGGGCGCTGATTTCATAACTGATAACATATGAATAGCATAATCTTCCCAATCCGTCGCCATATGAAACACGCCATCTGGCTTAAGCTTACTTTTTAGCATGGCGACAAAATCCGGCTGGACCAGTCTACGTTTGTGGTGGCGTTTCTTATGCCAGGGGTCGGGGAAAAATAAGAACACCTTATCCAGTGAAGCATCTGGAATCATGTTTTTCAGCACTTCCACTACATCGGCACAGATAACCCGAACATTAGTAAAAGATTGTCGCTCCACCTGTATCAAAAGGCTGCCCACACCGGGCCGGTGCACCTCAACTCCCAGGAAGTCTACCTCTGGCTGGGCCGCCGCCATGTGGGCCAGGGACTTGCCGTCACCAAAGCCGATTTCAAGATATCGTGGTGCCGTGCGGCCAAACACACTATCAAGATCCAGCTGGCCGGAACTGGGTTCAAGCATGAGTTTTGGGCCGAGCAGATCGAGGGCCTGTTGCTGAGCTTTGGTCAGTCGGCCTTCACGACGGACAAAACTACGGATATGCCGCCATTTGCTTTTGTCGACCATAAATAGATCAAGCTCGTGCAGCTTGCTGAAAACGTAGCGAGCGTAGCCAGGGCAAGGCGCAAAAGGGCGAAAAAGCGTAGTTTTGTACATGGATGTACTTATTTCGCGAAGCCCAGGGATGGGCGAGAGTGAATGTCTCATTAATAAATGAGCATTTTGAGCCCTTTTGCAACGCAGCCATGGCAAGCGCAGTAGTTTTCAACAAGCTGCTAGGCAATCGCCCCTTCCAGGGGGGAAGAGGCACTGGCATAGCGCTTACGAGGCATGCGCCCGGCTAAATAGGCCTCTCGACCGGCTTCGATGGCCTTTTTCATGGCGGATGCCATTAGAACAGGATTCTTAGCTCCGGCGATGGCAGTGTTCATCAGCACGCCGTCACAACCCAGCTCCATGGCAATAGCCGCATCGGAAGCAGTCCCCACACCGGCATCCACCAGTACAGGCACCTTGAGCTCATCGATGATGAACTGGATGTTATAGGGATTGCGAATTCCCAGACCGGAACCAATCGGGGCCGCCAGTGGCATTACGGCCACACAGCCCATGGACTCAAGTTCTTTGGCAATAATCAGATCATCCGAGGTATAAACCATCACCTTGAAGCCATCGGTGACGAGGGTTTCGGCTGCCTTGATAGTCTGGCGGACATCGGGAAACAGGGTCTTTTCATCCCCCAGTACTTCCAGCTTCACCAGGTCATGGCCATCCAGCAGTTCCCGGGCCAGCATACAGGTACGCACCGCATCATCAGCGGTATAACACATGGCCGTATTGGGCAGGATGGTGTATTTGTTGGGTGGTACGGCATCCAGCAGATTGGGTTCGTCCGGGTTCTGGCCGATGTTGGAGCGGCGTACCGCCACAGTAATGATCTCGGCACCACTGGCCTCGGTCGCCAGGCGGGTTTCTTCCAGGTCACGGTACTTGCCACTACCGACCAGCAAACGTGAGTGATAGGCTTTACCGGCAATTACGAGAGGGGTGTCATCAAAATTCATCTGTGTCATGGGATGTCCTGCTGTGATCGGCCCGATAAATCGAGCAAGAATTACAAATAGTGGCGAAGATTATACCCGATTCAACCACCGCCGACGGCATGGACGATTTCGATTTTGTCGCCAGAGCTCAGGGCATGGGCATCATAGGTACTACGGGGCACAATCTCCAGGTTCACTTCCATGGCGATACGACGTCCACCCAGGCCCATTTGCTCAACCAGCTGGGCGGCAGTAAATCCTTCGGGTACGGATTGGCTCTGGCCATTTACGATAATTTCCATGGGCGCTAGCCTACGAGGGAACGTGAACAAGGTCAATTGCGATCTGGCCGGTTTTGCACCAAAATAAACCTATAACTAAATACATTAAGGATAAGGGGGAATACTATGGATTCATCTGTCACCATCAACCGCCAGACCGCAAAAACGCTAGATGGCCTGTTTCGTACACGCGTTCAACAAACACCCGATCGCGAGGCCTACCGTAGTTACGATAAAAACCAAAAAGCCTGGCTCAGCTACAGCTGGCAGGACATGGCAGACTACGTCTCACGCTGGCAGGCCGCTTTTAAAACGCTGGACCTGCAGGAGGGAGATCGTATCGCCATGGTCCTCAAAAACAGTCCGGAATGGGTCGCAGTGGATATGGCAGCCCAGGGCCTCGGCCTGGTCGATGTACCACTTTATACCGATGACCGGCCAGACAATATCGCCTATATCCTGAATGACTCCGGCAGCCAGTGCCTGGTGATGCAGGACACCAGTCAGTGGAAACAGCTCGCCCCCCTCAAAAATGAGCTGGGCAATATCAAAAAGTTTGTGATTATCGAATGGGATGGGGAAAGTCCCCTGGCCGATAACGATGAGCGGGTCGTCGCAGCGAGTCAATGGCTACCCGAACAGGCCGGGCCACTCAATGAGCGAGATGGCGACCCTGATGCCCTGGCCTCGATCGTTTATACCTCGGGCACAACGGGACGTTCCAAGGGGGTCATGCTCAGTCACAGTAACTTCCTGTCCATTGCCGATGCCTCATACACGGCCCTGGAGATTTCCGGAGATAACCTGTTTCTGTCATTCCTGCCCCTGTCACACACTCTGGAGCGTACCTGTGGCTATTACGCCCCCATGATGTGTGGCGGCACCATCGCCTACGCCCGCTCAGTCCAGCTGCTGGCCGAAGATATCCAGAATCTCAGCCCGACGGTCATTATTTCCGTACCGCGTATTTTTGAGAGAATCTATGACAAGCTCAATGAGCAACTCAGCAAGGGCTCACCAGCCAAGCGGGCCATTTTCAACTTGGCCGTGAATGTCGGCTGGAAGCGCTTTAATGTTCAACAGAAACGTAGCCTGCCTGGACCATCCTTACTGCTCTGGCCCCTGCTCAATAAACTGGTAGCCAGCCAGATCCAGCAAAAACTGGGAGGCCGAGTACGCCTCGCGGTAAGCGGCGGTGCCGCCATTCCCTTCCCGGTTGCCCGAACCTTCCTGGGCCTGGGACTGAATCTGGTACAGGGTTATGGCATGACCGAATGCAGCCCGGTGGTCTCAGCCAATATCAACCGACATAACGACCCGGTCAGCGTAGGTAAGTGCCTGCCGGGTGTGGACGTACGCCTGGGTGATAATGATGAACTGGAAGTCCAGAGCCCCGGCAATATGCTGGGCTACTGGAACAATGAGCAGGCCACTAAAGATGTGTTTACCGCTGATGGTTGGCTGCGCTCCGGTGATAAGGCCAAGGTAACCAACGACGGCTTTGTCCACATCACTGGCCGTATCAAGGACATCCTGGTGCTTTCCAATGGCGAGAAGATCCCACCTGGTGATATGGAACAGGCCATTACCCTGAACCCACTATTCGAACAGGCTCTGGTGATTGGTGAAGCCAAACCCTATTTAAGTGCCCTCTTGGTCATCAACCCGGAACAATGGGAAGCTCTGGCCACTGCCCATAACCTCGATCCTAATGACAAAAACCAGGTAGCCGACAACAAACTCAACAAAGCGCTGATTAAAACTGTTGGGGAATGCCTGTCTGACTTCCCCGGCTATGCCAAGATTCGTCGCATAACCCCTTTGCTCGAGCCCTGGACAGTTGAAAATGGTTTGTTAACACCTACCTTGAAAATCAAACGGCCCTTGGTGATCAATCAGTATCAACAAGCTATTGAGCAGATGTATGGGTGAGGAGTGACCGTTTTGACTTAACGTCAAAACGCAGCACGACGAACGCCTCGCCAGGGAAGGCGGGGCTGGCAGAACATTACAGGGATGTAGTCGATAGCACGATAGAACTAAATGAATCTCTTTGCGGGTGTCGTATAACGGCTATTACCCGAGCTTCCCAAGCTCGTGACGTGGGTTCGACTCCCATCACCCGCTCCAATTTCCCTGCCCCCTCGACCAACCGATAGAACGATAAACTCACTGCCTATCGTGGGTGACCGCACCCATCTATTTATTTTTCCTAAGGTGTGCGTTCAGTTTGCCAAAGACGCAAACTGTCGACTCCCATCACCCGCTCCAATTTCCCTGCCCCCACAACCAACAGTAGAACGATATACTCGCTGCTAATCGTGGGTGACCGCACCCACTTATTTATTTTTTCTACGTCGTGAG
>JAOULO010000131.1 GCA_029881995.1 Gammaproteobacteria bacterium
ACATCCACAGGTGCAAGAAGAAGCGGATAAATATATCTGGGTAAGACTGGATGCCTACTCCGAAACCCCAATAAGCGACATCCATGGCAAGCAGACCAGCGCCAAACAATGGGCCAAAGATCTGGGGCTGGATTACCGCCCCGGCATCATCCTGTTTAATGAAGGCCAGGAACAGTCCCGCATAGACGGACGCCTGTATCATTTCCATTTCAAAGAGGCACTGCGTTATGTCAGCGGGAAATTCTACGAGGAATATCCAAGCTACAATGCCTACCTGATTGCACGTCAGCAACAACTACTCCGGCAAGGGGTCGATATAGATTTGTCCAGGTAATGGGGGATTTGTCATTGAGGCCAAAGCGATGAACATCCGCAATGTGAAGCATTTGAACTGCTGTTCAGCTTTGGCCTTTACCCTTTAACGGCACACCCATCATGCAATCTGAGCAGCAGACCGACACCCCGTCAGTGCTGAATAGACTTGCCGCAGGAAAGCCAAAACATAAGTAAAAACGGCAGGGCAGATGCAGTAACAGTATGATAAGTGTCTGTGCACACACGAACCCACAATGGGTGTGCCAGTCCTATCCATTCTCAAAATGAAGAAAATATTTTAGGCTGGAAATTTATACACACTATTTATTTACCAGCATAATATGCATTTATAGATACAGAAGACTGAAGATCGGCCAGACATTCTTCCTCGCAGACCAAGTTGTGATGCATTACTCATTTTACTATGCTAAAAATGCTAATCGTTCGTTTGTATTAAATTTATGCAGCCCTTGCACCGACACAAAAACAAGGCAAGTTTTTAACACTAATATTAGACTTATTCTATCTTAACGGTGTTTATTATTTCACCCACATACAACCAACACATACGATTCGAGTTATTTCAGAGACCTATAAAAAATGTATTATTGGTTGAAGTATTTTATGAAAGATCGACCAGACAGGCTTTCATTCACATGGCAAGGCTTGAACCTTCTTTTTGATATCGTACTTCTCTGCAGCCTTATTATCCTTGCCGGTCGAATAGGACTCTATCTGACCCCTCTCTTCCTGCTGCTTGCCATACTACACATCGAAAATAATTATCACCGCATATTGCCCATTGCCACACTCGCCATTCTGGGCCTGCTTATCTCCCTGGAGTTGAACACTCTCACTGCCACTAATGAAACATTGAAGATCACTGTCGTCTTTGCACTGGCCGCCTCGCTGGCCATCTATTATGCATTAATTAAAAAAGGTGACGATGCTGGCATTGATCCCTTAACCGCCCTTCCAAACAGAAGTCTGTTTATCAAAAACCTCGAATCCACGCTAAAAAACTGTAACAAGCATCAAAATCTTTCCTCCATCTTGTTTATGGATCTTGATGGTTTTAAACAGGTCAATGACACACTGGGGCATGATATCGGCGATACGTTATTGGTCGATGTGGCAGCCAGAATCGCAAGTCAAATCAATACCAGCGATAGCCTCTACCGCTTAGGTGGCGACGAGTTTGCCATCATACTCCCCGAGATAACGAATCTG
>JAOULO010000052.1 GCA_029881995.1 Gammaproteobacteria bacterium
TTTCAATCACCGAGAAGTCCAGTAGATCATCAATAATGCTCTTCAGGTGTTTACTGGCAGAAATAATATCGTTGGAATAACCTTTGTAGACCTGATTTAGTTCCCCAGCGGTTTCCTCTTTCATGAGCTGGGAAAAGCCATAGATGGCATTGAGTGGGGTTTTCAGCTCATGGCTCATGCGGGCCAGGAACTCGGTCTTGGCACGGTTGGCCTGCTCGGCAATATCCTTCGCGGTACGAAGCTCGACGGTCTGCTCATCTACCATCTGTGACAGGGATTCACGCTGGTGCCTCAGTTCTCGTTCAAGTTTGACGCGCTCCAGTTCGGCTGCGGCACGGGAGGAGAAGATTTTGAGGTAGTCATGGGCCTGCTCATAATCACCAACCACACTGGAGCCAAGGACACAGATATGGCCCTGTTTATCACCTTCTTTGCCGATCATGGGCATACCCATATAGCTATTGGCACCCATTTCAACCAGGTCGGTGTCGTCGGGAAAGAGTTCCTGTAGATCGGCCTTGATATGGGTCAGGCCCTTGTCATAAATACACTTACAAGGTGTCCCCTCCAGGCTGTATTCAAAGCTTTCTACCTGGTTGCCGTGGCCACAAAAGGCCAGGGTTCGGACATAGCCGGGTTTGTCTGGTATGACTTCGGTGGCAAGGGCAAAATCGGCCTGAAAGGTCTCGGCCAGGTGCTTGGTCAGGTTCTGGAAAAAGCCTTCACCCGTGACACCACTGGTCCCTTCCAGCAGGCTAAGGAATGGGTCTTTTTTTGCCTTTGGTTTGGTCTGTACTTGGGCGGTTTTTTTCGCCATGGACTATCCGTAATTTACTAGCAGCACCCTTATTATCGACAGATAAATGAACAATATTGAGGTTTTTGTCCGAGTAAATAACTAAAGTTTTTGGATAAATAGAGTGGGTTTAGATACTGTGAGATAGCTATCAAGTAGCAAGCCTGACATTAATGGCTTCTCGACGGATGTTCCATCTAGTCACTAAAATACTTCCCATCAAGCCGCTGGTTCTCATCAGAACATGTTGAAACTGAGCCTTTGTCTAGAGGGTAGAGGTTACTTCTAGCTCACAATATAGTAGTTAAACGTCAATATTTGTATGGACAAAAAATGTTGAGCCATGTTAGCATCATATTTATTGTGGAAATTAATTGAACAGAAATGTCGATTTTTTGTTAATTTAAGTCGAAATTTCTTTGTCTCATGAGGATATGTCGCAGGTGTGGCGCCTAAATATTGGACGCATATATTTGATTTTTGAGGATAGAAATCAAAAGACGTGACACGCAGAAACTTTCGATACGCATGGGCACGTTTATATTCCTGGACAACATTGGACTGCTTGTTTGGTGTGTAGGCAGTTTGATATCAAAAATTTTTTAAGATGGGGCATGGCTAAGGACCTCCCTGTTAAAAAATAACTTAAATATAGATAGGGGCGGGGTTATGAAGCACATATGGAATTTATTTTCTAGCGTTAAGCATTTTTTTCTAGTATCAATCATTATTATTACAGCCGCTTGTGGTGGAAGCGGTGGAGGTGGTGGCCCAACTGGCAATGGTGATGATCCTGGTAACGGTGGTCCTACTCCTCCCACAGCTTCCGCGACGCTAAATTTACAGGTCATATCGAACAATGGCGAGTCGCTGGCTGATGTGACAGCCCAAATTGGTAGCAAGAGTTATGGTACTACTGATAAAAATGGCCATGTTAGCCTGGCCGGATTGAGTCCCGATTCTTCGGTTGCCATCCAGCTAAATAAATCTGGTTATGCAAACCAGATTCTTAAACTACCCACACCGGGTGGTGATCGCACCAGTGACTTTAACGTCACGATGATTACGAGACAGGCGCAAATCACATTTAATACTGACGTACCAGAAACCGTTATCGGCGAGTTCGGTGCAAAAGTCGTGTTGAATGGAGACGATTTTGTCGATAGTGATGGTAACCCTGTATCTGGTGATGTCCAGGTTGCAGTTACACCGCTGGATGTCTCAACGCCAGCCGGCCTTGCCAGTTTCCCCGGTAGTTTTGAAGCAACTGATCAGGACGGAGAAGATCAGCAACTTATTACTTATGGAACGACAGAGTTTCACTTCACTCAGGGCGAAGAAGAGTTGCAACTGGCTGAAGGTAAAAAGGTCGCCATTGAGCTGCCTATATTTTTTGATACCCATCCAGATGGCAAACCTGTTGCACGTGGTGACAAGATTCCTCTTTGGTATCTCAATGAAGAAACCGGTATCTGGATCCAGGAAGGCGTTGGAACAGTCATCACTAGCGCAACCTCAAAAACGGGTTTCGCTCTGAGTGGTGAAGTCAGCCACTTTACGTGGTGGAATGTCGATATTCCTGTAACTAGTCTGTCTAGTGCAGCCGTACTGGTTACACTATCAGATCCATCAATAGATACGAGTGAAGCAATTGCCCGTGTATATGGTAGTACAGCTGGTTCCAGGACAGGCTATATTGAGCAGGCGGTAGGTGTAAGAGGAGAGCCAGTTCGTTTTGCTGCAGATATAGGTATTTGTTTTAAGGCAGAGATAACTTTCATAAATGGTAATTTAAGAGGCCAAAGAGTAACTTCTGATAAAGTATGTTACGACAATGGTTTACCCGTTACAGGGTCGCCACATCCAGTGGATATAGTCGTGGATATTGGTACATTTACTCTGAATGCCAGTGTACCGACAAGCGCTACAGTAGCTTCAAATATACGTGCTTGTGGTCAACCATCTAGAGTTGTACCTAACCAATATAAACCGCCAGTAACTTATAGTATTGTCTCTGGCAGCTTGCCTGATGGGTTGGTGCTTAATTTAAACAATGGTGAAATCACAGGTTCACCTACTGTTTCTGGCCCAAGCGGTGATATTGTGATTCGTGGTGTCGATGCGCTTAAACGTGTTGCCGACACAGCACCATTTTCAATTGACGTATCGCCTCAGTTAACTATTAGTATCAATGACGTGGTACCACTATTAACTGTGGATAGCCCCTTTGACAGTTCTGGTTTTGTTACTTTAAGTGGTGGCCGTGGTCCGTTGAATGTTCGTCAGTATGCCAATAGTGCACTGCCACCCGGAATTGGCTTCAGTGATACCACCTATGAAATTTCTGGTACACCTGGTACGTCATTCCGTGGTGAAGAACGTGAGGGCTATTATGGTCGTACACTCCGTCTGGAAGCAGTTGATGCCAACTGCGCAACGGCCCGAGTAGATCACGTGATTGAAGTTAATGACCCACCAATCCTTGCTGGCTCTGTTGGTGATCTAGAGATAGATCAGCCTATTAGCTTTACTGCAAGTAATAGCGGTGGTGCAGTAGCCCAGTGGTCACTTATCGGGGCGCCTGCCTGGTTAACGATCAATGTAGATACAGGTGCGCTTGTTGGCACACCAGCATATTCTGATTTAGGCACTGTTAATGCGACAATCAGGGCAGAAAATAACATTGGCCATCCTAATGGCCCTGGTTTTGATGAGCTGCAAATAATATTTAACGTGGTGACTACACCTCCACTTCTGAATGAGGCGCAAGATGTTAATGTTAAAGTCGATGACATATTTAGCATTCAGCCAACAAATACTGGTGGCCCTGCAGCTGAGTGGGCAATCAATATAGCACTTCCTACAGGATTGAATTTCAATACTAATACCGGTGAGCTTTCTGGTAGCCAGGGCTCAGTGGGTACAATCTCTGGGATTGAAATTACAGCCACCAACTTCGCCGGCACTTCTAATATTTATGGACCATTTAATATTAATGTGGCATCAAACCTGGCTTTACCAGTCATTGGTGGCACACCAGTAAATGGCCAGGTGGACGCACTCTATTCATTTATACCATCCAACTCCGGTGGCCTTGCCGATTCATGGGCGCTGATAGGTTCACTGCCTTCGGGCTTGAGCTTTAATACCACAACAGGTGAGATATCCGGTACTCCAACCGAGGCAGACGTATTTGCTGGCCTGTCAATTACGGCAACAAATGGTACAGGTACCAGTGACCCTCATGTGGTGTCAATTACGGTGGATAAAGGTACTCAGACCATTGCCTTTAGCCAGTTTGACAAGGCTGAAATGGTTCGTAGTAGCACGGGTGATCCAGGCAACGCGATCATTGATGGTGTGGGTATTGGAGCGATTTTATATGACAGTTCTGTGCCAGCGGTTGCCACGGTTGATCCGGATACGGGTGTTATTACTATCGTGGCAGATGGATCATCACCACAAACCACTCGTATCACCGCCACCAAGGCAGCAGGCCCCAATTATCTATCGGCAACAACTTACTTTGAGCTGACGATTGATAACAGCAGTACGGGTGTTCAAATAAGCAGAACGAATTTCGAACAGTCAGTCAACTCAACACCAATTGCAACTTTTGAGCTTCCAATAGAAGTGGTAAGTGGAGACGTGACCAGCTGGTCAGCAACAGGTCTGCCTGATTATCTGACTATGGATGCTGATGGTTTTATCAGGGGTTACAATCTAACCGATGTTCATCAGTTTGATGGTGATATTAATGTAATCGCCACCGGTACGAGTAGTTCACATGATGTGACTTTCAGATTAACGCTAAGGGCAGCAGCTCCTGAATTTCAGAACAACATTCCTGGTGGTCGCATTGTTCTGGACTCAAAAAGTTGGGATGCCATCTTCACACCTGTGCTGATTAACTCCGGTGGCTATGCGACTAACTGGCAGGTAACTAGCGATAATTACCCTGGTCCTATTAACGAACTTGTACAGGTTATCTCTAATCTCTACGATGACGGAGATAGCTATTTCGCAGAGACCAACCTGGAGATCTATCACGGTAACGCCCAGGCCGGTATCTGGAATGTAGAAGTAACTGCTTCAAACATGGGCGGTACTAACACAGCAAAACTGAGTTTTGAGATTGAGATAAGACCAAAGCTAAAGTTTGAACTGAAGGCCAAACCAGGTGAGTTGGTAGTAGTTCTAAATACCAACACTTTTCAAGAAGTAAGTGGTTCAAATTATACACTCTATGTATCAGACGATCCGGCTTACGGCCCTGATAATACAGGTGTACCTGGTGAGACATTGGTGAACTATCAACTTGGTACAGCAATAAACTTAGTGGATAGTAAATCTATTGATGCCTTTAACAGGTATTACATGACCATGGTTGTTACCTACCCTGGAGGAGAAAGCCGCTTTGGTCAAATGTATGTAGATATTGAAACCATGCAGGATACAGGCCTTACATACTGTTGGAATGGATCAGCAATGGACTACGACTGTTATACCAATGATATTGTTACCGGTTACCCACTCCAGGACGGGGCTGTGGGCAGTTCAGGTCGGTCCTATCCTGATTACTACACCATTAAGAAATTCACGCATATTGATGCAGCAGGTACTGAAACTCCTGATTCATCAACCTGTGTCCGCGATGAAATTACGGGTCTCCTGTGGCAGCGTAGTGCATTGACTGGTGTTATTCAGACTGGGATTAATGATGCGATTACGGGTCTGAACGGTAGTTCTAGCTGTGGCAGGACGGACTGGCGCCTGCCAACTGTAAATGAGCTTCAGGGTATTCTTGATTACGGTAGGAAAAACAGTTTTGCCGAGTTTAGTACGCCCTCGGCTGGATACCTCTATACATCAGATGTAGTAGATCCAACAGTGTCACCACTGAAGAACTGGTCGATACAACCCTATGCTGGTGCTGCAAGGTGGTATGACATTACTGCATCAGCAGCGAATGCCATCCTGGTATCGGGCACAAGTACTCCTGCAGCTATGGAAGACCTGACTAATGGAACTATTAGGGATAATTCAACGGGTCTTATCTGGAAGAAATGTCCTGAGGGTTATATTTTCAATAAGGATATCGTCGATCCAGCAAATCAGTGTGAGCTGAATGACCTGGATGTCACAACATTTAGCTGGGCAAATGCAATCTTAAGAGCTAAGGCTGTCAGTAATGGTGATGTTGGTGAAAACCTCGGGATGAGCGGCTGGCGTGTACCCAACATCAGGGAACTGGATTCCATACTTAACCGTTCGGATGCAGCCGGGATTAATGGCATGATCGATAGAACACTCTTCCCGTTGAGCTCAGGTTCAATCAGTTACTGGAGTAGCTCCTATCTTGGTGGGACGACCACTGGTTTGTATATCAATATCGATGATGGTGGTGATCAAGCTAGTAATTCACTGACCTTAGGTTCAACTTATGCACAGCGTCTGGTTCGCTATCCGGATAATGCAGTAAATATGAACAAACGTCGCTGGTATCGTGATCAGGACGGTGATGGTTATGTAAATCGGAATGATTTCATGGATGCTATTGAACAACCAGCTGGATACTACCCAGAGAATTATTCAGCAGATTGTGACGACAGCATAACTGGGGGTGCAATCAATCCAGGTGCAACAGAATTATTAGATGATGACATTGATAACAACTGCAACGGTATGGTGAATGAAACAAACCCACAGGGTGATCCCAATATTGGATAAAGTTGATATCAACCAAGGATGAAAAAACAGGGCCTGTTGGCCCTGTTTTTTTTATAACTGATTTATCCTTGCCTTTGCTGGTCAACCACATTGAATTCTTAATTACTGGTTACATGCAACGCCTGTATTCAAAATAAATATTTTTGTGGTGGAGGATAGATAGAAACAAAACGCGGCACAGGTAACAGTCGAGGTCGTATGATTTCAATCAGAGATGAAAAATGGTACCTGGTGATCTGTTTTTATACAGCGGACTTGCCTTTACCCTTACTGGCCAGATGCAGTGAGTGTTTGCATACCAGGTGAATCTTGCCTCTTGCTAGCTGAATACAACGTTTGTGTTCAAAGTCCTTGAGGATGCGGCTGATCATCTCACGAGTGGTGCCCAGCTCATGGGCGATCTCGCAATGAGTGGTTTTGATGGGGTGGCCACAGCTGCGGTCGAACTGCTCAATGAGCCAGACGGCGACCCGCAGGTCAAGGCGGTCAAAGGCAAAACCAGTAACCAGGTTGGTCAGCAGGGCCAGACGCTCGGTCAGGGTCCGCAGCACGTAGTTACGGAAACTGCTGGATTTGTCCATAGCCTCGTGGAAGGCATGGCGTGAAATTATCAGGCCGCGCATCGTGCCTTCGGTCTTGGCAGTGATCTGGGAATTAACACCATCCACCAGGTTATTCAGGTTATGGATACACAGCTGGCCCGGCTCGACCCGGTAGAGGGTAATTTCCCGACCATCATCAGAATCACGGAACACTCGAACGCAACCTTCCACAATCAGCATCAGGTGCTTACATTCCATACCCTGGTAGAACAGCACGGTATCGGCATCAAAGCTCTGCAGACGGGCCCCAGCCAGCATGTCCCAGCAGTGTTGATCGGCATTTTCGGTCAGGGCAGGATAGTCAGCCAGCAGGTTCTTCAGCTGGTCATAGTGGAACGCGGAGCTTTGCCCGGTCAGGGGCGCTGGGTTATTCATCTTGTAACCTCGAATCAGTCGATATGCCAATAATACGGTTGACTGTTGTGCCATATACCTGAATTTAAGAACATAGAGATATTCTTAAATAATACCTTATAGTTTATACGCTTTTTGTCTATTTTCAAACCAATAATTGCATCTAAACATACACAAAACAGGCTATACCAGTGGAATGATCAAAAAAGGGGCCATTTGGCCCCTTTTTACTGGTTTGTGGTACCAGGTGTTTTAGATAAACAGGCAGACATCCGATTCACCGGCAAACTCGAAGAAAGTGGCAGCGCCACCGTATTCAAGATTATTGATAAAGTCATTTGTCGACATGTCAAACAGGTCTACCGTCATCTGGCAGGCGATCATTTTGACCTCGGCCTCGATACACAGGCTGCGTAGTTCGTCCAGGCTGGCCACGCCCTTATTCTTCATCTTGGACTTCATCATCATGGTCATGATGCTTTGCATGCCTGGGATGGCGGTACCAATGACCGGGAACCACTTGTCCATGGCCATAGGCATGGGCATACCGGGGTTGCCCAGTGGGCTAACGCTGACATTGATGTCTTTTTTCAACAGCTGCAAGCCATAGAAAGTGAAGAATATCTGCACTTCATAACCCAGTGCGGCGGCAGTGGACGCAAGAATAAAGGGGGGGTAACCCCAGTCAAGGGTTCCTTTGGTGGCAATAATGGCCAGTTTTTTATCACTCATAATTCTGTCCTGAATGGTTGTTACGTAAAGTCGATTGATTCTTGTGAGTAAATCTTATCAGGTCTGTACGTTTAGATACATAACATACTTGTCGGCAGAAGGTGAGCAGAGTGTAATCAGGATTATTAATGTACTGTATAAAAATAAGGTATGAAAAAGGGGCCTGAAAAGGCCCCTGGGAGAAGTCTAACGATATTTAATTATCGTGAAGCTAGAGCTATTGTCCTTTTAGAAGCCCTGGCTGTACATCAACTGCCAACTCATCTGGCTATGCGTTGTTGTAACATTGGTTTGTGAATTGGTTGCTGAAACTTCTGGCGCATACGACATGGCAAAATTGATACCTTGTTGTTTGCTGAGGTTGTAACCAATACCAGCGGTATAGTGCTCTTCAATAATGGCGGGGAACAGGTAATTGACTGTATTGGCAGGTATAGGGTTATCCGCCTTGTTGATACCTGCACGGACGGTCATATCCTGAGAGACAGCGTAGGCTGCACCAACCTGGATGACGGTCTGGTCATCCCAGTTCTGTGGCATGGTGGCGTTCATGGTTTTGTTGGCAAAGCCACCATTGCTGGCATCACCCGAAGCCGTGAAAGACATTTTGAAATCTTTCATGACATCAGACCATTTGATGATTTTCAGATCGGCAGCCACCATCAGCTTGGGGCTAGCCTTGAAGGCGGCTCCAATGCCATAGGTTTCAGGCCATTGAAAATCTACAATTTTGACGGTACCAGTCAGGGGTACGATGAAGTCAGCGTGGGTACTGCTTGGCGCTCCACCACTCATGACACCTGTATCGGCTCGAACTCCCATGGTTACCTTGGCTGGACCAGTCATATCACCAAGATCGGTTTTACTGTGATAGGTCGCACCCATCGTCAGTGCTTCGCTTATTTTGAATGTTAAGCCAAGCTTGCCTGCAAAACCATCGGCAGAGGTCTGGCCAGAAAAGTCATCATTATCACTAAAGTCGAAGTAACCAAAGTAGTTTCGACTCAGCCAGCCATTGGTTTGCATCATGCCCATGGTATCTACCATACTGCCGGTAATAAGACCCTGCCCCATCATGGTGCTCATCATGTTGCCCGCCATGGCCATTTGCAGATCCATATTGGCTCGAACATAATCGATGCTACCACCGATAGTTAATTTATCATCGATATCGTAAGCAACGGGTACAACGAGTCGTGCAACACCAATTTCCGAGCGCTCTTTTAAAGAGCCGGCTTTTGCAATCGTAGCTGCATCACCACCAGATAGCTGGGTGTGTCCTGCAGACATCCAGGCTCCGGGACCTGGCGCATACTCTGTGCCCATACCGCCCTGTGCAAACATGGCAAAACCATAGGTCAGACCGCTTTGTTTAGTTGCAAAGCCAACAGCAGGCATATAGAAGGCATCAGCACTGGATGACCAGCTTTGGCCGCCGGCAGAGGAAGTGACATCAGGCCCAAGAAAACCCACTGCACCATCGACTCGACTTTCACCGTCACCCATTAAACCGAGGGTGGCGGGGTTGTTCATGACAGCGGCAGTACCGTTGTCATAGGCCATGGAAGCACCCCCCATGCCCAGTGCGATAGGGCCATAGCCCTCCAGGTTCATACCATTGGTTGCGATGGCAGCATTTGGCAGGGCAAGGCCTACTCCAAGTGCCATGGCAATTGCGTTTTGTTTTACTATTTTCATATCAAGAACTCCTACATTACTACTTACTTGATGTTGCTAGACAAACAGACAGATGTCTGACTCACCGGCAAATTCAAAAAAGGTGGCGGCACCACCGTATTCAACATTGTCGATAAAATCACTGGTTGATAGATCGAACAGGTCGACGGTCATCTGACAGGCGACCATCTTTACTTCTGCTTCAAGACATAATTCACGTAACTCAGACAGACTGGCCACACCTTTCTTTTTCATTTTTGATTTCATCATGGCCGTCATCATGGACTCCATACCTGGAATCGCGGTGCCTATCACGGGGAACCACTTGTCCATTCCCATGGGCATAGGCATGCCAGGGTTGCCCAGTGGGCTGACTTTGACATTAATGTCTTTCTTTAATAACTGCAGACCGTAAAAGGTAAAAAAGATCTGTACGTCATAGCCTAATGCGGCAGCGGTTGAAGAAAGGATGAAGGGAGGGTAGCCCCAGTCCAGGGTTCCCTTGGTGGCGATGATCGCCAGGCTTTTGTTACTCATAATAGATTCCTGCGTGTGTACGACTATTTCAGGCAGGTATTGTTGATCTCTGGCTAACAAAGGTCTGTATGTTTGGATACAGAGCAATATTGAGTTATGTACCTTAAGGCACACAAGGTTGTGTAACTTTGCGTACTTATTTTTATATGTTGTTAGTCTACAGTTAAGGTTCTAGTAATTTATTGGCAGGTTTTGTTATGACATGTTTATGCGTCTCTCGTAAATTTTATATTGCTCTGGTCACAATTATCGCACTTAACTTTGTAGCGGCAGGTGCAAAGGCATCAGAAATGCTTAAGCCATTTGTGTTGGCTGAGTCCAGTGCCAAGGGAACATTAGTTGCACTTGAAGCCACAGTCAAAAACAAACTTGTTAAAAACGGCTTTGATGTGGTTGGTCAGTACAGTCCATATAAAGACACCCGTATCCTTGTTGTCAGTAGTCAACAACTACGTGAACATGCAGCCATGTCCGACTACGGTGCTTATGGTGCAATATTGCGAGTCACATTATCCAAAACGGATAAGGGTACCCAGATAAGTTATACCCATCCGGTCTATATGTCTCACGTTTATCGTATGAAAACCAATCTGCTCGATGTTTATAACAAGCTGTCGAAAGTGCTGGGTAATGAAAAAATCTACGGATCAGAAGAAGGCCTGAGCAAAGATGATCTGAGAAATTATCAGTACAAATGGTTGATGCCTTATTTTAGTGATCGCCATGAGCTGGCCGATTACGGTAGCCAGGAAGTAGCGCTGGCAAAAGTAGAAAAGGTACTGGCATCGGGTGCCGGAGGAACCAGCAAGGTATACCGTGTTGACCTGCCAGGTAAGCAGGAGTCGGTGATTGGAGTAGGTCTGTCTGGCCCGGCCGATAACGACTGTAGTGGTGACCAGTACATCATGTCGCGCATTGATTTCAAACCGATTAAATCTGCCGGCCACCTTCCCTGGGAGGTAGTTGTCTCAAAGGGCCGGGTCTATGCTCTGTATGCCGAGTTTCGAATCGCCATTAACTTCCCAGATCTGTCCATGATGGGCAGTAACAGCTTCGCCTCCATCATGTGCGCCCCGCCAGCCATCAAGACGGCCCTGACCAAAGGAGTGGGTGGTAAAGAGGGTGAGGAATAGGGATAACTGCCTGAGTTTTTTGGTGAAATTCTCCGAATCGATTGAAAACTTAAAGACCGTATATATTTTGCCGATATAAAACTGGGTTGCTTTTTCTTCCAGGAGCGGTGATATCCATGAGTTGTTCACACACCAAAGACTGTCAGCTATATCCGCAGTTCGCTGCGGATCCCAGCCTCAAGCTCTGGCAGCAGCATTACTGCGAGAGTAATTTTGAGGCTTGCGCACGCTACCAGATTGCCCTGAGCGGTAAACAAATTCCATTGACCCTGTTGCCCAATGGCAAGCTATTACAACGTTACCGCAAGCGTGACGAAATGAATGCGGCCGCCTTGTTCAATGCCATTCAGAAAGATCGAATCCATGTGGTGAAATCCCTCTTGAATGGCAAGCTGACAAAAACCGTGCTGCAAATGGCCGATGGGACCACGCCATTAATGGCGGCAGCGGAGCGGGGAAACAGGGATATTGTCCAGTTGTTGCTGGAGGCCGGTTGTAGCCCGGCTCATAAAAACCAGGCAGGTGAACAGGCCATCGATATCGCAAGACGCAAGGGTCATGTCGACTGTGTTGAGGCGATCAGTCCCTTTATGAAGCAGCATATTACCGCTGCTTTGGAAAGAGAGTCTGCATCGAAAAGTGAAGCGGGTATGATGGCTGAAGTCCTGTCCTTTTTACGTCGGCTTGGACCAGCCCGTTAGCTCATTAAGCGTGCCAGACGATGACAGAGTATTGGACATGGTGGCAGGGTGGGCTGGCTCTGGGCAGTCTGGTTGTACTGTTCAGGTTGGTGTTACATCGGCCACTGGGTGTTTCTGGTAGCTGGTTGAAGCTGGCCAGTACCCGAGAGGAAATCAAATCTGAACAACAGGCACAGGCCTTTGTTAGTGACAGGGCCTTGATGGACAATGCCCTGTACGAGGCCACTCTGGCTGAATTTGGTGATGCCGTTCCAGGTACTACCGATTTGCCGGATCCGGGTTCCCAAAAGGATACAAATTCTCCCCGTAATTCTTCCGCCAGTTTTGGCCAGCATGCCGTGTTTTTGTTTTTCATTTTTATTGGCGCACTACTGTTTGCCTTTGCAACGGATCGGTTTTCTCTTGATCTGGAGTTGAGTCAGACATTGACCCAGTTAAGTCATGGCCTGGCTTCATCCTGGGTATATCTGTTGCTGGGTGGCGTCATGGTGGGTTTCGGGACCCAGATGGCATCCGGTTGTACTTCCGGCCATGGTTTGAGTGGCTGTGCCCAGGGTTCGCCAACCAGCGTTGTCGCAACCTTCATCTTTTTTATCTGTGCAGTAACTACAGCGGTGTTTTTTTCCATGGTATTGCCACAATGATGGAGACTGCTACACGATATGCGCTTCATGCTTTGATGGGGCTCTGCATGGGAGTCATTCTGGCCGGGATTGGCTTTGCCGATTATGATGAGTTACACAGAATGTTGAGTCTACAGGATAGCCGTATGTTACTCAGTTTTGTGTTATCTATCGCCGTGGCCGCCGTGATGTTTTTACTGTTTAAAAAACACTTCACCACTCAGAAAAAAATGTTTCACCCGGGCATTATTCCTGGCAGTGTCCTGTTTGGAACGGGTTGGGCGATATGTGGTGCCTGTCCTGCCATTGTGTTTGTCCAGCTTGGGCTGGGTAAGCTGCCGGCCTTGATGACACTGGTGGGAATCTTTGTAGGTGTGAAACTGTATCGTCTAGTACACGCCCGATATTTTCGCTGGGATACTGGGAGTTGTAGCACCTAGTTCAGGCACGGCCTGCCTTGAGTCCCAGTTGCAGGACCCGGTCAATCAGCTTTTCATATTTATAGCCTGCTTTTTTGGCGGCCAGGGCCAGTTCATCATCATGGGTAATGGCCGCATTTGGGTTGGCTTCCAGCACATAGACATCACCGGATTTGTCCATTCGCAGATCCAGCCGAGCATAACCAGTCAACATGAGTTTGCGGTAAATGCGTTTTGACAGGTTATCAAGCTTGGTTTTGAGGCCGTTTTTCATGTCTTTGGCATAGTCATACTTAAAGCCAATTTTTTTTCGGTACTTGTCATTCCACTTTACGTTATAAGTAGCAATACGCTGTTCCAGTGAGGCCTTGTCATCAAATCGCAGTTCACGAATCGGCAGTACTTCGAGTCGATCATTTCCAACCACACCGGCATAGAGTTCACGGCCATCGATATACTGTTCGACAATGGCATCGCCATGGGTCATTTCGTGTAATTGTTCGATACGCCGGAGTAGCTCTTTTTCATTACTGACAAAGGAGGCCTGGGAGATGCCTACTGAACCCTGTTCAATATTGGATTTTACAATTAACGGGTATGGCAGGCCTTTAAGTTTTGCAGTCTTAATTCTTTTGCCATACGGAAAGATTCGAAACTCGGGAACCTTGATGCGGTGGTAGTGAAGGATCTTTTTTGACAGAGCTTTGTCACGGGCCAGCATCATACCGCGAGGGTTACAGCCGGTGAAAGGCAGGCTGGCCATATCAAGATAACTCACCACGTAATAGTCGAGTGCCCCATCACCGGCAAAATCTTCCAGCAGGTTGAAGGCGATATGCGGTTGCCAGTCATTGATGGTTTTACGAATCGGTCTGAGTTCATCGTGCACGGTGACGACCCTGACGTCATGGCCCAGTTTTAGCAGGGCCCGTTTGACATCAATCTCGGTTTCTCGTTTGATGTATTCCGTAGCTTTGGGATCGGTCAGGTGATCCAGGGGTTCCATTTCCGGATGTACCAGCATCATGACGCGTAATTTTTTCATAAACAAACTTGAGATAAAAACTTGGTCTTATGCTGTCTTAGCGTACAAGTAGAAAATTCCATTAGAGGTACTACTTTAAAAAAGGTTTAGTGAATCAGCCGGGAATCATATCTGTGCTACAGTTTTTATGTTCTAAAAATAATTACTAAAAACCATGCCTCATGAACTGACTATCAAGCAGGACAAAAAAATGATTCATCTCGCCTATTCAGGAGAGGTGGTGTTTGATGAGCGCCTACAGGCGCGTGATGCAGTGTTTCAGGCCTGTGATGAAACGGGTTTTGTTCGTGTACTGGTCGATATGCGTGAAAGCAATATTCAGATGAGTGAAAGGGATGTGATCCGCTTTGCTACTGGATTTCAGCAGGCCAAACAAATGCAAGGTTATCGACTTGCCTGTGTGATTGGCCCCCATAACCAGACCGAAAATCTGCTGGAAACCATGATTACCCTGGAAGGCATCAATGTGAAGTATTTTATGTCCTATGATGATGCCTTTAGCTGGTTGGTGGCAGTTTAACTAATTTCTACTATCTCAACGGTTCTCTGGCTTTTTTCTTAGCTGTTTCACCAGCCTGGGAATAAAGGCCACTGTGGCCAGCAGGGCCAGGGCAATAACCCCCTTCTGAATCAGGCCCTCCGTCCCGGCCACGGCCTCTCTGCCGGCATAGCCCAGATAGGTATAGGCAAAGCCCCCCGGCAACATACAGATGTAGGATGCGATGATGTAATGTGACAGCCTGATACGGGTCAGGCCCAGGGCGTAATTCAGAAGGTTGAAGGGAAACAGGGGCACCAGCCGGACAAAGGCGATAAACCGCCAGCCTTCACTTTCTACGCCATTTTTAAGCTGTTTGAGACGCCCCGATGTCTTCTGTTCCACCCAGTCAGAGGCGAAATAGCGGGCGATTAAAAAGGCCAGGCTTGCGCCCAGGGTGGCCCCGGTCAGGTTATAGATTGTCCCCATCAGCGGGCCAAAGATGGCCCCTCCGGCCAGGGTCAGTACGGACCCCGGTAAAAATAACACTGTCCCGATGGCGTAAATCAGCATAAAGATAAGTGGCCCGGCAAGACCTGCCTGATCCACCCATTGCTGTAAGGCCAGGGCATCCAGCTGTTGTCGATTCTGGATGGTGACAGCAATAAGCGTGATAAGCAGAGCAAATAAAAGGTAACGCAGTAGCCTATTTTTCATTCTCATCGTCCCAGTGGCGGCGGTTGATGGCATAGTCACTGATCTTACCCTTGAAGGGCATGATCAGCATGCCAGGTAGCCAGCTGACATCTTTGGGATCACGAAACTTGCGAATACCGATGGTCATGCCTTCATGGCCACCACGGGGTTGATCACGATAGGTGCCGAACAGCCGATCCCAGATAGCAAGATTAAAACCAAAATTGCTATTGGCCTCATCGTCTTCCACAGAATGGTGCACGCGATGCATATCGGGAGTGACCAGCAGCAGGCGCACGATACGATCGATAGCCAATGGTAGCTTGACATTACCATGATTGAACATGGCCATGAAATTCAGGACCACTTCAAAAATGATCACGGCAACTACGGGGGGGCCAAGTACAATGATAGTGGCAAATTTGATACCCATGGAGAGAAAGATTTCTATTGGATGAAAGCGGGCACCGGTGGTCAGGTCGTAATCCAGGTCAGCATGATGCAGACGATGCAGACGCCACAGGACAGGAATGGCATGTACCATCACGTGTTGCAGGTAAATCACAAAATCCATCGCCACCACAGCCAGGATAATGGCCAGCCCCAGAGGGACTTCGTAAAAATTAAGCAGGCCCCAGCCATGTTGTTCTGCAAAATGGGCAACCCCGACAGCGGCGGCAGGGAAGGCAAGGCGTAATAAAAAGCTGTTAAGAAAAACAATCCCCAGATTGTTGGTCCAGCGAATGGCTTTAGAGACAGTCAGTGCACGACGAGGCGCAAGAATTTCCCACAGCGCCATAACAAACAGGATGCCAAAGAAAAATCCCATCCGGATGCTGGCTTCGTTTTTAATAATAAAATCTATGCTCGTCATAGTGGCTGTTCCTGTTATGTTGTTTGATATATTAAATTATAATTTAGGCAGTGTCTGATCGGTAACGGACTGGTGTCAGGTCAGTAGATTGCAGCCAGTCATTAAAATCATCGACAGACATGGGTTTTGCGTAGTGGTATCCCTGAACAAAATCACAATTGAGTGCTCTCAGTAGAGACAGGACATCCTCATTTTCGACACCTTCAGCCACAACCGTCCGACCCAGGCTGTGAGCAAGCTCGATTATAGAGCGTACTATCATAATGTCAGTATTATCACTGGCCATGTTTATAATAAAGGACTTGTCGATTTTAAGTTCGTTCACGGGCAGCTCTTTTAGATAACTGAGAGAAGTAAACCCTGTCCCAAAATCATCGATGGATAGATGAATACCCATTTTACTCAAAAGCCTCAGAGTGGCGAGTGATTGGGCTGGATGGGCCATAACCGCAGTTTCGGTAATTTCAATATCAAGACAGCATTGGCTTAGCTTAATTTCCTGCAGTGCCTCGGCAATAAAATGGATCAGATCACGATCATACAGGCTGCGCTGTGAAACATTGATGGCGATTTGCAGGGGTGAACCCTGAGTATTCCATTTGGCCCATTGTTGGGTTGCTGTCTCAATGACCCACTTGGTAAGGGGTTTGATCATAGCGGTTTGTTCGGCCTTGGGAATAAACTCGTCAGGAGGGATTAGACCATGGACGGGATGAAACCAGCGTAGCAATGCCTCAACGCCGATAATCGTGTTCTGTCTTAGATCGATTTTGGGTTGGTAGAAGAGTTGTAGATCATTATTCAGGATGGCGTCATTGAGTTCGCTCATCAGGGTGAGTTGTTCAATGCTATTGGGATCATTTTCACGATCATAGAGGAAAAATTCATTGTTATTAAGTTTAGAGTGGCTCATGGCCACATCAGCCTGGCGAAATAACTCCTGGGGTGAATCACCGTGATCAGGAAAGATGGACGCACCAATACAGGCGCAGGTCTTAATGGACATGTCTTCAATCGGAAATGGATTATCCAGAACCTGCTGAATTTTATATGCCAGCTGTGGGGTCTGCTCTGCCTCAAGGCCAGGAACCAGAACAGCAAACTCACCACCGTCCAGGCGGGCTATGGTGTCATTTTCTGAAAGTAAGACCTGAAGCCGAGGGCCAATTTGCGTTAGCAGCTCATCACCACTGGTATGGCCAAGAGTGTCATTGATGTCTTTTAGATTATTCAGCTCAAATAGAAACAGGGCCAGGGGTTTTCTGGCATATTCAGCATAGCGGATGGCGTGTTCGAGTCGTTTATATATAAGGTGTCGATTGGGTAGATCGGTGAGTTGATCGTGTAACCCCATATGTTCCAGTACGGCATTCTGTTCATCCAGCTTACGGCTGATGATATTGGCCAGTACAGCCGAGCTCCAGGCAGATATCCAGGTGATAACAAAAGCCGCAATGAATAATTTAAATCCGAGTGCCTTGAAAAAGCTTACATCCTTGTCCTCGCTATGAAACAGGATCAATCGATAGTTTGTATTTGGTACAGGAGATAGTCGCCACATCTGTTTAGTATCATCAAGGGTAAAAATCCCACCGGTTTTATTTGATGGCAGAGATGAGAAGTAATCTTCAATCTTTTCTTTATTAAAATTCTTAGCCAGGTGAGAGCTACTAACTAGGCGGCTCTGCTTATCAATGAGTACCAGGGGTAGTTTGAGATAGCTTGCCTGTTGTTTGAAAAATTGAGAATGGTTTATAGAGGGGGTTGATTCTAATTCCGTAGCTAATCTCTCGGCCTTTTCCTGAACAAAGCTTTGTAGCATATGAATTTCAGATTCTGCAGCATACTCGGTGGCAATAAAATGCGACATCATGCCAAACACTGCGACAATGGCAAATGCAATGCCCAGAAAGGCGATAAAAAGTTGTTGGCGTAATGTTTTCACAAAGTGGTTCCGGGCATCCTGGTGCGCTGGCCAGAACACGAGTCAGTCTGGCAATTGTTACGTTTTGTATCGACTGAAAAAGCGCCAGCTTTATAGGGGAAATCGCCTGATGTATTGAAAATCCAGATGAAAGTATGGCTATAGCACATGGGCAAAAAAGGGCCTATAGTCTTCAAAAAGAATCCATCTTGAGGAGAGGCGTCATGAAAAGTTTAGTACTGGCAGTTATCGGACTGATTATTTCCACCGGTGTAAGTGCCAAAGAAATCCCGGATTACAAAGCAGAAAAAATTGCGTCCCGTACTTATGTAATCCACGGACCAGCAGGTATGCCCTCACCAGAAAATCAAGGATTTATGAACAACCCGGTTTTTACCATCACAAAGGCTGGTGTTGTGGTGATCGATCCTGGATCAAGCCTGTATACCGGCCGCATGGTGCTGCGCCAGATTCGAAAAGTTACCGATAAACCAGTCACCCATGTGCTGAGCACCCATATTCATGGTGACCACTGGCTAGGCAATCAGGCCTTTAGTGACGTGTTTCCCAAGGCAGTTTTAATGGCTCACCCAAATATGATTACCCAGGCCAAGGCAGGTGCTGATAAACAGTGGTTAAAACTGATGTCGACGTTGACCAAGGGGGCAACTGATGGCACAAAGGCGGTCATTCCAGAAAAGTCTGTCGATGAAGCCTATCAGTTTAAATCAGGAGGTATGAGTTTTCGAATTCTGGCACCCAGGCGTGCCCATAGTGGTACCGATGTCATGGTACATATTGTTGAAGAAGATGTTCTGGTGTTGGGAGATAACGTTTTTCATCAACGGATTGGTCGCATGGATGATGCAACCTTCAGGGGTAATATCAAGGCCTGTGATGTCGCCATTAAGCTGGGTGCCAAAGTCTATGTGCCGGGACATGGTCCAACTGGCAGTGTCAAAATCGTGAAAAAGTTCCGTCACTATCTTTCTACCATCTACGAAACGGTCAAAGTCCTGGTGGATGAAGGCATGAGTGATTTTGAAATGAAACCCAGGGTGGTTGCTAAACTCAAACCTTATCATAAGTGGAATGGCTTTAATGATCAGATTGGTAAACACGTAAGTCTTGCCATGCTGGAAGCTGAGCAGGCAGCATTTGAGTAGCTATTTTTTACCAAAACGAATTATCAGTTTGTTTTAGTGCTGAATTATCGTTAAGAAAGAAAGCCAGCCTTGTTAGCCTGAGAACCTGGTCACTTTCACTTGTATGGCTTTGTGTTATTAACACAAAGAAAATTTACACGAGGGAAGAAAGTGATTAATTATTTAAAAGGGATCCTGGGGATAATAGTTTTGCTCTTGGTAGTAAACTGTGGCGGAGGTAGTAGCTCACCATCAGCCCAGAACCAGAACCAAAATAATGAAGACACCAGTAATGATGACTCTGGTGAGGTAGGTAGTCTCCCGCTAACAAGTTGCATCGCCGGTCCACGCCCAAACTGGAATGGTACTGATCCAGTTGTCCTGCAACGAATCTTTCCTGATCTACCTGGTTTTGGTGGTGCACTTGGCCTGCTTCTGGAGCCAGGTGGGAATAACTGGTATGTTCTGGAAAAAACAGGCCGAATCTTCCGATTCGAAAATACGAGCACTGTTAGTAGCCGTGACTTGATACTGGATATCAGAAACTCCCATGTAAATTCACGGTCAGAAGGTGGTTTACTCGGCATGGCCTTTGACCCTGACTTTGCGACTAATGGTCATGTCTATCTCTCCTATACCACCAGTGATGACAATCTGGTTAATGATGGTGCTGCGAGTAATTTTCGGTCTGTCATTTCACGAGTCAGCTTTAATGTAGAGCGAACTGCACTGGATATCTCAACAGAAAAACAGATTCTGACTCTACCTCAGCCTGCATATAACCATAATGGAGGCCATCTTGCCTTTGGGCCAGACGGTTACCTTTACATTGGTTTTGGTGATGGTGGTTCAGACCTGATGCAAAGCCAGTTTACCAATAGTCTGTATGGTGCCATGTTACGTATCGATGTGACTGATGTAACTGAAACAGAAAATACGATTCAATATACCATTCCGGCCAGCAACCCATTTAGCGGAAGCAATCTCTGTACTTCAGGCAGTGGAACCAGTGATTGTGCCGAAATTTATGCATGGGGTTTTCGTAATCCCTGGCGCTGGAGTTTTGATCGAGGCTCAGGTGAGCTCTGGCTTGCAGATGTGGGTTCACAGTCATATGAGGAAGTCGATCGCGTAACACTTAACAGCAATTATGGTTGGCCATGTTATGAGGGTGACCATCAAATAGGCTGTTATTCAAATCCACCTACTGTTGTTGCACCAGTATATGAATATCCCCACCCACGAAATGCTAACGGTAATCGAATCAACACCTCAATTACTGGTGGCTATGTTTATCGTGGCTCCGAGGTGCCAGCCCTGACGGGGCAATATGTGTTTGGTGATTTTAATGATGGTTCAATCTGGGCGCTGAGAAATTTTGATACCACAAAAGATATTCAGGACATTCCTTCATCGCTAGGAGGCTATTCACTGGCCACTTTTGCTGAGGATCGGCAAGGTGAACTTTATGTGTTGCATTATCAATCAGGTGCAATCTATAAGTTTGCCGCAGATGCTGAACAGGCGCCAATAAGTTTTCCTTCACTGCTATCTGAGACTGGTTGTGCCAATAAAAGTGATCCTCGTGTAGCTGCAGAAGGAATGATCCCTTTTAATATCAATTCACGTCTGTGGTCAGACAATGCAGTGAAACACCGCTGGATGGCCTTACCTCAGGAAAGCCAGATTAGTATTATGGAAGATGGAGATTGGGTGTTTCCAGTGGGTTCGATTCTGCGCAAGGACTTTTACCTGAATGATCGGATTGTCGAAACCAGGCTGCTGGCCAACCATAGCGATGGGGGTTGGGCTGGTTACAGTTATGAATGGAATGCCGATCAAACCGAAGCTACTCTCCTACCATCGGGTGCACAGCGTGAAGTGGAAGGTCAAACATGGAGTTATCCCAGTGGAGATCAGTGTCTGCAGTGTCATACTCAGTCTGCTAATCGAACCCTGGGGCCAGAGACGGCACAGATGAATCGTAATTTTGATTTTCCAGGTGTTGGTGTACGCAATCAGTTGGACTACCTTGATTATCTCGGTGCTCTGGATGCCTTACCGGCAGAACCAGCGACAATGCCAGATCCATCTGATACAAATAATCCAGACATCGCTGGTCGGGCGCGTGCCTATTTACATGCCAACTGCGCCGGTTGTCATCGGGCGCCGGGCGTTGGTAGGACACCAATAGATTTGCGCTACGATACTCCACTTGCTGATATGCAGATCTGTAATGTGGCACCCCACCCTGAAC
>JAOULO010000011.1 GCA_029881995.1 Gammaproteobacteria bacterium
TGGGAAACCTTGGTGTGGGTGGTGCGATGCTATTAACACCAGCTGAACCCGGTTTATCTCTGATCAGCCTGAGAATGAATCGACGTGGCGCAGATCAGATGCCTGTACTGGGCAGCAATCTGGTAGATAATGATGGAGTGGCTTTGATTAATAACTGGATCAATAGTCTGACGGTATGCCCATGAAGACTAAAGTGAGGCGACCAGTTTGTACATTTTCTTGCGTGCCTCTTCATTGGGCAGTTTGCCAAGCCCGGCACCCATATTATCCACCAGATGTTTAGTCTTGCTGGTAGCGGGGATAACACAGGTGATATCCTGATTGGCCAGGATAAATTTCAAAAAGAACTGCCCCCAGCTATGACAATCAAACTCTGCTGCCCAGGCGGGTAGGGGTTGGTTCTTTACCTTTCTAAACAGGGCGGCTTTTTCATAAGGGCGATTAACAAGGACTGCAATGCCTTTATCCCGCGCCAGGGGTAGCAGGCGCTGTTCAGCCTCGCGTGTGACAATGGAATAGGGAAGCTGCACAAAATCCAGTTTGTATTTTTTCATGGTGGCTTCCAGTTCATCAAAATGCTCTACCAGGTAATGAGTGATCCCGATATAGCGGATCTTTCCCTGTTCTTTCCATTTTGTCAGGGTCTTCATATGGGTATCGGTATCGACCAGATTATGTACCTGCATCAGGTCAATGACCCTGGTCTTCATACGTTGCATGGACTGTTCCATTTGTTCGATACCGGCACGCCTGCCCGAGGTCCAGACCTTGGTGGCATAGAAGAGTTTTTTCTGGACCTTTAACTGGCTGGCAAGATCACCAATAACGGTTTCCGCATGGCCATACATGGGAGAGCTGTCAATGAGGCTGCCGCCCTGTTTAATAAATTCATCCAGTACTTCCAGCAACGGCTCACGTTCAAATTCATCAGGGCCTACATCAAAGGTCCGTGAGGTGCCCAGACCCATGGCGGGGATCATTTCACCGCTGGCTGGGATTTTGCGCATCAGTTGACTACCAGGTTTTCCCCAGGCAGAAATTGGGAAGCTGGTAGCCAGACCTAGAGCAGAAAGAAGTTTCAGTAGTTCGCGACGAGTGAGCATGGCAGGCTATCCTTCAGACAAAAGAACATGTTCAGAAATATAGCTCATTTCTGCATTCAGGAGTTAGCAACTAAATCAAAACTGATTAGAAAAAATCAATGTCTGAGGATGAGGCTTTTTTTGGCTTTTCTTTTTTGGTTTTGTTTCCATCATTGTTTAGTTCTTCAGCCAGATCCTGCTGGCGATCGACTACAAACTGCAGTGTATTGACCACGCTGTGTAGATTGCCAATCAGTTCTGATGAGTTTGCATTCAGTGCTGTAGAATCCTTGGTGGTCTCTTCAATATAGTCCAGGATAAAGGTTTCCTGATCTTCTTCCAGTGCCAATTTGGGCATAAAGTCCTGAATATTCTCAAACAGTTTACGCATGGCCAGGTTGTTTTTTTTCGAATTATCACTGATAGAGTTGGTAATATTCAGCAAGGTTGTTTTAATCCGGTCAAATGAGACCTTCATATCAATGGCCTGGGCCTGCATGATATGGCCTGTTTTCATGGCAAGAACTTTGTTACTTATTGAGCCAAGCACGGTTGGTAACAGGTCTTTGATTCGTCCATAACGCTCTTTATCTTCTGTTGGCATGTTTTTTACCAGCAGGGTGGTATTGGGATAGTTGATAAAGGTACGGTTCCTGAAATCGATGATACGTTGCTGATCTTTCATTTTCTGCAACAGCTCTTCTTCCAGCGGCGAGAACGAGCCGTCCGAGAAAAAGGCCTTTGGACCATCCTGAGTGAAAAACATAATGGCACAAGTCAGGCCAAGATTATTTGTCAGGCTGAAGAATGATGTTGCCAGCTCCTCATAGGTGTTAATCAGGAAACTTGCTTCTACCAGTTGCATGGCCATGCCGATCTCACTACTGCCTACCATGGCGATATGTGCTGTTTTTTGCGCATCCTGATACTGGGCATTTAATTTTTCACGCTCAGATTTGTAACGCAACATCACGTTAACTTTGGCGAGCAGGGTTTTGGGTTCACAGGGTTTTACCAGATAGTCATCACCACCCGCCTGATAGCCCTTCATTTCTTCTTCGAGATCATTGTTGGCGGAGAGAAAAAGAACCGGTATCTCGAGTGTGGCTGGATTTTTTTTGAGTTCTTCACAGACTTCGTAGCCATTCATGCCGGGCATATTTACATCAAGGATAATGAGGTCGGGCTGAAGATCGGGAGCCAGGGCGATACCTTCCTCTCCGTTTGAAGCAAGGCGCACTGCATACTCTTTTTGCAGAACCTGCTGTATAAAGTTCTGGGTCAGCTCTTCGTCATCGATTGCCAGGATATTCATGTTGCCCTTAATTTAAATGCTGGTTTGTTTACGTTATGTTTCAGGTTTGTATCGACCCTTAAAGGTAGATTTTTAGCGTATTCAACTTAATAGAGGGACGATCATGCCGATGTAATTAGATAGAGGCCTTTTGGTTATCTGAACAGAAATAAACACCTTATTTGAAGTGGAAATCAGATTTCAAGAAACCCATAGAAAAGTAATTAAATGGCAGACAAAAACGATACTTGTCAGACTGAACTGCTGGATAATGTCTTGCAGCACCTTTATGAGGGTGTCATTACCATTAATTCACTAGGCCAAATTCTAATGGCCAATCCTGCTCTGATAAGAATGACAGGCTATGCAGAGAGCGATTTGATTGGGCAGAATGTCAATCTGCTAATGGGTGAAGAGTATGCCCAACAACATGATCGTTTTCTGATGGATTTCATAGAGAGAGGCGCCAATGATATTACCGGGATGCAGCGTTATTTGCCGGTACATAGAAAGGATGGTTCTGTTTTTAAGGCAGAGATATCGGTAACACGAATGGAACAGGATGGCGAGATCCTGTTTATAGGTAGTGTTATTGATGTATCAGAACGAGTTAAGCAACAGGAGAAAATTTACGAGCTGTCCCGTTTTCCTGAAGAAAATACTAATCCTGTTATGAAAATAAACCACGATGGTGAAATTACTTATAGTAATGCCAGTAGTGAGATTATTTTAACATTCTGGGGAACTGCTATTCACGGTAAGGTGCCTGAAAATGTAATAAAGTTTATTGATAAGGCAATTGCCAAAAATAAAAATCAGGTAATGGTAATCGAACCTGATAAGAATAAATATTACAAACTAACGTTTACACCAATTAAGGAATACGATTATGTAAATGTCTATGGTTCTGATATCTCTGAACTGAAAAAACGTGAGCAGGAATTGCTCACTCACCGTACTGCACTGGAGTATCTGGTCAGGGAGCGAACCAAAGAGGCTCAGGATGCATTGATGAAGGCGGAGCGGGCTAATCGTGCCAAGAGTCTTTTTCTGGCCAATATGAGCCACGAGATTCGAACGCCACTTTCAACCATTATTGGTTACTCTGAGTCTCTAAAGGAGCCGGATTTAACAGATGATGAAAAAGATAATGCCATTGATACGATTATTAAAAGCGGCCATCACCTCAAGGATTTGATTAGTGAGGTTCTCGATCTTACCAAAATTGAGGCTGAGAAACTTGAGCTTGAGAGTATCAGTACTAACCTGTTCGATACGGTTCAGGATGTGTATTCACTGGTTGAGCCATTTGCAAAAGGGAAAAATATTAACCTCAATATTGACTATCAATTCCCACTGCCAAGATCGATTGATATTGATCCCATTCGTTTTAAACAGATATTACTGAATCTTTATAGTAATGCCATCAAATTTACAGAGCAGGGAACCGTCAACATTGTTGTTGCGTATGACATAGCCGAAGAGCAACTTAAGATAACCGTAGCCGATACCGGTATCGGTATATCAGAGTCCCAGTTGCAAAATCTGTTTGAGCCTTTTCAACAGGCCGATATCTCCACAAGCAGACAATACGGTGGTTCAGGTTTAGGGCTGTGCCTGTCGCGACGCCTGAGTAATCTAATGGATGGTGATATTGAGGTAGAAAGTACCCTGGGTGAGGGTAGTCGTTTTCGTTTGATATTGAATCTTGATACACATATCAAATTGCAGCTGGTTGACAAAATCACATCTGATCGTGAGGTTGTAAAGCCTGCCGTAACTGATATGAAGAATAAACTAAAAGGCACCGTATTGCTTGTTGAAGATACTCCAGAAATTCAGATGTTGGTGGCGGCCATTCTGCGCAAAACAGGTCTTGAGGTAGAGACGGCCAATGATGGGCAGGAGGCATTGGAAAAGGCCAAGGAAAAAACATATTCCCTCATCCTGATGGATATTCAGATGCCTGTGATGGATGGTTTTACAGCGGTTCAGATGTTACGAGCCAATGACTACACACACCCTATTGTGGCGCTGACTGCCAATGCCATGAAGGAGGATGAAGAACGCTGTCTTGCAGCGGGTTGTGATGGTTTTCTTGCCAAGCCTGTACAGCGTGAGCAATTGTATCGAACACTCAAAAGATATATGCAAGGAGAAGAACGTATGAGTAATGAGTCGCTTGTATCAACGTTATTTGAAACCGATCCGGATATGGTTGATATGGTAAAAACCTTTCTGAACAAGTTTCCCGATTATCTCGATCAATGCAAGCTGGCCATGGAAGCTGAGAACTGGGAGGCCATGCGGGAAGTGTTGCATGTATTGAAGGGAATTGGTGGTAGTTATGGTTATCCCACAATAACTGAAACGGCCAAAGAGGCAGAGAGTCATCTCAAGGTCGGCGATCACGGCGCAGCTGTTAAACTGTTTGAGAAATTGATTGAACTCAACGAGGCCGCGCAAAGGGGTTATCAGCAACAGGCGGGTTAATTGGGGGCGGTGAGTATCTCTGTATTCAGGCTTGTCGGTTTTGTTTGCCCAGCCACCACCCGTTGGCGGCCCACAGCAGGGCGAATACCGCACCGATAAAGGCAATCCCCGTCAGACCGGTACCCATGGCCATGAGTCCGGCAAACAACCAGCCACTGATGGCATCACCACCACGATAGACAACGGTATCGATCACATTTTTGGCCTTGTATTTTTCTTCTCGACTCAGCACAGTAAACAACATCTCCCGCGCTGGTTTGGCAATGGCGTAATTTCCGGCACGACGCACGACCTGGAATATCACCAGTACCAGTAACACGGGCGAGATACCCAGCATAATAAAGCCCAATGCCATTAAAACAGGTATCAGTGCCAGGGTAAGCGATAATCCAAATCTATCAACAAGTCGACTGGTTATAAACAACTGGATGAGAATGGTCAGCGCATTAACAGTGAGATCGATTAAGGCAAAGACCTGGGTGCGTTGTTCGCTAGTCTCAAAGGCATTTTTAATGATGTGAGCCTGTTCAAAATAGAGAAAGGTCGCTAGGCAGGTATAAAGCAGGATATAGCTGGCAATCCCCATTAAATAAGGTGAACGTAATAACAACTTGAATCCAGCCAGGACATGACCACCAAGGGCATCATCATTCGCGTGTTGAGTTGAATGTTGGGTATTGTTGTCTGACCAGATAACTAGACGATGGATACACAGGATAGCAATAAATAGCAGACTGGCTGAGATAAGTATTAAACTGGCCGTACCTAACGAAGTGGCCAACAGGGCAGTAAGAGTAGGACCGGCAATTGCTCCGGCACTTCCACCAGTAGCAATTAGACCAAACAGACGTTTGGCCTGTGCCTGTTTGAACAGATCACTCATAAAACTCCAGAACACGGAAACAACAAACAGGTTAAAGACACTGATCCAGACAAAAAAGCTGCGAGCCGTCCATTCAGGTGATAGTTGCTGGGTGAATAACCAGTAAAAAGTCAGCAGGTTAAGAATAAAAAATCCATAGACCAGTGGTAAAAGACGGTGTCTTGGGTAGTGGCGGGTCGCCCAGCCGTATAGGGGAACCGCCATCAGCATAACAACAAAGGTTGCGCTGAATAACCACTGCAGGTTTTCTATACCACCGACAATGCCCATGGCATCACGCACAGGGCGCAGGATGTAATAGGCAGATAGCAGGCAAAAGAAGTAGGCAAAGGCCCAGATAACGGCCGGGCGTTCTGCAGGTTCCAGTTTTAATAATCGATCAAACCACATGGTCCAAGCATAGAGGAAAATGGCTTAAAATGTGAGACAATGCTGATTGTCTGTAACCATACAGGACGCAGAATATAATAATGATCGAGAGCCTGAAACTCCTGTTTGATACCCTGTCCAGTGCCGCCGGTACCGTCTCGGCCTTCAGTAAGGTCATCAAAGGTACTAAGGGTGATAGCCGTGCCCTGCTGGAAGAGATCAAGGAAAATGCCGGGCTCTGCTGGCTGGTAGTGGAAAAGGACCTACCCCCTGAAAAAGTCATCAGGGAACTGGCAAGTCGTGAGTATGATCGTCTGCTCAGAACAGAGTTTGATTTCAATGTTCTGAAACGAAAAAGAATTCGCACCTATAAAGAAATAAAACATACTGAACTGTCCGGCTTCGCAGGTAAAACCACGGAGGTTTTACTGGTCAATATCTATGACAAGCTCAAGGAGCTTAAACGGATTGAGCGGATCGATAAAAATACCCGTGGTATACGCTGGCGGGTTAGGATCATTAATCTGCAAAAGCGCATACTGCTATTATTACGTCACTTGTCGGATCGCTGAACCTGTCCATGCTCACTTTTAAGCCTGCCAATATAATTCGGCCAGATATTAATAAACTTCCTGAGTTAAAAAGTGGAGAAATACATCTGTTTGTTTTTTCAGTAACAGATATATTTTCTCGGTTACAGCAACTGTCGTCCTGTCTGAGTGCGACAGAGGAAAAGCGAGCAGCCCGTTTTATTAATCAACAGCATGGTGATAACTATCGATGTATTCGAGGTCAACTTAGAACATTGTTATCGGCCTATCTAAAAGATCAACCCAGTAATATCCAGATTGAATATGAAGAACACGGTAAGCCATTTCTAAATAATAAACGGCAGTTACAGTTTAATCTTTCTCACTCCAGAGACAGAGTTGCTTTTGTATTTTGTCGAGATAGTGTTATTGGTGTTGATATCGAGTTCATGCGGCCACAGAAAAATTTCGCAGGAATGCTACGCCATGTGGCATCGGTCAGAGAACAGCAGGAACTGATGGCGCTCAATGAACCATCAAGCTTTAACGCCTTTTATCGACTGTGGACCCGCAAGGAAGCCTATATTAAGGCCGTGGGACGGGGGCTGGGTATGGGCCTGCGATCAATCTATGTTGGGACGGAGCCATTAGAAACATTTACGTCGGTTGAATACAAAGGTCAGATTCAAAGTAATTGGCAGGTTCTTGATGTTACGGCACCGGAAAACTTCAAGCTGGCTATCTGTGTTAATTCTGAAGAGTTGCAGTAAGGATCTCGACAAAGCTTAAGTCGTAGCCCGGATTTTTTCCATATAGCGACTGATAGTTTCCTTGAGTTTGGACACATTAAGGGGCTTGGTGATGTATTCGTCAAATCCGGCATTCATACCCTTGTTGATTTGCGCTTGTGTTGCGTAGGCCGAGATGGCAATCACGGGCATCTTCAGCTGATCATTACTTTTTATTTGTCTGAGCGCAGTAATGCCATCTATACCGGGCAGGTCAATATCCATCAGAATGAGGTCAGGTTGTATCTTGTTGATGACTTCCAGGCCTTCTTCTCCTGTTATAGCAATAAGCAGCTCGACGCTTGAAAACAGGCCCTCAAAAATATGCCGCATGAGTTTGATATTTTCGGCATTATCTTCAACATACAAAACAGTAATTTTATTATTTTTATTATTCATCAAAGAATCATCGCTATTATTTTCTGACCTGTCAAATTTGGCAGTCTTATTTACGGCAAAAATACTCATGTTGATTACCCTTATATTTTATAGCTTTAATGTTAAAACCATATTGGGTGTGACCTTAATTATAAGTTGACTAAAACCAACTTGAGTTGAGTGAGACAAAAATTGACTTAATTTAAAGTTAAAAGTTGTTACATGTTGGAAGTGGTTTGTGAGCATGGATAAAAGCTTATTTAGACAGGTGAAGAGTAAGCTTAAAAGGTATTTGTTTGAATGTTCAAGGGGGTGTGTGCCTGGTCGGGACTTCCATGCCGTTATCTTTCGGATGTTTTGTGCTGATACCCAGCCTGTTAAATAACCTGAAGCCAAGTAAAAAAATTGTTATAAACAAGTAGGGGATGTAGGAATAAACACCTACCTTGGTTTGCCACCAGTAATGAAATATCACCAGAATGACAATTAGATAAACCGTCTTGTGCAGTCTTTGCCAATTGTTCTTACCCATCATCCGAAAAAGTGCATTAACAGATGTGATAGCTAGGGGTATCAGCATCAGGTAGGCAATCACACCTAGCAGGATATAGGGTTTTTCGTGGATGTCCTGTCTGGCCCAGTTCCATTCCAGGGAGACATCCAGAATGACGTACACCAGCATGTGCAGGTTGGCATAATAAAAACTGTAGAGCCCCAGCATTCGTCGCAGGCGAATGAGCCAGTTCCAGTCTTCCAGGCGGCGTCCGAATTTCAGATGTATCCAGATTGAAAATACATTGAGTGTTTGACGTAACGGAGTAACCGTCAGGGTGATGAGTAAAAAGATCAGTCCCCATTTTCCGGTAGTATGTTGCAGGGTTTGCAAGGGGTTTGAACCCAGCTGCTGGGTATAAAAATCATTAATCAGTAAAACGGTGGGTAAGGCCGAAAGCAGAAAAATACCCCACCAGATTAATCGATAGTAGTGCAGGAAAAAAAGCGTCAGTGAAAATTGCATAACTAGTAAAACTTACGCAGATCCATACCTCGATATAAACCGGCAACCTGTTCTGCATAGCCGTTAAACATGTCGGTGGGTCGTTTACGAAGTTCTCCGATACGATTTTCTCGGCTCTGGGTCCAGCGAGGATGGGCCACAGTTGGATTAACATTGGCATAAAAACCATACTCCGATGGGGCGGCCTGATGCCAACTGGTAACGGGTTGTTTTTCGACCAGACGAATATGCGTAATTGCCTTGGCACTCTTAAAAGCGTATTTCCAGGGCACAGCAAGGCGGATGGGGGCACCGTTTTGTGGGGGGAGGTCTTTACCGTATAAGCCCGTTACCAGCAGTGTTAATGGATGCCTGGCTTCATCAATACGAAGGCCTTCCCGATAGGGCCAGTCCAGCGTGGGGCGGCGCTGGCCGATCATTTCGGCCGGGCGGTGCAGGCTGACAAATTCAACATATTTTGCCCGACTGGTCGGTGCTGCCTTGTTTAGCAGTTTACATAAAGGAATGCCCTGCCAGGGGATCACGGCGGCCCAACCTTCCACGCAGCGCAGTCGGTAGATGCGTTCCTCCTGGGTAAAATCACTCAACAGGTCTTCGATATCGATTGTATAGGGGTTCTCTACCTCACCCTCGATGGTTAGTGACCAGGGCCTGAGTGTCAGTGCCTTGGCCAGCTCAAAGATTACGCGCTTATTGGTTGAGAACTCGTAATAGTTATTGTAACGGGTGATGGACTGTAAGGAAGTGAGAGGGTCTTTTGATGAAAGCTTAGGCGATTGGCATTCACTGGCCAGCAGGGACGATGGCAGGGCCAGGCTGGCCGCACCTGCTGCAAGCTGTCTCAGGAACTCACGCCGTTGAGAGTAATCATGTTCGCTGGTAATTTCTGACGACGTAAATACATGTTGCTTGTTCTTAATAAGCATTACTTACGTAGTGTCTTCAGATAAAGGATGAGGGATTCGATTTCCTGTTCATTCAGGTCCTTGCCCCAGGGAGGCATCTTGGGTGAGCGGCCCATGGCTTCGCCACCTTTGTAGATGATGTTATAGAGATAATGATCATCAACACGGCTCAAGGTCAGGTTGAATGGTGGTGGGTTTTTGATGATGCGCACCATCTTGCCGTTACCCCTGCCACTTTTACCATGGCACAGGGCGCAGCGGCCAAGGTAGATCGCACGACCGATGCGTTTGCTGGGCTCAATACCTTTGGCAAGGTCTTTGAGCATGGCCACAGCGGCTTCAAAATCCCGGTGCAGAAATTCATTGAACAGTGCCACTGACTTTATTTCTCGCCTGTTTAACTCATCTTCCCAGGGCGGCATTTCATCATTGACCTTTTTCATTTTGCCGCCCTTGCGAATAACATCCTCAATTCGACGCAGACTTTTACCAAAGCGGGGTTCCAGCAAATTGGTATTGGGATAGTTACCCAGGGCCAGGGGCAGAATACCCTCGCCCAGGCCGTCATTGCCATGACAAAGCGAGCAGCGGTAATGAAAGACCTCGGCCCCGTGTTTCAGGCAGGGTTTTCGTTTATTGCATTCGTAAGGATCGCTTGCCTCACTGGCAAATAACAAAGGGCTGGCAGACAACAGGCAGCCAAGCAGAATGATGCGGGCGATCATTTGACGATAATGGTCATGCGCATATGGGGGTGGATGGCGCACTCCACATCGACCTGACCAGCAGTATCAAATTCCACTTCACGGTGTTCACCCTTGGGATAGGAGCCAAGGTCAAAGGTCTTGCTGGGTGAAAGGCTGAAAACGTTGTGGAAAAAGGGGTCGTTATTGACAAAACTCACTTTATCACCAACCTTGATCACCAGTTTATCCTTGGTGAATTTCTTGTTCTTCTGGCCAACGCTATAATTTCCAGCACTGACGCCCACGCTGAACATGAGCATTGATATCGCAAGCAGTTTAAAAAGCATTTTCATTTCACATTTCCTCATTATTCAAACTAAGGTATTTGAGCCCTTACTTATCGGCAGGCAGTTTGGGAACGACAACTTTTTTATGGGGTGAGGTCAGGGTCTTCAGGAAGGCCACCAGGTCTTCCTTGTCCTGTCCACACAGGTCCAGTTTTTTCATAGTTGGTGACAGGTTGTCCTTTACCACACCACCCTGATTGTAATGATCTACGACGTCTTCCAGGGTTTTGGCCGAACCGTCATGAAAATAGGGGCCAGTGCGATCAATGTCTTTCAGTGTTGGTGTCTTGAAGGCACCCTTCATGAGCTTAACCGGGCGATGTGCATAACGGCCCATGTCGGGGTCACTCTCACCAAAGGATTTCAGGCCGACATTATGAAAGCCATCATCTGTAAAGTTGGGTGCAGAATGGCAATTTGCACATTTGGCACGTCCGACAAACAGTTTAAAGCCACGGATCTCCTGTTGGTTCATGGCCTTTTTATTGCCCCGAATCCAGCGATCAAACCGGGAGTTACGGCTGATCACAGTACGTTCAAAAGCGGCAATAGCGCGGGACACGGTGTCAGCATCAATGGGTTTATTGGGATAGGCTCGTCGGAAGGCTTTTTTATAGCCGGGGTTGTTATTGAGCCACTCAAAAAGTTTGGCCGTATCCATATTCATCTCTACCGTGGCCTCCATGGGCCCCATGGCCTGGTCTTCCAGGGATTTTTTGCGACCATCCCACATCTGGATTTTGTTATAGCCGGTATTGATGATGGTCGGGGTGGCGCGCCCCAACACCATGCTTTTCACGCCCCTGGCAGTAGGTAGTCCATCGGACCAGCCCAGGGCCGGGTTATGGCAGGTGGCACAGGACATATTGCCATCACCACTTAAACGGGGATCAAAGAACAGCATTTTACCAAGGTGGATCCTGGCCTTGGTCGGTGTGTTATTACGGGGGTAAGGTGGCTTCTTGGGCAGGCGCCACTCACGCAGGCTGGGGTGTCCAGCTTTGAAGACATACTTTTTCTTGGCCTGTACCTGGCCTGAGTTCAGCAGCAGGCTGAACATGATGGCAGTTAATAGAAAAATACGTTTTATCATGAAAATTCTCCGGTATTACCTGTTTTCAGTGACACTGTTTATAACTTGAACCATTTCACCACCCCCTGTAGATCATTTGCTGACTGGCCCAGGCTTTCGGCAAGACCATACATCTCATCGGCCTGTTTATTAGTATCAAGAGATACAGCGGCCAGTTCCTGAATTGTTTTATTAATATTCTCCATAGCGATTTTCTGGGTTTCTACCAGTTGCACTAGCTGGTTCATTTCTCGACTGATGAGGCCAGCCTGTTGGCTACTTTCGGTACTCTTTTCCCCGGAAATTTTTAGTTTATCGATGGTTTCCACCACATCATCACGGACACTTTGCACCGACTCCACGGTGCTGTGGATGCTTTCATCAATGGAGCCCACCAGTTGAGTGATTTCCTTTACGGCTTCACCGGTGCGGGTGGCAAGAGAACGGACTTCATCGGCCACCACGGCAAAACCTCTGCCCTGTTCGCCAGCCCGGGCGGCTTCAATAGCGGCATTCAGGGCCAATAGGTTGGTTTGTTCAGAGATATCGCTGATGGTCTTGGTGATGCCGGTAATCTCAACGGCAATTGTCGCCAGGGACTCACTGTTCCTGGCCGTGGTGTCGATCTTGTCCTGAAAGGCTTCAAAGCGAGTCACCGTTGCCATGATTTCCTGGGCGGCTTCCTGGGTAACTATGGCTGTGCCGTCAGATTTATCCTTGGCATAGGTGGCCTTATCATTTGCATTAGAGGCGGCGCTGGAAATCTGCTGAGAATCATTTTTAATGGTCTGGATAATGCCATCGAGCATATCGGTTACTTTCTGGATCGAGGCGGCTGTGCCTTCCACGGTTGCGGTTTTCTGGTCAATGTTTTTACTAGCAATGCTGATGAGCTCGATGGTCTCACGCAGCCGTTCAATGGTCTGGTTGGTGGCCGAAATGGTCTGGCTGATTTCATCGGCACCGGTTGCAGGCAGGTTGATATTGTCCTTGAGGTTGCCATCGGCCAGGGCCTGCATGGTGGTCTGGATACCTGTCATGGGTTTACTGACCATCCGCGCACCTAGCAGTGCAACAAGGATCCCGATAGAGACACCCACACCGACCATGACGCCCAGGATTGAGAGAACTTTGAAGGCATTTTGTTTGGATCTTTTTAGTGAAGCCACCAACTCCTGTTCACTGCGGATCACGATGGACTCTGACAGGTTGGCCAGTTGGGTAAACTCGTCCTTAATACCTTCGGCCAGTTCCAGTGCTGCTACATCATCATTACCACGAGCCTTACCAATAATCTGTAATTGCTTTGGGCGCAGAGATTTCATGCCATCGATGAGAGAAAGCACTGCGGTATCTTCGCCGAAAGAGGTTTTGAGGTTGGACAGTTGCTCATCAAGTACTGCACCAGCACGAATTGATGCAATGGCTGAAGTCCGTATGGAGTCTGGTAAGTCGTGGGCAATGAGCGACTGAATGGACCGGTCCATGGCAATGATATTGATATTTACCTTGGAGGCAGCGCTGACTCGATCGTAGGATTGTTGCACGGCCGCTTCGATGGCATTGAACTGCTGTACATTGGCGTAGCCACCGCCCAGAATGATCAGGGTCATTCCGGACAGAAAGATCGCGGACACCACCAGAAAGCGGGCCCGTATTTTCAGCCTGTTTAAAAGCAGCATGTGTACACCGGTTTATTGGGCGGTTGTCGCATATATAAGAGGTATCGGCCTAATTATTTGTTTCTAAAACTGGCGGGAAACTTACATATCGGAATAATGTCCTTTTTATTAAGGATAATTAGCTGGCCAGGCTTGATTTAGATCAATGGAAATTCATTGGTTTTGGCCTAGCAGAAGATGAGACATTGTGTCCTGTTGATTCTAGAATTAATGCAACAGCTTGATATAAGGGGCCAGGTTAATGGAGTTGGATACAGCAAAAGAACTTTTGCAGACGCAGATTAGTATGGGTGGGCGAAATAGTAGTAATGGTGTAAAAATTATTCTGCTCGAAGTGAGTAAGGCGCATGGACAACAGGCGGTTGATCAGCTGATCAAGGAGCTTGAGCTGGAAGAAAAATTTGGTTTCAAGCCAGGAGGATCCCTGTTTGTTTAAGAATCATGAGCCGGGTTCGCCATTGCAAGAAATCTAACGAAGAAAATTCACTATCCATTTTGCTACCAACAGGTGATCTGTCTGGTCTGCAAGACTTTTCAGTCGCTGTTGATAACGCTCTTCTCCGATAAGCTCACGCCTGCCTTCCATGGACTGGCGGGCATAGTCCACGCTGAATTCAGGGTGGCCCTGAAAGCTCAGGACATGTTGCCCGATCAGGTAGCTGCTATTAAGGCAATGTTCGTTGCTTGCGATACGTTCAGCACTGACTGGCAGTTCAGCCACCTGATCCTGGTGGCTGACTAGCAGGGAAAAGCTTGGCTGGTACGGTGTCATCCAGGGCTTTTCAAGCAATATCTGGCTGTTCATCACACCCACACCCCAACCTTTATCACTCTTAGCTACTTTTCCCCCCAGGGCCTGGGCGATGAGTTGATGGCCAAAGCAGATTCCGATCAGCTTTTTCTGTTTATACACCAGGGTTTGGATATAGTTTTCCAGTTGAGTGATCCAGTCATCATCATCATAGGCACTGGCCTTACTGCCGGTGATCAGGTAGGCATCACATTCATCGATTGTGTCAGGGTACCCGCCATTGATGACCGGGTAAGTCTGGAAGCTGAGATCAGCTTTTACCGCCTGCAGCAACCGGGCCGTCATATTGGCATAGCTACCATAGGTCTTAATGATTTCCGGTTTGAGGTTTTCTGCCTCAAGCAGTCCTATCTTCATGTAACTCTCCGCGGACTGCCTTGATGAAAATCTCGCTGTATTGTTGAGCCGTCAATGGGATGGGGTTGCCTGCTGCCGAGGGATCCTGCAGGGCGAGCTGGCCGATCTCATCGGCCCGGTCGTCGTTAATCCCAATCTCCTGCAGGCTGTGTGGAATGGCCAGCTGTTTGCGAAACCCCAGCAACCAGTCAAACAAACCACTAAATGAATCATCTGATAATTCCAGGCAGCGGGCCACATGGGCCAGCCGTCCTTCAATGGCAGGTCGGTTGTATACCAATATATAAGGTAACAGGATGGCATTGAGCAGCCCGTGGTGAGCATCGAACAGGGCACCCAGTGGGTGGGCGAGTGCATGCACCGCACCCAGTCCCTTCTGAAAGGCGGTGGCCCCCATGGATGAGGCCACCAGCATGTGACTGCGCGCGACCAGGTCTTCGCCATTGGTAAAGGCCATTGGTAGGTGGTTTTTAATGAGTCGCATCCCCTCCAGGGCAATACCATCGGCCATGGGGTGATAGCCGGGCGCACAATAGGCCTCCAGGTTATGGACCAAGGCATCCAGCCCGGTGGCAGCAGTAATGTTTGGAGGTAAACCGACAGTAAGTTGTGGGTCAGCAATGACCCGTTTGGGCAGCATGTCTGGGTGAAAAATGATCTTCTTGCTGTGGCTGGCCTCATCGACAATCACCGAGGCCCGGCCCACCTCCGACCCGGTACCCGCTGTGGTGGGGATGGCGATGGTGGGGGCCATACCCTCAGGCCTGACCCTTAACCAGTTATCACCCACATCTTCAAAATCCCACAGGGGCTGATCCTGCCCTACCATCAGGGCGATGGCCTTGCCGGCATCCAGGGCGCTGCCACCACCAAGGGCGATCACGCCATCGTGTTTACCCTGCTGAAAGGCCTTCACGCCATCATCAATATTTGTACCGGTTGGGTTGGGTTTTACCTGGCTGAATACATTGATCACCAGGCCGGCAGCCTCGATGGATTTAATGATCTGGCTGACAAAAGGCAATTGCACCAGCCCACTGTCAGTTACCAGCAACGGCCGCTTGCTGGACAGTTGCTGGCAGGCATCGGCCAGCTCCTGGATTCGGCCATTCCCAAAGTGAATACTCGTGGGATAGTTCCAGTTACCTCGTAGCTGGTCCAGTGTATTGATTTCGATAGAATCAGTCATGGTGCTTATATCGTTTTGAGGTGAAAGGATTTGGGTCGGGTCAGTTGCGCATAACCCAGCACAGAGAGAGAACAGCCACGCCCTGAGTCCTTAGTTCCGACCCAGGCCAGGGCCGGGTCGAGGTAATCACAGCGATTCATAAAAACTGTTCCTGTATTTATCTCGTCACCAATGGCCGTTGCAGTATCCATATCCGCTGTCCAGATTGAGGCCGTGAGTCCATAACGACTATCATTCATGAATTCAATTGCCTGCTGATCATCACTTACCGACATAATGCCTACAACAGGGCCAAAGCTCTCTTCCTGCATCACGGCCATATCGTGTGAGACATCAATCAATACCTGTGGTGCAAGATAAGGTGAGTTATTTTTTGCCTGTGGGAATGTTGAAGTATCAATACAGGCCTTTGCTCCTGCAGCACAGGCCTTGTTGATCTGATCTCTTACCCGATCAGCCGCATTGGTATTAATCATGGGGCCAAGTGTTGTATCGGCTTCAAGTGGATTACCCAGTTTGTACTGCTTTACCAGGGTAATAAATTGCTCAACAAAATGTTCATACTGCGACTGGTGTACATAGACCCGCTCAATGCCACAACAGGATTGGCCTGAGTTGAAGTAGGCACCATCAACAATATTTTCAACGGCGTGATCAATGTTGGCATCTTCTCGTACATAGGCCGGGTCCTTACCCCCAAGCTCCAGTGCAACACCTTTAAAAAGTCCTGCAGCCGTACGCTCTATTTTAATACCACCCGTAACTGAGCCGGTGAAGGAAATAAAATCAACCTCATCACTTTTAACGAGTGCAGCTGTACCGGCATGATCAACAAACAAACTCTGAAAGACGCCTTTTGCCAGACCCGCATAATCAAAGGCCTGCTGAAAACGTTCAGCACATAATAATGTTTGCATAGAATGTTTAAGCAGGACGGTATTACCGGCCATTAGGGCAGGAATAATGGTGTTAACGGCGGTCAGATAGGGGTAATTCCACGGTGCAATTGTCAGCACAGTACCGAGTGGTGTACGCCGAATAAAACGGTGTAAGTGGTTACTGCTGACAGGGATGTCGGAAAGCTCCTGCTCAGCAATATCGATCATATATCGGCCACGTTCTTCAAGGCCACGCAACTCACCGGGTGAGTATTTTATGGGGCGCCCCATTTGCAGGGTAATTTCCCGACTTATGTCATCAGAGTGGGCAAGTAGGTGATCAATGGCCTGATGACAGAAGGCAGCCCTGTCACTTATAGATGTGTTTTGCCAGCTATGTTGTACTATTTTTGCAGCCTGTAAGGCTTCAGCGATGTCCTTTTCCGTGGCCATGGGGCGTTCGGCCACAATGCTGCCATCAATGGGTGACGTGATTGAAATAGTATTAGCCATCAGATGATTTCAAAATAACGATCGAGTTCCCACTGCGAAATGTGTTTGCGAAATTCGCGCTCTTCCCACTCGCGACTGGCGGCAAAGTGTTCTACAAAGGCATTGCCGAAATAGTCACGTGCCATGCTCGAGGCCTTCAGCCGTTGGGCGGCATCCCATAAGGTAGAAGGGAGTTGCAGGTGGTCGGGGAAGCTTTGATCGTAGGCGTTGCCGGTGACCATGGCCTCGATCTCGACCTTGTTTTCGATACCCCAAAGACCAGAGGCAATCACCGCGGCGAGGATGACATAGGGATTGGCGTCGGCGGCGGCGATGCGATATTCAAGGCGCTGGGATTTTTCATTACCAGGGATGATACGAATGGCGCAGGTGCGATTGTCGACCCCCACACTGGCTTCGGTGGGAGCCCAGAAACCGGGGATCAGTCGCCGGTAGGAATTGATGGTCGGTGCCACCATGGCCAGCAGTTCGGGCATCAGTCGTTGCTGGCCAGCGACAAAGTGCTGCATAGTCTGGCTCATGTTGTAAGGCTGTGAGTCATCATAAAACAGGGCCTTACCGTTTTTATCCTGTAATGAAAGATGGATATGACCACTCTGGCCGGGATAGTCCGGTGACCACTTGGCCATAAAGGTAGCCATCTTGCCCTGTTTTTGCAGGGCGATTTTGCTGAAGGTCTTGAACAGGGCCGCCTTATCGGCGGCATTCATGGCTCGGTCATAGGCAATGGCCGCTTCCAGCACACCGGGGCCGGTCTCCTCATGCAGACCTTCAATTTCAAAGTCCATGTCTTCGGCCAGTTTGAGCAGACTCAGATAGGTCTCAGATTCGGTTGTATTGCGAATAACCGAATAGCCAAACTCGGCCGGGGCCATCGGTTCGATATTATGGTAATTTTTTTCGCGAATACTGTGCGGGGTTTCGTTAAAGATAAAGAACTCGTATTCAAAGGCGGCAGTAACATCAAAGCCCATGGCATCGGCCCGTTGCAGGACACGTTGCAAGGTCCCGCGGGGACAGATGGTACTGGCTTCTTCGCTGAACTCGCCCAGAAAGAACAGCATATTGTCTTCCAGTGGCAGTTCACGGCAGGATTCAGGGATGATGCGTACTGGAGCATCGGGATAACCGGTATGCCAGCCGGTATAGCTGACGTTGTCATATAGCTGGTCCTTTACGTCCCAGCCCAGTACCACATCACAAAACCCAAAGCCATTATCCAGTGCCGAAAAGAACTTGTCTTTTGACATGTACTTACCGCGCATTACGCCATCCATGTCGAACACACCAACTTTAATAAATGACAGCCCCCGCGTCTCGACGATCTTGCGGGCCTGCTCATTATTGCGAACCTCTCTGGCCTCCATGGGTACCTCTGTTTTTCTTATGATACTATCTAAAGTCTAGTCCAAAACAACACTACTCGTAACAATGTCGGTCGCCTGTGAAGGCACGGCCCATCCGAATAGACATTATTAGAAATGAGGGAGGAAGAGGGATAATGAGTGATACTATTACCCACCACGGTGGTTGCCACTGTGGTGCAGTCCGTTATGAAGTCGATGCACCGGCCGATCTGGAAGTCACTGAGTGCAATTGTTCTATCTGTAGCAAGTCAGGTAGCCTGCATCTTATTGTGAATAGCGATCGTTTTCGATTACTTAAAGGTGAAGACAATCTCATCACCTACACTTTTGATACCCATGAGGCCAAACATTACTTTTGTAAGAACTGCGGTATCAAATCTTTCTATATCCCGCGTTCTCATCCCGAGGGTTTTAGTGTCAATGCCCGTTGCCTGGATGAAGGTACAGTACAGTCAATGACTATTTCCCAATTTGATGGTAAGAACTGGGAAAAGAATATTGAGGCGCTCAGGAAAAAAAGAGGCTTTTAATACTTCGGGAATTTTTTAACTCTTCCTTTTGTTAAGAGATATAAGGCTTTTGAAAAAAGCAATTTATTGACTGTAACAGGAGGAAATTATGGACAGACGTTCATTTATTCGTATCGGTGTGGCCGGAGCAGCAACAGGTATCATTGCACCTAAAATAGTTCTAGCCGGTTCACTCGGCGATAAGATCAGTAACAACAACATGGCCGGCGGTCTATATTACACTAAGGCATCGCCCGGTCGTTGGGCCAAGAAGGCTGGCTCTCACTCTCCCATCATACAAAAGTCCGGTAGTGGTATTAAGGTCGTTACTGGCCACCCTATGAAGCAAGGTAAACACTGGATCGTCAAACATGTATTACTGGATGAGAATTTTAAATTTATTTCAGAAAATATATTTAACCCGGGCAAAGACAAGGCAGCTATTTCCAAGTTCAGTCTGGATGGGCGTTCTGGTGCAGTGTATGCACTGAGTGTTTGTAATCTGCACGACTCCTGGCTTTCTGTTCTCGAAGTCTAGTGGTGTTTGGGGGAGCGTATGCTCCCTTTTTTATTTGGCGCAATGTGTTTACAACATTGTGCATAAAATTTATCGGAGGAAATACAATGAGCAGGGTCACCATTGTTATGCTGATGTTGTTTTTTGTTTTAAATACCTATGCTGCAGGTGACATGACAGCACAACAGGCAGTAGAGATACGTGTTGACCTAGGTGATAAAAAGAACCGCCTGCGTTTTTTCCCCGAGCGCTTTGAGTTGGAGACAGGCAAGCTTTATAAGCTGGTGATAAAAAATCCCAGCCTGCAAAAACACTATTTTAGTTCGGCCGGACTGGCAAGTGCGGTATTCACCCGTAAGGTACAGGTGGTGGATCGGCGCAATCAAACTCAGGTGGAGGTGAAGGGCACTATCAAGGAGATTGAGGTCTATCCTGGCAATACTGCAGAGTGGTGGTTTGTCCCTGTTAAGACACTGAGTAACAGCAAACTGTATTGCACTATCAAGGGCCACAGTGAGGCTGGTATGAGCGGTAGTATTAGTATTCGCTAAGGAGAGCATTATGCATTACTTCATCGTTACGATGATGCTATCAGTGGCATCGTTGTCAGTTTTAGCGGCAGGTAATCCTGAGGCCGGACAGGCCACAGCTGTTATATGTACAGGCTGCCATGGTCACGATGGTAATAGTGACAGTCCACTTAATCCAAAGCTCGCAGGCCAGCATGAAAGTTATTTAATCAAACAGCTCAGGGACTTCAAGTCTGGTGCACGCAAGGAAGAGCATATGACATCTATGGTTGAGGCCATTAGCATGGATGACATTCCCAATCTTGCTGCCTGGTTTGCCAGCCAGACCTTAAAGAACAAACATGCTAAAAGTAATCGGATTGGGAAAAAGATCTTTCATCGTGGTATCGACAGCAAAGGTATAGCTGCCTGTGACGGTTGCCATGGGGAGAATGGCCGAGGCAATGCTGCCATCGGTTTCCCGTCTCTGGCGGGGCAACATGCCGAGTATGTCATTAAGCAATTAAAAGACTTCCGTATGGGCAAGCGTCATAATGACAGTTTAATGATGCAGAGTATTGCCAAACCATTAAGTGATAAAGAGATTGTAAAACTTGCAGAATATATTTCGTCGATGAAATAGGAAGGCTTGTTGTCTATGAAATGCCCTTTAAAGGTTTTATTCATCAATATAATCACCGATAGACAAACTTAAACACTAAGCCTAAACACTGGGTGTGATCAGGATACAATTAGGGCTGTAATTTGTTAGCAAAAGCCTGAAGTTCTTTAGAGTTGAGATCAGAAACCAGAGTATAAGTCAGCCCCCGCTCTTGCCAGTTTAGTAATTGATAACCCTGATGCTGGATAAGTTGCATCGTTGTGATTTGTGCTGGGGTATCTGCTTTGCGAACAAACAGGTTGATCACATGGGCACGACGTTTATAGATCAGTGCTGCAGTGGGTCGTCCTTTCAGGTAATCGAGTCGACCGCCAACGAGGGGATAGCCATGGTCTTTAAAATCCACCACATTGGGAGAGAAGTCCAGCTTACCATTAAACCAGGGTTTGACCGTATGGCGATCAGATGAGGCAATATCAGTCATGTGATCAACCATGAGTGAGCGTACATGGGCACTGATCAACTCATCAGTATGGGCAAGCTGCAGGGGCGAATTAATCATTACACCCATGACCAGCCAAACCCCGACACCGGCAAACAGGGCACTGGCGCCACTGAAGCCAAGTAGTTGCGACCAATTGAAACCCGGTGAATCCTCACCGGAGAGATCAAGTAAACCAGCACGTATATTTCTTTTTAACCCAGAGGGTCGACTACTGTAGCCAATCTTTTTTATCGAGGTGTTGAGTTTGCGCACGGCTTCCAGTCTTAACTGACAGTTGTTGCAATTACCAAGGTGTTCTTCGAAGTCACGGCGATCGGATAGCGTCAGCTCTCCATCCAGGTAGGCCTCAATGTTCTGTTGTATTTCATTACATACCATTTTGTTGCCTCCTTTTCTGTTGCTCAAGGAGCAGATTCTGTAACTGGCCGCGTCCCCGTGACAGGCGCGACATGACGGTTCCCTTGGGAACCTGGGTAATCTCGGCGATTTCCTTATAAGAGTAACCTTCGATCTCACGCAGGAACAGTGCTTCACGAAACTCTACCGGCAGGCGTTCCATTTGTTCCATAAGCTGTGAACTACGAGCATTGATGCTGACGGCCTCTTCAGGTGTGAGCTGTTTTCGATTATCAGGCTCATGGCTGTGCAGGACTTCATCAAAACTGATGAGGTTGCTATTGCGTTTTTGTTTATTGAGCCAGTTGTAGGCAGTGTTTCGTACGATGGTCATGATCCAGCCGGCGGCATTACCGCCGGTAAAGGTATGAAAATGTTCAAAGGCGCGCATATAGGCGGTTTGAACGATGTCCTCGGCCTCGGCGGGTTCTCGTACCAGCCACAGGGCCAGGTTATAGGCACCATCAAGGTGACCCATCATCAGGCGCTCAAAGCGTTGTCTTTCTTTTCGGTTAGCCATAATTTATTTCCCCTGTGAGTAAATAACACGCAGGGTGGTGGTTTTATTCCTGGATATTCGTCCTAGTTGACCAGAACAGGCATGAAAACACAAATAATGTACGTAATAGATTGGCTGTGCTTATAGGTGCTAGAATCTCAGCCTTCATTTGTGACTAGAAAGGAATTTATACCAATATGGCCGAGCAACCCCTGGGCCCATTCGTGGCCGATACCACCGTACGAAATTTACCCAACCGTCAGGCCATAAAAGGAAAGTTTATTGAGCTCCATGGTGTGGATCCTGAGGCCCATCTTGAGGATCTGTATCAGGCCTGTAGTGGTGATCGAGCAAGAGAGTCGGTCTGGACCTATATGCCACGCTCTGGACCTTTTACAAATCCCAAGGCCATGCAAAAGTGGCTCTACTGGTGCAAGGATCACCCCGAATATGTTTTTTATTCAGTATTCGACAAGGAACAGCAGAAATATATAGGTATGACCAGCTTTGTTAGTATTGTGCCGGATATGCAGCGCCTGGAAGTAGGCTTTATCTGGTATACCCCTGCTTCGCAGCGAGGTAAGACCAATACTGAAAGTATCTATCTGATGCTTTGTGAGGCGTTTGATCGGCTAAAGAACCGTCGGGTGGAATGGAAGTGTGATGCACTTAATCAGCCATCACGCAATGCTGCACTAAGATTGGGATTTCAGTTTGAAGGTATCTTTCGTCAACATATGATCGTTAACGATAGAAATCGTGACACCGCCTGGTTTGCCATGATGGATTTTGAGTGGCCTCAAATCAAGAAGAATATGCAGGACTGGCTTTATGACAGTAGTGAATATTTTTCACTAGCTGAAAGAAATGCCAAAGTGGTAGAAAGCGTTTATTGATTACCAGCCAGGTTTTCATTTTGTAGTGGTTCACCAGTTTTAGCAATATAGCTGGTGTAGTAGTCATAAAACTCTTTTGCGGGTAATGGCCGGCTATAATAGAACCCCTGTACTTCATTACAGCCGTTATGGCGCAGGAATGTAATGTGGTGTTCCTCTTCGGCACCTTCTGCAATAACAGACAATCCCAGGTTATGCGCCATATTAATGATGGTTTTTGCCATGGTGCCATTTTCCCCGCCGGGTCCAATGTCTTTAATAAAGGCGCGATCGATTTTTAGCATATCGATAGGCAACAAGTGCAGGCTGCTGAGTGATGAGTAACCCGTACCAAAGTCATCCATGGATATGGTATAGCCTCGTTGACGAAATATCTGCAGGCTGTCAATGGTCTGGTCAATATTCTGTAAGGCAATACTTTCGGTTATTTCTAGGTCAATACACTCTGATGGTAAGTTGTATTTTGCGACACATTGATCGATCTTATTTACCAACTCACGATCACCAAACTGCTTGGCAGAAAGATTGATCCCGACTCGTAATTTATGCATGCCTGAATCAAGCCAGTGTTTAATTTGCTGGCATGCAGAATCAATAATCCAGTAGCCTACGGGTATAATAAGGCCGGTTTCCTCTGCTACTGGAATAAAGTCAATGGGCGACATCCAGTTATTGTCTGATAGTTTCAGGCGTATCAGTGCTTCAGCTCCAACCAGCTGTCTTGAATGAATATCGATCTGAGGTTGATAAAACAACTCCAGTCTATTTTCGTCTATGGCTTTTCTGATCTGAGACTCAATATCCCGAAACTTGCGTGCCCGGGTATTCATAGATTGAGAATGAAAACAGATCGATTCGTGGATCTCCTGTTTGGCACTATTAAGGGCAATAATCGAATTTGTGATTAAGGCATCGGCGCTGTCATCTTCCATAGGGAAAATAGATATACCTACCTGGCTATCAAGAAATATTTCCTGACCCTCAATCATAAAGGCCTGTTTAAGCCGGGATTGGATGTTTTCCACAACTTGCTCAATCATATCAATGCGATCGATATTTTTCTGTATGCAGATAAAGGTATCAGTGTTATATCTTCCCAGGATGTTGTCACTGTTAATTCCTTTGAGCCGTTGGGCGATGCATCGGAACAAAATGTCCATGGAATGGTTGTCAATCGAATGATGAATTTCATCAAATCGGTTGAATCCTATGGCCATGATCGCAATAAGCTGCTTGTCTTCAGTGTGGTTGTTAATAATTTCTTGAAGTTGAGAGTGCAGATGACGCTTGTTAGACAGGCCAGTAATATCATCATGATTCTTCTGAAACTCCAGTAAAGCCTCGGCATTTCTTTGTTGAGTGATATTCTGGACAATCCCTTGTATGGGGCTGGCGCCACCATTCTGATCATTCGATGCTTCAATATTAAGGTGAAAGACATAAGTCTTATGATCGACCTGAAATCGATGATCAAATTCCATTGGCTTATTGTGAATAAGATGCTCAGTGAATTTGTTCTGCACATAAGTTCTATCTTCTGGGTGGGTAAGCATGAGATAGTCATTGAAGCTATTGAGAGATATTTTTTTACTGGGGAACTGCTGGTAGAAAGTATCTGAAAACAACATTTTCTGGGTTGGTTTATCCAGCTGCCAATAGGCCAATTTGGCAATCTGTTGTGCCTGATTCAATCGGGCTTCATTCTGTTCCATTGCCAGTTGTATTTGCCGGTCACGCAATGCATAGCGTACACGCTTTATTAGCAAAGGCCAGTTGATCGGCTTGGTTATAAAATCATTCGCCCCTGCATCAAACGCATCATCAACGGAACTGACATCATTTAATCCGGTTAGCATAATGACGGGTACTTCATTATAAGTATACTTGTCGCGTATGCGCTGGCATGCCTCAAAACCATTTATGCCTGGCATCAGAACATCCATTAGTATGAGATCAGGCTTTTGTTTCTCAAGTTGCTCCAGTGCAGTTTCGCCACTGGTGGCTTCTATAACATTATATTTCTCACCCTGTAACATTTTACATAGTGTCATACGGGTAACAGAATCGTCATCCACTACCATAATAGTGTTATGTAATATAGTTTTCGAAGTATCCATTTAAGTGGCCATTTTAAATTGTCGAATATACTCATCCTGAGTCTTCATAAAGATATCCTTGATTTCATTGACCAGCTCAGTAATGTTTTCAGCAACTAAGGTATGTACATTACTCTCCAGATCCTGGCATTTGATACTTAGTAAATGAGCACCGATATTACCACTTGCACCTTTTAGGCTGTGGGCGAGTAGCCTGACTTTTTCTTTGTCGTTATCGAAATCACTTTTTTCAATAATCTGTAATAATTGACCAGTTATTTCTTTGCCGGAATCAATAAACTCGTTGATTACGTCAATAAAACCGTCCTCAAGTGCTTCATGGAGAATACCGGTTGTTTCAAAATCGATTAGATTTTCAGCCATACTATTTACGCCTGTAATTCCTTTGGAGTTTGATCATCATTAGGATTTTCCAATAGCCATTTTTCCAGTGCCTGTAAAACGGTATCAGGTCTGATGGGTTTGCTGACATAATCATCCATACCAGCAGCCAGACATTTCTCCCTGTCTCCCTGCATTGCATTGGCAGTCATGGCTACAATAGGGGTTTGTTTATTCTTGCCCGACATACGGATCTGTCCTGTTGCGGTATAACCATCCGTATTAGGCATATGACAGTCCATAAATATCAGGTCATATTGATGTGTCTTACATTGTTCAAAGGCTTGTGAGCCATCTTCAACAATTTCTGCCTGGTAGCCTAGTTTTTTAAGGATGCCTAAGGTAACTTTCTGGTTGACACGATTATCTTCGGCAACCAGTATTTTAAACTGGTGTTTAGAGGTGTCGGCTTCGTGTTCAAGCTTAGGCTGAGTAGGCTGTTCAGATAGATGAATCTTTTCCTGGTTTAGTTCAGTGACAATTGAGTCGAGTAAGATTGATGATCTGACTGGTTTAGTCAGAACGTGTTTTACACCAAGCTGTTTTGCCTGTTCCCGGTTTTCGTCATCATTCATGGACGAAAGGATAATCACAGGTGTATTTGCCAGTTTTTTATTGCTGCGAATTTCTTTTATAACACTAATGCCATCCATGCCTGGCATCATGCAGTCCAGTAAAACCAGATCGAATGCATTACCTGCATGACTAGCTATTTGAAGCTTGTTAATAGCATCTAAACCTGAATCACTCAGGGTTGTCGGGATATGCCAGCTATGGAGTAATTTTTCATAAATTGTCTGATTAACAGGATTGTCATCGACCACCAGCACATGAGTGCCGTGTAGGTCTATTTGCTTTTCCTTAGTCACCAGGGGCTTATCTGACTTGTTCAGTGTGAGTTCAAACCAGAAGGTACTGCCTTCGCCTTGTCTTGACGTGACACCTATGTTACCCCCCATTAATTCAACCAATTGCCGACATATCGACAGCCCAAGCCCGGTACCGCCAAAGCGACGCGTAGTCGAACCATCCGCCTGACTGAAAGATTCGAATATCCTTCGTTGTGCAGCTTCACTTATACCAATACCTGAATCAATAATTTCAAATTTCATTCGGGCTGTATTACCAGCATCACTAAGAACCTGTACTCGTGTAATGACCTGACCTTTACTGGTAAACTTGATGGCATTACCAAGCAAATTTAATAGTATCTGTCTTAGGCGAGTAGGATCACCCAGTACCATGCGAGGTATATCAGGAGGTAAATCAAAATTAATTTCGATGTGTTTGCTATGAGCGCGTTCAGCAAGCAGACTGCTGGTATCTTCAATAAGGAGTTGCAGATCAAAGTCGGTTTTTTCCAGTTCCAGCTTGCCAGCTTCAATCTTGGAAAAATCCAGTATGTCGTTAAGAATATTGAGTAAGAGTTCACCGGAATTAAGGGCGGTCTCCGCATATTCCTTTTGCTCTCTACTAAGATGGGTGCCACATAACAGATTTAACATGCCAAGCACCCCATTCATTGGGGTTCTGATTTCATGGCTCATATTGGCGAGGAATTCTGACTTACTTTTATTGGCAGCGATGGCCTTTTCTCGGGATTCATTCAGGCCGATCTCGGCCAGCTTCTGGAAGGTGATATCCTGGACTGTGCAGACAGCCCCGACAATTTGCTTACCTTCAAATAATGGTGTCATGCCGACAAAAACGTATTTAATAAACTCACAGGAATCAATCGTGGCCTCGATATTCTGAAAGGTCTGTCCATCTGTTAATACGGCATTGATGGCGTATTTAATAGATTCGTTATTGGATTCTGCAAGTAATCGGGTGAATGGCTTATCTAGTATGTCTGCAAGGTCAAGCCCGGTCATTTCAGTGGCGCGGGCATTGACCTGGGTGATTTTCTGGTAAACATCTGTGACAAATATAGAGTTAGAAGTGCTATCAAATATTTTTTCCATCAACTGCATATTATTTTGCAAATAGAGTTCTACCTGTTTTCGTTCTGTAGACTCTTCAAGTAGTTTTTTGTTGGACATTTCAAGCTCGAATGTTCGCTCTGAAATGCGTTCTTCCAGGTGTTCATGGGTGTCAGTTAATTCCCGAATCAGAGGGTTAATGACACTGCTGATAGCGATAGCACCAATAATAATCAGTATCAGTGAAAACACGATGTTCTCATACAGGCTACTGGCATAATATCCCATAAACTCATTGGTCGAGATTGAGGCAATCAAGGTCATGGACAGGGATGGAATATTCCCAAATGCATAGAGCCTGGCATGCTCTTCATTTTTCCTCTGCCAGTAGAGTGTAGTTATCTCCGTTGAGTTCTTGCTCGATTTTATGAAGTATTTAGCAAGCTCATCAATGCTCGTCTGATTCAGAACTGTAACACCACTGATATTCTTGCGTATGGTGCGTCGTTTGTTGTTACCTGGTGATGTGTCAATGAGTGTTAGATGCATTGATGTATATGAAAGTGGACTGTGTTGCCATGCATCAACGACCTGTGAGAGTGTTGCACCTTTGGCACCTTCACGATGTGCTTCCTGACTATGCTGGCTGTCAAATCTGCCTACTGCCTCAATCAATTGAGTATTGAATTTAATTAAGGATGTCAGTGCCTTCTGATCTTCCTTAATGGCCATTTGATAGGCCGTATTACTGGAGAAGCCGGTAATAATGACGGAAACACTGGTCAGTACAATAAGCACAATTGCCAGACGTCGTCTGGCAGAGATATTTGACAATTTTCCATGGTTAGCACTGGTCAGGGCGCCAAGCCCCATGATCAGGAAAGTTATAAGACTGACCCATCCAGTCAAGAGTTTTTCATCAATGATATTGTCCAGCTTAATTTGTCCAGGCCCAGTTGGTGTGAAGCTGGCACCTGACATACCAGTGTAATGCATTCCAGCGATTGCTAAGCCAAGTATTAACGATGCGATCAGCTTGATAATAAGTGAATCACTGATACGGAAGCGATCCTGATGAATGGCAAGCCATATTGCAATATATGAGGCAGAAATGGCGATAATAATTGAGAGTAGAACGATGCTGGAATTGTATTTAATCGTTGCCGGCATAATCATCGCATCCATACCGGTATAATGCATGAGTGAAATACCACAACCAATAAATATGGCTGAAACAATGAGTCGGATATGTGTGAATCTGGGTTTGCTTATAACCAATAATGCAAAACAGGCCGTGATGATGGCCACAATAATGGACAGGATGGATTGGTAGAAATCATAGGCAACCAGCATATTCATGTTGAAGGCAAGCATACCGATGAAATGCATTGACCAGATGCCAGTCCCCAGAGTCAACCCACCCATGGTAATCCAGAGTTTATGGGATGAGTCTTCAGCCCTGCGCAGGTGCTGTGTATGGCTCAGTGTGATGAATGAGGCAACTACAGCAATAAGGTAGGACAGGATTACCAGTTTAAGATCATAATTTCCCATCAAGTTTCATTTTCCACTACATAACTATCTATTAATTGTCGGCAGAAAGTGTTGTGAGTCCATTTGAAGCGAGCAGAATAATGTAGCAATGTGTTAAATCAGTCTGAATTGTTAAAAGCTGTAAATTCCAACAAGTTAAGAGTGTGATAAGTAACTAAATCACCATTTAAAGATTGGTATTTATAGAACTTAAAGAACTAAGCATTTTGTCCGTTATTCTTACTTATAAAGGATATCTTCATAAATAATCACTAAAAAACAGGGAAATATTCAGGCCATGTCAGACAGTACAATACTTGTTGTGGATGATGATCTGCACATGCTGGAATTGCTGGTGCTTCATGTTGAGGGTGCGGGTTATGCAGCGATTCGGGCTGAGAATGGGCTGGAGGCGATACAGATACTTGAAAAAGAAAATATTAAACTCGATGCCATTATCTCTGACGTGGAAATGCCTAAACTGGATGGTTATGAGTTGTGTAGTCAGGTGAGGGAACTGGATAAATTCAAGGAATTACCATTTGTTTTTGTTTCCGCAAAGACCAGCCTGGAAGAAAAGCTTAAGGGCTATGGGGTGGGTGGGGATGAATATATTTCCAAGCCTGTCGATGGTGAAGAGGTTGTGCTGAAGGTCAAGCATATTATTGACAATAAAATTATTCATCATGATATGGCTCAACAGATAATCGAGTCCCGAAATGCCGCGATGCAGGCAATGAACTATACCAGTAACCTTGGTCAGGTACTGCAGTTTATGCAGGTCACCTCTGAGGTGACAGAGTTTGATGCACTGGCTGATAAGTTATTTGCTGTGACAGAGTCTATGGGGCTGGTGGTCGTTGTACAGTTCCATACACCCGCTGGAATCATTAACTATAAGAAAAATGGAAGTGTAAGCCCGCTTGAAGCCAATGTTATCGAACTGGCCAGAAATAAGGGGCGGATTTTTGATTTTGAATCCAGAACAATTTTTAATGATAAGGATTTTTCATTACTGGTCCTCAACATGCCGGTGGAAGACAGTGAGAAATACGGCATGATGAAGGATGTTTTAGGTAGTCTTTGTGATGCCGTTGAGTCTCGGGTCAAATTTGTGTCATCAAATACCGTGTTACGAGAAAAGGATGCCACAATACATACAGTTAACAGTTCCTTGCAACATATTGATCGTGCCTATCATGATGTGCAGGAGGCAAGTATGATGGCGATAGATGAGATGATACAGCGTATGGAAGAAGCTATGTTTGGTTTTGGTTTATCTGAAAGTCAGGAAGACACAGTGCGCGGTATTGTCATGTATACCAGGAACAAGGCGGCGGAAGTGTTTGAGGATGGCAAGGAATTATATAAGGAGTTTGAGAAGATCCATAACGTACTACTTAATGGATCTAAATAGAAGGTTGGCATATTAAATGCCAATTATGGTGGTTGTGAAAATCAAGCCATAGGTATAAATTATCACTATGAGCATTGACTGGAATAAACACCAGGCCGCAATCTGGCGATCCCGAAAGGAATACCTTCGTCCTGTGCAGAATATCGACCCAATTTCACTTGATGATCTACTGGGTGTCGAACGACAGAAGCACTTACTCCTGGCTAATACAGAACGTTTTGTAAACAAGCAAAAAGCCAATAATGCCTTATTATGGGGTGCCAGGGGTACCGGAAAATCTTCGTTGATCAAGGCAATGTTTAATCAATTTTACAAGCAGGGCCTGCGTCTTGTGGAAGTGGACAAGGACGATTTGATATTTCTACCAGAAATTGTTGATGAAATACGAGATATCGAACATCGCTTTATTATCTATTGTGATGATCTTTCCTTCGAGGCCAATGAAACCCACTACAAGTCTCTCAAGAGCGTACTGGAAGGATCGATAGAGCTACCGCCAGATAATGTCCTGATCTATGCCTCATCCAATCGTCGCCACCTTGTTCCTGAATCCATGCAGGATAATCGAGATAGTGGCCTTGTTGAAGGTGAGTTGCACTATGCAGATGCCATTGAAGAAAAGATCTCGCTTTCCGACCGTTTTGGGCTGTGGTTGTCTTTTTATCCGCCTGGACAGGAGCAATATCTGGAAATGGTGGATCATTACTTTAAGGGATTCAAAGGCAGTCGTGATGAACTACATGCAGAGGCATTACGGTTTTCTCAGTCCAAGGGGGGCGCCAGAAGTGGGCGCACAGCAAAGCAGTTTTTTCAGTTCTATGTTGAATAAATCTATTTTGGTTTAAGTAATTCAAGCACGTCTGTAAAAGGCAGGGGTTTGTGAAAATAAAAACCCTGCACTAAGTCACAATTGAGATCCTGTAGTGCCTTCAACTGTTCTTCAGTTTCCACACCTTCTGCAATGATAGTGAGATCAATAGCATTGGCAAGGCTGACAATGGCATTGACGATATTCAGGCTGGTATGGTTCTCCAGCATGGAAATAACAAAACTGCGATCAATTTTCAGGGTATCAATGGGGAAGGTGTGCAGGTAGCTCAGACTGGAATAACCGGTTCCAAAATCATCGATAGCAATTCGAAAACCCTGTTCTTTGAATTTTTCCAGGATCACCATGGCTGTCTCAGGACTGTCCATCAAAATACTTTCAGTAATTTCAAATTTAATATTTTTTGGAGTCAAACCGTGCGTGTCAAGGCTTTTTGTTACTACGCTGAACAGGTCAGGGAAAATAAACTGTTTGGCAGACAGGTTGATACTGATAAAAAAATCCGGTTGTTCTTTTAGCAGGTCTGGATATTCATTAGAGAGGCGACTGAGTTGGCGGCAGGCCTCCTGGATAATCCAGTCCCCCATTTCTTTGATAAGACCGGTTTGCTCCGCCGTGGTAATAAATTCACCCGGAGGAACCATACCACGTTCAGGGTGGAACCAGCGGATCAGGGTCTCAAAACCTTCGACTCGCCCTGTAGTGGCTTTAACGATTGGCTGAAAGTAAAGCTCAAATTCATCATCGCGAAGGGCACGATTTAATTCATTTTCTGCCTTGACCAGGTAAACCGTTTCATTTCGTGCATCGAGAAACTTGTTATTGAATTTATCCTGGCTTAGCAGGTAGCCCGGTGTTACAACCTTATTGAGTAATAACTGGTTGGTCTTACGCAGGTTATACAGGATCGTATGCATGAAAAGGTTTACAAGCGGGTGCGCCTTATCAAAGGCCTTTTCAAACAGGGATCGATCAATGGCAATCACTTCGGTGGGTTCAAGCACGGTTATGGTGGCAGAGCGAGGTGTGTCATCGATCAGTGCCATTTCACCAAACAGGTCGCCAGTATCATACTGTGCCAGTACCAGCCTCTCACCTTTACGGGAAATGGACACCTCCACCTTACCGCGTTCTATTATATAGGCGGTACAGCCAGGGTCACCTTCATTAAAGATGGTGTCGCCGGTTTTAAAGGCAAGAGTGTATGAGGCAAGTGCTTTCATTGCTATCCAAGACTGTACGATTTGGCCCGGCTTTGACATGCGGGCATTATGCGCTCCCTTCGTAGTCGGTGCTGCTGACCACGTCTCCAGACCAGTGTGATCCGTGTTTTGTGTCGGCATGTTGGATGGTGAATTAAGGGTTTTTTTGAGTCATTTAGTGAAATAAAGGCTAAAGTAGCGGTAGAAAAGCTGATTTATTGTACTTAAACAGTAACTTAGTGTGGATAGCTATCAATCCAGTACATCACCATCCATATACAGCCAGCTATCCCACTCGTAACGGAAGCGACTGTTTTCATGTAGACGGTGGGCCTTGCCATTGATTTTATAACGGGCCACAAACTCAACTTCGCCGGTTTCATCCCCAGCTTTTCCTGCTGAGCAGTGGATGATTTTCAGGCCAATCCATTTTGTGTTCTCTTTGTCCAGTGAAAGAGTTGCGGGACGGGTTGATGGATGCCAGCTTTTTAGCAGATAAGTCTCGTCCTGAATAACATGGGCAGTGTATCGAGAGCGCATTAATTGTTCAGCCGTTGTGGCAGGGGTTGTACCGGTGATGCAGGGTTTACAACACTGATCAAATGTACATCCAGAACCACATGGGCAGGGGCTATTGCTTTTCATGGAATCCGTAATTCTGTAAAACGTTACTGACACAATGTTGTCAGTAGTCATGTTGTACACTGTATCGCGAAGGCTCACACTATAACAAACAATATTGACAGGGAGTAAACACACCATGCGCCGGGCTGATCGCCTCTTTGAAATTATCCAATGGCTACGATCACGCAGAGTCACCACCGCCCAGTGGTTGGCAGAAAAGCTGGAGGTGTCCGAGCGCACTATCTATCGCGATATTCAGGATCTGATGTCATCAGGCGTGCCTATCGAAGGGGAGGCTGGGGTGGGTTATGCCCTGAGGAAGGGCTTTGACTTACCACCCTTAATGTTTAATCGTGAGGAACTGGCGGCCCTCAGCCTGGGTGCACAAATTATCAGGAGCTGGGCCGATCCAAAGCTGGCCGATGCTGCCGAGCGAGTGTTAAGCAAGATCGAGGTAATCCTGCCCGACGAACTCAAAGACAAGATTGAAAATACCCGGCTCTATTCTCCCATGGTCCGTCTTAATCCCAAAGTGGCCAATGTGCTGGCCAGTTTACGTCTGGCTATCGATCAACAGAACAAGGTCAGCATTGATTATCAACGGGAAGATGGCCAAACATCCCATCGAACCGTCTGGCCTCTGGGCCTGTTTTTCTGGGGAACGGTGTGGACCTTGGGCTCATGGTGCGAATTACGTGAGAGTTTTCGCAACTTTAGACTGGATCGAATTCGCGACCTGACAACAACAGATGAAAATTACCCATTAATGGAAGGTCGTACCCTAAATGATCTGCTACGGGAGTGTAATAAGGAAGAAGGATATGAAACGATGTGAGTGGTGTGGTGAAGATCCCGTCTATGTAAAGTACCATGATAAGGTATGGGGTGTGCCGGTATTTAATGAACGTAAACTGTTTGAATTTTTAACCCTGGAAGGCGCGCAGGCAGGCCTTAGCTGGATTACGGTACTCAAAAAGCAGCCGCATTACAAAAAAGTTTTTGATAATTTTGATGTAAACAAAATTGTTCACTATAACAGTCGTAAGGTAGAAAGCCTGTTAAAAGACCCTGGCATTATTCGTAATCGACTCAAGGTGCAGTCTACTATTGGTAATGCCCGTGCCTGGCTTGAATTAAAAGAACAGAAAATTAAACCGGCTGAGTTCCTGTGGCAGTTTGTCGATGGTGAGACGAAACAGAATACCTGGCGCAGTCTTAAACATCTTCCGTCCACAACAAAAGAATCGGATGCCATGAGTAAAGAACTTAAGGCTCGAGGTTTCAAGTTTGTCGGCTCAACCATTTGTTATGCCTTTATGCAGGCGGTGGGTATGGTCAATGACCATACCACGGATTGTCACCGTCATTCTCAACTTAAGTAAAACAAGGAGGTCAATATGACCATGCTCGAAAAAGATCCCTCTATGCCCTGGTGTTCACCCATGCTGATTGTTAAGGACGTCGATGCCAGTGTAAAAAAATATGCCGCTGCGTTTGGTTTTGAACCCGGCGGTAGTATGAAAGACGAAGACGGTAGAACCAATTATGCCAATATGATGTATAAAGGCCAGACAGTCCTAATGATGATGCCTGAACAAAGCTGGGGCAGTCCGGCCGTTACACCAAATAGTAGTAATACACCAACACCTGTCACCCTGTATATCTATGTCGATAATGTTGATGAGCAATTTGAACAGGCCAAACAGGCGGGTATCACCGTACTATCACAACCTGAAGATATGATGTGGGGCGATCGTGTTACCCAGCTACAGGATGATGATGGCCATGTTTGGAGTGTAGCAACGCGAATTGCTGAGTATGAAACAGAACAGGAAGTGACAGCCTGATTTAGCGCCAGGGTATGGTGTGCCATGTCAATAATTAACAACTTGGGTACTCATACAAAAACAAAAGGGCGACCGAAGTCGCCCTTTCTTTTCATTAATGACTAAAGCTTAAAGTTCAAACTTTGGACATTTTTTCGGTACTGCAACACCCTTGATACGAACATACTTGGGCATACCATCTTTATAAGGTGGGTAATCTTCACCCTTGATCAATGGCTCCATGTAGTCGCGACAGGCTTTAGTAATACCGAAGCCATCTGGTGTGATGAAGTTATCAGGCATCATCTTCTCAACATTCGCTACCTTGGCAAGGTCGGCCATACCGACTTTCCATTTGAAAGGTTTGTTGGAAGTACGAACCACGGTTGGCATCACGGAGTTGTGACCTTTAACTGCAAAGTCTACAGCCGCTTTACCCATGGCATAGGCCATGTCGACATCGGTTTTAGAAGCGATGTGACGGGCAGCACGTTGCAAGTAGTCAGCCACGGCCCAGTGGTTTTTCAGGCCAAGCTTGGACTGAATCATGCCACTGATTACTGTGGCGGCACCACCGAGTTGGCTATGGCCAAAGGCATCTTTCAGACCGGTTTCGGCCAGGAAGCGACCGTCTGGGTAGTGAACACCTTCTGATACGACAACTGAACAGTAACCAAACTTCTCGACCTTTTCTTTAACATTGGCCAGGAACTTCTCTTCGTTGAATTCCACTTCAGGGAACAGGATGACAATTGGAATGTGTGTGTCATCGGTAGAGGCCAGGCCACCGGCCGCTGCAATCCAGCCAGCGTGACGACCCATGACTTCAACAATGAAGACCTTGGTTGAGGTCTTGGCCATGGAGCCTACGTCGAAAGAGGCTTCACGAGTCGATACGGCAACATACTTGGCAACAGAACCAAAGCCTGGGCAGTTGTCAGTGATCGGCAGATCGTTATCAACGGTCTTGGGTACGTGGATAGCCTGGATAGGGAAACCCATTTCCTTAGACAGCTGAGAAATCTTGTAACAGGTATCAGCTGAGTCACCACCACCGTTATAGAAGAAGTAACCGATATTGTGTGCCTTGAAGACTTCGATCAGGCGCTCGTATTCACGCTTGTTGGCTTCCAGTGATTTCAGTTTGAAACGGCAGGAACCAAAGGCACCCGATGGTGTATGACGCAGGGCAGAGATAGTCGCAGCGGATTCTTTGCTGGTATCGATCAGGTCTTCAGTCAGGGCGCCGATGATTCCGTTACGGCCAGCATAGACTTTACCGATTTTGTTGCTCTTACGAGCGGCTTCGATGACGCCCGCAGCAGAGGCATTAATGACCGCAGTTACACCACCAGACTGTGCATAGAAGGCATTTTTAGGTGGAACTTTAGGCTTGGATTTCTTTTTAGCCTTTTTCTTGGCTTTTTTCTTAGCAGGTTTCTTTTTAGCAACTTTCTTCTTCGCCTTTTTCTTGGCGACTTTCTTTTTGGATTTTTTCTTTGCTACTTTTTTCTTAGCAACTTTCTTCTTGGCTTTTTTCTTAGCGGCCATGAGTTTCGATCTCCTCGTTGTGATTTTAATTTAAAGGCGGTAGAGGCCAGAGGTACGGCTTATTTAATTGCCCCTTGTTTTTTCAATTCGTGGTCTGCCTGGACACGTAGGGTTGAGAGCAGGCAGTCACTCAAGTCATCGTAAAAATCTTTTCCAGTGCTAAATTGTTCTTCAGGGCCATAGAAAAACTGGCTGGCAAATTCACCCTCGCCAGTTTTGGCCAGTACGAAATGACAATCTTTATGTTCCCAGTAAACGGCCGGGCAGACATAGAGCTGTTCGTCATCTTTCGATGGCATTTCGATATCAACGTGTTCTGTTTCGACGGATTTGCCGTAACGTTCAGCCAGGGTGTCTTCAATGAGTTTGGCTTCGGATTCAGTAAAGTCAGGTGTCTTGCTCATGAATTTTTGAGTGCGATTAATTCAGGGTGGCTAAGTCTACTCGATCAGACGATAAATTGCATCGATCTGCAATCTAAACAATGCTGTTTTTCAGGGCAATGGGTTTATTTTTATACTGTAATAAACAGGGTTTTGTGTGAGTTAATCAGCTTTTTCGATGTATTGTTGGAGACGGGCCAGGCGTGCAGCCAGGCGTTCTACATAATTACGCACATCATTGACCTCGGTGATAAAGGAATCAACTTCTTCTTTGAACGGAACATCAAAGGACTCCTGTTGCAGGTATTCTGCACCATTTTGGCCAAGTGTCTGCAGGGTGTTCTGGCCCCATTGGTTAAAATTTCGTACCAGCTCACCCAGTTTGTGGGCGATAACATCACCGGTGTAAGTGGAGAGTACCTCTTCCCAATCCACATCCAGCTCATCGAGGATACGCTTGAAGTCCTGACCCAGTTTGATGTCTCCGCTAATGGTGACGTCACCACGGAACAGCACCCGGTTGGGATTATGGCTCAGCGACAGCTTGGCAAAGGATATCGGTGTACCGGCCAGAGTGGCGTCGGGCTCTCCTTCAAAATGGCTTTGTATCATCAGGCCCCGATGGTCGGGGAGTAAATAGAGCGTCTGGTTCAGGCCGTGCAGTTCCACGGCAATAACTTTGCCCTGTAGTTTGGCCAGTTTCGCCAGGCTATCGGGTGAGAGCTTCAGGTACTGGTTGGCGGCGGTTTCCAGCACGGCGGTAAAGGCGGCATTGAATTCAGGCAGCATGGCTATTGCACCTCATCCATCAGATCGTACAGGGATTGTTCCGCATAATCATGGGGCGTGTAAAGCACCAGAGTTTTGGCCATTTTGTCGTGAAAACCCTGTTTCTTTTTGTCCCAGCCAATCCAGAAAAAGCCAAGGTTCAGGGGCAGGCTGGAGGCGAAATAACAGGCCAGGCGGGTCATGGCCTTTAGGTTGTTCGGTGGGTGTAGGGTGTTCGTATCCACTATCCTGCAGGACATGAGCAGTTTACCGGGGGTAGCGCCCATGGTTTGCCAGCAGATAATGATCCCCACAACAGGCAGGATGCGGGCCAGGATCAGGTCCCATGCGCCATAGATGCTGAGGATATCAAAGCTGGTAAACAGCCATTTGAAATAGCCATGGCCATAGATAATGAAAAGCAGGGGGGCGGTGAGGGTCAATACCAACGCACCATCCAGGATCACGGCGGCAAGGCGTCGCCAGAATCCGGCATATTGTAAGCGGGGGTGTGAGTCAGCCTGTTTTGCTGGTTCGACTACCGGACTGGTGGATTTGCCCCAGTGCAGGAAGCCCGGCAGGGTAGAGGGTGTTGTGTTCACAACTTATAGCCACGATGTAACGCGACAATACCCCCGGTCAGATTGAAGTATTCACAGCGCTCAAAACCGGCATCCGCCATCATACCCTTGAGGGTCTCCTGATCCGGGTGCATGCGAATGGACTCGGCCAGGTACTGATAGCTCTCAGCATCGTTGGCGATGAGCTTGCCCATCAACGGCAGCAGCTTGAAAGAATAGGTATCGTAGATTGGGCTGAGCATCTTGTCTGGCTTGGAAAACTCCAGCACCAGCAAAGGGCTGCCCGGTTTCAGGACTCGATACATGGAACGCAGAGCCTTGTCCTTATCGGTGACATTGCGCAGGCCAAAGGCGATGGTGATGGCATTGAAATAGTTATCGGGGAAGGGCAGGCATTCGGCATTGGCCTGCACATATTCCACGTTACCAGCTATGCCTCGGTCTACCAGGCGTTCACGACCCACCCTGAGCATGGAATCATTGATGTCCGACAGGATGACCTGACCCGTAGGGCCGACAATGCGGGAGAATTTAGCAGTGAGATCTCCTGTTCCGCCAGCCAGGTCCAGCACCCGGTTACCGGTCCGTACACCACTTTGCTCAATGGTGAAACGTTTCCAGAGGCGGTGGATGCCGAGCGACATCAGGTCGTTCATTACATCATATTTCTGTGCCACCGAGTGGAATACACCGGCGACCTTCTTTTGCTTCTCTTCCCAGGGGACGTCTTTGAAGCCGAAATGGGTAGTTTTGTCTGTCATGGGGGGTATTGTAGCGCCCATGATGGGCGCTGCCCAGCATGTAATAAAGGAGGGGCGGGTTCTAGCCGCCCCAGTAGATTATTGGCTTATTGACTCTTTTTGATGGGAAACCAGAAGGGTTTGCTCAACATGCAATACATCCAGAAAACGGCGGCATACAGCAGGCCACCGATAGCAATTCGGTTGTACATGGCGACTTCAGCTTTGGATTCACTAAGCGAACTGAAATCACCAGTGGCGATCATGAAAAAGCCCGTTAAAAAGGCTGTAAGGCCCAGTAAAATATTGAGTCGTAGAATACGTCTGCGTTTCAGCGCCTTATCGGGGGGAAGTAACTTCATATAATGCTCCAGTCAAAACATCGATTTATGACAAAGCATAGAAGAATTTATATTAGAGTCTATTGATATAGATCAAGTCCAGATAAATTAGAAAAATTGGGGTTTTAAAGCCATGGGGAAGAGGAGAACCCAGGGAACGGCTAGTCTCCCCGGATGTTGGCAGTAGGCTAGTCGTGCTGCCTTGACAGAGGAGGATTATTTACAGGTTTTTACCCACTTCGAGTTTGGTCCATTTGACAACTTCATTGCCACTGTCATTGATACGCGAATAGGTGCCGTCACCATTGTCCTTGATGCTGGCACAGCGGTCCTTACCCTTCCAGAAGAGGCAGTGTTTATTGCCATCAAAGCGATACGTGGTTTTGACGATTTCACCGTTACGTTTTTTCCGAAAGGCGGTTTTACCATCTTTGTCAAAATAGATACTGAATTCAAAATCCTTTTTAAGGTGCTTGGCTCGAACCGTTTTGTTGATCACCAGACTGGCCAGCTTGTCACCAGTGACAAAGTCACCGGCATGGGCCTGGGTAAACATGGTGATTCCAGACAGCATGATGAAAATTGTGATAAGTCTGTGCTTGTAGCGCATGATTGTCTCCGTGTCGTTAGTCTAATGTTATGGCAGAGCTCAAAGTCTGAGCGGACAATAAATCTGGAAAAAAACAAACAACTTTAATTGGTTTATTAAACTGAAAAATTCTACCGGTAAAGCTTGTAGAAGTAATCACCCAAACGGGTGAAACAAATCTGAAGTGGCAACAAATATAGAGTTATGAAATGAGAGTTTTTGATAAGTTGAGGTGTCGGGCTGGCAGGAGAAACCTGCCAGCCGGTTTATGGCAGTAATATTGAAGCTTAATGTTTGGGTTCAGGCCGTTCATGGCCAGCAGCCTTTAATTTATCCAGATACTCTGGCCAGAGTGTGTTGTGCTCTTTGCCAAGCATATAGAGATGTTCCCAGGAATAGATGCCTGTATCGTGGTTATCATCAAAGAAGATCTGGATGGCATAAGTGCCGACCTGTTCGATCTTTTCTATGTTCACATCCTGCTTACCAATCTGCAGCACTTCCTGACCGGGACCGTGGCCCTGGACTTCGGCAGAAGGGGAATAGACGCGCAGGTACTCAACAGGTAGCTGGAAGCGTTCACCATCATTGAAGGCAACCTCTAATACATGAGAGGCCTGATGTAATGTAATTTCAGTCGGTTTTGGTTTGTCTGACATGGTTAAATTCCTCAGTCATTTTTTCACCACGAAGTCTTAAAGACACAATGGATAAGAATAATGTTTCCCCCTCCTTGCAGGAGGGGGCCAGGGGGTGGTGATAAATAAATTGGGTTTAGTCTGATATCGATCACCCCATCCTGATCCTCCCCTACAAGGGTAGGGAAAGTCATTTCATTTTCTGTAGTAGCTGTACGTGTTCGCGGTTCAAATTTTTTACAAAATATATCTACTCAAATCTTCGTTCTCGACCAGACTGCCTACATTCTCATCGACATAGCTGGCGTCGATGGTCACGCTGTCCCCGGCATGATCCGATGCGGTAAATGAAATCTCTTCCAGTAATCTTTCCAGTACCGTATGCAAACGACGGGCACCGATATTTTCAGTCCGTTCATTCACCTGCCAGGCCACTTCGGCCAGGCGTTTTATGCCGTCATCGGTGAATGTCAGTGTGACATCTTCGGTGGATAACAGGGCACAATACTGTTCTGTTAAAGAGGCGTTGGGCTCAGTAAGGATGCGGACAAAATCTTCAGTGGTCAGCGCCTTCAGTTCAACACGAATGGGAAAGCGACCCTGCAATTCGGGAATCAGGTCAGAGGGTTTTGATAAATGGAATGCACCGGAGGCGATAAACAGGATGTGATCAGTTTTGACCTGGCCATACTTGGTGGAGACCGTTGAACCTTCCACTAATGGTAACAGGTCACGTTGCACTCCTTCACGTGAAACATCGGCACCGCCACTGGTTTGTTCAGCGCGTTTGCAGATCTTATCCATTTCGTCGAGGAAAACGATGCCGTTCTGTTCGACATTTTCCAGTGCCTTTTCTTTCAGATCTTCTTCGTTTATCAGGCGGGCGGCTTCTTCATCGGTCAGTAATTTTCGCGCCTGATGAATTGGTAGCTTGCGAGTCTTTTTCTTACCACCACCGAGATTCTGAAACATTCCCTGTAACTGGCTGGTCATTTCTTCCATGCCAGGCGGGGCCATGATCTCTACGCCCACACTGGGCGCACTGACTTCGATCTCAATTTCTTTGTCATCCAGATCGCCCTCACGCAGTTTCTTGCGAAACTTTTGCCGCGTGGCGTTTTCCTTTTCGGTTTCCTGTTCGGGTTCTTCGTCGGGGCTAAATCCAAAACGGACATCTCGTGCAGACGGTAACAGGATATTGAGAATGCGTTCCTCGGCGGCATCCTCTGCACGGTGTTGTACCTTGGTCATGGCCTGTTCGCGGGTCAGTTTGATGGCCGATTCCATCAGGTCGCGGATGATGGATTCCACATCTCGACCGATATAACCCACTTCGGTAAACTTGGTGGCTTCAATCTTTATAAAGGGTGCATTGGCCAGCTTGGCCAGGCGGCGTGCGATCTCGGTCTTACCGACACCGGTCGGTCCGATCATCAGGATATTCTTGGGGGTGATTTCGGCGCGCAGCTCTTCTTCGACGTGGGCACGGCGCCAGCGATTGCGCAGGGCAATGGCCACGGCGCGCTTGGCCTCATCCTGGCCAATAATATGATTGTCCAGTTCCTGGACGATCTCCCGGGGAGTCATGGTCGACATGAATTAGATTTCCAGTTCTTCGATAACAATATTGTGATTGGTATAGATGCAGATGTCGCCGGCGATATTCAAGGCCTTCTCGACAATTGTTTTGGCATCTAAGTCAGTATTTTCCACCAGGGCGCGTGCCGAGGCCTGGGCAAAGGGTCCGCCGGAACCGATGGCGATGATGCCCTGCTCGGGCTCGATGACATCACCGTTGCCAGAAATAATGAGTGAGGCCTCACTATCGGCCACGGCCAGCAGGGCTTCCAGGCGGCGCAGCGCACGGTCGGTACGCCAGTCCTTGGCCATTTCCACTGCGGCGCGAACCAACTGGCCGGAGTGTTTTTCCAGCTTGGCTTCGAAATATTCAAACAGGGTAAAGGCGTCGGCGGTGCCGCCAGCAAATCCGGCGATGACCTTATCTTTATATAAGCGTCGTACCTTACGGGCATTGCCCTTCATGACTGTATTGCCCATAGTGACCTGGCCATCGGCTCCGATGACCACTTTATTCTTGTCTCTGACCGAAAGGACGGTCGTGCCGCGATACTGTTCCACACCCTGCTCCATATATATAAGAGGTGGCTGATTGTACACCAGCCGAGCGGGGATAGAAAAAACCTTGATATTAACCACGGGAAACAAGGGGATGAACCACGAACACTTGTTTAGCAGACGGACGTAGCCTGGTGAATGCCAGACCAGCGATGGTCTGGCTGACCTGTCTCGGAGCCACGAAAGTTGCGCCATGGATGGCGAGTCCTGCAATGGGAATATCGTCGTACTTAAACAAAATCCCCCGTCCATTTTCAGTTTGATTTCAGCTTCACTTGTTAGGCTTTATTCAGAGAAAGCTTTATTGGAGGTCAATATGAGTGAGCTGAATAAACTGAAGGTCTGGGATCCACTGGTGCGCGTATTTCACTGGACCCTGGTGCTGGCATTTTTTGTGGCTTTTATTACTGAAGAAGATTTCCTTGATATCCATGTCTTTGCCGGTTATCTGATCCTGTTGCTATTGGTCATTCGTGTTGTCTGGGGTTTTGTTGGAACACACTATGCGCGATTCAGTGAGTTCGTTTATCGACCCACAGTGGTGATGCAATTTGTTAAAGATACCCTGGCGTTAAAAGCAAAACGGTACATCGGCCACAATCCGGCAGGCGGCGCCATGATTATTGCCCTGATGGTGAGTTTAGTTATCACGGGTTTCACTGGCCTGCTGGTTTATGCTGCGGCCGAACATGCGGGGCCATTGGTAGGCTGGTTTACCTCAAAAGGTGGTTTCTGGGCAGAGGCCTGGGAGGAGGTGCATGAGTTCTTTGCCAATTTCACCATGTTCCTTGTTGTCGTTCATGTGATCGGCGTATTACTGGAAAGCCTTGTTCATGGTGAAAACCTGGTCACTGCCATGATTACCGGATTTAAATCCAGGCACAGTCGTTCAGACTAATTGGAGGTCACGATGAAACGCATTTCATTTTTATTTAGCTGTCTGTACCTGGGCGCAACAGCGGTGCAGGCAGAGTCTGTGGCCGTGACGAGATTGCTGAAAACATATAAGTCACAAGGTGCAACAACTGCCAGTCGTGATCAGGGCAAAATAATGTGGCAGAAACAGTACTCTGGCAAATCACCTTTTAATACGCGCAGTTGCGCAAGCTGTCATGAGACTGATCTGAAACAGTCAGGTAAACACGTAAAGACAAAAAAAGTGATTAAGCCAATGGCACCGTCAGTTAACCCTGAGCGACTAACTGACATCAAGGAGATTGAAAAGTGGTTCCGGCGTAATTGTAAATGGACCCTTGGACGAGAATGTAGTCCAGCCGAAAAAGCCAGTTTACTGACTTATATCTCGCAGCAATAAAAGAGGAGATTAGTTATGAAAAAGTTATCTGCAATAACAATGGTTCTATTGGTCGGAATCTTTGGCATTAACACTGCATGCAGTGATGATGACTGGGAAGACCGTATTCGGTATTCAACAGGCGTAAAACTGCTGGAAAATCCTGTGTACAAAAAAGAGTGCGGTGATTGTCACATGGCATATCATCCTGGTCTGTTACCGGCAGCATCATGGCAAAAGCTGATGGCAGGCCTTGAGGATCACTTCGATGACAATGCCGAGCTGGATAAAGAGTTAGCCCAGCAGATCACACAGTTTCTGCTTGATAACAGTGCCGATAAATCAGATTACAGGCGTTCACGTCATTTCCGGAATATGGCCAGAGAAAAAGTTGTTATACGTATTACGGAGTTGCCCTATTTCATTCATGAGCATGATGAAATACCCGCTCGATTGGTGAGTGGAAATAAGGAAGTAAACAGTTTCAGTCACTGTAATGCCTGCCATAAAAAGGCGGAGCAGGCGTCATTTCGGGAACATGATATATTTATACCAGGTTATGGCAAATGGGATGATTAAAGAGTTATTGCAAATGGCCAGCGCGTTTATAACAAAGCTGAAAACAATGACGGCCATTTTGGTAATGGCCATGCTAACCCCTATGAGCTTGGCCGAGAAAGATCATGACACCGCGCAGCGCTTACGGGAGTCAGGTGACATTCTGCCACTGGAAAAAATTCTAGCCAGCATACGCACCGACTATCCTGGCAAGGTGCTTGAAGTGGAGCTGGAAAGAAAATCCGGTCGCATGGTCTACGAGATCGAGATTCTTTCGAAACAAGGCATTGTGTATGAGCTATATGTCGATGCCGCCACGGCAAAAATACTGAAGTCAAAAATAGACGATTAAGATGCGACTCTTATTAGCTGAAGATGACAGGGAACTAGCGTCATTACTAAAAAGGGACTTACAGTCAGCCGGCTATGCGGTGGATATTGCAGATAACGGTATCAGTGCCGAAGTGCTTGGTAATGAAGCTATCTATGATGTTGCCGTGCTTGATCTTGGCTTGCCCGAACGTAACGGCATGGAGGTACTGAATAACTGGCGCAAGAAAGGTAACACTTTACCGGTCATTATTCTCACTGCACGAAACGCCTGGTATGAGCGAGTCGAAGGTTTTAAGACCGGTGCAGATGATTACCTTGGTAAACCCTTTCATACAGAAGAATTGCTGGCGCGTATTGCTGCACTTGTGCATCGTTCACATAAACAGGCTGGTGGTAAGCTGAATGTCGCAGGCCTGGAACTGGACGAAGACCGGCAGGAACTACAAACTGCTGATGGAATTATTCACAAGCTAACGGGTACAGAGTATCGCTTATTACGCTACATGCTATTACATCCGGGGCGAATCATGTCAAAGTCAGAATTGACCGAGCATATTTATGAATTCGATGCAGATAAGGACAGTAATGTGATTGAGGTTTATATCCGCCGTTTGCGTCAGTTGCTTGGCAAGGAACGTATCGAGACCCGTCGTGGCCAGGGATACGTTTTCAGGGAGAGCTAATGCATTCATTACAGAACAGGTTGGGTTCGGGTTTAATCATCAGTCTGCTGCTTGCATTTAGTGCATTATGGTTTGTCGTCAGTGAAGGTGTGCAGTTTCTCGCAGAGGAATATATCGCCTCGCGCCTGCAACATGATGCCGAAAGTCTGTTAAGTCAGCTTAAACAGGATAAATCGGGTGTTTTGAAACTCTCAGACAGCCAGATTGATTCAGTTTATACAAAACCCTTCTCAGGACATTACTACCAAATTAATATTGAAAAGCAGATTATTAAATCTCGCTCCCTGTGGGACAGTCTGTTGCAGGCTGTGTCAGTTGAGACAGGTCAGCAATTAAGAAGCTACCATGCCGGCCCCAATCAGCAACAGTTATTGGTCATGCATTATGGGTTCGAGAAACAGGGCAAAACAATCCAGATACATATTGCTGAGGATTTAAATCCAGTCACAGCAAGTATTCGAGAGTTTAACATCCGATTTGCGATCACCGCTCTGTTAATGCTAATGGTGCTGGTTATTGTGCAGATGTTTATCATGCGACGTAGCCTGAAAACACTCAGGATAATTCGTGATGAGCTGAGCCAGTTACAGGAAGGAAAAATATCTCAGCTGAGTCGCTGCCCCTTAATAGAATTGCATCCGTTGGTTGATGAAATTAATCATATGCTCACTAATATGTCGCAGCGCTTACGACGTTCACGGGGATCCTTGGGTGATCTGGCTCACTCAATAAAGCGACCGTTGACAGTCATTCAACAACACATTGAACAGGCCGAAAATGTGCCGGTTGAACTGCGCAATAGTATGCTGGAACAGTTAAGTGACATTAACCAGTTAACCGAGCGAACTCTCAAACGGGCCAGCCTGGCGGGTGATCAACATGGTGTAACACGCTTTTCATTTAGTACGGACGTTGATGCCTTGATAAAGACGCTTGAGCTGATGTACAGCACGAGTAATGTTCACATTGATCAAAAAGTCGATAGTGATATTTCCTACCATATTGACCGGCAGGATATGCTCGAATTGCTGGGTAACCTTTTGGATAACGCATGCAAATGGGCAAACAGCAGGGTGATGCTTTCCATTTCACAGAATGGGGCATTAAACATTTGTGTCGAAGACGATGGACCAGGAATTGATCAAACAGACAAGGAACAACTTGCAAAGCGTGGCTCAAGGCTGGATGAAAGCAAACCAGGCTACGGGCTTGGACTTGGCATCGCCACCGATATTGTCGAAGAGTATGGCGGTACCATTCATTACTCGCGCTCACAAGAGCTAGGTGGTTTTAAAGTAGACATTTCACTGTCTGAAACTCGTTAAATATATGTTAACGAAGTGGGAGTGAAGCAAGACCATTAGTTCAGTTACAAATAGCAGCTTAGTGAACGACCGACTAATGGATAGTGACTCCACAACTTAATATTGCAGGAATTTCCACCAGTACCCCAAGGTAAAACCTTACGAAGCGATACTCGGCGGATGTTGGTTTTTACTCTCTCGATATCGAAAATAAGCCGTTGCACCTGCCGCCGTTAAAATACACCACACAGCAAATAATGCACCGGGCAGGGCGGTCTCCGGGGTGTCTTTGAAGTGGGCCAGTGCCAGTACCACCCCCATACCAGCATTCTGCATACCGATTTCAATGGCCAGGGTCAGACGATGTTTGTGGTCAAAGCCATAGAGCTTAGCGGCAAACCAGCCTCCGAGATAACCCAGGGCATTTAGTGCTACTACCATGATAAAGATGTCCATACCCACCTGGCTGATGCGTGACTGGTTGGCGGCTACGGCGTAGGAACAGATGATAATGATGGCCGTGGCGGCAACAGCGGGGGCGATCTCCTTAGCTGCCTCCAGCCCCGTTTTAAGCTGGCGACGCAATAGCATACCGAGTGTCAGTGGTAATACCACGGTAAGTAAAATCGTCTGCATCATTCCCCAGAATGGAATGGGGAGTAAGTGCCCGCCTAAGGTCTCAACCATAGTTGGTGTGATCAAGGGTGAAAGAAAAGTCGCGACTGTGGTCATGGCAATAGAGAAGGCCATCGCCCCACCAGCGAGATAAACAATCACATTACTGGCCATGGCACCGGGTGCAGAGCCGACGATGATAAAACCCAGCGCCAGCGCAGGTGGCAGGTCAGTAAATTTGACCAATAGAAAGGCCATGGTTGGCATCAGCAAAAACTGTGTTAACACACCAAGGCCGATCCGCTTTGGATGTTGCAGAGTATCCGAGAGTTCTTTGGGTTCCAGTACCACGCCCAGGGCAAACATGGTGGCGGCGAACATCCATTTAAAAACACTACCAAAAATCAAAAACCATTCAGGTTTGAAATAGGCCAGGATGGCACCGATTAAGGTGAGCGGTGCCAGGCCATTGGCAATGAGCCGAAAAATAAACATCAGGGTATTTTACGTTCACGCTGGATAAAAGCAAAACATAAATTAATCCAATCACAGCTTTGCGGTGTCTCAGGTTTACCAGGCTATATTGTGGCCAGGTTTTAGAGATAGGGGCGGATTTTTTTAGTAAAAAAGTTTTTGGGGAAAAGAATGAAACATAAGACTTTATTTATATTGCCATTTTTGTGTGTATTAATATGGGGGGAGTTGGCGCTTGCACAAGATGATTCTTTAATAAGGGCACGTGCCACATTGGGTTGGTCATCATATGAGCTTACTTTGACTGGTAGAGGCTCTAATTCACCGGATGCCAAGAGTGATTATCCAACAGTTGGTGGTGGTTTGTCTTATGCCAAGGATAAATTCTATATAGATACTACCTACGCAGTAAGCCTGGATGCTAGACATGACTGGGAAGGATATGAAGGTAAATTTAAACGGGAAGATACTACGTTTACGGTAGGTTACCTTCTGGAAAACAATTGGTCGGCATTTGCTGGTTATAAATGGGGTAAGTCCAAATTTAGTCAGGATAACCTTCCTGGCTATTCGTTAAGTTTTGAAGTATTTGGTTGGTATGTTGGTGGTAGCAAAGTTATACCGATGCAACAGAAAGGAAGTTTAGTGTTGAGTGTCGCGGTCGCTTCAATGAAAGGTGAAATATATGATACGGATACTCTGGATGATACAGGTGAAGCAGTTGGTACCAGTTACTCAATTGGATACAGCTTACCGTTACAGAAAAAATCAGGCCTTCAGTTTCGCAGTTATTACCAGAAATATAAATACAGTAAGTTTGCAACGGTGGTGGATATTGAAGAAGACATTTTTGGACTGGATGCGAGTTTTTATCTAAATTTCTAGTGGATAAGATTTTGTGCGTATGAATGGGTACTTAAACAGGAATAACGGATAATGGTTGAACTGCCAGGATATGTAATGATTCACGAGTTAGGTCGAGGGGGAATGGCTCATGTCTATTTAGCGCTCCATAAGGGCCTGGATCGTAAAGTGGCAATTAAGGTCATGTACCCTAACCTTGCTACAGATAGTTCGTTTAGTAAACGGTTTATCCGCGAAGCCAGGATTCTGGCCAGCCTGAATCATCGAAATATTATTACAGTCTTTGATGTGGGGGTACATAATGGGCATCACTACATTGCAATGGAATACCTTCCTGGTAATCGTTTACATGGAAAAATCAAAAACGGGTTTAACCCACAGGAGGCACTCTCGATTGTAAAACAGATTGCAGTGGGGCTTGATGTTGCCCATAAGAATGGTTTTATTCACCGAGACATAAAACCTGGAAATATTCTGTTCCGAGGTGATGGGGCGGCAGTAATTACCGATTTTGGTGTCGCTCGGTGTGAAGATGTAGAGACCAAAATGACCCAGACAGGAACAGTCATTGGGACCCCTCGTTATATGAGTCCAGAGCAGGCCCAGGGTAGTGAGCTGAAGCCATGTTCAGATATATATAGTTTAGGCGTTGTGTTTTATGAAATGCTGACAGGAAAGGTTCCTTATCGAGCTGATTCAACAGTGGGGCTAATGTATAAGCATGTTCATGAACCTGTCCCAAATCTTCCTCCTAGTTATCAGACATATCAGGCATTGCTCAATAAACTAATGGCAAAGAATCATACCGAACGATTTCAAAATGGTTCTGAGATCATTAATGCGATTGAAAATATACAGGATGAACAACCACATGCTACAGTGACAACCCGGATAAAGCCACAGGCCTCTATACGTAAGTTAAAGGTTTTAGATAAGGTTAAAACCAGTATTAAAGTAATTAATTTTGACAGGGTACGACATTTTCTGGTTTCAAGACCTTTAACTATTGGTGGGGTTGTAGTGCTATTATTTACACTCGGTATGACAATTCTAAGCAACTATAAACAGCATGCTGAGGAATTTGTAGATACTCAGAGACAAACAAAAGCAGAACCACCAGTCAGTTTATTAGCGCAGGAGCCACAGACGAATAATAAATTGAGTGAAGAGGCTCTGGCACTTGCAGCAGTTTCTCAGCATGTAAATTATGATGACCAGGAAGAAATAAAGATTGCGAAGGAAACTGAGGGTAAGATAGCTATAGATAAGACTGCAAAGGGTAAGGAGGCTGAGAATAAAGAACAGCTTAAGCAGGAAGCCAGTAAGGCCTTGCAGCTGGAAACTGCAATACGGATTAAGCAACAGCAGCAGAATGAACAAAAGAAAATAAGGACGCTCATTTCCCAGGCAGAGAAAGATTTAAAAAGCAACCGATTAAAAGAGGCTTATCGACACTATAGTAAAGTACTGAAGCTGGAGAGCAAGAATGATATGGCACGTCAAGGTATAAAACAGGTTTCAGGAAAGTATCTTGATCTGGCAATAAGTAATGCCAATCAGGCCCGCTTTAAAAAAGCAGATTATTATTTTGGCCAGGGTAAGTCCATTATGCCGGGTCATCCGAAACTGGCAGTGACCAGAAAACAGATAATTCATTTAAGACAAAACCATAAGCTGGCAGAGGAAAAGAAGTCCACAAAATTTCAGCCAGAGCCTGTCGAATCAGACACTACTCCACAAGTGTTCGGTGGGTTTTAGTTGCTTAATTAATATTATTTATCTAACTGATAGGTAGCCAGGGTCCAGAAATCTTTTCCTGTTTTAGCAGGGCCAGACCAATTTTGAACCAGTAGTTCTTTGGCAATAAAGTAATTCATGAAGCCATGCCCAACCAGCAGTACTCTGGAGTGCTCCTCTGCCAGGCTGACTAGTTTAGATGTAGCGGTTTTGGCGCGCTGTTTTGCCATAGCGAGCGACTCACCATTTTTTGCAAACCCAAAAATAGACATGACGCGAAACAATACGCTCCACTTACTAATCGACATTCGTAATGCACCTTTATCATAATAGGGCATGGCGACTTCTCTGAAAATTGGGTCAGTTATGTGGATCTTATTTATTCCCAGGGCATGTGCAGATTCAATGGATCGTAAAAGATCACTGCAGACAATATAATGATGTTGTAATGCAAACTGTTTGAGTTGACTTGGTGGTGTTTCCTGAATCCCAGACTGGTTGTATTTCTCAACAATATCACCAAATTCACCAGCAGATGGAGCTCCTTTAAGTTCGTAGCTTGGTCTGCCATGGCGTAACAGGGTGATTTCAGGCATTGGATATTGATCTGAATATAATTAATGGTTTTGAGTATTTTCAATAACCCAATGGATTCTGTCTAGTCTTCGACTGATAGAAATTTAATTTATGATTTGTAGTTTTATATTAGTGTGGTTAATAGTTGAACAAAATTGATGTCAGAAATATTTACATATTTAGCATTTATTAAATCATTTCTTTTTCTGTCTAGATATAACCTATTGTATTTGAGTCGTTTATATATTTGGCATATTAAATGCTAAATGTCTTGTCATTACAATTAATCACAAAATTAGGCAATAACAGGAGGTGGCTTATGTCTGTTGGTTTTAAAAAAATAATTCTATCTGCATTCAGCTTTTTTATCTGCTCTACAGTTGTTGCGGTGCCCGTTAACCTTTATGTGGATTCTGCACCCAATATCTATGGTTCACCAGATTACCCGGCCTGGGAATCAACGACATACAGCTCAGCAGCTGATGGCAGCTTTACTAATATGGCCAATAGCAGTAATGCTGCCAATGCCGGGACAACTAATTTCGAAATGGATGATATGGTGGTATACAGCTTTGGTGATCTGGGTAAGCGCCTGCATTTTCTGTATTGGTTGCCTGGTGAAACAGTAGCGGGTCTCAGTGGCCGGTTTGAGGTAAGTCTTCAATATGATTGGGATGGAACTACCTATGATGGTTACCTGGGTTACTATGGAACCAGCTGGATTACGCCATTGAACTGGCAGGACTATGATAGTGACGGTGACGGTTTATCCGATGGTGTGATGGGCAGTTCAGGTTGGGCTTGGTGGGGCGCGTATGGTGACAACACCCAGGCAGCACTTGATGCCGATATTGCAAGCTGGAACCAGTATCAGGGAAATATGTATTTCAGAGCCAGATTAGATAATGAGATTTATAATCTAACTGCCTATCACAGCGTCCCTGAGCCTAGCATATTGTTTCTGTTTGTTATGGGTTTGATAGTGTTGTCAGTTACTGCAAGTCATAAAAGCAGAAAAAATAGAATCAGAAAACTATAAAGCCTATTCTTCACAGAGAAAATCTTCTGTCTGAGGGATGGTGAATACTTTTTCCAGAAATTGTTCTGGCAAGGCGGTCAGTTTTCGTTTGGCAAGGTCCATCCATGCACCATCCACGGTGACTGTGGCAGCCAGTTTACCATCGGGCTTTGTAAAACTATGTACAAACGTCCAGCGTGAACCGTCGGGCCTGGTTTTTTGTAAGCGGGCATCGACGGTAATCACGTCTCCCATATTGAGTTCACGATAAAAGATCGTCTCTTCTCGAAACAGTACCGGCCCAAAATTATGTTTGGCCATGGTGACCAGATCCATGTCGATGGCCTTTAACAGTTTAACTCGCAGATGGGCAGCATAATCATTATAGGCGGAGTGGCGCATGTGGCGATTGGCATCTACATCGGCCCAGCGCACCTCAAACTGCATTGAAAAATTATCCATTGAGATTTTTCTCCACTGTGGCCATAACCTGGTCTGGTGGAATAATGCCGTCACGCCGACTATAGATAACACCTTTCGAGGTTCCTTCAGCAACAACACGATCACCAACCAGAAATTCATGCACCATATCAAAGGCGCGGTCATCCCAGCCGGTTACCTTCATGGTGACTTTATATTTTTGAAAGGGCTTGAGTGCCTTTTTATAGGTCATGGTATGTTCGGTAATAATGGGCATCCATTTTTGTTTCATCATAGTTCTGGCAAGTCCTGATCGTATAAACATATCGACACGATTGAGATCGCATATTGTGAGATAGCGACCATTGTTCATGTGCATATTAATGTCCAGGTCATTAGGTAAAACTATCATGCTTAATTCATTAAATGGCTTGATATGTGGTAGCCGTGGCTTAAATAGTGATGTGATAAGTAGCCATAGCATTCTGAATATAAGACTCATATTTACTCCATTACTTCAAAATTATACGCACAAATATTTCACACCAGAGCGTGATCAGTATAATGACATTATAGATAAATATCTGTTTTCGTTTGAGTAGCTTATTGGTACCGAGGTGGATATAGGTGTGAATGAAACGTGTGGCGACAAACAGCCATGCCAGGCCAATGGCCAGCAGGTCTACACTCGCGGTGATATAAGCAATAAGACAAATGGCATAAAAGAGCACCGGCTGTTCAAAATGGTTGATGTAGTGCTGTTCACTGCGTAAAAGGTATTCCGGCGGTTCGCCGCCACGATTGTTTTTGAAATAGGCTGCCTTCAGCCCATCCTGCAGCACGGCACGTACTCGAACTTTGGCCAAACGAATAGTGATATAAAAAGTAAGTGCCGCCATGACAAACAGCGGATAGAGAATATGTAGTTGTTGCATCCCGTTCTCCTTTATGATGAATCAATCTGGCATTTATCATAGGCGGTAGTTTAATATGTTCAACAACATATTTAAATTTGTGAGGTCAATATGCCCTATACCGCTGAACACAAACAACAGAGTCGTGAGCGAATCCTGGGTAGTGCGGTACGTCTGTTTACCCGCAAGGGTTTTGATAACACCTCCATCGATGAGGTCATGGCCGATGCCGATCTGACCCGCGGTGCCTTTTATGCCCATTTCAAAAGCAAGCAGGATCTTTATGCACAGGCCATTGCCAGCACACCGCTGTTTTCAATCTTTGGCCAGCCTAAGCCGGATGACAAAGATGAGCGCCAGTGGTTATCACAGTTGGTGAGCGCCTATCTCAGTAAGTTGCATGTTAAAAAAGCAGACTTACCCTGTCCGCTTGCTTTTCTGGTCACCGATGTAGCAGTAAATGAACCAGAACCAAGACAGGCCTATACCGAGGTTTATCTGAAGATGAACCAGATGATACGTGCCTATACACGACAGTTTTCATGTTGTGATAAAGAAACCGTTATGGCAGTGACGGCGATGATGATCGGTGGTGTGGCTGTATCCAGAACGCTAACTGATAAAAAGGCACAGGACGATCTATTGAAAAGCTGTAGGCAGCTTGCTCTGGGTTTACTGGGAGTGGAATCGAGTAAAAAAAGAAACCCACGCATAGCGTGGGTTTGAGATAGTTTGATATTTACACTATTTAAGTAAAACGAATCAATTCACTTTACTTTTTTTTTCCTTATCTTTCTTTTTAAAGGCCGGTGCCTGTGCCATGAACTTGCTGTTTTTATCAGACAGCGAAGCAATCAGACTATCCAGACCATTAGCAACAATCTCACTCCCAAAGCTGGTGCGATAGGTGGTGATTACACTGATCCCTTCAACTGATACATCATAAACGCGCCAGCCTTTTTTAGTCAGGTGCATGTGATAGTTGACAGGAATGGGTTCACCTTTGGTTGGGATAACGTCTGAACGAACTGTGACGTCCTTGTCTTCCGCAGAAGCTCGCAAACGTTTAAATTTAATCATTCCAGGATCGAGCTTTTTACCTTTCTGGTCACCCAGATACTCGGCAAGGGCCGTGGAATAAAATCGTAACAGCAGATTACGGAACTGGCGAATGAATTTGAGTTTCTGATCCTTGTTGGCTGTACGCCAGTGTTTACCCAGCACATATTTTGACGCGACGATGATATCGATATGGGGCAGCAGAATCTGCTCAATGACTTTTTGCACTTCTGCAGGGTTATTACTGAGCCGAGCTCGATTAGCATTCAATTCCTTGAACATTTGGTCCGATGCCGTTTTCAGCACATCCACTGGTCCGGGTGTATTAGCCGCTCCTGCTGTGGAATACAACAGGGCTGCGAGGGTGGCAATGATCAGGGTCAGGGTACGAGCTTGGGCTATCATGGTGTAATTCATCCTTTGATATTGCATAATCTAGTCGTTATTGTTTGATCCAGTTGCGCTGGATTGTTTCATAATAATAGTGTGTTTGGAACGCTTGTGCGATGAATGACAGGGCATTAAAACCTTAATTAATTCAATGAATAATATGCTTATCAGGAGTAAATATGGCAGGCTATGAGACAGGCAGAGGGCATTTCTCCAGTGTACGTATGAGGCGTATGCGCAGGGATGAATTCTCACGGCGCCTGATGCGTGAGTCAGTGCTTACTACTGATGATCTTATCTATCCCATGTTTGTGCTCGAAGGCAAAAAGCAGCGCGAGGCCGTGGCCTCCATGCCCGGTATCGAGCGGGTCAGTATTGATGAGCTATTAAAAGAGGCCGAGGAATGTCTCAAGCTGGGAATCCCTGCTCTGGCCCTGTTCCCGGTGACACCCACTGAGGTTAAGTCTCTGGATGCCAAAGAGGCCTATAACCCGGATGGCCTTGCCCAGCGGGCGGTACGTGAATTGAAGAAAAATTTCCCAGAGTTGGGGGTGATCACCGATGTGGCCCTTGATCCTTTCACTACTCATGGTCAGGACGGCCTGATCGATGATAGTGGTTATGTCATGAACGACGAAACTGTCGAGGTACTGGTCAAGCAGGCCCTTTCCCATGCCGAGGCCGGGGCTGATGTGGTGGCGCCTTCCGATATGATGGACGGTCGTATTGGCAGGGTTCGTCAGGGCCTTGAAGGAGCAGGACATATCCATACTCGCATCCTTGCCTATTCTGCCAAGTATGCCTCCAGTTTTTATGGCCCGTTCCGTGATGCAGTTGGCTCGGCAGCCAATCTTGGGGCCGGTAACAAGTATACCTATCAGATGGATCCTGCGAATAGTGATGAAGCCTTATGGGAGGTATCACTTGATTTAGATGAAGGGGCAGACATGATTATGGTCAAACCCGGTATGCCTTATCTCGATATTGTGCGACGAGTGAAAGATCATTTTGGTGCGCCTACATATGTCTATCAAGTGAGCGGTGAATATGCGATGCTCATGGCAGCAGCACAAAATGGCTGGCTGGATGAGAAGGCGGTTATTATGGAATCACTGTTAGGTTTTAAACGTGCAGGCGCTGATGGTGTATTAAGCTACTTCGCAAAAAAAGTCGCTAGCTGGCTGTAATATATTAGTAATACTTTATAACTCAGTTATTAAATTTTAAAAAAAATATCTCTTTAATCAAGTGTTTGGCACGGTAAAAAAAATGTAAAAAAAATTCTTGTATTTGTCTTTCCCCCGGTTATACTGCGCGCAAATCAAGGTTAAATTTTTTAGAAATTGATGCTGGTTGGCAGTATCACAAAAGAGGAAAATTTCTATGGCTAGAACGACCATCTCCAGCCTGTTTGGCTCATCACCCGTTAAACCCCTGCAACAACACATGGAAAGCGTACAGGAATGTATTTCTGAGCTTATCCCCTTTATTAAAGCTGCTTTAAAAGAAGACTGGTCTGAAGCCAAGAAGGTTCAGAAAAAAATCTCCAAACTCGAAAGAGATGCCGACAAGTTAAAACGCAGTCTGCGTTTACACATGCCTAAAAGTCTATTCATGCCAGTATCTCGTGCGGACCTGCTGGAAATTCTGCGTATGCAGGACAATATTGCCAACAAGGCAAAAGATGTGGCGGGTTTGATAGTTGGCCGCAAGATGAGCTTTCCAGAATCAATCAACGAAAAAATGATTGAGTTTGTACAACGTTGTATTGACGCATCGAAACAGGCCCAGGTTGCTATCAATGAGCTGGATGAACTGGTAGAGACGGGTTTTGGTGGCGGTGAAGTGCAATTGGTCCAGGAGATGATTAAGACACTGGATGAGATTGAGTCCGATACCGACAAGATGCAAATCAAGATTCGGTCTGAATTATTTAAAGTAGAAAAAGATCTGCCACCGGTGGATGTGATGTTCATGTACAAGGTACTCGACTGGATCGGAGACCTTGGTGATTTATCCCAACGTGTAGGCAGTCGCCTCGAACTCTTGTTGGCTCGCTGATTTTCTGGGGAGGAGTTATCGTGGAATTTGAATTTTACTATATCGCTATGGCCTGTATCTTCGGTCTGTTCATGGCCTGGGGTATTGGTGCGAATGACGTGGCCAATGCCATGGGAACCTCGGTGGGTTCTGGTGCGATTACCATAAAACAGGCCGTCATCATTGCGGCCATTTTTGAATTTGCCGGTGCGTTTCTAGCCGGTGGTCAGGTAACCAAAACCATTCGTAAAGGTATTGTCGATGCCGAGCTATTATCCGGCACACCAGAACTACTAGTGTTTGGGATGCTGGCTGCACTGCTGGCAGCGGGTATCTGGTTATTGGTTGCGTCTCGTCACGGCTGGCCGGTTTCTACGACGCACTCTATTGTCGGTGCCATCGTGGGTTTTGCTGCCGTCGGTATCGGTATGGATGCGGTTAAATGGGGCAAGGTAGGTTCCATTGTCATGAGCTGGGTGATATCTCCAGCCATAGCCGGGATTATTTCCTACTGGTTGTTCCGCAGTGTGCAGAAATTTATTCTCAATACCGATGATCCACTGGGCAATGCAAAGCGTTATGTCCCTATTTATATCTTTCTTGCCGGCTTTATTATGGCGCTGGTGACCATGTTCAAAGGTCTGAAACACGTTGGCCTTGATCTGACCACTGGTCAGAGCTATTCACTTGCTGTATTGATTGGTCTGATTGTTATGTTTATAGGTATCTATTTCATCCGTAAACTCGATATCGATCCTAATGCCGATCGTGAATTCCATTTTGCGAACGTTGAAAAAGTCTTTGCGGTGTTAATGGTTGTGACTGCCTGTGGGATGGCCTTTGCACACGGCTCTAATGATGTGGCCAATGCGATTGGACCAGTTGCAGCAGTTATTAGTATTGTGGATAGTGGTGGCCAGATTAGCCAGAAATCCGTGCTCCCTGCCTGGGTGCTCTTGCTCGGTGGTGGTGGTATCGTGGCAGGTCTGTTGATGTATGGCCGTCGTGTTATTGCCACTGTTGGTAAGCACATTACTGATCTAACACCTAGCCGTGGTTTTGCCTGTGAATTGTCTGCGGCCACAACTGTGGTGCTGGCGTCTGGGACTGGTCTGCCCATTTCTACGACTCATACCCTGGTGGGTGCGGTACTGGGTGTTGGTCTGGCTCGCGGTATCGGCGCATTGAACATGAATGTAGTACGCACCATCTTCCTGTCATGGATCGTCACCCTGCCTGCCGGGGCGATTATGTCGATTCTATTCTTCTTTACCCTCAAGGGAATGTTTGGTTAAGACAGTCAGCAAAATTGTTTTCAATAATAACGACTACCTTGTCCTCAAATCATCCTGTATTTAATATACACTCAGATTAGAGCGCAGGGTTTTTTATTGCCTTAAGAGAAAATTAACTTTCCTGGACACTTTATAAATGTCTGACATATTCGATTTTGATGTACGAAAGGATCAATATGCGGTGATGGGCAATCCCATCTCCCATAGCAAATCACCTTATATCCATTCCCTGTTTGCAAAACAAACCAGCCAGAGACTCGAATACACAGCCATTCATGTAGACCTGGGAGGCTTTGCGCAGGCGGTTGGAAATTTTGATGCAGCAGGGGGCAAGGGTCTTAATATTACCGTGCCCTTTAAGCAGGAAGCCTGGCAGCTAGTAACTGAAAGAAGTGAGCGGGCAGAACGGGCTGGTGCGGTTAATACCATCAGGTTTGGCAAGGGGCAGTTGTACGGTGATAACACCGATGGTGTGGGGCTGGTGAATGATCTGCGAATCAACCATCAAATAGCAATTAAGGCTAAACGAGTCCTGTTAATGGGGGCGGGTGGAGCAGCCCGTGGTGTGTTGGCACCCTTGCTTGCTGAACAGCCTCTTGAGCTGGTGATTGCCAATCGAACTGTTGATAAAGCGGTTGAGTTGGCAATGAGTTTTGCTGATATGGGCAATATAAAAGGTATGGGCTACGATGGCATTAATGACATACAGTTCGATATTGTGATCAATGCCACTGCCGCCAGCCTGCAAGGCCAGCTGCCTCCACTGCCCGATGAGTTACTTGCAGAAAATGCCTGTTGTTATGACATGATGTACGGTGCTGAGCCGACAAGCTTTATGCAGTGGGCAAGTGCACATGGTGCAGGCCGGGTACTTGATGGATTGGGTATGCTGGTAGAGCAGGCTGCAGAGTCGTTTTATATTTGGCGTGGTGTTAGACCTGATAGCATAGCAGTTATAGAGACTTTACGTGCTGAGACAAAGAGCTGACTAAGCACAGTCGGTGTCGGGCATTTTCCCTAGATAGATACGCTTCGTCATAATATCGAGCTCGTTTAAATATTCCCGTACCTGTTCGTAATTCTGCTGTTTTAGGGCAAGCTCGAGATGCTCTGCCAGATCAGAAAGCTGCGGATAACCAAATCCACCCCCCATACCTTTTAGATCATGAGCAGTTTCCTGCATGGACTGCCACTGTTCATCGACAAAGGCCATCTTGATATTGGTCATCATGCGTGACAGTTCATGAATAAAATCCTGTAGTAGGTGATTGATAACCGAATCTTTATGTAATAGTTCTGAATGAATAGGTTGAATGACCTCTTCTATAATTCCAGTTTCATCTATATCCAGATATTTTGCAGTAAGGGAATATAAGCGTTCGCGATTAACTGGTTTAGTCAGGTAGTCATTACAGCCGGCATCCAGGCAGCTTTGGCGATCTTCCCGTGTGGCATTGGCAGTCAGGGCAACAATAGGGGCTCGGTAATAGTTAGCACGTAACTGTTTGATAGCCTCAAGGCCAGACATCACGGGCATTTGCATGTCCATGTAGATAAGGTCATATTGTTGGCGCAAAGCCAGCTCCATGGCTTCTTTACCATCATTCGCACAGGTCACGCTAGCGCCCATTTTTCTGAGTAGTGAGGCTATAAGATTCTGATTGGTCTTATTGTCTTCTACCAACAGGATTGTACCGCTTAGATTACTTTGGGTATTAAAGTCGGGTTCATTCAGCTTATTAAAATTGATCTGCTTCAAATGTGTAATCATATCGCCTGTTTGACCACAGGGTATGCTTAGAATGAAGGTTGTTCCATTGTCAGGCTGGCTTATTACATCAAGTTCGCCATCGAGCAGGCCAGCCAGTTTATTTGATAGTGACAGCCCGAGGCCTGTCCCGCCATACTGCCTGCTGGTAGAGATATCAGCCTGTTTGAATGGTTCAAAGATCTGAGCTAACTGCTGTTCTGTCATACCGATACCAGTGTCCTTTACCAGAAACTGTAGTTTATTGTATTCAGGCAGATTTCTTATTGTGATGGTAATCGCGCCAGCTTCTGTAAACTTGATGGCATTTCCTGTTAGATTCAGCAAAATCTGTTTCAATCTAAGTGGGTCACCAGTGATAGTGCCAGGGATGGGGAGTTGGTAATCGACATCGAATGCCAGCCCTTTTTGAATTGCCTGGGTAGAGGCAATGGCTTCAACATCGGCCATGATTTGAAATGGGTTGACACTTATTTGTTCAATATCCATTTCATCGGCTTCGATTTTAGATATATCAAGAATATCGTTAATAATATTCAGCAGATGTCGACCACTGGTTTTAATAATTGAGAGGGCTTTGACCCGATCCTGCATGGTCTGGTCACTATCAAGTGAAGACTCAGAGTAACCAATGATAGCGGTCAGCGGTGTCCTAATTTCATGACTCATGTTGGCCAGAAAACGGCTCTTGGCTTCATTGGCAACTTCAGATTTGACGATGGCGGTTTCCATTGCATCGATCAATTTGGCAACATAAAATGGTAAGACGATTAGCCAGACCATCAGGCCAAGCCCCATAGCAAGATGTGATTGCCAGAACTCTGTAATAGCTAAAGTTGTAGCAAAACCAATCAAAGCAATGACATGGGCGGTAAACATATAAGGCTTACCAAATCGGATGCCATAGGCCACAATGACCCAGATAAACCCGCCATAGATCCAGGCCGTAGAAGCCCCACCTCCGATCATAATAATTGTGCCAATGATAATATCTAGGCTAAAACCAGCAATACAGCGTAGAGGGCGAGTTCTGGGACTAAAGCGGGTATGGGTAAAAAGGATAATCGATCCAACTACATGGAATACCATGGCATACAGAATCAATTCAGGAATGTGGTCTTCAGCGCCTAATTGATAGGTTGCTGTGACATAACAAACAATAGAGAAGGCAATGAATAGACGGATCTTTGTTGACTGCTGTTCCTGGTCGAGACGGTATTGCAAACTGGTCTGGAATGAATGGATGAGTTTTTTCAGTCCCGACATTCATTTTTCCCTAAATTTTATATAGTGAAGAGAGATTTAAAAAATCTATACAGAACGTAATGTATTTATCGAATGGATATGAAGGATCTTGAGGTAAATATTACCAATAAATAACCAAGTGGTTATATAAGGATTTGGTTTATGGTAGTGACAATATCAGGCGTTTTTACGCTTCGTTCTTAACCTTTTTTCCAGTTTACGAAATAGGCCTAATTTGGGTGGGCTGTATATTGGGATGCTAGGGGTACCTGTTTTCAGATCATAGGGTTTTTCCATTTTCCGTTTTTCTATTACTACGACACTGTCATAAAAATGGAGGGAGTGGGCCGAACGTGTAAATTCAGATACCTTTAGTTTCGAGGGTTGTCGTGAGTGCCAGGCATGGATGTCGTCAATCCAGTTTTTACTGTATTCAATAAAGCTTCCGCGCCGTTTATAACCGCCGCCAAAGCCCTTCCAATATGAAGTATGTGTGTCCTCACAGAGATAAACACCATCCTCGGCAACATGTGGATAGAGTTCTTCGAAAGTATGTATCTGTTGCTTCATGGTGTGGCCACCATCTTCAATCAGAATATCAATTTTGGGAATCTTATTGGCCAGGGATCGTAGAAAGCTTCGATCTTCCTGGTCACCAATAAAGACCTGCACCTGTTCTTCTTCAAGTTTTTTGCAGTGAGGGTTTATATCGACACCATATATTTTTGCTTTTGGGCCAAAATAATCCTTCCACATTTGCAGGGAGCCACCCTGAAAAATACCAAATTCGACGATATGAACCTCTTTGCCGCGATAAGCAGAAAAGTGGCGATCATAGATTTCAAAATAATGCTGCCATTTATGGATTAACTTACCAGTGTTGTTTTTAAAATAGTTTTCTAGGTCGTTCATGTGGGTGCCTGGTTTTAAAGTGGTGTGAGAGTGGTTGTTATTATTATATTAATTCTAGCTAATCGAAATGATTTAACAAATGTTGAATAAAAGTCAGTCCGCAGTTATTTCCCTAGAAGAGGAAAAAGGCATTTCTTGTCCTGGCAATACCAACCATATACAAAAAAACAAGTATTGCAGCAAGCCAGGTAATAATTCGTTGTTGTTTGCTGTATCCATGGCGAATGGTCAACATGCCAAGCCCAATATAAATCATTAAGGCAATAATTTTTGCAGTCAACCAATCGTGAACAAATGGATATTGTTTGATATGAATGGCCAGGGTGATACCTGTTATTAATAGAATCGTATCATTGACGTGGGGGAGAATTTTAATCCAGCGCTGATTTAGCCTGGGAGAATCCATGACCATCCAGACGCCACGCAGAACAAATCCACTGATGGAAACTAAAACTGTGAGAAGGTGTATGTTTTTAATCAGGCTCATTTTTTAGACGTTTTTCTTTGGCCTTTAGGGTTAGACGGTACTTTGTCATCAGTAATGATATATATAATAAGAATTATCATGCTTACGATAATCACATAAAGAGAAGTATAACCCGCCAGTGCCTCACGCTGGTGTTTAAACAGCCAGTAGGCCAGGCTGGCGGCACCAAAACTCATCAGAATTAAGCTTTGAACCAGATAATACCAGACCATTCGGGGTGAGGAGTCACTATGGCAGAGCAGGGCATAGCGGAATTTACGTAAATTCGGTAACCAGTTGTACTTGCTTTCCAGAAAACGGCCCTCGGACATAATCCAGACCAGTTGTCGATGATAGACCTGCAGATCCAGTGCCCAGAGTATGCAAATTCCTAACAGGGCCGTGGTGTTTATGCCAAGAAAGATGATCTCGTTTGAAATATGCAGGTTCAGGTTTTCTGACAGGATATAGGCCATCCCAGCAAAGGAACCCCATAACCACAGGGAAGCAATCAAGCGGCAGCGGGACTGGATAGTCAGAATATGACGTTCCATCTCACCCACTTCGGCATAGCTGATATTTACCTTGTCGGTACTGTATTCTTTCGATTCAGACATGGATGTATTAGCGTTTTGGTTTTATTTTTCTGCAATCAGTTCACTGATTGTAGACACGATTTCCGAACTGTCCCAATCGATACTGCCAAAAACTGCAAAACGGATCACGCCGTGCCGATCCAGGAGGTAGCTAGTGGGGAAGGCAAAGACCTTCCATTGCCGAAGTGCGGTGCCATCTTTATCCATAATGACAGGAAAATTGATCTTAACCCTATTATTAATAAAGTGGTGGATGGTGCGTTTGTCCTCGGCCATGTTAACCGCGAGTATAGTAAAGCCCTGCCTCTTGAACCGGTTCATAAGCCGGGCCATCGATGGCATTTCATGAACACAGGGCGGGCACCAGCTGGCCCAGAAGTTGACCAGTACCACCTGTCCTTGCAGATCTTTTATATCAAGCTTGTTATCAGATAAATCGTTCAGGGCCAGCGGAGGTGGTATTGGATTGCCTTTATATACTTGTAGTTTCAGGTCCTTTTTGCCTTCCCTGACGCTTGGACTGGCCAGGCTTTTAGTAACCGCTTTACGTGTTTTATTAGGTAGTTGCAGGAGTAATTGGCTGGCCTGTTGCAGTAGTTTTGGCAAGGCTTTTGTGGCTTCATGCTCCTTGCTGACCGCATCGGGCCGAAAGAAAAACCGATCACGGATATTGTCCAGTCGCTGAATAAAGGCATCACTTCCGCTTTGTTCCAATCCCTTGACCAGTGTGGGTAGTTTCCAGAACCAGGGTGACTGGGCAGGTTGCAGTATGTATAAGGGCAGATTACTGGCTGTGACAATGGGAAGTAATTTTCCTTCCAGGCCAGGGTCGGGGGTTTCGACGAACAGTTTCGGGCCGACCATGATGACGCCTGACAGCTCAAACGGGTGTAGTTTGTTGAGTTGCCAGTGTCGTGTGCCCCGCAAAACGGGCACTGCTCCACGGCCTGCGGTGAGCAGAAAAATATTTTTACCGGTTTTCTGATAAGCCGAATCAATTAACAGGCTGATCTGACTGGCTGGGATTTTCTCCATACTACTGGCAGCAACCGGTAGAAAATTGGTATTAAACAGATCCACAAGCCAGACCTCGATACCCAGTTTTGCCACCTGTTGAGAAAGTTGCTTATCTACGGCTGTGGGTGAGGATTCGTGGGGAATCCAGATAAACAGGTTTTTTCCCATGGCAGGAAAATGCTCGACAGAGATTTCATCCCCATTAGGGCTATTGACGGTAAATGTTTCCGCATGGGATATAAGGGGCATCCCAAACAAAAACGTACTAAGATAGAACACTAAAATTCGCATAATCAATCAAGAGTCATTATGGATCCCATTATTATTATTGGTACCGGCCTGGCTGGCTATAACCTTGGTAAAGAGTTTCGCAAACTTGATACCACAACGCCACTGTTGTTTATTACCAACGACGATGGTGGGTTCTATTCTAAACCCATGTTGTCCAATGCCCTGGCCAAGGAGAAAAAGCCCAACGAGCTGGTCAATTTTGACGCTGAGAAAATGGCCAGTGATCTGAATGCGGAAATCATGACATTTACAAGCGTAGATGGCATCGACCCATCGTCTCACTCAGTCAGCACCAGTCAGGGAGATAGTCTGAGTTACAGTAAGCTGGTATTGGCCACCGGCGCCAGGGTAGTTGAGCCGCCACTTGTCGGCGATGGGGTCGAGCTTATCTATACCGTCAACAGCTTGCAGGATTATACAAAGTTTCGTGAGTCGTTAAGTTTTGTACAACACGTTGCCATTATCGGCTCAGGTTTGATCGGTTGTGAATTTGCCAACGATCTTCTGAGTGCAGAATATAAGGTCAGTATTATTGGCCCTGATAACTTACCCCTCGGTCGTCTTCTTCCACCAGAAGCGGGTTCCTTTATGAAAGAAAGACTGGCAAGTGCCGGTGTTGACTGGCATTTAGGTAAAACCTGTACTGTGGTAAATAAGATTGGTAATAAGTTTGAACTTGAGCTGACAGGTGATGAGATCCTCAAGGCAGACATTGTCTTGTCGGCTATTGGGCTCAAGCCCGATACCTCTCTGGCCGAAGCAGCAGGACTAAAGGTTAACCGAGGAATTGTTGTCGATAGAAAACTACAAGCCAGTCATCCGGATATCTATGCACTGGGGGATTGTGCTGAAGTCGAGGGTCAGGTCTTCCTTTATGTCATGCCGCTCATGCAGGGTGCCCGTGCCCTGGCCAAGACCCTTGCTGGTGAAGTTACGGATGTGACTTACCCTGCTATGCCGACCCTGGTTAAAACACCCTTGTGCCCCTGTACCGTGGCACCACCTCCTGCAGGCTCCGATGGTGAGTGGCAGATTGAGCAAACTGATGATGGGGTAAAGGCCTTATTTATAGACAAGGATGGCAGCCTGTTAGGTTATGCCCTCTTGGGTGAGGCGGTGAGTGAAAAAATGGCTCTGACCAAACAACTCCCAGTTGTCATGGCATAATTAGTTTATTGGTAAACGGGTAGGTCGAAATAAAATGTCGTGCCCTTGCTGGATGTTTGAAAGCCAATATGGCCTTTGTGTTGTTCGATGATCTCACGAGAAATGGCAAGCCCCAGTCCTGTACCACCTCGAGCTTTAACATCACCACTTTCTACTTGAGTGAAGCGCTCAAAGATACGATCATGAAATTCCTCAGGTATGCCTTCTCCTTCATCGCTGACAGATACACGTACCACGCCATTATTATTTTCACTGCGTAAGTTGATCCGGCCTCCTGTAGGTGAAAACTTGGCTGCATTGGAGATTAGGTTGGCCAGAACCTGCAGAATACGGTTTTTATCTACCTCGACCACCGATTCATTATTTAACTGATTATCAAACTCGATACCGACATGATATTTGTCAACATAGGCCTGGTTGGCCTGGATGGATTCCTCAATGACGGCATTTATCTTGAGTCTGGACATAATAAACTTCATTCGTCCGGCGCGTAGTTTTTCGATATCCAGTAAGTCGTTAATCAGCAGGTTAAGACGTTCACTGTTGTCATGGGCAATCTTCAGAATCTTCTCAGCTTCAGCAGGAAGTTGGCCAGTGGCACCACCCGTAACAAGACCAAGGGAGCCTTTGATCGAAGTCAGAGGGGTGCGGAGTTCATGACTGACACTGGCAATAAATTCATCTTTGATGCGTTCCAGCTCCTTATGTTCTGTGATGTCCTGAATGAGGCCAACCATACGCGTGGGCCGACTGTCATTTGCACGGTCTATGGCAATACCGCGAGCGACCTGCCAGCGGATTGAACCGCCCGGAGGGAGTGCACGATACTCGACTTTATAGCGATCCAGTTTTCCTTTCATATAATCGCCTGCCTTGTGCAGGACTTCATTACGATCATCCGGGTGGATGAGGTCCAGCCAACGTTCTCGTGGGTTGGGTGTATTCGGTTCTACCAGATCCATCATGGACCACCAGCCTTTACTGACGACAATTTCACCTGTTTCGTAATTCACATCAAAGGCCGCCATACCGCCCCCTTCCAGGGCCAGTGACAGGCGTTGCTCACTTTCGTACAGGGCGCGGGTCTGTTCACCAACTTCATGAGTGAGGCGATCCCGCTGTCGACGCAGTGACCAGACCCAGGCCAGAAACATCACAAGCCCAAGCAGGGTAGTAAAAATGGCCAGAGCGATGAGTCGTTGTTTGGTCAACAGAGGTGGGGCTGGTATATCAGTCCAGCGATAACGCAAGCTCTGGATTTCTTCCTTGCTGATCGCCTGCATACCTTTTTCGAGGAGTGATAGTAGCTCTGGCCAGTCCTTACGTACGGCAAAGCGAAGGTTTTCGCCTTCGTTGAGCGAGGAAAGCTGGACTCGTCCGGCCTGGTAAAGTCCTCGCAACAGGTGTTTTTCAATCAGGTAGCGACATACGGCCACATCACCAATGAACAGATCGGCATCCCCGGCGGCCACGGCCTTGAGCCCATCCAGTACGGTATCAACGGTTACCACAGGGACTTCGGGGTATTGCTCAGTGATGGTTTGATAGTCTGCAAAACCCTTGACTAGGGCTAGCCGATACTTTTTTAGCTCCTGTGGATCGTTCAGTGCTGAATAGTTTTTGCCTTTTTGGGCAAAGTAGCCGGAGATGTTGCGGTGGTAGGCTGGGCTGAACAGCAGGTGCTGGCTGCGCTTAGGGTTCTGGATGATGGCCGGAAAGGCATCGATCTGACCATTAAAGCCCATCTGTAACAGCTTGTCCCAGCCATAACCATTGACCCAGTTGATGCGCAAGCCGACCTTATCGGTAGCCAGCTTAAAATAGTCGATGGAAAAACCACTTGGTGTGCCATCCTTGTCGACAAAATCAAAGGGCGGCCAGTCCAGCTCGTTGGCAACCCGGATCACAGGGTGGGCAGCCAGAAAATCCTGTTCGGCCTGACTCAATTCAACAGGAGATGATGAGTCAGTGCTTGTTGTGTTGACAGGCACCCACTTACGCATGATGGCCAGTCGTTCTACTTCACTGATGTCATTCAGTGCCTTGTCGAGGATACTTACTAGTTGGGGCCAGTCTTTGCGCACCCCAAGCCGCTGGCCATTGGTCTCGACATTGTAACGTGCGGCTACCCTGAGATTGGTAATGCCGTGCTGGCTCATCAGGTAGACGTTGATCCCCAGTACACCCAGATAGGCATCAGCTTCACCGGTTGCCACAGCACGCAGTCCATCCAGGGGGGTGGCGACCATTTGTGGTCTGATATCCGGAAACTCGGCAATGACCTGCTGGCTGGCAGAATAGCCCTCAACAAGTGCAATTTTCTGTTGTCGGATATCGGTACGTTGCTGGACGCGTTCGTCGTCAACCCGGGCCATGATAACCAGGGGGGTGGGAATGTAGATCTGGCTGAAGCTGAGGAACTGTTTGCGTTCCTCTGTGATCACTGCTGTCGCGATCACATCAAGCTTACGCTGCCTGGCACCCTCCACAATTTGTGGCCAGCTCAGATTTGGGGCTGGTTCAAAACGAATATTCAGCCTTTTCTCAAGCAGGGACAGTAAGTCTGGGGCTACGCCGACATATTGGTTTTTTTTGTCGGTGAAGCTGTAAGGGGCATAGGCGGCATCGATGCCGATACGTATCACAGGGTGTTGCTTTAGCCAGGCTTTCTCATCGGATGTGAGTTCGAGTGAGTCAGCGCGCGATGGGGTATGCGCGAAGCATGATAATAAGATAATAAATAATGTTGTGAGGAAATATCTATTATTCATGAAGTTGTCACATGACCGGCGGATATTGCGAGTCTACCATTTAATAGCTTAGCCAAAGACGCACTTGATCACCGGGTTTTCTCTAGGATGTTTATAGATTATGTCGATATTGTTGAGCCTCAATATTCGGGCTTTGTTAGAATGCCCTGATGGATATTTCCCATATCATTGACCCCCTCAACGACGAACAACGGGCCGCAGTCTGCGCCCCGGATAATAATGTGCAGGTACTGGCCGGCGCTGGTAGTGGCAAGACTAGGGTGCTGGTTCATCGCATCGCCTGGCTGATGCAGGCCGAGGGACTTGCGCCATACTCCATTCTGTCGGTCACCTTTACCAATAAGGCAGCGGGGGAAATGCGAGGCCGAATTGAAACCCTGCTCGGGATACCGGCCGGTGGTCTATGGGTTGGGACCTTTCACGGTATCGCTCACCGTTTGCTGCGGGCCCACTGGAAAGAGGCAAATCTGCCCCAGACCTTCCAGATCATGGACAGTGACGATCAGCATCGGGCCATCAAGCGTATCGTGCGTGAGATGGGGCTGGATGAAACCCGCTTCATCCCGAAAGAAGTGCAGTGGTATATCAATGCTCGCAAGGATGAGGGGGTACGGCCACAGTATATCGATGTACAGGGCGATCCCTATTTGCGCCAGATGGTGGAACTCTACCAGGCCTATGAAAACTATTGTCAGAACACCGGCATGATCGATTTTGCAGAGTTGTTATTGCGCGCCCATGAACTGTGGTTACAACGCCCTGATGTGTTGCAACATTATCAACAGCGATTTCGCCACATACTCGTCGATGAGTTTCAGGATACCAACACCATTCAATATGCCTGGTTGCGTATGCTGGCGGGAAAGACAGGTAGATTGTTTGCAGTCGGTGATGATGATCAATCCATCTATGGTTGGCGCGGTGCAAAAGTGGAAAATATTCAGCAGTTCAGCAAGGACTTTGACAATGTGCAGGTCTTCCGTCTGGAACAGAATTACCGTTCAACAGGTAATATTCTCAATGCCGCCAATGCACTAATTGCACATAATGCCGAGCGCATGGGCAAGAATCTCTGGACAGCCGATGGCCAGGGTGATCTGATTTCTCTTTATGCGGCCTTCAATGAGCTGGATGAAGCGCACTATATCGTTGAACGAATCCAGGACTGGGTGGATAAGGGCGGTTTGCGTGTCGAGTGTGCGGTGCTATATCGCTCTAATGCCCAGTCCCGTGTCATGGAAGAGGCCTTGATTCAGCGGAGTATGCCCTATCGAGTTTATGGTGGTCTGCGCTTCTTCGAACGTCAGGAAATCAAGGATGCACTGGCCTATTTACGTCTGATTAGCAATAGAACAGATGATGCCTCTTTTGAGCGTATTGTAAATGTACCGACACGGGGTATTGGTAATCGTACTCTGGATGCAGTGCGCGAATATGCTCGTACCAATGGGGTTTCACTCTGGCAGGCCACTCATGCGGTTGTGGAGCAAAAGGAACTGGCGGCTCGCGCTACGGGTGCACTGCAGCATTTTCTTGAGCTGATTATACAGATGGAAAACTCAATTCAAGGTGTGGAACTGTATGAACAGATTGAACATGTGATCCATGCCAGTAGTTTGCTAGTACATTATCAGAAAGAAAAAGGTGAAAAGGGCCGTGCCCGCATCGAGAACCTTGAAGAACTTATTAATGCCGGACGCAACTTTACCGATGAAGACTTCCAGACGGAAGAAATCCAGGAGATGGATCCACTCTCTGCCTTTTTAAGTCATGCTGCCCTTGAGGCGGGCGAACGGCAGGGTGGTGAGTTTGATGACTGTGTGCAACTCATGACGCTGCATTCAGCCAAGGGGCTTGAATTCAAACAGGTGTTCCTGTGTGGTGTGGAAGAAGGTCTATTCCCTCATCGACTTTCCAGTGATGACCCGAGTCGTCTGGAAGAAGAACGACGTCTCTGTTATGTGGGCATGACCCGTGCGCGAGAAAAACTCATGATCAGCTATGCCGAAAAGCGTCGCCTGTATGGTGAAGAAACCTATGCCAGGCCGTCACGCTTTATTAATGAAATCCCCGCAGAGCTGGTTGAAGAGGTGCGTCTGCATAGTACGGTGAGTATACCGATGTTTAACAAGGTCGAAGATAGTGGCGGAGATTATGATCCCAATAAACTACAACTTGGCCAGCGAGTCATTCATGACAAGTTTGGTGAAGGGGTCGTACTCAATTATGAAGGTACCGGCCGACATGCTCGTGTGCAGGTCAATTTTGATTTTGCTGGTAGCAAGTGGTTGATGATGGAGTATGCAAATCTGAAAACAGGTTGAATATAATTTTCGTCTCTAAGGATTATGAAAATAAACTACATACCAATGACTGGCGCAACGCCAAACATAAAAATATGTAGCTTAAAGACGGTTACATAAACAATGAAAGCAACTACCAGCCTCCAGGTCAGTAATTCTTTTAATACCAGTTCATTACGTTGATCCAGAATAGCGATAAAAGGGAAGATTGAGGTTTTGCTGACAAAGTCTGGCCAGTTATCGTTAACGCTGAGTTTTTTGTCGATAGCATAAGGGCCAAATATCGACAGTATAAGAAAACCGCCAAAGAAAATATTCGAACCAAGATCGCCATTGTAGATCATATGGGTCACTGCCCAGATGGCAAAGCCGACCAGGAATGGATGACGTGTAATGCGAAAAATTCCTCGGGCAGGATCATCTTTGGTAAGCAGAGATTCACCACCAATGGCCGTGGGGTTACGGCTTAACATGCCCATAACAATGAACATGAATGCAATGAGTATCAATAAAGAGGACAGCCAGCGGCCACTGCTTATCTGTCCCCAGAGTTCAATATAGGGTGCGGATCGATAGGCCATGATCATCCAGATAAGACCAATAAAAGAAAAAATCGAAAACAGCAACATATAAGATTTTTCTCCCATACGGGCAACCAGTTTGGCACGCAAGGGTGTACCAGAGACAAAAAGATGAATGCCGACAAAAAAGGCCACGGCCAGGCTGAGTGAAAGCATGGGCTACCCCCTTAGATTGATGTTATTAAGCATAAATCACACGCTCAGATTGTAAATACTGTTGCAGTTTAAACTGATTAGCAGC
>JAOULO010000008.1 GCA_029881995.1 Gammaproteobacteria bacterium
TTGTAAAAGTTCATTGGGCTTTCTCCTTTATTCGGTTTTGTCGCCTCCCAGTTTAACCAATTTGGTTAGACTGGCGGAGAAGGCTCAATGAGTATCAACGCAATCAACCGTGACCACCCTGAGCTACGGCCTAAAAAGCAGGCCTCCACTCAGGGTGGCCACGTTATTAAATCGTTGATATGACTTTCCGCTGTCAACAGTAAAGCCGCACTCCTTCCAAATTAATTTAGAATCTCCTCACCGATTTAAGATTAGGTGTGAGCACGGCACCGGTAAAACGACGGTTGTCATGCTGATATGTGCGGGTTGGGTACCGCCTTACTTGTGTACGCCGCGAAGAGACCTCTCTCTAGGTTCGGGCATCATTGTTGAATGCGTAAACATTCACAAGGCACTTAACGATTTCGAGGGTGCTTCTCACCGTGGTGGCGTGCTCACACGTAATATTAAATCGGTGTTATGGTTATTTTGTTCTGTTTAGCCTCCTGATTATATTCTTTGAACAGGCTTTGACTTTCCCTAACGCGGATAATTCACTTCTTTTGCAATCGCCCACATAAAGCCCACCAGTTCACGCGCCAGTGCAACGACGGTGACATTATGGGATTTGCCTTTTTGTTGCAGATGCCGGTAACGTTGTGTAAGTCTGAGTTGGGCACGCCAGGCAATAGCACGAATCGATAAGGGGAGCGTTTCCTGTCGTTTTTGCATTTCCCGGCTGACCTTGGCCGGGAAACGATAACACCAGGCGGCCTCTATCAAGATCCGCCGTACATGCCCATTGCCGGTCTTTGTGATGCGACCCCGTGTTTGACGGGGACCACTGGAATACTCTGAAGGTGTCAGGCCGAGAAAACTCATCAGTTGTTTCGGGTTTTCAAACCGACTCAGATCACCCAGCTCTGAGACCACGGTGACCGCGACCGTCATCTTGACACCACGCATACTCATTAAGGCTTCCACCACGGGATACAGACGCCATTGACTTGCAAAGATCTCGATTTGTTCATTGAGACGTTTTAACCGGTGGTCGGCTTCGGTCACGGCATTGACGTATTCCTGGAAAACGATCTGCTGTGCCGGGGAGGAGCAACTGACTTCATCGGCCAACCAACGCAGGTGTGATTCATTCCAGGCGGTTTTTCCCTGATAACGAATATCGTGCCGCAGGAGAAAAGACTTTAGGCGTTGCCGAGCGGCTTTTTGTACTAACATGGCATCTTCGCGGGCTCGGGATAAATCACGGATAGCCTCATCTTCGCGGTTGGGGACATACACAGGAGTTAGTTCACCGGCCCGTAACAGGCGGGCCAGTTGAATGGCATCACGTTTGTCAGTTTTAACCTTGTCACCCGCCTTTTTTGGAATGAGAGACGGAGCCACGACCCAGCAGGCATGACCTTCGGATACCAAATACCTGTACAGTTCATAACCACAGGGTCCGGCCTCATAACAAAAATGCAGTACCTTGCCCTGTGAAACCAGCTTACGCAGGGCTTTACGCATCGCATCCCGTGTCCCGCCGATTTTTCCGTAGCGTCGAACTTCCTGATTGGCCCCGTCGACTACCGCGATTTCAATGCTCTCTTTATGTACATCCATCCCAATAAATAGTATGTTTTGATTCATGTCGACCTCCGATCCTGTTTATTAATGGCTAAGTCCTTAATCATTATGGCTCTGACGCACTACGTTAATCCACGCTTAGGACGGAGGTCGACTCCTGTTGCGGAAAGTCATTATGTCTATGTGAATACAGATAAATAAGTTATGGAAACATTACAAGAACTGAGCGAAAGAATTGATGGCCTGATTTCATCAATTGATGAGCAAGATTTAAATGACAAAGAATTTATTAGTCATAAATATATGCTTGTTTCGCTACATGCATATACTGAACGTGCAAAGCTCGAAAACAACATGAAAATAAAAAGTAAAAAATTATCTATTGCTAAACAATATAATGTGTATAAGTCAATGGAAGAAGCAACAAGCAAAAAAGCACATGAATTAACAACAGAAGAAATGTTTAAGGCAATTTTGGAGTGTAAAAACATGGTGTTAAGGTGTTTGTAAAAAATCACATAACAATCCAATCAACTTCGCGCGCAAAAGGCGCGCGCCGGTCGCCGAAAAGCGGCGCCGGTTATTTTAGTCGTTATGCATACAATATAAATACCAAGCTAATAATTATATGAGCTATAAATCATGGTTTTCCAAGCACGGCGAGAAACACAGAGTTATTGTAGATAAATTGAAATCAAAGGGATTTAGCAAGGAAGGTATTGTTGATTACTTCTGCTTTGATAACATGGTTAGTTCTGAGCCTGACTTTTGTTACCTCTATGCAGAAAAGAAAAAATGTCACGATATAGATAATTTAAATTGCTATCTTTGTGCTTGTCCATTATTTCGATTTAATTCTACGGGCATAGAAAAAGTTGGCAATAAAACAGTATTTAGTTATTGCTATGTTAATTCAAAATTTGGCCATCAGGAAAATTTTGGTGATGCAATTCACCAAGATTGCTCAAAATGTATAGTTCCACATAGTAGGAAATACGCCCTAAAGAATTATAATGAAGACTGGTTTTCTATTATGACAAGTTGCGATATAGAAGAGAAAAATGAGTAGCATAAAATGCATAATACGATGTTCAACATGGGCCCGCCAAACTGCGGTGGCCCATTAGCATGGCGTTATAAGTCCGAGTTACCCATGAAAATGAATGTAGAGACAATTCAACTCAATGCTGAAGTCGAGTCGCTGTTGGTGACGGCAGAATTACCTACAGCCGATTTGCGCGAAGCACATAATCTTCATCTATTTGGTGTTCGTGGTGATGAGCAACTTATTGGTATTATTGGGGTAGAAGTCTATAGCTCCGCCGGGCTTCTGCGCTCTCTTGTTGTGGCTACGGCACATCGAAACGGCGGGTATGGCCGAGCGTTGGTCAGCTGTGCTGAGGAGTGGGCATCGCAGCACGGCGTAAAAGAGTTATATCTTCTCACTACTACAGCATCCCCTTTTTTCAAGAGGCTTGGGTATAGGATAGTCCAACGTTCGGTTGCGCCATCAGCTATTGCGGATACATCCCAGTTCGCCGCGCTGTGTCCTTCGTCAGCGACATTCATGCTCAAGCCATTAATCGCTATCAAGGCGCTCCGGTCAACACAAAAAAGCAGAGTGCCTGAGCTTTAACCTTAGCTGGAAAAATTAATCATGGATGATCTGCATTTAGAAATATTCAAAGATGACAATTCTGAGTTAGAAAAGTACCTTTCTGACTCAATTATTAGTTACGGCATAGAGCAGTTAAAAGGAAATGAACCCAAAAAACTATATTGTTGCTATAGAAATAGCAATGGAAAAATAGTTGCCGGTATCATGGGGAGTGCAACACTAAACTTATTTTTTGTTTCTCACTTGTTTGTAGAACCGGAGCACAGAAATAATGGATTAGGGACAAGGCTTTTATCTGAAATTGAGAAATTAGCCCACCAAGCAGGGTGTAACACATTGAGGATAAATACTTTGAATAAAAATGCACATGATTTGTACATAAATGCAGGCTTTGAAGAAACAATTTGCATACCAGATTATATGAATGGTTTTGACTTAGTGTATTATCACAAGAAAACCAGCTAACAACACGCTCAAAAATGGGACCGATAATCTGCGGCGGCCCTTTATTGAAACCTTATACCTAAATGAAAATTAGACAAATAGAGACAAACGATGCAGAGGCCATGCTCAGTCTAAATATGAAGTTAGACACCGAGTCTGATTTCATGTTGTTTGAGCCCAGTGAAAGAGACCAATCTGTTGAGTTACAAGCCGGTTTCATTAAAAGGGCTCTTTCTCAGAATAATATTATTTGGCTCGTAGCAGAGGCAGGCGATGGTGCTTTACAAGGATATTGCGTCATTTCCGGAAAGACACAAAGAAGAGTAAAGCATGTAGGTAATTTGGTCATCGGCGTAGCCAGGCAGTATTGGTCTCAGGGTGTTGGCTTTAGTCTACTTTCGGCCATTATTGAGCAAAGTCAAGAGTTAGGATTTACCAGGTTAGAGCTTTCTGTTCGATCAGATAATCAGCGAGCAATAGCTCTTTACAAAAAGGTAGGTTTCGTAGAAGAAGGTGAGCGTAAGAGCTCACTTAACATAGCAGGTAAATATTTTAATGAGCTATACATGGCAAAGGTGTAACAAAACGAATTTGTCGCCGCAAAAAGTGCGGCTGGGGACTCCGCTACGCTTCGGCCCCAAAGCTTAACGTTAGACAAAAATACAGGAGAAATTGTCCGTGTACGATAAAAAAAGTGCTTTAATGATAATCGACATGCAAAAGGATTTTGTTTTACCTGATTCACCAAGTTGCATACCTGGTGCATATGTGACAATCCCTAATATTCAAAAGATTCTTGGTAGCTTTAGACATCATAATTTGCCAATTTTTCACATTGTTAGAGAGTATAGAGAAGACGGAAGTGATATTGAGAAGTTCCGTTTTGATGAGTTTGTAAGCGGAAGCAAATGCGCCATACCAAACACAGTAGGTTGTGAAGTGGTCGATGAATTAAAACCAGTTGATGGTGAATATCGAATCGTTAAAAATAGATTTAGTGGTTTTATGAATACTGAGCTGGACTTAATATTAAGGCGTATTGGTGTGACAGATCTGTTTGTAACAGGTACACAATATCCTAATTGTGTTAGAGCAACAGTTTTTGATGCAGTAGCTTTAGGGTATGACGTAACTGTTGTAACCGACGCAACATCTGCAGCCACGAAAGAAATTGAAGCCGCCAATATCGTCGACTTAAAAAACATTGGGGTTCACTGCGTTTCAACGACTGAAACGATTGCTGATGAGTTATATGCCTGACAATTACATTGTGTCACTCCCTTCGGTCATTTGGATTAGCCCTAACTGCGGGCTGGCCGCACATGTTAAACGTTATACATATTAAGACTAAATTATGGACACATATGTAGTATTGTTTAAAGGGATTAACGTTGGAGGTAAAAACCTACTTTCCATGAAAAATTTGACTGCTGCGCTTGAAAAAAATGGATATCTGAATGTTAAAACATACATTCAAAGTGGCAATGTTGTTCTTAGAAGTAAACAACTTTTTCCAGGTGATATTTCCGAAATAGTCTCAAATAACTTTGGTTTCAAACCAGAAGTACTTGTTCTTAAAAAATCCGATTTTCTTTCATCAATTAAGCACAACCCTTTTCACCCAAATGAAGGAAAATCTGCGCATTTCTATTTTTGTAGCAAAAAACCAAAAGTGAACACAGATAAACTTGATAAGTACATTGATGATACTGAGGAATATAAGTTAATTAATAAAGTATTTTATTTACATGCTCCAAAGGGTATTGGTCGCTCCAGGCTTGTTGCTAACATAGAATCATGTTTAGGTGTTTCGGTAACGGGTAGAAATCTCAATACCATCAGAAAATTAGAGGAAATGGTGGAAAATGCATAAAATGTATAACAAGACACGGGGTCTCGATAATTAAACGGTTATGTCTAAACAAAAATCAATCAGAGGCTCGTGTCACTGCGGTCAATGGCAAGTAAAAGTTAGAGTCGATAGATCAATGGGTGATCTAAATCCTCGTGTTTGTGATTGTAATTATTGCAGAAACCACCCTTCTGCAGTAATAAGTGATCCAGGTATGAAAATTGATTTAACTGGTGGCGAATATACATTCGACCAAAATGGTGATCGCCAGGCTAAGTTCTTTCGTTGCAATTACTGTGGTGACTTACTAGTCGTTGGTTGTAATATAGACGGTGAATTGCGCGGTGCCGTTAATTCAGGTTTATTTGGCGAAACTTATCGGTTTGGTGAACCTGTTCAAATTCAGCCTTGGTTGTTGAGTAGCAAAGAAAGATTGGCGCGTTGGGGTAAACTTTGGGGTTATTTATATGGGGTTGAATAAACATGATGAGGTCATAACCATGACCGCCACCATGAGATACGGCCAAAATGACAGATCTCCACTTACGACGTCACGTTATTGAAGCATTATATTTACAAAGGGAAGAATAAATGACTATAAACCTTTTATTAAAATGTCATGATGTAGATACAACAAAGTCATTTTATGAAGAAATATTGGAATTTGATGTTTCCGATAATGCCAACAACACATGTACTGTAGAAAAAGAAGGTGGAGCTATTATTTTTACAAGTGAAGAATTATGGTCAGGGTATCCAAAATGCACAGGAACAATATATTTCTTTCTTGAAGATGTTGATAAATATTATAATTCAATAAAGGACAAAGCTATAATTTTGTGGCCATTAGAAAATACTTCTTATGGTACAAGGGAGTTTGGTGTTAAGGATTATGATGAATATCGTTTGGCGTTTGCACAAAAATCATAGAGGGTGTTTATGAATTTTAATAGCCCAATTCCAATATTGCGTAGTTTTGATGAAACTAAGGCTAAGGAGTTTTATGTTGATTTTCTGGGCTTCACTATTGATTGGGAACATCGATTTGAAGATAATTTTCCTCTCTATATGCAATTATCTAAAGATAGTTGCGTAATTCATCTATCAGAACATCATGGTGATTCAAGTCCAGGGGCATCTTTAAGAATATCAACCATAAATTTAGATGAGTATCAGAAAGAGTTATTAGAAAAACAGTATAAAAATGCAAGACCAGGTATTCAAGATATGCCATGGGGTACTCGTGATATGGCTATCTCTGATCCATTCGGTAATAAATTGATATTTAATGAAGAGCCAGGCACCTAAAGTTAACGGGGACGGACGGAGGGAATAAATAATGTACAAATTCAGCCATTGCTTATAAATATAATACCTCTGCCCTTTTTACCAAAATATGTCTTAAAAATAATTGTCATACAACAATCATGACGGAACAACAAATAGAAAAACTGTATGAGTTAATGACAAAGACTACGGAATTGGCTCGAGAAAATATACGCTCTTTGTATTTGGGTTCTATAGGTGAAGACAATATTCCATTTTGTTTTAAATATTACAGGTCTTCTAAAAATGCCTCTGTACGAGGTGATATGGTTAAGTTCGTAATCAGATATTCCAGAGAGTCTGAGTTAGCGCGAAAGCTGGGTATAGAAGCCTTGCAGGACCGATCAAATAAAGTCCGACGCAACGGCTGTGCTGTACTTGCATACTCCCTTCGGCAAGATATGATCCCTTATCTCGAAGTACTATTTGAGTCCAATGATGAACTAACACGAGAGAAAGCAAGGTCGGCAGTAGATGCAATCCATCAGGGAGATATTGATTATTTTGTGGCGCCAGTTTATAACAGATGGACAGTGTCCCAGGATAGAGTCGATATGCCTACAGATGATGAAATAGATTTTTACGTTAAGAAGAATATGCCATCACTTGTCAAGCCGTTAGAAGCTATATTGGGAACCATTTACCCAGCTAAAATCTGCTGAATAATAAAGGAGAAAATGCATGCTTTTATTAAAACCAAATTGTGAGTGCTGTAACAAAGATCTTCCTCCAGAAACTACCGAAGCAAAAATATGCTCATTTGAATGCACGTTTTGTATCTCGTGTGCCGATGCCGTTCTTCATGGGGTTTGTCCAAATTGCGGTGGTGAGCTGGTCAACAGGCCGCGTCGTCCTGAAAATAAATTGAGCAAGTTCCCTGCCTCGACAGAGCGTGTCTATAAACCGGAAGGTTGTGCTTCTACAGCATAAAAGTGAATAGCGCCGAATTTAATTTACCCTTAACAAATGCCCCTGGCGTGAACGGCGGCTGAGGAATATGTTATGAGATATCTCGTTTATCTATTGTTTTTTATCAGCTTCAACACCTATGCATCTAAGCCATGCGAAAAACTCATCGAGAATAATTTCAAATTAAAGAACTGGTGTGAGTGTGACAGGCCATTAACAAGGGATACTGAGCTAAGGGACTGGTGCGAAATGGCCTCTAAAACCTATTTTACAACATCACAATCCACTCCTTATAACTGGACGGCGACGTACTGGACTGAGCAGAATATGTTGCATGTGAAAGGGGAATGGCGGGTGGATCGTCGCAAGGTAACGGTAGAGTGCCAGGTTAGCAAAGGCAGCAGGTCACGCTATGCAAGGATGAAAGTCGAGGATAGTAAGACCAGTAAGATACTCGAACCCAAACCAATGCCCCACTGCTAATCCAAATGTGGTTTGTTTTAATTTCGTTTCTTTTCAGCGTAAAGCGAGGCCTCACCCTCGGGGCGTGTCCTGAATATCTTGAAGGTCCATAAATACTGTTCGGGTGCGATACGGATGCCTTCTTCAAGCACTTCATTCATTCGCGTGGCATCGGCCAGTTTGTCACCGGCAGGAAAATTTTCTATGGGTGGACGTAGATAAATCTCATAACCCCGCCATGTCAGTTTGGTGAACACCGGCACCACCAGGGCATTCGTGCTTTCTGCCAGCCGACCCAGTGAAGGCAGGGTGGCGGTCTGAATACCGAAGAAGGGGGCAAAGATGGAATGTTTCGGGCCCAGGTCTTCATCAGGTAAGTAATAAAAGGCAATGTGTTGTTTAAGCCCACGCATGACGGGGCGCATACCCTGGTCTCGGGCCACCAGTTGGCAACCGAAACGCATGCGGCCTTTATTGAGTAACCAGTTAACCACGGGCGAGCGCTGAGTTTTGTACATGGAGAACATGGGATGGTAAAGGGCCAGGGGGGAGCCGCCAAAGTTCATGCCGACGCTGTGGGGGGCCAGCAGGATGATAGGTTTATCGGCCTGGGCAATTTTCTGATAGGCCTCTATGCCATGGACACGAAATATTCTTTTTAAGCGCCATTTGCTACCCCAGGCCAGCAGACCAAGATCAAGATGGGCCTGACCACTGGTGATGTAGTGGCGTCGCAGCATTTGCTTGCGGGTCTGTTCAGAAAGTTCGGGGAAACACAGTTTCAGGTTAATGGCGACGATGTTGCGGCGCTTGGCGTTGGCGGCCATTAATAACAAACCGATGAGTGCACCAATCAGTCGTGACAGGGGCAGAGGTAGCAGACTGAATAGCCATAACAGACCGGCGGCCAGCCAGTTACCCCAATGACGGGGTGCGAAGTCACTACCTTGCAGGTGTAAGCGGTAATAGGCCGTGGCGGAGGATTTGGTTTTGACATCGTTCATAGGGATGTCATTAGTCTAGCGAAGCTGGTCTGTCTTGCCATGTTGCGATCAGTAAAGGCTTAATATTCGGCATCATGAAAGATGTTCTGTACATCATCCAGATCGTTTAGCATCTCCAGAAATTTTTCGAACATTTCGACATCGTCACCGCTGATAGGGGTTGCGCCCTTGGGAAGGTACTGGATTTCATCCACATCGAATTCAATTTCACCCAGGGCATCCAAGAGGGCCTGTTTGGCCTTGCCATATTCGGTATTGGGGGCAAACACGGTGATATTTCCATCTTCATTTTCGATATCGGTGACATCGACATCGGCTTCCATCAGGGCCTCAAGCACGGCATCTTCATCATCGCCTTTAAAGCCAAGAATTGCGGCATGGTCAAACATGTGGCTGACGCTGCCGGGGGTGCCTATCTTGGCCTTGGTTTTGTTAAAGCAGGTGCGCACGTCACTGATGGTCCGATTGGGGTTATCGGTCAGACATTCCACCAGTACCATACAACCACCGGGGCCAAAGCCTTCATACATGGCCAGTGCATAGTCTTCTCCGGCACCACCCTTGGCCTTGTCGATGGCCTTATCGATCACATGGCTGGGTACCTGATCCTTTTTGGCGCGGTCGATGAGTCCACGCAGGGCCAGATTACCATCAGGATCGATACCACCTGATTTTGCGACGACATAGATTTCACGACCGTACTTGCTGTAGACCTTGGTCTTGGCCGCTGCGGTCTTGGCCATGGAGACTTTACGATTTTGATAGGCTCTTCCCATTTTTAACTACCTGTAAAACTATTTATCTATCCAGTTTTTTGTATTTGATACGGTGTGGCTGGTCGGCCTCATCACCCAGTCGGCGCTTGCGGTCGGCTTCGTATTCGGCATAGTTGCCCTCGAACCACTCCACATGGGAATCACCCTCAAAGGCGAGAATGTGGGTGGCGAGTCGATCAAGGAACCAGCGATCATGCGAGATAACGACCACGCAGCCGGGGAATTCGAGAATGGCGTCTTCCAGGGCACGCAGGGTTTCCACATCGATGTCGTTGGTGGGTTCATCAAGCAGTAATACGTTACCACCGCTTTGCAGTAGCTTGGCCAGATGCACACGATTGCGTTCACCACCGGAGAGGTTGCCGACGTGTTTCTGTTGATCCGTACCCTTGAAGTTAAAGCGACCGACATAGGCGCGGGAGTTAATCTCAAACTCACCCACGGTCATGATGTCGTGACCATCGGAGATCTCTTCCCAGACGGTCTTTTTATCATCCAGGGCATCACGGCTTTGATCTACATAGGCCAGTTGCACGGTTTCACCCAGACGAAGTTCACCTTCATCGGGGCTTTCCTGTCCCACCATCATGCGGAACAGGGTGGTCTTACCAGCGCCATTGGGGCCGATAATACCGACGATGCCACCACGGGGCAGGTTGAAACTGAGATCATCGATCAGCAGTTTGTCGCCAAAGGCCTTTTTAACACCCTTTGCTTCCACCACCAGTTCACCCAGACGAGGGCCCGGTGGAATAAACAGTTCATTGGTTTCGTTACGCTTCTGGTGTTCCTTGGTGGCCAGCTCTTCAAAGCGTTGCAGTCGGGCCTTGCTCTTGGCCTGACGACCCTTGGGATTGGAGCGTACCCACTCCAGTTCCTGTTTCATGGCCTTGGCACGAGCGGCTTCACCTTTTTGCTCACTCTCCAGGCGTTTCTCTTTCTGTTCCAGCCAGGAGGAGTAGTTACCTTCCCAGGGAATGCCCTCACCACGATCCAGCTCCAGGATCCAGCCAGCGACATTGTCGAGGAAATAGCGGTCATGGGTCACGGCGACCACGGTGCCGGGGTATTCATGGAGGAAGCGCTCTAGCCAGGCGACAGATTCTGCATCGAGATGGTTGGTGGGTTCGTCGAGCAGCAACATATCGGGTTTGGAGAGCAATAATTTGCACAGGGCAACACGGCGACGTTCACCCCCTGACAGTTTCGAGACATCCGCATCCCAGGGTGGCAGGCGGAGTGCATCGGCGGCGATTTCCAGAGTGCGCTCCAGGTTATGACCATCGGTGGCCTGGATCAGGTTTTCCAGTTCCGCCTGTTCTTTGGCCAGGGCATCGAAGTCGGCCCCTTCTTCGGCATAGGCGGCATAGACCTCATCGAGGCGGGTCAGGGCCTGTTTGATCTCACCCAGGGCCTCTTCCACATTACCGCGTACATCCTTGGATTCATCCAGCTGGGGTTCCTGGGGCAGGTAACCCACATTGATACCAGGCTGTGGCCGGGCTTCACCATCTATCTCGGTGTCTACTCCCGCCATGATGCGTAGCAGGGAGGATTTACCTGCACCATTTAGGCCCAGGACACCAATCTTGGCTCCGGGGAAAAAGGACAGGGAGATGTCTTTGAGGATAAATCGCTTGGGTGGGACGACTTTGCTCACCCGGTTCATCGTATAAATGTATTGCGCCATGTTGTCTCAATTATTTTGTTGATAATGAATGACAGAATTGTACTTGGGATACGCCCTGATATACAGGCCCGGATAAGCTTGAATTCACATGTATTTATCTAAGGTTTTAATAGGCTGCGCCGCTATTGGGTTTACATACTTATATATAAAGCATTGTATTTATTTAACTTGGCTTCAATTTTTGTCTGGTGGAGACAGTTTTTTAATGGCAGGTATACCAACAATTCAGAATCTTTCTATCTCGATAAAGGTGTACCTGGGTATATCGATTGTGACCCTGTTTGTGGTGGCGGCAGTAATGATACTGACAATGAGAAATGAACAGGACCTGGCCCTGCAGCTCATCGAACAGCAGACAAAAGACACGGCTGATTCTTATTTTGATGGGATTAACACCATGATGGTGACGGGCACGATGGCCAACAAACCCCTGTTAAGAGAAAAAGTCTTGTCCCGTCCTGGTATTGTCGAGGCCCGAATCATCCGGCATGACAATGTCAGTAAATTTTATGGAGCGGGTACTGAAGAAAACCAGGTCATTGATGAGCTTGATCGTAAGTCGCTTAAGGGAAACTCAATCATAGAAATTGCAGATACAGCAGAGGGAAGGGTTTTAACGGTTATCAACCCTATTCTGGCTAGCGAAAATTACCGGGGAACAAACTGTATGGGCTGTCATCAGGTCAAGGCAGGCAGTGTCCTTGGTGCCGTGCGAATTTCTTATTCGCTCAAGGAAATCGATGCTGCGGTCATGAACCATCTTTTCACACTAACGGGAATGTATCTGGGTCTGTTTGTTATTGGTGGCAGTATTATTTATATGATCCTGCATCTGGTCATTATCAAACCCTTACGTGAGTTACGTTTTGGTGTTCACGACATTGAAGAGCATGCTGATCTTACCGGTCGCCTCAGGGTTCGAAATGGGGATGAGATTGGCGCCTTGGGCAAAACCATCAATGACATGCTGGATAAGTTTCAGCACATTATTCAGGAAGTCTATGAAGGTACCAAACATTTGACCGAGTCGACGGATAAGATTTCGACCATTGCCAGTCAGGCCGAAAGCGGCGTGATGCAACAGCAGAAGGAAACAGAGTTGGCGGCAACGGCCATGACCGAATTGACTTCAACGGCCCAGGAAGTGGCAAAGAACACTACCCAGACAGCCGAATCTACCCAGAACGCTAATGAGGAGGCCAGTAAAGGTAATCACCTTGCTACCCAGGCCCTGGATCGAATGGATCAACTACGTAACGATGTGGTCAACGCCGCCGAAGTGATTCAGGTGCTGGTGGCCAGAAGTGATGATATTGGCAAGGTCCTGGATGTGATTAAAGAAATCGCTGAACAGACCAACCTGCTGGCACTGAACGCAGCGATTGAAGCCGCCCGTGCGGGTGAACAGGGACGGGGATTTGCCGTGGTAGCCGATGAAGTGAGGACCCTGGCGATGCGAACGCATGATTCGACAAATGAAATTCAGACCATGATTGAACAATTACACATTGGTGTGAAAGATGCTGTTGAGGTAATGGAAAAGGCGCAACAGCAGGCCGATGAGGGTAAGGCTGACGTGGCCAGGGTCAATGAATCACTGGCCCTGATAGTTGATGCCATATCCCGAGTCAATGATATGAATACCCAGATTGCCACGGCGGCGGAAGAGCAAAGTGCCGTGGTGGAAGAGGTGGATCGAAATATTGTCACCATTAATCAGGTGGCAGAACAAAGTGCGGAAGGGGCGCAGGGAGTGACCCAGGCCAGCAAGGAACTCTGTGATCTATCACAGTTCCTGCGAAATCTGGTAGGACGTTTTAAAGTGTGACGACCTGTATGAGACAGAATAATAATGAGGCTAATATTGTTTAAAAAATCACAACCTAGTGTTCTACGCAGGCTGTTTATTTCCTTCATGGGCTTTGGTCTGGCGATGGGGATCGTCTTCCCTTATTACGCGCAGTTTTTTGTCGAATGGAAACCTGGGCTTTATGCCTGGTTTGCCGGGGGCTGCCTGGTGGCCGGTGGCACCATCGGGATTGTGAATTATACGCTGGTGAGAAAAATCCTGGTGTCACGACTCAAACAGCTGTCGACTATGACGGCAGCTATCAGTAACCGGGATCTGACTCAAAGCTATGAGATCGATAGTAATGATGTATTTGGTGAGATCGTTGCAGATTTTAATCGCATGAGTCAGAATCTGCGGCAAATCATCACCGAGCTGGACAGCCACGCCGAAGAATTGAATCTGTCATTTATGGGGCTGAGTGCCATTTCTCAGGGCTCGGATACGGGCGTACAAAAGCAGCGTGATCAACTAGAACAGGTGGCGTCAGCCATGACCGAAATGGAGGCCACATCCACGGAGGTGTTACGCCACGCCAACGAGGCCCTCGCCGCCAATCAGTCAGCGGATGAAAAGGGCAGTGAGGCCAAGGTCGTCACGGTGGAGGCCATGGGCTCAGTCGATAGCCTTGCCGGTCGGGTCGAAGAATCAATGGCGGTGATTCGTGATCTGAAGCAGGAAACGGACAACATCAGTCAGATGCTCACAGTCATCAATGACATTGCAGAACAAACCAATCTGTTGGCCTTGAATGCAGCCATTGAGGCGGCCCGGGCCGGGGAGCAGGGTAGGGGTTTTGCTGTGGTGGCCGATGAGGTGCGTAGCCTGGCAAACCGTACCCAGAAATCCACTCAGGAAATCTCAACCATTATTGACCGCCTCCAGGGAGGTGCCGAACAGGCCGTGACCTCAATGGAGGAGGGGCATAAACAGGCCCAGGAAGGGGTGGAATTTACCGAGCATACCGCAGAAGTGCTGGCTGAAATTTCCGGAACCATGAGCATTATTCTGACCATGAATACCCAAATTGCCACGGCGGCGCAGGAACAGAATTCCGTGGCGGTCGAGGTCAACCGCAGTGTGGACCTCATTAATCGCACGGCGGAAGATTCATCACAAAGTACGCATGAAGTCACCAAGGCCTGTGAACGTTTGTCATCATTGGCTCAAAGGTTGATGGATATCGTCGGAGAGTTCAAAACATAACTAATGTTAAATCAATGGCTTATTTAGTACCCATGCTTAACTTTGCCTATACTTACCAAGATTGACTTGAAATTGTCCGTGATGCCTATATATTAGAGAATCCTAATATACATTCAGCTATGCAGGAGTGCATTATGCCCATTGCCCGCCTTGTTTTTGCTTTCCTTTTATATATATCCCTGTCAATCAGCGTATTGGCAGAGGAGCTTCTGACTACCGTTGCCAGCCCTGTTGTTACTGCCAGGGTACGTACGATCGATGGTCTAATCGAAGCGGTTCACCAGGCTACGATTTCAGCCCAGACCTCAGGCCGGATTACCAAAATTCATGTGGATGTGGATGATTATGTGGCCAAGGGAGATCTCCTGCTTGAATTCAGTGGCAAGGGACAACAGGCAGCTTTCAATGCCGCCAGTGCAAATCTCAAACAGGCTGATGCAGAGTACAAACGGATGAAGGACATCTATACCCAGAAACTGGTGGCCAAGGCGGTGCTGGATAGGGCGGAAGCCACATATAAATCCGCAAAGGCGAAATTTGAGCAGGCCGAGGAGGCCATGGAATATACCCGGGTCCGGGCCCCCTATAGCGGTATCGTGGTGAAACGTTTTGTACAGCTTGGTGAAAATGCCCGAGTGGGACAGCAACTAATGAGTGGTCTGTCCCTGGAGTCCCTACGCGCCAAGGTGCAGCTTCCCCAGGATATGATTCACGGCGTACGCAAGTTCAAACAGGCTTATTTATTAACCAAAGATGGTCAGCGGATACAGGCCGAATCTCTTCGTATCAGTCCCTATGCTGACCCGGCCAGCCATAGTTTTGCTGTGCAGGTTAATTTGCCTAAGGGTGATTTTGGCGTGTATCCCGGGATGTACGCCAAAGTGGTTTTTGTAATGGGTGAGGAACAGTCTTTGAAGATTCCTTCCGACAGTGTCGTGAAACGCAGTGAAGTAACAGCTGTTTATATCGTTGATCAAAAACAGCGTCTCTCTTTTCGCCAGGTTCGTCTGGGGCGTATGGACAGTCAGGGACTGGTAGAAATTCTGGCCGGTATTGAAGCCGGTGAGGTTGTGGCGACAGATCCGATTTATGCTGCAATTCTCTTAAAGCAGCAACAGGGTAACAAGTAATGAGTGCGCCACTGGGAATATCCGGGCGTATCGCCCGTGCCTTTTTGACCTCTGAGATCACACCGCTGCTGGCACTGGTGGGTTTTCTGCTTGGCCTGTTTGCCGTGTTGATCACCCCGCGTGAAGAAGAGCCACAGATCAATGTCACCTTTGCCAATGTCTTTATTGCCTTCCCCGGTGCCTCAGCCAAAGAGGTGGAAGAACTGGTCAGTACCCCGGCGGAGCAGATTTTATCTGAGCTGGAAGGGTTGAAGCATGTGTATTCTATTTCTCGCCCCGGCATGTCTGTACTCACGGTGCAATTCAAAGTCGGTGAAGATCGAACTCAGGCTATTGTACGTCTGTATAACGCTGTCTATTCAAAAGGTGACTGGTTACCACCGGGCTTAGGTGTGTTGCAACCGATCATCAAACCCAAGGGCATCGATGATGTGCCCATAGTCGGACTAACGCTTTGGAGTGAAGATAAAAACAAAGGGGCCTATGAGCTACAGCAGGTGGCCCATGCCATGGAGGTGGAATTAAAACGCGTCAAAGGGACGCGGGATATCTACACCCTCGGTGGTTCGGATAATGTGGTACATGTGCTGCTGGATGCCGATGCCATGCGCGGTTATGACCTGGCACTGGACGACCTGCGCTATGCCTTACAACAAAGTAATGCGACCCAGCCTTCCGGGTCTCTGGTTGGAAATAATCAGGAGATCGAAGTTCAGGCCGGACAGTTCCTGGCCACGGCCGAAGAAGTTGGCAATCTCATTGTTGCTGTAAAAGATGGTGAACCGGTTTATTTAAGAGATGTGGCAAAGATAAGGCATGGGCCGGATCAGCCAGAACAATATGCCTGGTTCGGTACGGGCCCGGCAGCCACACAAAAACAGATTGGGGCGAAGGGTGAATTTCCCTCTGTAACCATAGCGATTGCCAAACAACCCGGCAGTAATGCCGTCGACATCGCCAGCCAGATTATGCAACGGGTGGAACAGTTAAAAGGCATTACCATACCCGATGATGTAAATGTCACTATTACTCGTAACTATGGTGAGACTGCCGATGCCAAGGCCAAACAACTGATCGGCAAACTGATCTTTGCCACGGCCTTTGTGGTATTGCTGGTGATGGCGGCCCTGGGTAAACGAGAGGCCTTTATTGTGGGGGTGGCGGTGGTCATTACCCTGGCCATGACCCTGTTTGCGTCCTGGGCCTGGGGTTTTACCCTCAACCGTGTTTCTCTGTTTGCACTGATTTTCTCCATTGGGATTCTGGTCGATGACGCCATCGTGGTGGTAGAGAATATTCATCGCCACATGCAAATGGGTAATAAGAGCTTACTGGAATCCATCCCCATTGCTGTTGATGAAGTGGGTGGACCGACTATCCTGGCCACCTTTACGGTGATTGCCGCTCTGTTACCCATGGCCTTTGTGACGGGTCTGATGGGGCCATATATGAGTCCGATTCCCATCAATGCCAGTATCGGTATGCTGATCTCCCTGGCCGTGGCCTTTATTGTTACTCCCTGGCTCGCCAACAAGGTACTGGATCAACACCATCATGCCGATCATGTTGAGAAACCGCTCCCCGCGTGGTTAGTGAATCTTTATCAACAACGCCTGCGTCCGCTCATGGGCCGCTTTAGTGATCGTATTGAAGCCATGGCAAGCAGTTCTAAAAAGGCCCTCGCCGGTGAAGAAGGTTTGTTACCCCTGTTTGAAAAAGTGGTTGGCCCTTTCCTTGCCGGTAAAGAAGGCAAACGTCGTCGCCATAAACTCATGTTGGTGGTGATGGGATTGATTGTCATGTCTGTGGGACTGGCCGTGGTGAAGCTGGTTGTCCTCAAAATGTTGCCGTTTGATAACAAATCCGAGTTTCAGGTGGTTGTGGACATGCCAGAGGGTACACCCCTTGAGCAGACCACGCGTGTATTGGGTGAGCTGGGACGTTATTTATCAACCGTGCCGGAGGTAACGGATTACCAGGTCTATGTTGGTGGCGCTGCACCGATCAATTTTAATGGTCTGGTGCGACAGTATTACCTGCGTCAGGGATCGAATGTGGGGGATATCCAGGTTAACCTGGTGGACAAGAGTGAGCGTGATCGCAAGAGTCATGAAATTGGCCTGAGTATACGTGAACCTTTGCAGGCGATTGGCAAGCGACTCAATGCCAATGTCAAAGTGGTGGAAGTACCGCCCGGACCACCAGTAATGTCACCTCTGGTGGCGGAGATCTATGGGCCTACCTATGACGGCCAGTTACAGGTAGCGAAAAAGATTCGTTCCGTATTTGAATCGACTGCAGACATTGTCGATGTAGATGACAGCCTGGAGGCAGAGACGGCCAAGATCATCTTACGTGTTGATCAACAAAAAGCAGCCTTACTGGGCGTGTCTCCTCAGGCCGCCGTGCGTGCCGTCTCCACGGTATTAAGTGGTGAGGATGCCAGTTATCTGCATCCAGGAAATCTGAAATACCCACTACCTATTCGTCTTGAATACCCTGTGGCAGACAAGGCACGCATTGATGATGTCATGCGATTACAGATTCGCAGTCAATCAGGTCAGTTGGTGGCACTGGGTGATATTGTGAAGCGTATTGCGACAACAAGGGAACAGGCTATATATCACAAGGACATGCTGCCGGTGGTGTTTGTTACTGGTGACATGGCCGGTGATCTGGACAGTCCTTTATATGGCATGTTTAGTATGCTGGGTAGTTTAGGTGATACACCCGTGGCTTATGGTAATCCCGTTAGCCAGTATCTGATCTCGCAACCGGATAATCCCTATGAGTACAGTCTCAAGTGGGATGGCGAGTGGCAGGTTACTTACGAAACCTTCCGCGATATGGGGATTGCTTATGGTATTGGCCTGATCATGATTTATCTGCTGGTGGTAGCCCAGTTCCGTTCCTATCTGGTTCCTCTGGTCATCATGGCACCTATCCCATTAACCATCATCGGTGTGATGCCAGGTCATGCCCTGTTTGGTGCTCAGTTCACGGCAACATCCATGATTGGCATGATCGCCCTGGCCGGAATTATTGTGCGTAACTCGATCCTGTTGGTGGACTTCATTAACCAGCAACTGGATGAAGGCATGAGCTTTGAAAAGGCCGTGATTCGTTCCGGTGCCGTGCGTGCCAAGCCGATTGCCCTGACCGGGTTGGCGGCTATGTTGGGTGCCCTGTTTATCCTGGATGATCCTATCTTCAATGGCCTCGCCCTGGCACTAATTTTCGGTATTCTGGTTTCCACTATCCTGACCCTGGTGGTGATCCCGGTGATGTACTATGCCGTGATGAAAGATCGGCTGGGGCAGAAAGTCTGAGGATTTAAGTCTGGTGTTTCGGAGGGGCCTCCAGTACAATCCCGCCTCCGAAACATCGGGGCCACCAGCCGATAATCTGCTGCAAACTTCCCCCATCTATTCCCGTTTGTATCAATACTTGGTAATATTGTTCCCTTAGTTTTCTAATATACGTATAGATACAAGTTATTAACCACACTAAAGAAGTAAGTTATAGATTATGGCCGATCGTCGATTACAGGTTTTCCACACCGTTGCCCGTTTGCTCAGCTTTACCAAGGCAGCCGAAGAACTTCACATGACCCAGCCTGCTGTTACCTTCCAGGTGCGTCAGCTGGAAGAGCAATTTAACACCCGTTTGTTTGATCGTACCCATAATCGAATCAGTCTCACCGATGCTGGTAAACGCGTCTATGATTGTGCAGAACGGATATTTGAGCTCTATGCCGAAATGGATAATTCTGTACGAGAACTGACTGGCGATATCAGTGGTGTCTTGATTCTCGGGGCAAGTACAACCGTGGCCGAATATATGTTGCCAGCTCTGCTCGGTGACTTTAAGGACAAAAACCCGGAAGTCACTATTCGCCTCAAGGTGGCCAATACTGATGGTATTGTGTCTATGGTGGAAAATAACTCTATCGACCTCGGTGTGGTGGAAGCCCCTGTGAATAATAAGAATCTGGTGGTGGAAAAATGCCGTATGGATCAACTGGTGGTGATTGTTCCACCGAATCATGTGCTGACGAGTGAAACTTCGATATCACTTGAAAAACTCATTCAACATCCCTTTATTTGTCGAGAAGAAGGTTCAGGGACTCGCGAGGTCATGATCGAGCATATGAATGATGAAGGCCTCAATACCAATGATCTAAATGTCGCCATGGAACTGGGTAGTCTGGAAGCCATTAAGGGTGCTGTTGAAGCCGGTATGGGGGTTTCTATCCTGTCTCGTGCAACCATCAGTAAAGAACTGAAGCTGGGATCGCTGGTGGCTATTAATCTGGATCCACCTATTAATCGTCCCTTCTCATTTGTGCATCAGAAACAGAAATTCCGTGTTCGGGCCATGGAAGAACTGCTCAGTTTTGCGCGTAATTATTGTGAAGAACACAAAAATGATGAGGTAGCTCTTAGCTATAATTCTGTCTCTTAATTGAGGTGTTGTGGCAGGGCCTGCATGAAGCAATCTGAGAAAAAACTCCTCGAATATTTTCGTAAATTATCCACTCAGGACGCACAAAACCTGTTGAGTTTTGCTGAATTTCTGGCAGCAAAAAGCCTGCTTGAACCTGATCCTGAAACATTAACTGTCAATAAAATTGAGCGACCCACAGATGAATCTGTGATCGCGGCCATAAAACGCCTGTCTGCCAGCTATCCCATGCTGGACAAGGGCAAGATGCTAACCGAAACTTCATCATTAATGACACAACATGTCATACAGGGCCGATCAGCCATCGAGGTCATTGACGAACTTGAGCTGGTGTTTGAACGCTATTATGATGCCTATAAAGAAGAGTCCGAATAATTATGTTTGAAGTTATCAGTAAATGGTATAAGCGTTATTTCTCTGATCCCAATGCCGTGTTGCTGGCATTGTTGTTGATCTTTGGTTTTACGATTGTCCTGACCATGGGGAATATGTTGGCCCCAGCTCTGGCGGCTATTGTAATAGCCTATCTGCTGGAAGACATTGTCAACATGTGCCGGAAACGTTTTAATCTATCTCGCATGCCTGCAGTCATCATTGTCTTCAGTGGGTTTATGACATTTGTCATGTTTATCCTGTTTGGTATCGTACCGTTGATTTCTAATCAGATTAAGGAATTAATTAAGGAACTACCGAACTATATTGCACAGGGGAAAGAGGCCATTCTGTCTTTGACGCAATACGGTTTTATGAGCAAGCAACAGGTAAATCAGGTTGCAGAAAAAATCGATAATGAGATAGCCCAGACCGGCCAACAGTTATTGAGTGCCTCGCTGTCATCAATCCCGGATATGATTACCATCCTGGTCTATCTTATCCTGGTTCCTTTATTGATCTTTTTCTTTTTGAAAGACAAATGGGTGATCCTGGGCTGGTTATCCCGTTTTCTGCCACAAGAGCGACGTATGGCTTCACAGGTCTGGGAAGAAATGGATCTGCAACTGGGTAACTATGTGCGTGGCAAGGTCTGGGAAATTCTGATCGTTGCGGTGGTCTGTGTGGTGGTCTTTGGTGCCATGGGGCTGAAGTACGCAATTCTATTATCAGTGCTGGTTGGCCTATCTGTACTGGTACCTTATATTGGTGCGGCCGTGGTGACTTTTCCCGTAGCCTTTATTGCTTATGTACAGTGGGGTTGGACTTCTGAGTTTGCTTACCTCATGGTGGCCTATGCCATTATCCAGGGGCTGGATGGGAATGTACTGGTACCGTTACTTTTCTCTGAAGTCGTCAATGTTCATCCCGTCGCGATCATCGTGAGTATTCTTGTCTTTGGTGGTTTATGGGGATTCTGGGGCGTGTTCTTTGCTATACCCCTGGCGACTCTGGTGGGTGCTACCTTGCGTGCATTTGCCCTTGCTCCTGAGCATACGGAACAAAAGGGCAGTGAGACTCAAAGTGTATCAGAGGCGTAATCAGCCAGGCGGGAACGTTCTCCCCTTATCAAAGTGACATGGCCACTATGGGCCCAGTTTTTAAATCGATCTACAACATAAGTTAGGCCAGATGTTGTTTCGGTGAGATAAGGGGTATCGATCTGAGAGATATTACCCAGGCACACGACTTTAGTCCCTGGCCCGGCGCGTGTAATAAGCGTTTTAAGTTGCTTGGGCGTCATATTTTGTGCTTCATCAAGAATAATATATCGGTTTAAGAAAGTTCGACCACGCATGAAGTTCATGGAGCGAATTTTTATCCGTTTACTTAATAGATCCTGAGTAGCGGCCCGTTCCCAGTCACCGGTAGATGCGCCGGGATTAAGTACTTCAAGGTTGTCCATCAGGGCACCCATCCAGGGGGTCATTTTTTCCTCTTCAGTACCGGGCAAGAAACCAATGTCATCACCAACCGGGACAGTAACACGGGTCATGATGATTTCCTGGTAACGTTTTTCTTCCAGTGTCTGTTCCAGCCCTGCAGCCAGGGTCAGCAGTGTCTTACCGGATCCTGCCATGCCTAACAGGCTAACAAAATCAACCTCAGGATCCATTAACAGGTTCAGAGCATAATTTTGTTCACGGTTACGAGCAGTTATACCCCAAACTTTATGAGCGGTTGAACTGTAGTCTCGCAAGGTTTCAATGATGGCTTCATTTTTATCCCGAATCTCCCGGACTATGGCTGTGAATCCACCTTCATTTTTACCATGTAAAAACTGATTGGGTGACCAGTTTTCTACATCGGGGCCTGTTACTCTATAATAGGTTCGGCCATCTTCGATCCATGAATCCATTTGCGCACCATGTTCTTCCCAGAAGGCATCATCCAGTTCATGGTGCCCCTTGAACAAAAGGTCAGTGTCATCGAGTACTTTGTCATTGTGATAATCTTCAGCAGAAATGCCTAGTGCAGTGGCCTTGATACGCAGATTGATATCTTTGGATACCATGCTGATCTTGGTATCGGGTAACTTACCTTGTAGGGCAACTGCTGTGCCCAGGATGTTGTTATCAGCTTTATTCCCTGGCAGGTATTCTGGCAGGTTCTGAGAAAAGGAACGGGTCTGGAAAAATAATCTCCCTGTACTTTCTTCATTATTAAAGCCACTGAGCTGTAAAGGTATCCCCTGTTCGATTTCATCAACCTTAGCATCACTAACCAGTTCGTCCAGAAAACGACTGGCCTGGCGAGCATTGCGTGCTACTTCTGAACGGCCAATTTTATTATTGTCCAGTTCTTCCAGTACCATCATGGGTAAGAAAATGTCATGTTCCTGAAAACGGAACAGCGCGGTGGGATCGTGTATTAATACGTTGGTGTCGAGAATAAACAGCCGTTGGCTGGATAATTGTTTGGCATTCATATAGTTTTAGTTATAGCCTACTTTTTATTTTTGTTCATGGCTTTCACGGTATTTAATACTTCTTCTACGTGACCATCTACTTTAACTTTTCGCCATTCCTGCCTTAATACACCCTTGTCGTCCAGTAAAAAGGTGCTACGCTCGATGCCTCGTACTTTTTTACCGTACATGTTTTTCATCTTTATAACATCGAACAGCTTACAAAGCTCTTCTTCATTATCTGATAATAGCTCAAATTTAAAACCCTGCTTGGCCTTGAAGTTTTCATGTGACTTTAGACTGTCGCGGGATACTCCGAGAATGATGGTGTTCTGTCTTTTGAATTTGGCATGATTATCACGGAAGTCCTGTCCTTCACGGGTACATCCTGGGGTACTGTCCTTGGGATAAAAATAAATGACCACATTACTCCCTTTGAGTTTGTTAAGGGAAATAGTTTGTTCGCCTGTGGCTGGGAGCGAAAAAGCGGGTACTTTTTTGTTTAAAGTAATTCCGGGCATAATTTCTCCAGTTTGTTGCTCAGGCCTTGTAAGGCTCCAGAGCCGCATCAAGATTGAGTTGTTCACAAAAATCGATAAATTCTTCCCGCAGGTTTGAAATATGGGTATCCGCTGGAATTTCCACGGTCATTTCAAGCGTAAATACCGGGGCACCGGTGTGAGCTGCGGCCTGAGAACTGGTGGTCATATCATGGACATTAATCGAGCGCTGAGAAAAGAATTCAGCCAGCTGATAGACGATACCTGGGTGATCGATAGAGACCACTTCCACGGTGTAAGGCATTTTTCCTTTAGTATCCCCCCGGCCTTCCGTGCGCCTGGTCATAATGGTCAGGCCGGTATTGTCCTGTAACTTGCCTAATTGGCTTTCCAACTTGGAAAGTCGATCCCAGTTCCCCGTGACTTGCATCAAAATGGCAAATTCACCCCCCAGCACGCTCATACGACTGTCTTCGATATTACATTTATTGTTATTAATGGCCTGACTGAGTTTGGCGATCAGGCCGGGCTGGTCTTCACCCAGGGCGGTAAGTACAAGGGAACTGCTCATGATGGGTTACCTAAATGTCATTTCAAACCCCTAATATACTGAAAGCGAGAACTCCGGGGCAACCCATGGCTAAAATGCCTGTCAGGACTGAGGATAGCGCTTGTCAGGGAGTCATCCCGACAGTACCATGTCGCTTTTATTTGGGTGTGAGGCTTGCATGATTCAGGGCAGCTTAGTGGCATTGGTAACACCAATGCTGGATGATGGTTCAGTCGACTCTGGAAGTTTGGCTCAACTTATTGAATTTCATATAGAAAATGGCACGGACGGTATCGTTGCCGTAGGCACCACCGGAGAGTCCGCTACGCTGGACGAAAAGGAGCACTGTGAGGTGGTCCGCCAGGTGGTGGAAATGGTCGCGGGACGTATCCCAGTCATAGCGGGTACTGGCTCAAATTCCACCCGCGAAGCCATCAGTCTGACCCAATGTGCCAAACAGGCCGGGGTGGATGCCTGCCTGCTGGTTACACCTTATTACAATAAACCAACTCAGGAAGGTCTTTACCAGCACTACAAGGCTGTGGCTGAGGCGGTGGATATCCCTCAGATCCTATACAACGTACCGGGGCGAACTTCTGTTGATATGTTGACGGAAACTGTTGTGCGGTTGTCTAAAGTGAAAAATATTGTTGGTGTCAAGGAAGCGACCGGTGATATCCAGCGGGCCAAAGATATTCTTGCCCAATGTGGTAATGAGTTTGCTTTGTATAGTGGAGATGATGCCACGGGCATGGAGTTTATGCTTTCTGGTGGGCATGGGGTGATTTCTGTAACATCCAATGTAGCCCCCAGGACTATGCATGAAATGTGTGTTGCTGCAATCGCAGGTGATAGAGAAACCGCAACACTTATTAATGACCGTTTAATGGGCTTGCATAACAAGTTGTTTGTTGAGGCAAACCCCATTCCGGTTAAATGGGCACTGTACGAAATGGGATTAATACCAAATGGAATTCGGTTACCACTGACTGTTTTGTCAGATTCACAACATGATGTCCTTCGGCAGGCCATGCAGCAGGCCGGTGTTATTTAACTTAAAGAATACAGTAGTAATGAAATCAGATTTATATTTAAAATTTATCGGGCTAGGTTTATCTGTAGTGATAATTTTCGGCTGTTCTTCCAGCCCGGATGATACCTATACCTATAGTCAAAGCAGTGCTGCACTTGAGATTCCACCAAATATGTCTCAACCTGTCACTAACCCTGAGTTTGAAATTCCAGGCATTAGTTCCCAGCAGACGACTTATTCAAGTTACTCAACTGCTGAGCAACAATCAAAGAAAGTTCTTCCCAAGTTAGGAAAAGAGATTTCATTTGTTCGGGATGGAAATCTATTCTGGCTGGAAATGAGCATGCGTCCTAAACAGCTATGGCCAATTTTAAGAAGTTTTATCGGTAAAACCGGATTTGAAATCAAATACTCGAACCAGTTGACTGGAACGATTGATACCAGTTGGCGTGAGAATGAAGATGGCGCCAGCCTGATGACTAGCCTGACCTCTGGTGATCAGGGAACCTACATGGATAAATTCCGGTTGCGTCTGGAAAGGGGCAAGGGCAACAAAACATTGTTATTTATTCGTCACAAAGGGGCGAGAATTGCCAAGGATGTTGTGAACAAAGATGCCTGGATGGTGGAAGATGAAGACGTTGACCCTGTCATTATTACCGAAACCGGAGAAGAAAAAACGCTATGGATAAGCCGTCCTTCTGACCATGAGCTTGAGATTGAGATGTTACAGAACTTCATGGTTTATCTGGGTCTGGATGAAGACGCGGTCGATAATGAACTGAGTTCATACAGTAATAAAAAGCTAGCCAGTATTGTCAGTAAAGGTAAAGGTGTTGCCCTTGAAGTTGGCGAAAACTTCCCTCGTACATGGCGACGGATTGGCCTGGCACTGGATCGCATGGGTTTTGTCGTAGAAGATCGAAATCGTTCTGCTGGCGTTTATTATATCAGCCTGCCGGAGCAGTATGAGACGACGGAAGAACAAACCTGGTTTGAGAAATTGTTCAACAAGGATCGAAAAGATATACCTCATGACTATTTACTCAGTATTTCCACCAAAGGAAATACGACCCACGTTATGATCAAGGCACGTTCGAAAGTACAAATTACTAACAAGATTGCTGAAAAGATTTTACGTCAACTTCAGGCTCACATTAGTTAACAGGGATATAAGCTTGCAATACGCCATTCTTGGAAGTGGTAGTCGAGGAAATGCAACCCTGGTGCGTTCGAGTAATACCTGCTTGTTGGTCGATTGTGGTTTTTCTGTAAAAGAAACAGAGTCACGCTTATCAAAACTGGATATCAGTGCAGATCAGATTGATGGGATCCTGGTGACCCATGAACACTCCGATCATAGTAAAGGCGTTGGTGCCTTATCCAGAAAATATGATATCCCTGTTTGGGCGACAAGAGGCACGACATCGGCGGCTCGTTTTGGAGTTGTTAATGACATACTGAACCTGGATGCTGAAACTGTCGTAGATTTTCAGGACTTGCGCATTCAGTCTTATCCCGTGCCCCATGATGCCCGTGAGCCTTGTCAGTATTGCTTTGATGATGGTAATAATCGGCTAGCGATTCTGACAGATGCGGGTAGTACAACCCCACTTATGCAACAAGTTATTAGTGGTTGTGATGCCCTGTTGCTGGAATGTAATCATGATAGTGATATGTTATGGCAGGGTAGTTACCCGCAGCGATTAAAAGAACGGGTAGCAGGGAATTTTGGTCATTTAAGCAATGAGCAGGCAGCTTCTTTTCTTCATAGTATCGATACTTCCTCACTGAAAAAACTGCTCGCTGTACATTTAAGTGAAAAGAATAATACTGAGGCCCTGGCAAGGTATACACTCGCTGAAACCCTGGATTGCGATCCTGACTGGTTACAGATTGCTGAGCAGGATGAGGTACTCGATTGGCAACATTTATAAATACTGATGTGATTGACTGAGTAGAGCGCGCGATGAAAAAACAAGACATTATTATCAAAGGCAAGGCAAAGACAGTTTATTCAACGGACGATCCAGATAAACTGATTCTTTATTTTCGAAATGATACCTCGGCCTTTGATGGCGAAAAGATTGAACAGCTCGATAGAAAGGGTATGGTCAACAACCGGTTTAATGCCTTTATTATGCAAAAACTGGAAGCCGCCGGTATTCCTACTCAGTTTGATAAATTGATTGCTGATGATGAGGTTTTGGTTAAAAAGCTCGACATGATTCCTGTTGAATGTGTAGTGCGAAATATCGCGGCTGGCAGTATTGTTCGACGCCTTGGTGTCGAAGAAGGCATGGATTTAAATCCTCCTACCTTTGAGTTTTTTCTCAAGAATGATGCTCTGCATGACCCCATGATCAATGATTACCATATCCTTTCATTTAACTGGGCAACGGAAGATGAGATTGCCAGAATGAAAGAACTGACATTTAAGGTTAATCAGGTTCTGACTGAATTATTCAAGCAGGCCGGGTTATTGCTGGTGGATTACAAACTGGAATTTGGCCGGTACCAAGGTGAAGTGACCCTGGGAGATGAGTTCAGTCCCGATGGTTGCCGATTATGGGATGCAAAAACCCGTGAAAAACTGGATAAAGACCGATTCCGCCAGGGATTGGGAGGTGTGGTTGAGGCCTATGAAGAAGTCGCTGGGAGATTGGGTGTCGATTTGACCTGATATACCTTGAGGGATTATCCCTTAATACACCTATATTAAAGTATATATATCAAGTGTCGCTATTTTATGGTGGAACAAGAGATTCCAGCATGTCTGGCAGACACATGAAACTATTACATCAATTAAATATATTCCGGGTTTTTTCCCGTCTGAAAGTAAGCCATAAGGTCTGGTTAAGTACCGGTGCCTTGCTGGCTGTGTTGGCTATTGTCTCACTTACCGCGATTACCAGTCTCCAGATAGCACAATCCCGATTTACATCCGTTGTAGAGGAAAGTCAGCCCCTTGCCGTAGGTTCTCTCGAGTTAGCTGAGAAATTGAACAAGGCGAATGCTTCTCTGGGATTTTATTTGCTGGGTAAAAACAGTGAAGACAAAACCCAGTTTGATCTTGCCCTGCATCAGATAGATGAGATTTTTGTCAGACTCAAGGGGATGGATGTTGTTGAGGATGATGAGACAACTAAGAATCTGGTGGAGGAAATCAAACAGGATGTAGACACCTACAAATCCTATCGTGACAGAATGCTGGAACTGGCCACGGATTTCGCCAAGAACCAGCCGGGTATCAGTATATCTGCGGGCAATATGAATCCCCTGGCCTTGAGTATTCAACAGAACCTGGCCGCCTTAATCTCACTTGAGGCAGATGAAAAGGCCAGTAAGAAACGGCGCAAACTGTTTTTTCAATTTACCAAGTTACGTCAGAACTGGATGAACCTGATTATTGCTACCCGCGCTTATATGGCTTTTCGGGCTGAATCTCAGATGGAGAATATTAAGCTTTATCGAGAGGGCTTTGAAGCCCAGCTTAAAGAAGTTGAAAAGCTGGCAGGGGCACTGAATTTTGAACAGGCCGACGCACTGGATCAGATTAAAAGCCAGCGTGAAGAATGGTATGGTCACCTTGAGGGCATGCTTGAAGTCCACAGTAGTGAGAAATGGCGAACCGATTCCTATCTAATTCGAACCGAGATTGGACCATTAGTACAAAGGATTAGTGATAATGTTAATAAACTGGTGACGCAGCAAAAAGAAATTACATTACAGACCAGTCAGGCTGTGTTATCGCAGGTGGGTGGAACGCGAAATATGATGATCATTTTATTGATCATTGGAGCTGTTGTAGGTGTGCTCGCCGCAGGCTTTATGAGTATGATGATTACCGTACCGCTTAATGAAACCGTATCTGCACTGGAAGATATTGCTAATGGTGATGGTGATCTGACTCGTCGTTTGAAAGTCAGAGGAAATGATGAAATAGCTCTCCTGGCTGCAGGCTTTAATCAGTTTGTAGAAAAAATACATCAGATCATGAGTAAGGTTTCAGGGGCAACTGCTCAATTAGCGGCTGCGGCAGAAGAAATGTCTATGATTACCGATGACACCAGTACTGGAGTTTTGAAACAACGCTCACAAACTGAAATGGTGGCAACTGCTATGACCGAGATGGCCAGTACGGCACAGGAGATGGCAAAGAATGCAGAAAGTGCAGCCGCCGGAACGAATGAGGCGGATAATAATGCAGTGGAAGGTCGTAAAATTGTTTCTGATGCGAAGGACTCAATCAATCATCTGGCCACTGAGGTTGAAACGGCAACACAGAAAATTAAAGAATTAAAACAACAAAGTGATCAAATCAGTACTATCGCTGAAGTGATTCGTGACATCGCTGAGCAAACCAACTTACTTGCCTTGAATGCGGCCATCGAGGCAGCACGGGCCGGTGAACAGGGACGAGGCTTTGCCGTGGTGGCAGATGAAGTAAGAAACCTGGCAAGCCGGACACAACAGTCTACCCAGGAAATTGAAAATATGATTAATCAACTGCAAAACGGTACTCAACAGGCAGCCGATGCCATGGAGCAGGGGCGTGAAAAGGCACAGGCCAGCGTTGAACAGGCCACTCGTGCTGAAGAGGCATTGAACAAGATCACATCTGCAGTCCATCAGGTCATGTCCATGAATACCCAAATTGCAGAGGCGGCCAACCAACAGGGTAATGTATCTGAAGAAATCAGTCGCAATATCAACACAATTACCGACGTTGCAGATACAACCAATGAAGGTACAGCACAACTGGCCAAGGCCAGTATGGAGCTGGCCCACCTTGCTACTGATTTGCAGGAAATGATCAGTCAGTTCAAGGTCTAGTCAAATATTGATCAAAAAGTCCTTTTTTTTCTCATAAATCCGTTTTTTTGCGATTTTCTCGCTAGCACTCCATGTAATTTCGTATAAAATCCCCTTTGATATTCAGCATCTATTAGCGCCGCTGATAGGACAACAACATAAGAAGTTCACACGGGTGTTATGAGTTCGAAAAGTTATACTGCAGAAGCCATTGAAGTCTTAAAAGGTCTTGAGCCGGTCCGCAAGCGACCTGGTATGTATACCCAGACCGAGCGTCCCAATCATCTCGCACAGGAAGTCATTGATAATAGTGTTGATGAGGCCATAGCAGGCCATGCCAGCAAGATTGAGATTACCCTGTTCAAAGATGGATCTCTTGAGGTCAGTGATGACGGTCGAGGGATGCCGGTTGATAAACATAAAGGTGAGAAAGTCTCCGGTGTTGAGGTGATTCTGACCCGCCTGCATGCGGGTGGAAAATTTTCTAATAAAAATTATCAGTTCTCTGGTGGTTTACATGGTGTTGGTATTTCTGTAGTGAATGCCTTGTCCAAGCATCTTGAAGTCTGGATCAAGCGTGATGGTAAGGAATACAACATGGCCTTTGCCAATGGCAAGCCAGTATCAAAGCTGGAAGTTATTGGTAAAGTCGGCCAGCGCAATACTGGTACAACACTCCGGTTCTGGCCAGATAAGAAATATTTTGATTCACCAAAATTTTCAGTTTCTCGTCTGAAACATGTTTTACGTGCCAAAGCGGTACTATGTCCTGGCTTACATGTTCAGTTTACTGATGAGGCAAGTGGTGAAACTGATGAATGGTATTATCAGGATGGGTTAAAAGATTATCTACTTGATACCTTAGCAGATGCTGAGCTTATTCCATCTGATGCATTTATAGGAAGTATCAGCGGAAATGAGGAAGTGGTTGACTGGGCTCTGGCCTGGGTACTGAACAGTGAGAATTCAGTTAGTGAAAGTTATGTCAACCTGATTCCTACTGTTCAGGGTGGAACCCATGTCAATGGTTTGCGTACTGGTTTAACCGAAGCAGTGCGAGAGTTTTGCGAATTTCGTAATCTGGTTCCAAGAGGTGTCAAAATTACGCCCGATGATGTCTGGGACAAGGTTAACTATATTCTCTCAGTGAAACTGCTTGATCCACAGTTTAGTGGTCAGACCAAGGAGCGACTTTCATCTCGTGAATGCACACCCTTTGTCTCAGGTGTTATTAAAGATGCCTTTGGCCTTTGGTTAAACCAGCATATTGAAGATGGTGAACGAATTGCCGAACTGGTTATTAGCAGCGCACAAAGCCGGTTAAAGGCAGGTAAAAAGGTTGTTCGTAAAAAAATCACCCAAGGACCAGCCCTGCCAGGCAAGTTAGCTGATTGTACTTCACAGGATCTGGAGCAGGCTGAATTGTTTCTGGTAGAAGGTGACTCAGCAGGAGGCTCGGCCAAGCAGGCACGAGATCGAGTGTTCCAGGCCATCATGCCGCTACGCGGTAAGATCCTGAATACCTGGGAAGTGGATTCAGCACAGGTCCTGGCTTCGCAGGAGGTACATGATATATCCGTAGCAGTAGGTGTTGATCCTGGCAGTGATAATCTTAAGAACCTGCGCTATGGCAAAATCATCATACTGGCAGACGCTGATTCCGATGGTCTCCATATTGCTACATTATTATCTGCCCTGTTTTTACGACACTACTGGCCCTTGGTGATGGCGGGGCATATCTATGTAGCCAAACCCCCCCTGTTTCGCATCGATGTTGGTAAAGAAGTATTTTATGCACAGGATGAGGCTGAGCAGCAGGGCATTATGGATCGTATTGCCGCTGAAAAGATTAAAGGTAAGATCAGTATTACTCGCTTTAAGGGCCTGGGTGAGATGAACCCACTGCAACTACGAGAAACCACCATGGACCCTGAAACACGCCGTCTTGCGCGACTGACCATTAAACCGGGTGATGGTACTCAACAATTGATGGATATGTTGCTTGCCAAGAAACGTTCAGCCGATCGTCGTCGCTGGTTGGAAGATCATGGCGACCTTGCAGAAGTTTAAATAGATAAAGTAGTACAATGGCTAAGAAAACTATCAATACGCAGATATTTGAAGACAATATTGAACGTCTCCCTCTAAAAACCTTTACGGAGAAGGCATACCTGAATTATTCCATGTATGTCATTCTTGACCGTGCCCTGCCACATGTTGGTGATGGCCTGAAACCGGTACAAAGGCGAATTGTCTATGCCATGTCTGAATTAGGACTTAAGGCTGGTTCCAAGTTTAAAAAATCTGCCCGTACTGTGGGTGACGTACTAGGTAAGTTTCATCCCCATGGTGATAGCGCCTGCTATGAAGCCATGGTCTTAATGGCTCAGCCTTTTTCTTATCGCTACCCATTACTTGAGGGGCAGGGTAACTGGGGTTCACCGGATGATCCAAAGTCCTTTGCTGCTATGCGTTATACAGAGTCTCGCCTGTCGGCGTTTTCAGATTTACTGTTATCAGAACTTGGCCAGGGAACTGTAGACTGGCAACCCAATTTCGATGGCAGTCTGAAAGAGCCGACCTTACTTCCTGCTCGTGTACCCCATGTTTTATTGAATGGTACAACCGGGATTGCTGTCGGCATGGCAACGGACATTCCACCCCATAACCTGGGAGAAGTCTGTCAGGCTGCCATTCATTTGCTGGATAATCCAAAGGCAAAAACCAGTGAACTTTGTAAATTTGTCAAGGCACCGGACTATCCAACTGATGCAGAGATTATCACACCAAAAACAGATATTCGTAAGATGTATGATACTGGACACGGCAGTATCCGAATGCGTGGTCGGTATGAAATAGAAAGTGGTGATATCATTATTACTGCCTTACCTCACCAAACTTCGCCTGCCAAGGTACTGGAGCAAATCGCCGGTCAAATGCAGGCCAAGAAACTTCCCCTGGTGGTAGATCTTCGCGATGAGTCTGATCATGAGAATCCTACTCGCCTGGTTGTTGTACCTAAATCTAATCGCGTGGATGTTGATGAGTTGATGGCGCACTTGTTTGCGACAACCGATCTTGAACGCACTTACCGAGTCAATATGAATGTCATTGGACTTGATGGCCGACCAGGGGTGCAAAACTTAACATCGATGTTGTCTGAGTGGCTGGCCTATCGTATGGCCACCGTAAAACGAAGACTTGAATATAGACTGGATAAGGTCAGTAAACGTTTGCATATTCTGGATGGTCTGTTGATTGCCTTCTTGAATATTGATGAGGTGATCAAAATCATCCGCACCAATGACAAACCCAAACCTGTTTTGATGAAACGGTTCAAGTTATCGGATGAGCAGGCTGAGGCGATTCTGGAGTTAAAGCTTCGTCACCTGGCGAAACTGGAAGAAATGACCATTAAGACAGAGAAAAAGGAACTTGCAGAAGAAAGGGATTATCTGGAAAAAACACTGGGTTCAAAACAGCGTATGAAGACGCTGATCAAAAAAGAACTTAAAGACATTATTGAGAATTTTGCAGATAAGCGTCGTTCACCAGTTGTTAAACGGGATGCTGCACAGGCACTGGATGAAACCTCTCTAATCAGTTCTGATCCTATTACGGTTGTATTATCTGATAAAGGCTGGGTCAGGGCTGCCAAAGGGCATGAGATGGATCCATTGTCGCTGACCTATAAATCAGGCGATAGTTATCTTGATAGTCAGCTTGGAAAATCAAATCAACTGGCAGTATTTATTGATTCAACAGGACGTTGTTATTCCTTGCAATCGCATACACTCCCTTCAGCCAGAGGGCAGGGTGAGCCATTAACAGGTCGCTTAAGCCCACCCAGTGGGGCCACATTCCGTGGTGTCATTATTGGAGACCCGGAACAGCTATGCCTACTGTCGACGGATCAGGGGTATGGCTTTGTTGTAAAACTGGAAGACATTGTGACTCGCAATAAAAAAGGTAAAGGGGTATTGAAAGTTCCTGTTGGTGCGAAAGTCCTACCACCTGTACTGGTTAATGATATGGAAACACATTGGGTAGCTGCTGCCACAAATGAGGGACGTCTGCTGATTCATCATATTGAAGAATTACCTGTTTTACCAAGAGGCAAGGGTGTCAAAATCATTAATATCCCATCGGCCAAGGCCAAGAGCCGTGACGAATTCGTTACGGCTGTAACTGTAATAAACGAAGATGATAGTATTGTTATTCATTCTGGTAAACGACATAAAGTCCTTAAACCAGAAGACATGGAACATTATGAGGGTGAACGTGCCCAGCGTGGTCATAAACTGCCACAGGGTTTTCGTAGTGTCGATCGGATGTTACCTGAAGAATAACTAATTCTGTTTGGCTGGCAGGACAATAATATCCTGCTTGTTACCTATTTTATGTAATTTGCGAAGTATTTTTTCTGCACGGTCAATCAGGTTTTGTAATCTTTCGTTGTCAGGTGAAATGGGTTTCAAGGATTTCCATAGCAGATAGGCTTCCTGTACTTTCCCTTTACTGTATAGTCTACGCCCTTCAGTGATTGTTTTATCAACATAATCTTCAGTCTGCTCTTCAAGAATATTTTTAAATTTTAATACCTGGCCATTTTTTTGATCTTCAACAGGAAGAAGATTGATGTTTTGATGGGCCATGTTGAAATCCCCCTTTGCCAGGGCCATTTGAGCCGTTCGTAGAGTTTTTTTGCCACTTTTGCTCAGCTTTCTTGAACGTAGCTGAATTGCCTGCTCAAGTTGTTTGGATGCTTCAATGAATTTATTCTGAAAATATGGCGAGGGTGTTAATTGATTGGCAATTTTAAGGCACTGTTTTGCTACTTCAAGTTCATGATTCTTTATCGAGTCAGATACACACTCAATCAAAGTTTTACTGGTAGAATCAATATCAAGGTTATGGTCCTGTAATAACCATCTTGCAGAATAATTTTTAGGAATGACCCTGGAAATTTCATTTCTTATTTTAGAATCATTGATTAACCATTGAGTTTTATTTTGAAGTATTCTTAGTTTTAACTGCTTCAAGTAAACAGTTCTTTTGTGGATGAATTCGTTATGGGCCTTCTTTAATTTTCGATTATTAGGTAATTTGTCCAGGCCATACTCATAGGTCTCATCAGCATGGTGCCAGTCCCGTTTTATAAGATACTGAGCACCTTTTTCCAGAATATCCTGCTCAAATAATCCTGCGAGTTTTACGACAGTTTCCTTCTGTCTCATCAGTTGGTTATAATTCTTATGGTCTTTTTGAATGTAATAAAGGGTGTCCAGGGCTTTCCCATAGTCTTTATTTTTAATCCAGATATCGATTTGACCGGGCAGATTTTCATCCAGTGAATGGATGTAGGCACAGCCAGGTAAGAGTAAAGAGAAGATAAAAATATTTATGAAACGCATCAGGCTCAGGCGACAATTTTTCGGGCCACAATCTCTGAGAGTTGGGTATCGATAGTCTGGCTGTATTCTTCTTTGAGGTCAGTTATCAGGTAAGTTGTAACAGGCTCACTGATTCCTCTGAGTTTAATAGACTGGTTGCGATGGGCAATAATTTGCCACTGAACATCAGGGTCCTTAACCAGGGAATCGGTAACAACAATCTGATCTTTTTCTGCCACAGTATGTAGACGGGACGCAATATTTACCGCATCACCAACAACGGTGTACTGCATACGGTCATTAGATCCCAGGTTCCCTGCCAGCATTTCGCCACTATTAATACCAATCCGGAAATGGATAGGTACCTGGCCATCAATGATACGTTCTTTATTAAGGATTGTTACCAGGCGTTGAATCATAACTGCGCAGGCGATGGCGTTAAGCTTATGATTCTTGTCTTCTTCAGGGGCTCCAAAGATCATCATGGCACAGTCACCCATAAATTTATCTATGGTACCGTGGTAGAGGCGGGTAACGATCGAAATATAGGAAAAGTATTCATTGAGCAGGTTGGCCACTTCTGCAGGCGGGAGTTTCTCTGTGATCGAGGTGAATCCCACGATATCGGCAAATACAGCCGTAGCAGTGACATGTTTACCACCGAGTTTAACATGGTCGAGGTTTTGCATAATTTGTTTGGCCACACTAGGTGATACAAACCGGGAAAAGGCATTTTCAACCTGGGACTTTTCCAAAAGCCCTGTTGCCATATTGTTCAAAGAATTCATCAGGAAACCAATTTCATCATTACGCTTTTCTTCAAGGCGGAATTTATAGTTTCCAGAGCTAATTGCTCTACTGGCATCCATCAGATCGTTAATAGGACGAGTGAGTCGTTTACCCAGATAAAATGCTGTGATCACGCCCAGTATAATCATGATAATAGTGGCAGCAATAATTGCCTGAATGGTCTGAGCAATAGCGATATGCATGCTTGATTTGTTAAAGATTACCAGGGCATGCCCAATAATCAGGTTCTGGAATGTAACAGGAATCAAATAAGAAATGACCTCTATTTCATTTCCCTGAGTATCACCACTGTTCCATTCAATGGCATAGGTTGTCTCATCTAGCTGAGCCGCAGAACGGTATAAGCTAATGATATCCTTGGTTGGTGTCATTCCTGAGTTGGCGATGACCTTTCCCTCTTCATTATATACAACACTTCCGAGTGTATTTTTGTTGGCTGTCAGGTTACTGGTAGTCACCATTAAACTCAGTGTGTCGTCTGAAAGTATCAGTTCCTTGGAGGATTCAGCCAGCTGGTTTACGACCGTCTTACCAAAATCATTCATTTGCTGACCGAGGATACGAGTCTGGTTATTGGTGACAACCACACCCAGTAGCACCATGCTCACGGCAATCAATAGCGTCAGTACCAGGGCAAGCTTATGGGCGATACCAAATTTGTCGGGGAGAAACTGAGCAACATAGGGGGCCAGCCAGTTTCTACAAACCAGGAATCTTGGCTTTAGCCATTCAAGAATTGATGTCATATGACCTTTGGGCATAGTCTCAAAATAGTCAGTTTTTACAAGTAAATTAGGCGTGAAGAATATCTTGTAAATCAAATAGTAACACAATTTTTGTGATTTCTGGAGAAGCTTCATGGCGTTCTGAAATCCAGTCAATGAGATCATAGCACTTATCCTGTAATGATCTTTTTTCGATTGTATAAATATTAATCATTCGAAGTAGAAGTTAGGAGCAGTTCGCATTTTTTGTTCAAATTTCACTTTTATGTTGACCATGCTATCTGTATGGAGTGGCAGGCATGCCACTATAGTAACTATGCTCAACTTAGGGTAAATCAGGAGTAAAATACGGGAAGATCACCCGATACGATATTCGACGTTTATGAATGACAGTAATCAAAAATTAGTTCATACCCTGGGATGGTTTTCCCTTGTTAATTTAGGGATATTTATTCAGGCCAGTCTTAGCCTCAGTATCCTGGGATTGGATGGTTACCTGAGCCAGTATGGAATCAGTATGCTGGAAATCAGTCTGGGTGTGGCTGGTATCGGGGTATTTGGTGCCCTGGTCATGATACTGGCATCAAAACCCATTATCTGTCTTTTTTTGAAACCAACCTCGGCAAAGAATAGTAAGGACACCAAGGTACAACAGCTCAGGCTTATTGTAGAAATACAGGCTGAAAAAGCCGATATACCTGTGCCTAGCCTGGCTGTATATTCATCAGAAGAAATTAATGCCTTTGCGATAGGAACAGGTGGCCGGCATAGTATGCTGGTAGTCAGCCAGAAATTACTGGATAGTCTCAGTCTGGACGAACTATCAGCGGTAGTGGGGCATGAACTGACCCATATCGCCAATGGTGATATGTTGACCCTGACCCTGATTCAGGGTGTGGTCAATATGTGTGTTCATTTTCCTGCCCATATCCTGGGACAGTTATTTGACCGCCTGGTGTTCCGTGATCCTCATCGAGCCCCCGTGACCAGGGCCATAAGCATAATACTACAGCTGTTACTGGCCGGACTGGCGAGTCTGGTGGTCATGTGGTTTAGCCGCCAGCGAGAGTTCACTGCCGATGTGGGAGGGGCTAAACTGGCCGGTCACGGAGAGATGATGGCCGCTTTACGATCACTGCAGACGGATGTTGATACCGAGCCTTCGATGTACCCCTTTGTGGTATTTGGAATGAACAGTCATATCCTTCATGGCAGTCTATTGCGTTATTTTTCCTCCCATCCAAGCATTCAGGAGAGAATTCAGGCCCTGGCAAAAGTCCAGTAGTGGGTTTGTGCTGGCAGGTAAGTTAAAATACTGCCTTTATTGCTGGAGGTAGTAGAGAAATGACCCTGATTCGTCCTTTTGCCGGGTTACGACCCGTCCCGGAACAAGCAGAGGCCGTAGTGGCCCCCCCTTATGATGTATTGAATACAGAAGAGGCTCGAGTTCGGGCGGAAGGGCGTCCTTATAGCTTTTTACATATATCCAAACCAGAAATCGATTTACCGGCTGGTACTGACCCCTTTAGTGCCGAAGTGTATGCCAAAGGTGCAGAGAATCTTTCTAATATGCAGCAACAGGGAATTCTCAAACAGGATTCACAACCCTGTTACTACCTTTACCGTCTGATTATGGATGGTCACCAACAAACGGGTCTGGTCGCTGTGGCCTCAGTCCCGGATTATGATACCAACCGAATCAGAAAACATGAATTTACCCGACCTGATAAAGAAGATGATCGCGTGCGCCAGGTCGATGCCCTCAATGCCCAGACAGGACCTGTTTTTCTGACCTACCGTCATAATAGTCAGGTCGATACCCTGGTTGAAAAGGTCTGTCAGGAGAAGCCTGAGTATAATCTCACTGCTGATGATGGTGTTCAGCATACGATCTGGGTTGTTAAAGATGCCGCACAGATTAATGAACTGACACAGGTTTTTGATGCAATGGACTGCCTGTATATTGCCGATGGCCATCATCGTTCTGCTGCAGGTTCACGTGTTGCCGCCATGCGTAAGGAAGCTAATACACAGCACACGGGTGATGAATCTTACAACTATTTTCTGAGTGTGATATTCCCTGACAATCAGATGAAGATCCTGGATTACAACCGTGTTATCAAAGACCTTAACGGCATGGACACACAGTCTTTTATTCAGGCCGTTTCAGAAAGTTTTAACTGCCAACAGGTAAATGCCCCAGTGAAGCCGGCAGGTCCGGGTGAATTTGGAATGTATCTTGAGGGACAATGGTACAGGTTGACGATTAATGATGAATTGATACCAAAAGATGACCCTGTTAAACGTCTTGATGTTAGCCTGTTACAGGATAATCTGGTCGAACCTATTCTTGGAGTTTCAGATCCAAGACGTGATAAAAGAATTGATTTTGTCGGTGGTATACGTGGGCTTTCCGAACTGGAGAAGCGGGTAAATAGTGGTGAGATGGCGGTGGCCTTTTCACTTTATGCTACCAGTCTTGATGCCTTAATGTCAGTTGCTGATGCAAATGAGGTAATGCCACCGAAATCAACCTGGTTTGAACCCAAATTGGCGGATGGCCTGGTATCCCATGTGCTGGATTAGATGAAATAAAGGCTCACTGATTAAATCAGTGAGCCTCTTCAAAATCGTAATTTAATTCAGTTCCTGGTTGTTGCAGGAAATGGCCCTGGATAAAGTTAACACTGCATTGCCAGAGTACGGCCAGACTATTGGCATCTTCAACAAAGGCGGCAATCGTCTGAATATTTCTGGAAGATGCCTCTTCTGCTATCGATTTTACTTTCTCCTGATTTTCCATGCTCTGGGGTAGGTTTATAATCAGGTCCATATGTACCTTAATGTAATTGACAGAGATGTGCTTCAGTGACTGGAAGGTGTTTTGTTCCACTCCAAAATTCTCAAGTGATGTGCGGCAGTTTAATTCTCTCAGACCATTGATAACCTGTTTCGCCTGTTTCAGGTAATTGAGTGCGGTTTCTTCGCTGATTTCCAGAACTATATTATTAGGATCGATTTTACTGGCATGTAATCGTTCCCTGAACCAGCCAAGAAATTCTTCATCACAAAGTGAACTTGCTGATAATTTAACAAAGAAACGTGTTTGTTCTCCGGCCTGTTGTTTTTGAGATAATAGCATCAGGGTATTCATTATGACCCAGCGATCAATAAAGTTCATCATGTGCATTTGCTCAGCCGCTGGAATGAATTCACGTGGTGCTATTTCTTCATTTTCATCATCCAGCATCCGAACCAGAACTTCATAATGAGCACCAGGTTCTCCATGTAAACTGACGATAGGCTGGAAAACCAGTTTGAAGTGATTGGTCTTCAGCGCCTGTTTGATCTTCTGTCCCCAATGACTAACCTGTTCATGCTCAGCCATATCTTCAATCGCTGGGTTATACAGATGATTGCGATTACCACCATCTTTCTGCGCCTGCTGACAGCCTTTTTCGGCTCTTTTGATACACTCATCGGCATGGGTTGCAGTTTCGTTGATTAAGCTAATACCTATACTGGCTGAAGTTGTGATTGATTGTTCACCAATTTCGCAGATATGTTCATGAATTAGTTTACACAGTGATGCAGCTATATTGCTTGCCTTACGCGTATCTACATCATCTATTAGTAGGACAAACACTGGTCCTGCATATCGGGCAATAATCCCAATTTCACTGATACGACTTTGTAGCATACCAGCGACTTCTGTGAGCAGCATATCAGCTGTGGAAATGCCATCTGTCTCTTTTAATTCGTCATACTTATCCAGTGTAATAAATAGTAATGCGCCACGTGTTCTGCCTTCGATGGCTCGTGCAATGAGCATGTCAAGTTGTTCAATGAAAAAGTTTCGGTTGTATAAGCCAGTCAACAGATCCTGTTGAGTCATTGCACTGAGTTTTTGTTCCAGCTCCTTGCTCATTGTCTGGTCGCGGATAATGATCTGGGTGCAGGCTTCACCCTCCATGCTGGCAGGAGAGAATTCCATAGTGATCTTAAATTGTTTACCCGCGACATGCTGGCCATGCACATCCAGGGTGCTCGCCATGACATTTCCCTTTGTATAACTACGTAAAAACTCTTTTAAGGTCGAATGGTCTTCACTGCTGACCATATCCATAATTGGCAGGCCCTGAATATCATCCTGATCTTCATAACCGAACATATTCAGGTAGGCATTATTGGCATAGATATGCATTCCATCATGGACATAGGCAATGGCATCTCGAGAACTGTCTATCAGAGCACGTGCACGCTTTTCAGTTTCATGCAGCATTTGTTCACATCTACGGTGGGCACGTCGATCTTTCAGATCAGATAATTCACGTTTAATAACATGCTTGAGACGCTCTGCATGGTTTTCTGGAATAGTATCTCGCGCACCATGTTTGAGAATTTCATTTTGTTTATTTTCCGGGCTACCTGCAGGTATCACGGCAATAAAGGGGATATCTCGGCCAGAATTATTTATCACATCTATCGCTTGTCTGGCGGACAGACCGGGTGAATTGAGTTTACCCAGGATCAGGTCGACCGGGTTATCATCCAGAGTAGTGAGCATATCCTCTTCATTATCGACACTCATGTCTCTGACAATATGACCGGCTTTTCTCAATATATTGATATAGGCTTCGGCCTCTTCAGAGGATTCAAAAATGGTGAGAAGTCTGAGTAGTTTATCGCTATCCATCAGGGGCAAGCTGTCCAGTCAATATCGTTATTATGAAATTTAGGTATTTATTATAATAGAATAAACAGCGGGAAATATATTCAGCCACAGATTATTCGAATTATTGAACTCTGAAGGGGGCTTGAATCAGATTATCGACCAGATTGAATCGAAATCTTCCTTATCATCCGGCCCTGTCTGTTAGTCGGTTCTTCTTTTTCTGTCTGTTCTGCCACATCAAACTCGAATTGGGCAAAAAAGCCGGTATTTCTTAACTGTTTGGTCAGGGATATTCCCATACGTTTACCCAGAATGCGCATTTCCAGCTGGTTGCCTACTCGAAAGGGGACCGGGCCTGTAATCAGAGTTTTAGGTTGTTTGATGGCAGGCAATTCGGGCAACATCAAGGTTCGCTTATAGTCCTCATCATTTTCAGAAAAGGCCGACTTGATTCCGATGGCGGCTGCATCGGGGGTGAGCATTTCAACACCAAGGGACACGCCCTGTTCTTTAATCTGTTTCATCCATTTAACAACTCCAATACCCCATTTCCAGGTATGTCCATCACCACTTCGCTGGATTCCAACCAGTTCCCCTACCTGGATATTAGTATCACTGGTAGGTTTATTGGCAATACAGTAGCCGTTTGCGCTTTCATTTACCATGGCCCAGGTCTCGATGTGGTAATAACTCTGGCCTACATGTAAATTAATCTGGGTATCGTTGTTATCCGGTTCTTCGATTGTCATACCGGGATCAGGTTTGATACCGGGATAAATCATGTCCCATACATCGGGCTGTGAATCATTAACGTCATTAATGTTAGAACTGCCAAAATGGGCCGTTTTTATGAATTTATCCTTGGTTTGGCGTGTGTAGCTGGCGGGATCATCCTTTCTGGAGTAATTGCCGTCACTGATAACCTTGTGGGTCGAACTTAGGCCCAGGGTAATACGCAGCTTTTCATTTTTATGTACCCTTGGGAATTGGCGTTTAGGCACGATACCCCAGGCAATCAACAGGCGACGTAATAAATCATGTGACAGTTCATTACGCTGCATTTCAATACCTGGCAGGGTGGTAGTTACCATGTCGGTACTGTTTTTCAATTCTTCCTGCACGATCATGGCCAGGTCACCGGTATCGATAATTCGACACTCGGAATCATCAGGTTGTTTCTCAGTGGTCAAAGCCAGGGAGCGGGGAGGCGCATGTCCTAACAGGTTTACCGCAAAGTGCGACATTACCGATTGCTCTGTTCGAGCTGATATATGGCATTGGCGTGACCAGCGTTCAAGGGCTGTATGCACTTTGCTGATTTCACCCTGGCGTAATCTGTAAGGGGACGCCAGGTATGTCAGTAACAGGCGAAGGTATTCATGCTGGACGGTGCTGTGCAGATTGTGCTTCCGGTGGGCGTCACTAACATCGATTTTTGTCAGTTTTCTGGCTTCTGCAAAATAATACAGCTTATGGATATCAGCCCAGATATTTTTTGGATAAGGTTCATAGGCCTGATAACTGGTGAGCAGGACATGACTCAGGGAGGTCAGACTGCGGTGAATCAGTTTGCTTAACAGTTTTTTATCGGTAAACAGGAAGGTATTGGCCAGTACATCCTCAATGGCGATCTTATAGCCCATGGCCTGAGCTGCAAAAATCTCGCGGCAGGCCGAGGCCACCTTGTAATTTTTATCGGCCAGGGGGAAATTGACACCAACATAGTATTTTTTCATAGTGCTGGTGATATAGAAAATGGGCTCGCGCATTTTTTCCAGGAAAAAGATGCGCTGCTGGAAAGAATACTGGAGATAGTTAGTGTCTTTTAGAACCCGGTATATGAGACGCGCGGTCTCGCCCAGATTTGCCCGTGGTAAATCTGCTATCCATGGTTCTAGTTTTTTGGCCCTAATATCGAACGAGTTTTTATCTGGTTTGGTCCGTTCCGGTATTTCCAGGCCAATCTGAGTCCGTGCCACTAACGTTTACACCCTTAAAAAACTGTTAGATTTGTATAAAATTTCCCCAAGTCATTGAATTATGACCTATTTACTTGACATTGGACAAGTATAGATTGACATATTTTTCATGCAAGTAAAAAACCATAATAATTATAATAGGTTAGCCTGGATGAGTTGCTTCGAAGCATTCCCTGGAATGTCTCGTACCAGTTTGGGAACCAGGTAACCGGGAAGGCTATGACTGATCGTTTGTATCAAGCCAATGGCATCCTGATCCGAGACTTCAAAATGGTGAGCTGCTTTGACTTTGTCTAACTGATGCAGGTAATAGGGCAGGATGCCGGCGGAAAAAAGTCCTCGACTCAGATCACTCAAGGTCTCGGGGGTATCATTAACACCTTTTAAAAGTACGGACTGGTTTAGTAGTGTTACCCCAAGCTGAGAAAGTCTGCTCAGGGCATGCCTGACTGGTTCATCAATTTCCCGGGCATGATTGCAATGGGTGACCAGGATGGTTTGCAGAGGCAGTGAAGACAGCCAGTTGAGTAATCCAGTATCAATGCGTTCCGGTAGCACAATAGGTAATCGCGAATGTATCCGCAGGCGTTTCAGATGGGGTATGTCTGCCAGTTGCTGGCCGAGAAGCTGTAGACGGTGATTGCTTAGACTAAAGGGGTCCCCCCCACTCAAAATGACCTCCTCAATTCGGTCATCGGCCCGAATATAGTCCAGGATTTGTGGCAAATTCGGTGGAGTAGAGCTGCTATCGCCATAGGGAAAATGGCGGCGGAAGCAATATCGACAATGAATGGCACAGGCACCCGTTGTAATCAGTAAAACCCGCCCGGTGTATTTGTGTATCAGTCCGGGGACTGGGCTCGCATCAAGGTCAGCCACCGGGTCATCACTGAATCCTTCAGGAGGGGTATCCAGTTCGCGATGAAGGGGGAGGACTTGTAAAAGCAGGGGATCAGCCGGATTGCCTTTTTCAATCCGTCTGAGATAACTCCAGGGAACCCGCAGGGGAAACAGGCTGGCGGCCTTGCTGGCAGCTGGTAATAGGCTACCTGGAAGCTGAAGCTGTTCCAGGAGTATGACCGGGTCACGAATGGACTCGGCCAGGGATTTTTGCCAGTCTTCAGTCTGCCATGTGCCGGCAATTCGGGTTATCATATCGGACTTCATCGATTTATATTCACCAAAGTAACGGAACAAGAGCATACCATGGCAAGTTATAGTACAAACGAATTTAAGAGCGGGCTGAAAATCATGATGGACGGTGACCCCTGTGCCATCATCGAAAATGAGTTCGTCAAACCCGGCAAGGGCCAGGCCTTTAACCGTGTCAAAATCCGCAATCTGAAAACAGGGCGAGTACTGGAAAAGACCTTTAAGTCAGGTGATTCTGTCGAGGCCGCCGATGTCATGGATACGGAAATGCAGTACCTCTACAACGATGGTGAGGCCTGGTATTTCATGCACCCGGAAACCTTTGAACAGTTGGGCGCCGATGACAAGGCCATCGGTGAGAACCTCAAGTGGCTCAAGGAACAGGATATGTGGACAGTCACCCTGTGGAACGGCGTACCTATCGCGACTACTCCCCCAAATCACGTCTCCCTGACAGTGACTGAGACTGACCCCGGTGTGCGTGGTGACACCTCAGGTGGTGGCGGCAAACCAGCAACCTGCGATACCGGTGCAGTTGTACGTGTTCCCCTGTTTATCGATCAAGATGAAACCATCAAGGTGGATACCCGTACAGGTGAATACGTCGGCCGGGTGAAAGACTAAGCCAAATTAGTATGCCCAGCGGCAGCGACCCATTGGCCAGTCTGAAAATTCGGGCCCGGATTCGAAAACGAATCCGGGCCTTTTTTGATGCCCTGGGTGTCATGGAGGTCGAAACGCCGATCCTGGCCCGGGCCGGGGTGACGGATCCCCATATCGATAGCCTGCAAACCAGCTGGTCAGACCACAGCGAAACCGTCTACTTACAAACATCCCCCGAATATGCCATGAAGCGCCTGCTGGCGGCAGGCAGTGGCCCCATCTACCAGCTCAGTAAGGTGTTCCGTCATGGTGAAAGGGGCCGACAGCACCACCCCGAATTCACCATGCTGGAATGGTATCGGCCGGGTTATGACCATCATCGCCTGATGCTGGAGCTGGATGATCTGATCAGGAAATGTCTGTCAGAACACCTGGACTTAGAACATAGCGTGTTCCTCTCCTATCGACAGGCCTGGCTGGAAACTATCGATATCGACCCATTTACAGCTAATACCGAACAACTAAAGGCCTATATCGATCAGCAGGGCATCGATGTAAGTGGCCTTGATGATGAAAGAGATGACTGGTTGCAGCTGATCATGACCCACTGTATTGAACCGGCCTTGCCAAAGAACACACCTTTTTATATATACGACTTTCCATCTAGCCAGGCTGCCCTTGCAAGGATACGACATGATAATCCGCCGGTGGCGGAGCGGTTTGAGTTGTATATAAATGGTATGGAGCTGGCGAATGGGTTCCATGAATTGATCGATGCCGATGAGCAAAGGAAGCGGTTTGAAATGGATTTGATCAAACGTCAGCAGATGGGAAAGGTGGCCATGCCGATTGATGAGAAGTTGTTGAATGCTTTGCCTGATATGCCGGACTGTGCGGGGGTGGCGGTTGGGGTGGATCGGTTGCTTATGGTGGCGGTGGGGGCGGCCGCTATTGATGAGGTGTTGAGTTTTGTGGTTGATGAGTGATTAATAAGTTCCCTCTCCCTCAGGGAGAGGGCTAGGGTGAGGGTGGTTTAGGTTTTGTGGTTTTAACTTTTAAATTGAATCGCTATCGCGATGGCCTGATCTAAATCCGTTCTCGAACGGATGGTCGAGATACTTTTTTAAGGACAAAAAAGTATCCAAAAAGTCCTCCTCCTGAGATGGCGCAAGTATGTGTTTGGGTTTTGGTTTTTTAAAATATAGATAGGTGGCTGCATGGACGCCGCCGCATTGGCAGAGGGCTATGGATAGCCCTTCTGCCAATGCTCAACAAAAAACCAAAATCCGAACACACGTTTGCGCCATCTTCGGAGGCAATGGTTTTGGGTACTTTTGCCGAAACAAAAGTACCTCGTCTGTCAGGACGAGACCTGACTTAGATTCAGTTCGACGATAGTCGACACAAATTACAAAGAAAAGAGCACAAAACTAAAATTTATCACCCCACCCTAACCCTCCCCTGCGAGGGGAGGGAACCCCATCGGGGGCCTGGGGTACACCAAAGTCCCCCAAAAATATGGAAAATTCCCCCCTAAACCTTTAATATCCCCCTCCCTTGATTAACCAGTAGCCAAATGAAAACCCTCCATATCAAAACCTTCGGTTGCCAGATGAACGAATACGACACTGCCAAGATGGCCGACGTGTTGAAGGCATCCCATGGCCTGGCCCTGGTGGATTCGGCAGATAAGGCGGATGTGTTGTTGCTGAATACCTGTTCGGTACGGGAGAAGGCGCAGGAGAAGGTGTTTTCCATGTTGGGGATGTGGCGGCCGCTGAAAGAGGCCCGGCCCGAGGTGATTATTGGTGTGGGGGGCTGTGTTGCCAGCCAGGAAGGTGAGGCGATCCTTAAAAGGGCGCCTTATGTGGATCTGGTATTTGGTCCTCAGACCCTGCATCGCCTGCCGAATATGGTGAATGATGTTCTATCGGAGCGTCAGCCATCCATCGATATCAGTTTCCCGGAGATTGAGAAGTTCGATTACCTGCCCAAGCCTGAGGCAGAAGGGCCATCGGCCTATGTCTCTATTATGGAGGGTTGCTCCAAGTACTGTACCTTCTGTGTGGTGCCTTATACCCGTGGTGAGGAAGTCAGCCGGCCTTTCGACGATATTATCGCCGAGGTGGTGCAGTTGGCGGAGCAGGGGGTGCGTGAGATTAATCTGCTGGGTCAGAACGTGAATGCCTATCGTGGCCCCATGCACGATGGTGGGATTGCCGACCTGGCCCTGTTGATTCACTACGTGGCGGCCATCGAGGGTATTGACCGGATTCGTTACACCACATCCCATCCCATGGAGATTTCCGATAGCCTGATCCAGGCCTATGCCGAGGTGCCGGAGTTGGTGAGCCATTTACACCTACCAGTACAGAGCGGTTCGGACCGGATCCTGGCCCAGATGAAGCGCAAGCACACTGCCTTGGAGTACAAGGCCATTGTCCGCAGGTTGCGTGAGGTGCGCCCGGACCTGAGTCTCTCCTCGGATTTTATCATTGGCTTCCCAGGTGAGACCGATAAGGACTTTGAGGACACCATGAATCTCATTGCTGAGATCGGTTTTGATACCTCATTCAGTTTTGTTTACAGCCCACGTCCCGGTACCCCGGCCTCGAGTTTGCCCGATGATGTCCCTATGGACGTGAAGAAACACCGCTTGTCTATTTTGCAGACCCGTATCAGCCAAAAGGCCGCTGAAATCAGCCAGAACATGGTTGGCACCGTCCAGAAGGCTCTAATTACCGGTACTTCCCGTAAGGATAAAAATGAGCTCTCAGGGCGCACAGAGAACAATCGTGTGATAAACTTTAAGGGTGACTCCAAATTGATAGGTGACTTTGTCAACGTGACAATTACCGAGGCTAGACCCAATTCACTGCGTGGCGAGCTGCTCCGTCACGACACGCCCGCGCACAACATTCTTTAATTACCTGAGTACTATTCCCACTTTGGATACCGTTCCTAATTCTACCGACATTTTTCTCGACCCCGCCGATAACCAGCGCCTCTCCAACCTGTGTGGCCAGCTGGATGAGCATCTGCGGCAGATCGAGCGACGCCTGGGGGTTGAGATTAACAACCGGGGCAATGCCTTTCGCATTATCGGCGACAACAAGTCGGTCTATGCGGCGGCCGGTGTTCTGCGTGACCTGTATAAGGAAACCGAACATTCCGAGCTTAATCCCTCTCGCGTGAATCTGTTCCTGCAGGAGTCCGGTGTGGATGCCCTGGTGGAAGAGTCAGCGAGTGAAGGGGCCGAAGTGATCCTCAAGCTCAAGCGCGGCACCATCAAGGGCCGTGGTCCGCACCAGCAGCGATATCTGCGTAATATCCTGACCCATGATATTAATTTTGGTGTTGGTCCAGCCGGGACAGGCAAGACTTACCTGGCAGTGGCCTGTGCCGTCGAGGCCCTGCAGCGGGATACGACCCGTCGTCTGGTATTGACTCGCCCGGCGGTGGAATCCGGTGAGCGACTCGGCTTTTTGCCCGGTGATCTGGCACAGAAGATCGATCCTTATTTACGGCCCCTGTATGACGCCCTGTATGAGATGATGGGCTTTGAAACCGTGGCCAAGCTCATCGAGCGCAATGTGATTGAAGTGGCCCCGCTGGCCTATATGCGCGGTCGTACTCTGAATGAAGCCTTTATTATTCTCGATGAGGCCCAGAACACTACCCCGGAACAAATGAAAATGTTTCTGACTCGTGTGGGCTTTGGCTCCACCGTGGTGATTACCGGGGATGTGACCCAGATCGACCTGCCCCGTGGCCAGCAATCTGGTTTGCGCCAGGTCATTGAAGTGCTAAAAGATGTGAAGGATATTAGTTTTACCTTCTTTACCGCTAAGGACGTGGTTCGCCACCCCCTGGTACAAAAGATCGTCACCGCCTATGAAGAAATGGAAGGCAGTGACGACAGGGATTCTTCCAACAGGTAGCCATGAACGTGGATATACAACGCCAGACGGAAACCGGCCCGCAACCCGACGACCCTGATATATGTAGTTGGGCCTCAGCGGCATATCTCGGCAGCGATGATGAGGCCGAGATCACGGTACGTATTGTCGATGAACACGAGAGTGCGACACTCAATGAGACCTATCGCCACAAGACTGGCCCAACCAATGTTCTGTCTTTTCCCTTTGAATCTCCCCCCGGTGTGGAGCTGCCACTACTGGGTGATCTCGTTATCTGTGCCCCCGTGGTTGATAAAGAGGCGAAACAACAGGGTAAGACCAGTCAGGCTCACTGGGCCCACATGGTGGTGCATGGCAGTTTACATTTACAGGGCTATGACCACATAGAGCCTGACCAGGCAGAACAAATGGAGGTGCTGGAGATCGATATTCTGGCGCGTCTCGGATTTTCCAACCCATACGAGTCAACAACAGAACAATGAACGAAGAGCGATCGAGTAGTCCGTCGAAAGACGGCAAGCAAAAAGGCTGGTTTGGCCGTTTAAACCAGATACTGACCGGCGAACCACAGGACCGTGAGGAACTGCTGGGTGTGCTGCGTGATGCACAGCAGAATGAATTGCTGGACGGTGATGCCCTGTCCATGATTGAAGGGGTCATGCAGGTTTCAGAGATGCAGGTCCGGGATATCATGATCCCTCGTTCTCAGATGGTGGTGGTGGAACTGGATTCCAGTCTTGAACAGTTTCTGCCGGTTGTGATTGCATCTGCCCATTCCCGTTTCCCGGTCGTGGGTGAAAGTCGTGATGAAGTCCTGGGCATATTGCTCGCAAAAGATCTCTTGCCCATGTTTGTTAATAATAATGGGGATGATGCCAGGCTCAATCTGCGTGAACTGCTGCGACCGGCAGTATTCATTCCTGAAAGTAAGCGTCTCAATGTGCTGCTGAAAGAATTTCGTGCCAACCGTAATCATATGGCCATCGTGGTGGATGAGTATGGTGGTGTGGCCGGACTGGTGACCATTGAAGATGTGCTGGAACAGATTGTCGGTGAAATCGAAGATGAACATGATTTTGAAGACGACTTGTATATACTTACCCATAAGAATGGCCAACATATCGTTAAGGCCATCACACCCATTGATGATTTCAATGAGCACTTTGGTACAGAGTTAAGCGATGAAGAGTTTGATACCATTGGTGGACTGGTCATGAATGCCTTTGGCCATTTACCAAAACGTGAAGAGACAATTGAACTGAATGGGTTTATGTTCAAGGTGATTCGTGCAGATAATCGGCGTGTGCATCTGATGCAGGTGACACGTATCGAAGAAGGTGCATCTGAAGACTTACAGGAACCCAGGGCCAATAGTGCTTAGGGAGAAAAAATCCTACATTATTGCCTTTGTCACCGGTGCAGCCTTACCTATGGCCTTTGCACCCCTGTCCTTATTTCCTTTAGCCCTTATTATACCGACCATCCTTTTCTGGCAGTGGCTTAACGCCACACCCAAAGAGGCAGCTCGCCAGGGTTTTGCCTTTGGGCTTGGTATGTTTGGGGTGGGTATCTCCTGGGTCTATGTGGCCATCCATGTATTTGGACACACACCGGCGGTAGTTGCCGCTCTGTTAACCCTGATTTTTGTTGCCTTCCTTGCCCTGTTTCCTGCGCTGCAGGCCTATTTCAGTGTTCGCCTGTTAAATAACTATAAGAACCACCCTCAATATTCTCTTATTGCCAGTTTGCTTATCCTGCCAACGGTCTGGGTGTTCTTTGAGTGGTTCCGGGGCTGGGTGCTGACGGGCTTTCCCTGGTTGAACCTGGCTTATAGTCATATCGATACGCCATTGGCCGGGATGGCTTCCATTGTCGGTGTTTATGGGCTTGGCTGGATAAGTGTGCTGACCAGTGGGCTGTTGTTATATCTATTCATAGTACCGAATCGGCGAGTCCATGCCGGTATCGGGATCGTCCTGTTGTGGGGAAGTGCTTATGCAGTTGGCAACATCGAATGGACCCGGCCCGTTGATAAGCCTATCTCGGTTAGTATTGTACAGGGCAATATACCGCAGATTACCAAATGGGATCCCAGGCAGATCCAGGTGCGTCTGGATGCCTATGCCAAACTGACCCGACAACACTGGGGCAGTGATCTGATCTTCTGGCCGGAAAATTCGATATCTGTTTTTTACCACGATATCGAACATCACTATTTCAAGCCATTGATTGCAGAGGCGAAAAAACATAACTCGGATTTGGTGATCGGTATTCCCTATATGAACCTCAAGACAGGCAAGTATTACAGCAGTCTGGTGTCGCTAGGTAAAACTCCCACTGTCTACAATAAGCGACATCTGGTTCCATTTGGTGAGTTTGTCCCCCTCGAGTTTCTGATCCGTGGAATGGTGGAGTTTTTTGATCTGCCCATGTCCAGTTTTAGCCGTGGCGAACGACACCAGCCAATATTACAGGCCGCGGGTCAGAAACTGGCGCCCTCTATCTGTTATGAAGATGCCTTTGGTGAAGAGGTGATTGATTTTCTACCAGAGGCAACCTTACTCATCAACGGCAGTAATAATGCCTGGTACGGTGATTCCCTGGCGGCCCACCAGCATTTACAGGTTTCAAGGATGCGGAGTGTTGAAACCGGTCGCATGTTAATGCGAGCGACCACCAATGGCATTTCGGCCCTGGTGGATCACAGGGGCAAAATCCTTAAACGCTCCCCCCAGTTTGAAACCTATGTATTAAAAGGGGAGGTCCAGCCACGCACAGGTGCAACACCTTATGTCAGGCTCGGCAATTATCCGGTGGTCATCTTGATGCTAGTGATTCTCGGTGGGCTATGGTGGCAGGGGCGACGTCTTACACAGGGTATGACTGAATCGTAACTCGCTACAAGGATCCGGTCCCTGGCTCCTCGCTGCTGTTATCAGGATGGAATTCAGCCTTTCCCAAAGTCTTTTTTAAACACCGTGCCGTGACATTTCGGGCAGGGTGGGATGTGACCGGTCTTCTCGAAGTGCAATAGTTCGCCACATTCGATACAGCGCAGGATGCCTATGGTGGTGATCTCACCGGTATGCCACTCACCCACCTTGCGGGCGCGCTCGGCAATCTTTTCCAGCTCGATGCGAGTGTTGTCGGCCAGTCCGGCAAACATTTCAGCCAGACGCACTTCGGCATATTCCAGATCGAATTTAATCCAGTCCTTGAGCTGTTTACCATTCTCACTCAGGAACTCGCCGGCCTCCTGCAGATCGCGTTTGACATAGTCGCTGACCTTGTCGGCTTCTTCCTTGGTGAGTTCACCCAGTTCGGAGGCTTTTTGTTTTGCCACCTCCAGCCCTTCTTTGAGAGTGGGCAGGGCCTTTTCCTCCGCATCATGCCAGACGTCTTTTAGCTGGGAGAGCATAGTGTCATAGGCCTCGACCAGTTTTTCTTTGGTTTTGTCCTTATCAATCATGATGACCTCCTTAAATAATGCGGTTTCTGTTACTAAAAAGCCTAGGCCAGCTAGCCGGATCTCGCCATGTGCTGGATCAAACGAGTTTGTGATATTGTGGGGGGATGCGGGCTAATGTATCCTAGCGGCCCTGATTTAAATCCTTGTTTCCAAGCCAAAAACAGAACGAATCCATGAGCCAGTCGTACGATCCCAAGCAAGTCGAAACCCAAGCCCAGCAATACTGGGAAAAGAATGATTCCTTTAAGGTCAGCGAAGACCCGAACAAGGAAAAATACTATTGTCTGTCCATGTTTCCCTATCCCAGTGGACGCCTGCACATGGGCCATGTCCGCAACTACACCATTGGGGATGTAATCAGTCGCTACCAGCGTATGCTGGGCAAGAATGTCCTGCAACCCATGGGCTGGGACGCCTTCGGCCTGCCCGCAGAAAACGCGGCCATCAAGAACAATGTACCACCGGCCAAATGGACCCGAGAAAATGTCGATTACATGCGTAGTCAGCTAAAACGTCTGGGCCTGGCCTATGACTGGGATCGTGAACTGGCGACCTGTGATCCGGATTACTACAGATGGGAACAGTGGTTGTTCACCCGTCTGTTCAAAAAGGGACTGGTCTATAAAAAAACCTCGCCCGTTAACTGGTGCCCCAATGATCTGACGGTGCTGGCCAATGAGCAGGTGATCGAAGGCAAGTGCTGGCGTTGTGATACCAATGTCGAAAGAAAAGATATTCCCCAGTGGTTTATGAAAATCACTGACTATGCCGACGAGTTGCTGGCCGAGCTGGATAAGCTGCCTGGCTGGCCGGACCAGGTGCGCACCATGCAGCGTAACTGGATCGGTAAGTCGCAGGGTGTGGAAGTGGTGTTTGGTATTGAAGACCATAAGGACAAGTTAAAAGTCTTTACCACTCGCCCGGATACCTTGATGGGTGTGACTTATGTGGCCGTGGCAGCGGAACACCCATTGGCTACCGAAGTCGGCCAGCAACATCCGAATGTACTGGCCTTTATAAAAGAGTGTGAACAGACCGGCACTGCTGAAGCAACCATCGAGACCATGGAGAAGAAGGGTATCGATACAGGCTTAAAAGCGATTCACCCCATCACCGGTGACCGTGTCCCCGTATTTATCGCCAACTTTGTATTAATGGGTTATGGCGAAGGGGCCGTCATGGCCGTCCCGGCCCATGATCAACGTGACTGGGAATTTGCCACCAAGTATGGCCTGCCCATCAAACAGGTGATTGCACCAAAAGATAAATCTGACATTGATTTAAACAAAGAGGCCTTTACTGAAAAAGGTGTGCTGGTTGATTCGGGTGACTTCACTAATTTAACTTCACAACAGGCCTTTGACAAAATAGCCGAACATCTGAAGAAAAAATCCCAGGGTGATAAGCGCACAACCTATCGTTTACGTGACTGGGGTGTTTCTCGTCAGCGTTACTGGGGTGCACCGATTCCTATCATCAACTGTAAGAAGTGTGGTGAAGTGCCAGTGGCAGATAAAGACCTGCCGGTGAGATTACCCGAGGATGTGAAATTTGATGGTGTGGGTTCCCCCATCAAGAAAATGCCTGAGTTTTATAATACCCATTGTCCAAAGTGTGGTGGCAAGGCAGAACGTGAGACAGATACCTTTGATACCTTCATGGAATCTTCCTGGTATTACGCCCGTTATGCTTCTTCAAAGAATGACAAGGGGATGCTGGATGAAAGGGCCAATTACTGGTTACCCGTTGATCAGTATGTTGGTGGTATCGAACATGCCATCCTGCACCTGTTATATGCTCGCTTCTATAACAAGCTGATGAGAGACGTTGGTTTAATCAAACATGATGAGCCTTTTACCAATCTGTTAACCCAGGGCATGGTGTTAAAAGACGGGGCCAAGATGTCCAAGTCCAAGGGCAACACAGTTGACCCACAGTCCCTGATCGAACAATACGGTGCAGATACTTCACGCCTGTTTATGATGTTTGCTTCTCCACCAGAACAAAGCCTGGAATGGTCTGATTCCGGCGTGGAAGGATCCTATCGCTTTTTGAAAAAGGTCTGGTTCTTTGCAGAAGGTCAGGCAGAACACATTCAGCATGGGCAGAGTGAAAATACGGACTGGAGTCAGGCCGATGAGAAACTCAAGGCCTCAAGGCGTGAACTGCATGAACATTTAAAACAGGCATTGGTGGATTTCGATAAGTTCCAGTTTAATACGGTGGTCGCGGCCTGTATGAAAATCATGAATACCCTGTCTGATGTCCCGCAAGTCAATGGACATGCCACACTGTTAAACGAGGGCTTCAGCATCCTGGTAAGACTGTTGTCGCCCATTGCGCCTCATATTTGCCATGCCCTATGGACAAAAATGGGCTATGGTGATGATGTACTGAATGCCAAATGGCCTGTGGTTGATGAATCGGCCCTGGTGCGCGACAGCATCGAGGTGGTTGTGCAGGTCAATGGTAAATTACGTGGTCGGGTTGCGGTGCCTGCCAGTGCCTCAAGGGAAGAGATCGAAAAAGTGGCCCTGGCCGATGAAAATGTGCAGCGCTTTACCGATGGCAAGGCGATTGTCAAAGTGATTGTCGTGCCTGGCAAACTGGTCAATATTGTTGTGAAATAGGTTTGATGATTAAGCACACAACTCAGGTTAAGACAAACAAACAGTCAGTCACATACTGGCTGCTGGGTTTGTTATTGCTGATGTTATTACTTCAATCAACGGCCTGCGGTTGGCGTTTACGCGGCAGTATTAGTTTTCCCCCAAGCATTCAAACGCTGTATCTCCAGGGTGTGGCCCGTTACAGTGAACTGGGTGTTGCTATCCATTCGGCCTTTGATGGCACCAATAGTACTCTGGTCGGTCAGGCAGGTGGTGCTGTTGCTGTTCTGCACATTCTCTCCAACAGGGCAGATAAGCGTGTCCTGTCAACGGACGGCAGTGGCCGCGCCAGTGAATATGAGATTGCTTACTTTTTTGAATTTAAGATCACCGACAAGGCCGGTAATGAGCTGGTCAGACAGCAGAGGGTGAGCGCCAAACGGGAATATCGGTTTGACCCTTCCAATGTATTAGCCACTGACAGTGAAGTGACACGTTTACAAAAAGAAATGATTCGGGTGAGTGTGCAGAATATGATGCGCCGAATCGACGCATCTTTAAGAAGCCAATCAGCAGGAAAACTACCATCAAAAAGTGGCAATTCGACAAAGTAGCGGCGGAGAATTTTGCTGCCATTGCCCGGCGGGAAATTCCTGACTATGAGCGTGTCATCGATCTCACCATTCAGATCATAAAACGCCTCGAACTTTCTAATCCAAAAATTATCGATGTAGGTAGTGCTATTGGTACCACCCTGCAAGCATTACATAATTCTGGTTTCACAAATCTTTACGGTGTGGACAGTTCAAGTGAGATGTTGTCGCGTTCTTTCGATAAGGCAACTTTAATTGAGTCAAATCACTTTCCTGTTGAACAGGCGCCCTTTGATATTGTAATTGCCAACTGGGTATTACATTTTATTAAAGAACGTGAAGCCTATCTCGCCGATATCAAACGATCGCTTGGACCTGAAGGTGCCTTGATTCTCACAGAAAAGGTCACAGCCAGCCCGCTGGCCAATGAACTCTATCATGACTTCAAACGAAAAAATGGTATGAACGAACAACAGATAGAGGAAAAGAAACAGCGCCTGGAAGGGGTGTTAATCACTCAGCCTGTTGAATGGTATCTTGATAAATTAAATTCAATTGGATTTAAGCGTGTTGAGATACTGAATGTGAATACGGTGTTTGTAACATTTCTAGCTTGTTAGGATTTTGTCTAGAAGAAGGTGAGATCTTCTTCGTCAGGATTGTCCCCATGTTTCGGATTATCCTGATTTCCTTCATTAGTACCGATATTATTTGCACCATCGGCATAACTGTTACGTCTTTCATTAACCAGCCGATTAATGATTCTAATAATCTCGCCACTACCCACCTCAGCTACATTAAAGTAGCCAATGATTTTATCTTGTAGGTCTTTATGTGTTATCCAGTCCTGTTCAATACTCTCAAGGGCCTGGTGAACATTATCATGAACCATTTTGTGGGAAGGTTCCAGCTCGATATAAGATGGCATTTCTTTAAATAACTTATAACCGTTGCCTGAATCATACCATTTGCCAAGACGACAATTATGGTGATCCACCGCTACGGCCCTTGCTTCATCTGAGTCTGCACCGACTTCGAGACAGCGATAGGCATTTTGTTTATAAATGATGTGATCCATTTTAACGAGTGAGGCAAAACTCATATCCAGGGCAAAGGTCATGTTTTCATAGGCCTTACGTGCTGAGGCTGCAAATTCGGTGAAATTATCTTCAAAACTGGTAATCGTATCATTGGATTCATGGACCAGTTTTTTCATGTCCTCTGAATCCACCATCATACGTTCCGCTTCCTGTTTAAAGGCCTGTATCGCGGGTGTGATTTCCTGAGTGACTTCTTTGGTGTGATTTGCCAGGGCCCTGACCTCATCGGCCACTACGGCAAAGCCACGGCCATGTTCACCGGCCCGGGCTGCTTCGATAGCCGCATTCAGGGCCAGCAGATTGGTTTGCTCGGTAATTTCGACAATGTCCTTGATGGCCTTGGTTACCCGAATACTGTGCTCATTGAGTTGATGAAAAGCCTCATCCATGTGATTAACCATCTCAACGATCTGGTTGAGATCATGTAATACATGCCCGATGGACTGTTTGCTCTCGGTGGCCTTTTCAGCAGTATTACCTGATATTTTCTGAACCACTTCCATTTCGTGATTTACATTGGCCAGATCTTCCTGGTTTTCCTTCAGATTTTTAATCAGGTTGGACGCGTTTAATTGATGAAGCGAACCCAGAACGGAATTCTTGCTACTATTGATCTGTACCTCAATAATGGCATCATGAGAACGTGCAACTTCAGACATGGTTGAAACAAAACCACCGTGTAGACCCATTGAGACGGGTTTGCGAAAGGTTTTTCCCTGGGTAACATAATTAACACTGGTGTTAACCTCGCGAAAAAAGGTTTCTAACTGGTCCAGAAGATCATTTACATCCCAGGCGATCTGGCCAATCTTATCATCTCGGTTAATGTTCGTAATGCGGTTACTAAAATGTCCGGACGTGGCAGCCTGGGTAACATAATGGATTTTATCCAGGCAATCATCCGCGGTTTTTGTGCATGCCAATACATGTAGGGCGTACAGGGTTAGTAAAATACCAAGAACACCCAGCGCCATAAGGACAAAATCAAGCTGGTATTTAAAATAGATCCATGCCCCTGTGGCGACAAGCAACAGGGTATAGAGTAAAAAGATTCGGCTAACCCTGGAGAGCAATGATGAGTTCTTCATAACTCACTCCTTTCTCAGCCAGGAAATTCAACAGTAATTGAGTTGACGCATCAATGGCATCTTTGGCCCCGGCCTGTTTTTCTGCATCCAGCATCTGGGCATACAGCCCACTGACGGCAGCAAGCGCTTCCGGGTTGGGTTTGCGACGTACCGAAAAATAACCAATGATATTTTCCTTCTCATCATAATCAGGAGTGACATTGGCAAAGACCCAGTAGAAAGATCCGTCCTTCGCCATGTTCTTTACGAAGGCAAATATTTCCTTGCCCTGAGAAATGGTATCCCATAGTAGTTTGAAGACCGCACGGGGCATGTCCGGGTGGCGAATAATATTGTGCTGCGCACCCAGCAGTTCTTTCTCAGAGTAGCCAGAAAACTCAATAAAAATCTGGTTACCATAGGTAATCCGGCCCTTGGTATCGGTCTTGGAGACGATAAAATCGTTCTCACGCATGACTTTTTCCCGGTCTGTCGGTGTTATTTGTTTATTTTTCATCAGAACGGCGTTGTTTTTTGCATCCCTAAAACAGCTGAATTGACTCCACATAATTTAATCGGACTCACAGATAAAATCTTGAGTATAACTAGGGTTTTTAGTGGGGATTAAACCAGTAATTTACTTGGTTTTATCTACTAAGGGGTGAGATGAGCGCCTGACTATCATGGCGGGGGTTATTGACCTCGGTACTGACCGGGTACATTTGCATAGAGGTATGTTCAGCAGGCAACAGAAGGGAGTCTAATGGTGATGTGTCCTGATTTTCCGGGGCCAGCCAGGTTTGAAAATCATCTTTATCAATTATAACTGGCATACGCTCGTGAATATCGGCAATCAGATGGTTAGCGACCGTTGTAATAATGGTAAACGAATTAATGGTTTGATCACCTTCCCAATATTCCCATAGTCCAGCAAAGGCAAACAGGCCTTTATCCTTCATGCCGATGTAATAGGGTTGCTTACCGTGAGCCGTCGCATGCCATTCATAAAAACCGGTGGAGGGGATCAGACAGCGGCGTTTATTATAAGCATCACGAAAGGCTGGTTTTTCATTCAGGGTCTCGGCCTTGGCATTGATCATTTTATATTTAGATGTGGTGGTCTTTGCCCAATGTGGGATCAGACCCCAGTGCATGAGAGTGCAGGCACGACCGTTATCGGGTAGTTGCCAGATGACGGGGACGTGACTGTTGGGGGGAATGTTCCAGGAGGGTTTGAAGTCAGGGGCAGGGGTGTCGAGTTCGAAATAGAAGTCGATGAGGTTGGGGGTCGTGTCTAGGATGAATCTGCCGCACATGATGGGGATAGTTTATAGGTTTAAACTTTTAAATTGAATCGCTATCGCGATGTTGATCTAAAGTCAGGTCTCGTCCTGACAGACGAGGTACTTTTGTTTCGGCAAAAGTACCCAAAACCATTGCCTCCAGAGATGTCGCAAACGTGTGTTTGAGTTTTGGTTTTTTGTTGAGCATTGGCAGAAGGGGCATCCCAGCCCCTCTGCCAATGCGGCGACATCCCTGTCGCCCCTTATTGATATTTTAAAAAACCAAAACCCAAACACGCGCCATCAAAGTCGGCACCAACCCTGCAGCAATTTGGCAGTCATGTGTTTAATTAGGAATTTGTATCTCACCCGTTTTATTTAATGTTGCTTTTGTTAAGGTGATTGGTAATGTTGATTCTCTTACAAGAGTTTTTATCCATTCTTCTGTTTCAGACGCAATCTGCGGACCCAATATTAAGCCTTTTATAGACTCACTTGGTATATTGTAACACCCAGGACCATTTTGACTTCGAATAAATTCTTGCACAAGAGAGGATGGTTTATGTTGGTTTATAAATTGTTCCGTTCGAGGGATATCATTCCATCGCGCAATAACTCTCCATTCTTTTTCATAACTCCAATGTTCTGCTTTAGTGAACATACACTTGTCAAGTATTACAGAAGGACTATCTTTTAGTCTGTTGATAACTGGTGGGGTGTTTGTATATTGAACTTTTTGAGCAATCTCAAATAGCCCATAATTTGATCCAAATTCAATTATGGCACCACGGTATCCATCTGCATAATGAGCCCAAAGGAGAGGAACATTAGGAGTTTCTGAAAATGAGAAAATGCCTATTTTATCGAGAAGTTCATGTAGAATTTCTTCAACCAAAAGGGGGGAAGAACGATATTTTTGAATAAACTTTTTTTCTTCGATTAGTCTTTTAGCCGGAGAAAACTTTATTGGAGAGTATTGTTGTATTTTTTTACGAAAGAAATGTTTTAGTTCTTTGTCTGAACCTTCAAAAATAATTGATGGGCGTAATTCAAGTGGGTCATTTAACTCAGTTCGTTTTCGAAAATATACTTTATGATTAATTAAAATATCTTTAAACCATTGTTTACGGTCAACACTATTCAATGAAGTGTAATAATAGAAAGTATCAGGGTCATCTGGTTTTTTCATAATTATATGGTCACACCTAGATGCAAGATACTTAGGTTTCTTTGGCCTGTAGGTTGTGTTGAGCGATATAGAAAACGAGCATGTCACTAAGGCCAACCTACCAATAATTCCTTATTTAAACAAGACAGCTAATTCGTTTCGGGGTTAGTGCCGACTTCGATGGCGCGTGTTTGGGTTTTGGTTTTTTAAAATATCAATAAGGGGCGACAGGGATGTCGCCGCATTGGCAGAGGGGCTGGGATGCCCCTTCTGCCAATGCTCAACAAAAAACCAAAACTCAAACACACGTTTGCGCCATCTCTGGAGGCAATGGTTTTGGTTACTTTTGCCGAAACAAAAGTAACTCGTCTGTCAGGACGAGACCTGACTTAGATCCAGCATCGACGACAGTCGATTCCAAAAATATCACCCCACCCTAACCCTCCCCTTAAAGAGGAGGGGATATAGAAAACTATTCCTGCACCGGCCGCTGCACTACCTTAGCCTTAACCGAAAACCCCTTCCCCTTCCTTACACCCTTAACCTTAATCACAGTCTCTGGCTTGACCTGGCTCACCGTATTCAACATCTCATACATATTATTCACCGGCTTGCCATTTATATGGGTAATCACATCACCTCGATCGAGACCGGCAAGATCAGCGGGGCCTTTTAAAATTAAATTGGTGACGATGACGCCATTGGGGGTATCCAGTTTGAAGGATTCTGCCAGTTGGGGGGTGATGTCCTGTACGGCGATGCCTAACCAGCCGCGTTGTACAACTCCGTGCTGAATAATTTGTGTCATGACATCTTTGGCGAGGCTGACGGGGATGGCAAAACCGATGCCTTGTGAACCACCGCTCTTGGAGTAGATGGCGGTGTTGATGCCGATGAGTTGTCCGAAGGCGTTGATCAATGCGCCGCCGGAGTTGCCGGGGTTGATGGCGGCATCGGTCTGGATGAAGTTTTCATAGGTGCTGATGCCTAGCATACTGCGGTGGGTGGCGCTGACGATGCCGGAGGTGACGGTTTGACCCACACCAAAGGGGTTACCAATGGCCAATACCACATCACCAACGCGGAGTGTGTCTGAGTTGCCCAGGGTGATGACCGGTGGCTTATCAATTTCAACCTGCAGGATGGCAAGGTCAGTATCTGGATCGGTGCCAACGAGTTTTGCTTTAGTGGTTCTGCCATCGGCAAAGGCAACCTGGATTTCATCGGCATCCTTGATGACGTGGTTATTGGTGAGCATATAACCCTGGGGACTGACGATAACACCGGAACCCAGGCTGGTTTCCATCCGTTCACGGGGGACACCAAAGCGATCACCAAAGAACTGTTTGAAAACTGGATCGTCCATCAGGGGATGGGCACGCTCAACAACTCGTGTTCGAGTGAAAATATTCACCACGGCCGGTTGTGCGGCGGCGACGGCATCGGCATAGGAACTGACCATGCCAGGACTGGCCGGAGCAGTGACAGGTATGGCTTCCTTGAAGGTGATTTCTTCCGGGCGATCATTTAGCAGGCTGGGGAAAAAATACAGGATGACAAATGCAGCGGCGAGTCCAAGGGTGGCAAACTGAAAAATGAAGCTGAGGTTTTTAGTAATACGCATGACGGTGATTTTTGTTTACACTGTTATGGATAAGAATACTTTAAAGGATACCAGAACACATGGCGCATGTGGCCCAGCTGACGCAATACATTGACCAATTACTGGCCGTGGACAAGTTTAAGGATTATGGTCCCAATGGCCTGCAGGTGGAAGGTAAAAAGGAAATTAACCGGATGATCTGTGGTGTCACAGCCAGTCTTGCGCTGATCGATGCGGCCATTGAACAGCAGGCCGATGCGATCCTGGTTCATCATGGTTATTTCTGGAAAGGGGAGGATCCCTGTCTGGTCGGTATGAAAGCCGAACGTATTCGACGTCTGCTGCAGCATGACATCAACCTGCTGGCCTATCATCTACCGCTGGATGCCCATGGTGTATTGGGCAATAACGTTCAGTTGGCAAAACGGCTGGGTATCAATATAGAAGGGCGGTTCATAGGCGACCGAGATACCGGGATTGGCATGTACGGATCTTTTCCAACTGCCATGAGCGGAGAATATCTTTCCAAGCAAATCGATAAGGCACTGGCACGAACACCAATGCACATCAAAGGCAGCGACAGGCCGATACAGCGTATCGCCTGGTGTACAGGTGGGGCACAGGGGTATTTTGAAGAGGCTGTCGCACTGGGGGTTGATGCCTATATTACTGGTGAAGTGTCTGAATACACGGTACATATTGCCAGAGAGTATGGTGTGCATTTTTTTGCTGCTGGCCACCATGCGACAGAGCGCTATGGTGTGCAGGCCCTGGGGCGGCATCTGGCCGAAAAATTCGGTTTACATCAGCAGTATATCGAGATTGAAAATCCGGTGTAAGCGATTGAAAAGCTAGTCATTTTTTAGATTCTCCTTGACCTTACCAGCCTTTTACCCCACAATACGCCGCCATTTAAGGCAAGTTTTTTAATTATAGGTTCCAGCATATTCAGTGATGAAAAAAATAAATAAGTTAGACCAGTCACTGCCTATCCGGTTTTATCAGTATCGGGAGATTATCGAATGAGTACAGATGGCGTTGATAATAGCCGACGCCGTTTCCTGACGGCTGCCACTTCGGTGGTGGGCGCAGTCGGAACGGTCGGCCTCGCAATTCCTTTTATCTCATCCATGAACCCAAGTGCTCGTGCCAAAGCGGCGGGTGCACCTGTGGAAGTGGATATCAGTAAACTTGAGCCCGGCGGCATGATTACCGTCGAGTGGCGCGGCAAACCCGTCTGGGTTGTTCGCCGTACCCCAGAGAACATGAAGGATCTGGAAGGTCTGGCCGGCAAGCTGGCTGACCCCAACTCAGATGCCACTCAGCAGCCGGAATATGCCAAGAACATGCATCGTTCAATGGTCGACAATGCTGAAGTCATCGTCATGGTCGGAATCTGTACTCACCTGGGTTGCTCGCCCAAGTATCGCCCTGAAATGGGTGCCGCAGATTTGGGTGGCGCTGAATGGAAGGGGGGCTTCTTCTGCCCTTGCCATGGTTCCAAGTTTGACCTGGCTGGCCGTGTGTATAGTGGCGTACCTGCACCAACCAATATGGTTATTCCTCCCCATATGTATAAGAGTAAGTCTGTGATTCTGGTTGGACTAGACGGAGGAGTGGCCTGATGGATAAATTAGTCGCGTTTTTGGGCTGGATCGACGATCGCTTCCCGCTCACCAAGATGTGGAAAGAACACCTTTCCGAATATTATGCGCCAAAGAATTTCAACTTCTGGTATTTCTTTGGTTCCCTGGCCCTGCTGGTGTTTGTCCTGCAGATCGTCACCGGCATCGTGCTGACCATGTATTACAAGCCAGACGGCGAAACGGCCTTTTTCTCAGTTGAATACATCATGCGTGATGTAAACTGGGGCTGGTTTATCCGTTACATGCATTCCACGGGTGCCTCGGCCTTCTTCCTGGTCGTCTACCTGCACATGTTCCGTGGCATGATGTATGGCTCTTATAAAAAGCCTCGCGAATTACTGTGGATCATTGGCGTGATGATCTACCTGGCGTTGATGGCCGAAGCCTTCTTTGGCTACCTGCTACCATGGGGTCAGATGTCCTTCTGGGGGGCGCAGGTAATCGTGAACCTGTTCGCTGCTGTCCCATTTGGAATTGGTGAACCCCTGTCTGAGTGGATTCGTGGTGACTTCGTTATTTCAGATGCCACCCTGAACCGTTTCTTTGCCTTCCATGTGATTGCCCTGCCATTTGTACTGGCTGCTCTCATCGTAGTGCATGTAATTGCCCTGCATGAAACAGGTTCTAACAACCCGGACGGTATCGAAATCAAGAAGAACAAGGGCCCGGATGGTATTCCACTCGATGGCATCCCATTCCACCCTTACTACACAGTAAAAGATATCGTGGGCGTGGTGGTGTTCTTTATCTTCTTCTTTGCCATCGTATTCTTTGCACCGGAGATGGGTGGTTACTTTATTGAGCATCCAAACTTTGAGCAGGCTGATCCGCTGAAGACACCGGATCATATTGCCCCGGTATGGTATTTCACCCCGTTCTACGCCATGTTGCGTGCGGTGCCACCGATGTTTGGTTCGCAGTTCCCGGGCGTTATCGTAATGGGTGCGGCGATTGTGGTGCTGTTCTTCCTCCCTTGGATTGACCGTAGCCCGGTTAAATCCATTCGCTATCGCGGCAATTGTTTCAAGATTGCACTGGGCGTATTTGTTGTCAGCTTTGTTGTGTTGGGTTGGCTGGGTGTTCAGCCCTCAACACCGGGTAAGACGATTCTGGCGCAGATATTTACTGCCCTGTACTTCGCGTATTTCGTTGCCCTGTGGTTTATTCCCAAGATAGAGAAGACCAAACCGGTACCAGAGAGGTTGACATCATAATGAAAAAGACAATTCTTGCATTTCTGATGAGTATGCTGCCGGTACTGGCCATGGCCGCCGGTGGTGGTATGAAAAACTACGCGGTCGATATTGACCTGAATAACAAGGCCTCACTGCAAAATGGTGCCAAGTTATTTGTTAACTACTGCCTGAGTTGCCATAGTGCACAGGCCATGCGTTATAACCGGATGGCCAAAGATCTGGGCATGACCGAGGAGCAGGTCAAAAATAACCTGATTTTCACCGCAGACTATTCCAAGAAGCCTGAAGGGGAAACCAATAAGGTGGGTAGTTTGATGGAAGTGGCCATGTGGACCAAGGATGCCAAATCCTGGTTTGGTACCAAGGTGCCCGATCTGTCTGTTGTGGCGCGTGCCCGTGGTGCTGACTGGCTGTATACCTACCTGACGACATTCTATATCGATGAGTCACGTCCTTTTGGTGTTAACAACCAGCGTTTCCCCAGTGTGGGCATGCCCCATGTTATGTGGGAGCTGGAAGGTCTGAAGAAGGCTGTTTATAAAACCGAGAAGGGCGCTGATGGTAAAGATCATAAGGTCATCACTGGGTTTGAAACAGTTGTTCCCGGTAAGATGAGCAAGGTTGAATTCGATAGCGCCATGCGTGACCTGGTGAACTACATGGTATATATGGGTGAGCCAGCGCTTCTGGTACGTAAAACCATGGGTGTCTGGGTGCTGTTGTTCCTGGTGATATTCTTCTTTGTCGCTTACGCACTGAAGAAAGAATACTGGAAAGACATCCATTAAGATTTATTAATGCACAAACTATTATGGCCAGTGGAGACTTTTGTCTCCTCTGGCTGTCCTGTAAAGAATATTTTTTAGGTAATTTAAAATGGCTCAAGTTGCAAATAGACGCCTGGCGATGAACTTTTTTTCATCAGACCTATGTCCATACTGCCATATAGTACGAATTGTACTGGCTGAAAAAGGCATAAGTTATGAAACGGTCAATGTAGATCTGAGTAACACCCCGGAAGACCTGAAGGATCTCAATCCTTATAATGAGGTTCCTACTCTGGTAGATCGAGATCTGGTGTTATACGACTACAGGGTTGTAGTTGAATACCTGGATGAGCGTTTTCCTCATCCCCCATTAATGCCTGTCGATCCGGTTTCACGGGCCCGTAATCGTTTGATGCTGCATCGTATCGAAAGAGACTGGTATAAGATGGTTGATACCATCCTGGCTGGTGGCAGTGATGTCGATAAATGCCGCAAGGAATTACGTGATAGTTTGGTTGGTGCTTCCCCCATTTTTGATCAAAAACCATTTTTCTTGAGCGATGAATTTACCCTGATGGATGCGACACTTGCGCCGATGCTGTGGCGCTTACCCATGTTCGGTATCGAATTACCACCGGTGGCCAAACCGCTGATTAATTACGCTGAACGTATGTTTGAGCGGGAATCATTCCAGGCCAGTTTGACGGAAGGTGAAAGGGAGCTACGCCAAACCGCCTGATGTTGAGCTAAGGTTTTGTTTTTAAAGGCCTGGATTTGTCCGGGCCTTTTTGTTTTCTGAAAAATTTCAGCCAAATTGGCATTTGGACTGTGATTCAGGGGTGATTTTTGATAAAACACTAGGGTTTGTTGATGCTTCATTCTCGCCTCTGTTGTGCCAGAAAAAGCGTCAATCAAGGCACGAGGAGCGCAGTTTGGTTATTCCAAATAAGTAACGAGTAAGGCCGAGTGGTGCTTTTTCTGGCTCAACCCATTGGGCTCCAGCAGTGGAGAGAATGAAGCATCAACAGACCCTAATATAGAGAGAAAGTGATCACGATGTTACCCAGTCAGCCCTATCTGCTACGTGCCATTTATGAGTGGATTGTCGATAACGACATGACACCTTACGTACTGGTTAATGCCCGTAACGATGATGTGCATGTCCCTGTACAGTATATTGATAATGGTAAGATTGTTCTGAATATTGCTCCCAGGGCAGTGTCCAGCCTGGAACTAGGCAATGACGCTATTATTTTCAGTGCCCGGTTTTCCGGCAATCCTACCGATGTCAGTTTTCCTGTCAGTGCTGTCATGGCCATCTATGCCAAAGAAAACGGGCAGGGGATGGTGTTCAATGAATCAGATAATGATGGTGGTGACGATAGTACTCCAACGCCGTCTGAGAAAAAGACCAAACGTCCGAATCTTAAAATTGTTAAGTAATCAGGCTGCTTTACTATCAGGCGCACACTGAATCTGGTTGCGGCCATTTTCTTTGGCAAAATAGACTGCCTTGTCAGCAATTTCAAATAAGCCATCAAAATCCACGTCTCTAACCTGACTGGTTGAGGCAACACCAATACTGGCGGTAACCTTTAAACCGGCAGGAGAAAGGTTTTCAAGTTTCTGGCGAATGGATTCGGCCTTATCAAAGGCACTCTTGGCATCACAATGACTGAGTAGCATGACGAATTCCTCACCACCAAAACGGGCAGCAAAATCTTCCTTGCGACATACCTGATTGAGTAGCTTACCAACCTGAGATAGAACAATATCGCCAGTGGCATGCCCATGGTTATCATTAATCTGTTTAAAGTGATCAAGATCGATAATTAGCAGACCCAGATCGTGATTGTGTCGTTTTGATTCACTGATATATTTTGGTGCCATTTCAGTTAGGCTGTGACGGTTATACAGTTTCGTAAGTTGGTCTGTCATGGCCATATCAAACAGCTTCTTCTGTTGTTCATCAACAGTGTCAAATAATTTCTTAAGCGATAATAAATTGTTTACACGGGCACAGAACTCATCTTCTTGAATTGGTTTGGTAATAAAATCATTGGCACCTTTACTCAGTACTTCTATTCTCATTTTGACATCATTCTGCCCCGAAACTGCCAGTACGGGAACTCTGGATTTACTTGCTCCAGATTTACGAATTATCTCTACAATATCAGCACCACTAAGTTTACCCTCAATGAATACATCACTAATAACCAGATCGTAGTTTTGGTCATGGAATGACTGCATGGCCAGTTCACCATTTACAAAATGGTCAACCTCAATCAGCATATTTTCAAGAATTGCTATAGTGACCTGAGCCATACTGATTGAATCTTCTATATAAAGTACTTTGCTGGCTTTATTCTGTTTTGCCTGACCGGCCAGTTTGAGTAGACCACTATACAAAGCATCATAGTTGTCTTTTGGTAAGACATCAGAGAAACCAGCCATTTTGGCATCGTTTTTAGATATATCAACATCATCAGCTGTTAACATAACAAGTGTATTATTGCGAGAAAATGAGTTGATATTTTGTACAATGTTCCCAAATTCAATACCATTCATATCGGGCAGGTTTTTAGACACTAAAATAAAGTCGTAATCATTTTCCTTTAGTAATGATATTCCTTCAGAACCAATAGACACGGCCTTTACATCAATACCCGAGTTGCCCAACATTTCATAGATGATTTGTTGATAGAGCTTGGTGGGTTCGATTAATAGTACTTTCATGTTATGCCCTTTAACACTCGTTAACAAATAGAGGTTCTTTAGAACTAGTATGAATATCGAGTATAGATACATAAATGTTGCGCAATACCGCTTTTTGCAATATTTTGCAAAAATACAAGAATTTTAAAATTTGTAAGCATATTTGAAGTGAATAAATGCAGGAACTAATTAATAGGTATACTAAATGATCAAAGTGATTAATGGCGATATAACCCGGCTTAAAGTTGATGCGATTGTAAATGCGGCCAACAATTCATTACTGGGTGGGGGAGGGGTTGATGGCGCCATACACCGAGTTGCAGGGCCAGGTTTACTAAAGGCCTGTCGTGAAATTGGAGGCTGTGAGACAGGTGAGGCAGTCATAACACCAGGCTTTAAACTTCCAGCCTCTTTTGTCATTCATACAGTAGGACCTGTCTGGCAAGGGGGACAGCAGAGTGAAGCAGAGCTTTTGGAAAGTTGTTATAGAAACAGTTTTGAGCTGGCCATCAAAAATAATATCAATTCAATTGCCTTTCCGGGTATTAGTACGGGGGTGTATGCTTATCCAAAAGATAAAGCAGCGATAATTGCTGTTCGTGTTATGAAAGAATATGACAATCAAATAGGAAGGATTATTGCCTGTTGTTTCAGTAATGCGGAAGCGGAGCGTTATAAAAGCCTGCTGAACTCTTAATTAACTTTCTCAGGCAACATTTTTCCAGGATTCAGGATGTTATTTGGGTCAAACTGAGATTTTATGTTTTGCATAATTTGCAAAGTTGCTGGATCAATTTCGCGATCAATAAAATCTCGTTTCTCCAGTCCCACACCATGTTCACCTGATAAAGTGCCATTCAGACTTAAAACCAGTGAAAACATCCTGTCCAGACATTGCATGGCATTTTTATTTTGCTGTTCATCAGCAGGATCGAAAAGAATATTAGTATGCAGGTTGCCATTACCGGCATGACCAAAATTGATAATGGTCGTATCAAATTCTTTTGAGAGGGCATTTAAACCCCGAACCAGGGCAGGAATATTTGAAACTGGTACGACAATATCTTCATTAATCTTTTTTGGAGCTACAGTTCTTAGGGCAGGTGAAAGTGCCTTGCGTGTTGCCCAAAGTTCGTCGATTTCCTGCTTGGTACTGGCCTGTACCAGTCTAATCAGTCCAGCATTTTTTGCAGCTTTTGAAACGGCCTGCATAGACTGTTCGATAGAAAATTCAGAATCATCCACTTCTATCATTAACATGGCACCAGAGTTTTGAGGTAGTTCAATATTGGAATAATTTCGAATCATCTCAATGGCCTGGTTGTCGATAAATTCTAGGGCACAGGGTGTAACAGCTTGTGCCATGATAGCTGAGACTGCTTCAGTCGCTGTTTCAATATCTTTATAGATAGCCTGCATGGTTCGTTTACATTCAGGTAGGGGCAGGAGTTTAAGGGTCGCTTCTGTGATAATGGCCAGTGTTCCTTCTGAACCAATGATCAAACGAGTCAGGTCATAACCGACTACACCCTTAGTGGTGTAAACCCCGGTGCGAATTTCCTTGCCATCTCCAGTTATAGCTCGAAGGCCCAGAGTGTTTTCTCTGGGGGTACCATATTTAACTGCGCGTGGACCGGCAGAGTTATAGGCCAGGTTACCACCGATAGTACAAAACGCACTACTACTTGGATCCGGTGCCCAGAAAAAACCAGACTTAGCTGCTTCGTCCTGGACCTGTTGATTGAGGACTCCTGGTTCAACCACCATATATCGGTTTGCCGTATCCATGGTGGTAATACGGTTCATTTTTTCCAGTGAAAGTACCAGTCCACCATGAGTCGGTACAGTGGCTCCAGTGGTGCCGGTTCCTCTTCCCCGAGTTGTTAATGGAATTCTGTATTGGTTACAGAGGTCAACAATAGATTTAATTTGCTCATGAGTCTGTGCAAATGCAACAGCATCTGGCAGGGCCTGCTTTTTACTGTTGTCATATCCATAAGCCCAACGTTCAGATTCATCGGTTAGAATCAGTCGCGTGTCTTTGAGGATATGTTGCAGTTGCTGGATAATATCAGAGGATAATGCGTCACTCATCGTATCAAGTAAACATAAGTTGATCGATCTGGTCACAGAAGCAATGTATACAGAGTAGATGGACTTCCTGGATCCGTGCCGTTACATCAGATGGAACACGAATTTCAATATCACCATCAATAAGTAGATTCGCGATTTTGCCACCATTACGCCCCGTCATGGCGACAATTGAAACTTCCCTTTGGTGAGCCATTTTAATGGCCTCAATAATATTTTCTGAATTGCCACTGGTGGAAATAGCAACCAGGACATCCCCTTGATTACCCAGTGAAGAAAGTTGTTTGGCAAAAATCTGGTTAAAATGATAATCATTACTTATAGCAGTTAGAGTCGATGTATCTGTTGTAAGTGCAATGGCCGGCAGACTGGGGCGTTCCATTTCAAATCGACAGAGTAATTCTGCTGAAAGATGTTGGGCATCAGCGGCAGAACCACCATTCCCGCAACTCAGGATTTTATTGCCAGCTTTGAGGCGATTCACCATTAATTCAATCGATTGACTAATGGGTGTAGTCAGTTTTTCCATCGCCTTTTGTTTGGTTTCGAGGCTGGCAGTGAAAATTGATTTTATGTTGTCTTGTAAACTCATGTTGTTATCTATTTAACATTGAAATGCATCTTTAATCCAGTCAATATGAAACTGTCCATTCACTTGTGAGATTGATACAACATCAAAGCGGCTTGGACTATAACTGAATTCAGGATGTTTTTGGAAAAAGAACTGAGCAGCCATGATAAGTTTAGCCTGCTTTTTATACGTAACAGTTTCAGCGCCTGTACCAAAGGAAGTATTTTTACGATAGCGAACTTCGGTAAAAATAATGTTCTTGTTGTGTTTCATGATAAGATCGATCTCGCCGCGCTGACACCGAAAATTTTGCTTAATAAGTTTCAGCCCCTGGCGGGTCAAATACTCACATGCAAGTTGTTCGGCATGCTGTCCGGTTTCGAGCGTTGTTGGATTTGAAGACATTTACTGACGATCCAGCGAAGCGGGTTGGCCACTACGAAATCTAACCCAGGTCAATTGGCGACGAATACGCTGTTGTTCATCAAGGCTCAGGCTACCAGTTTCTCCGTCATATCGCTCATACGAATAACTCCTCAGTGGGCCAAGTGCACCAAGAATACTAAAAGCATCAATACCTAATGCATAAAGGCGCTGGAAGCTATTGCCTGCACTGGTGATATGACGCTCTATGTCAGTACGTAAACTTCTGTGAGCGGTTGTTTCGGCCAGAACCCATGGCATATCACCAAATAACATACCATCCATATCACGGTCTTTTTCCTGGTTCAGGTTACCTGTGAAAATATGTGAGGTTGAATAGACCGGAATTTCTGTTGCATGGAAAAATTTGAGCTGAGGACGAATAGCTCGGGCTTGTTTGGGGAAGGCAGCAAGAAAAATAAAGTCGATATCCTTACGCCGCCTTGGAGTGTATTTCATTGACTTCTTTAGTGTTGTGGATAGTTTCCGGTAACGCAATTTACTCTTATCAATATCAAGCATGATTTTCAGTGGTTCTGAAAAATCATGCAGATTGGCATCATATGACTGATTTGTAACAATTTGGCCGCCCATGAGTTCCCAGCGTTCCTTAAATGCATGGTGTACACGCTCACCCCATGGGCCATTGGGTACCACCACTGCTGCATGAACATGGCCATCCAGCCAGGTTCTTTCGGCAACCTGGCGAGCTTCTTCCTCAGGAGAAAGACCAAACTGGAAGAGGTTTGTTGGTGACTCATTGGCTTCGATCGCGTAGTTCAGGGCCAGGGTTGGGATGGGTAAAGGTTCTTCGTTCTTGAGTCGGGTCACGGATTCTTTATCCAATGGACCGACAACAAACTGGGCACCTTCACTAATGGCCTTATCATAGGTATCTGTTACATTTGAAGGGTCATCACCAATGTCATAAACCTTGATTGACTCCACTTTATGCCCGGTGGTTGAGTAGTAGGCCGCGAGGAAACCATCTCTGACAGCTTCAGCCGCAGTGGCATATTTACTACTTAGAGGCAAAATCAGTGCAATATGTTTTGGATGTCTGACATCACTGATGCTGCGAGTGGCAAGTCCTGACAGAATATCATCATCAACGGGATGTTTGGGGTAGGAGCGTTTCCAGCGTCTGACCTCACTTTTAAGTTTATCGGGGTCGAGCTGATATGATTTGGCAATTTGTACCAGGTGCATCCAGCCGCTCAGGGTATTCGGTGGGGGAGTGGTCCGGTATTGTTGCAGGTCTCGAGTTGGTAGAGTGGCCAGGGCATCCCAGATGGCCCGTTGATTCTGATCTTTAAGATCCTGATTACGCAAATAGATTTCTCGCTTAACCAGTTCTCTGGCAGTATCAAGGCGTTTGCCCAGCATGGTGTGAGCATCTGCCCGGAGCTTGTAATATTCAGCACTATACAGTCGTTTGGTTTTACTCGGTGGCCTCTGACGTAAATGAATGAAGATGTCTTCTGGTGTTCTTTCTGCGATGGCCAGGTGTCCAAGGGTCAGGTGGTAGAGAAATACCTGGTGACGATTTCGGTTATTGACAGAGACATCTGCCAGGGTTTGTCTAGCCTGGGCTATCAGGTTAGATCTAGCCATGGCTGCGGCGGCACGTAGCCGCAATTCGGTTTTGATATTCGGGCTGGCCTGCCCAGATAGAACCGTAAATAGCCTGGCAGCCTCATTATATTTGCCATGCATGAAAAGGTCTTCGGCTTCATTCAGAGCCTTTTTACTAAACTGAGGAACACTGGCACAGGCGGTCAGGCCAGTAATCAGGCATGCCAGTAGGAATCGGCGTAATATCATAAGCGTGTCAAATGTTTTATAGTGTTTAGATGTCAAATTATTACATAAGTATCTGGCCAGGTCAGTGAAGTGTCAAATCAGAACGCCAGCTTATATATTGTTTCAACCCCCATCGGTAATCTTGAGGATATATCGCAACGCGCGATCACTGTTTTGCAGTCAGTCGAGCTGATTGCCGCTGAAGATACCCGCCATAGCAGTAAACTACTGCAACATCTATCTATTAGCACACCTTGCCTGGCCTTGCACGAGCATAATGAACGAGATCGGGCCGCAAGTCTGATAAAACGACTACAAAGCGGGGAATCTATTGCCCTGATTTCTGATGCTGGCACCCCCTTACTCAGTGATCCCGGCTATCACATGGTGAAGATGGCCCATGCGCAGGGAATCCCGGTTGTGCCCGTACCGGGTGCTAGTGCACTGCTGGCTGCTCTGGTTAGCGCCGGTTTACCGACTGATCGATTTGTTTTTGAGGGGTTTTTACCGAGTAAGCAGGTTGCCAGACAAAAGGCACTGGAAAAGCTTAAGAATGAATCTGGCACACTGGTTTTTTATGAGGCACCGCATCGTATCCTGTCGACATTGCAGGATATGGCTATATGTTTTGGCGATGATCGGGAAGCGGTATTGGCCAGGGAGTTGACCAAAACCTATGAAACCGTTCAACGTGACAGTCTGGCTGGGCTTGTGAACTGGGTCGAACAGGATAGTAACCAGCAACGGGGTGAGATAGTGCTGGTGGTGGCCGGGGCCGCCCCTCCTGATGATGATGCTTTAGATGAGGAGGCCCTTCGTATTCTTAATATATTGCTGGCCAAATTATCGGTTAAGCAGGCAGCCAGCCTGGCAGCGGAAATCACGGGGCAGAAGAAAAATCGTCTCTACCAGCTAGCTTTGGAACTGGCGGATAAGAACAGTTAATCAATATTTACCCCGAGGCTTGAATATCAGGCTGGAAACCCCGACACTAGTCTTGGAGTTGGCCAGGTAATCGCTGGAGAGTTTTCTCTCTGGAGGAAAGTCCGGGCTCCATAGGGCAGAGTGCCAGGTAACGCCTGGGCGGCGTGAGCCGACGGAAAGTGCCGCAGAAAATATACCGCCGATGGTCCCATCCCCCCCCACAGGGGCCAGGTAAGGGTGAAATGGTGTGGTAAGAGCGCACCGCGCAGCTGGTAACAGCTGTGGCAAGGTAAACCCCACTCGGAGCAAGACCAAATAGGGGAACAATGTGTGGCCCACACAGTTCCCGGGTAGGTTGCTTGAGGTATACGGTGACGTGTATCCCAGATGAATGATTATCCAAGACAGAACCCGGCTTATAGGCCAACTCCACTCTTAATAATTTACATTAGTATAATTTAGTAACTCATTGATTTATATTGGTTACGATCTGCCTAATTTTCTAGATTTTCTTGTCTAATTTCAGTGAAAGACCCCTCCTAAGTGCCTGTTCTGCAAGAAAGAATTCCTGGTTTTGTGGATCGGTTTGCTTGACACTACACCTAAATGGTACCTATAGTGTACAAAAGTGGGTAAAAGTGGGATGAAATGGTAAAATCGTCCAAAACCAAAGGGGTAAGATTTGTTTCGAGGGGTCAATACGCTAACGCTGGATGCGAAGGGCCGCATGGCCATGCCGACTCGGTATCGGGATCGGTTGATGTCGCATTGCGATGGTCAGTTAGTGGTCACTGTCGACAGAGACCACTGCCTGCTGTTGTATCCCTTACCCGAATGGGAAATCCTGGAGCGCAAGCTGGTCAAATTGCCCAGCCTGAACAAGCAGGCCCGTCGTTTGCAGCGCCTGTTAATTGGTCATGCAACTGAAATGGAACTGGATGGCAATGGCCGTATTCTGCTGCCCCCCCCTCTGCGCGAATTTGCTGAACTGGACAAACGTATAGTGTTGATTGGTCAGGGTAATAAATTTGAAATCTGGAATGAGGGCCAATGGGCCGAGCGGCGTGATACGTGGCTGAATGAAGTGGATGGGGACGATGATCTCCCCGGTGAGCTGGAATCACTTTCATTGTAAATGCCATGACAGGGAATACTGAACATCAACCGGTCATGCTGGAAGAAGCATTGGCGGGATTGGCAATTAAGCCAAATGGCACCTATCTCGATGGCACCTTCGGACGAGGAGGTCACAGTGGGGCCATATTGCACGAACTTGAACAGGGAAGATTGATAGCCATGGATAAAGATCCGCTTGCGATAGCCACGGGTGAAAAGCTCATGTCACAGGATGCACGAGTCAGCATACATCATGGTTCTTTTGCCAGCCTGAAACAGGTGGTGCAGGATGCCGATTGCCTTGGTCATGTAGATGGCATTTTACTCGACCTTGGGGTGTCTTCCCCTCAGTTGGATGAAGCAGAAAGAGGTTTTAGTTTTCAGCAGGATGGACCACTGGATATGCGCATGGATCCCAGTCGTGGATTGAGTGCAGCCGAGTGGTTGGCCACCGCCAAAGAACAGGACATTGCCAGTATATTAAAAGAATATGGTGAAGAACGGTTTGCTAAACGAATTGCCAGGGCGATAGTTAAAGCCAGGCTGGAAGCACCGATCAACACCACCAAACGGCTGGCATCGATTGTGGCTGCGGCCAATCCTAAATGGGAAAAGGGTAAGGATCCGGCCACACGCAGTTTTCAGGCCATTCGAATTTTTATTAATCAGGAACTGGAAGATTTAAAAACCTGCCTGGGAAGTGTGATGGACGTTCTCGCACCGGGGGGGCGGCTAGTAGTGATCAGTTTTCACTCTCTGGAAGATCGCATTGTAAAGCGGTTCATCCGAGAACAAACAAAGGGCGATCAATACCCACTGGATTTACCGATCACTCATGTGCAACTGCAGGTGAAAATGAAAGCTATCGGTAAGGCCATTAAACCGGGTCGGGATGAGATAGAGATCAACCCCAGAGCAAGAAGTGCAGTGATGCGAATTGCGGAGAAACTATCATGAACAATAAATGGATATTACCTTTGTTGGGCGTTTTGGTGCTGGTATCAGCTTTAGGTGTGGTGTTTGCAAAACATCAGAACCGTAAACTATATGCAGAGCTGTCTGAATTGCAAAAACAGCGCGATACCATGGAACTGGAATGGGGACGATTGCAATTGGAACAAAGTACCTGGGCGACACATGGCCGGGTTGAGAAAATTGCCCGACAAAAACTCAAGATGCGCAATGTGGATTACGACAAAGTAGTGATTGTTAAATAATGAATGATTCGATGCATCAGCCTACATCACCTTTTCGACTGGGAGTCATTATGTTCCTGGTTATGGGGGCTTGCGCGGTGTTAGTCTGGCGGGCGGTGGATTTGCATGTCTTTAATAAGACATTTTTGCAAAATCAGGGGGATGCTCGTTCATTGCGGGTTGATACGGTTGTGGCTAACCGAGGCATGATTACCGATCGCCATGGTGAGCCTGTAGCCATAAGCACCCCGGTTGATTCTGTCTGGATCCATCCAGAAATTTATCTGAAAGAGCCGCAGGATCTTTCCAGTTTGGCAAAGTTGTTAAAGCTTGATGCCAGTAAACTCAGGGCAAAAGTTCTCAAACGTAAGTCGCGTGAATTTGTTTATTTAAAAAGACGGATTAATCCAGAGCTGGCAAAACAAGTCATGCAACTGGAAATTCCTGGTGTTTCCCTGCAAAGGGAATTTCGCCGTTATTACCCTATGGGTGAAGTCGGCGCCCATATTATCGGTTTTACCAATGTCGATGATATGGGGCAGGAAGGTCTGGAACTGGCTTATAACGACTGGCTTAAGGGTGAAGATGGTCAGCAGCGTGTCATTAAAGATCGGCTGGGTCGGGTGATTAAACCGGTTGCACTGATCAAACAGGTCCATCCCGGTAAGGAGCTACGACTCAGTTTGGATCGTCGCCTGCAGTACCTGACTTATCGAGAATTAAAACGGACGGTTTTTAAGCACCGCGCAAAATCAGGGTCAGCCATTATTCTGGATGCCAAAACAGGAGAAATCTTGTCACTGGTTAACCAGCCATCTTATAACCCCAATAATCGACGTAATCTGAAAGGTTCACGTTATCGTAATCGTGCGGTGACCGATACCTTTGAACCGGGTTCATCCGTCAAGCCCTTTACAGTGGCAGCAGCATTGGAAAGTGGTCAATTTTCTTCCCGCAGCATCATTGATACCTCACCAGGTCGTTATCGCGTTGGGCAAAGCACCATACGAGATATTCGTAACTTTGGCCGAATAAATCTTGCCACGGTTATTCAAAAGTCCAGCAATGTGGGGGCCAGCAAGGTTGCACTGGCTATTCCCGGTGAGAATCTATGGCGAGTCCATAATGGGCTTGGTTTTGGAATGAGTACGGGCAGTGGTTACCCGGGTGAAGTTGAAGGAGTCCTGACCCATTCAGCGGAATGGCGTGAAATCGATCAAGCTACTCTGGCCTTTGGTTATGGTATGGCGGTCACCCCATTGCAGCTTGCCCGGGCCTATACCGTATTGGCCAATGATGGTGTTTTACTACCTATTAGTTTTCTTGCCCAGACTGCTGTCCCACAGGGTGAACGAGTGCTAAAGGCGAAAACAGTAAGACAGTTAAGCAATATGCTAGAAAAAGTGGTCACAGGTGAAGGAACCGGCAGCAAGGCGCGTATTGCAGGTTATCGTGTGGCAGGGAAAACCGGTACAACCAAAAAGACATCTACCGATGGTGGCTATGCAGATGATCGATATATCTCTGTGTTCGCAGGTATGGCACCGGCCAGTGATCCCCGCCTTGTGATGGTTGTCATGATCAATGAACCTCGCGACAAAGTTTACTACGGTGGTGAAGTGGCAGCCCCAGTGTTCAGCAAGGTCATGGCGGGTGCCCTGCGACTGATGAACATTGCCCCTGATGAAAAGGATTACCAATCTGTGCACATGGCTGCATTAGGGGAAAACAAATGATGGCGGCCATGAGCTTGAAGACAGATAACAGATTAAAAGATCTTTTGCAGGGCATTATTGAACTCCCTGATGAGATGGATCGTGTGGTTGGTAAGCCCTGTCTGGATAGTCGTCAATTAGCGACAGGTGATCTGTTTCTGGCCTGTGCCGGTCAAACGGTACATGGATTTGATTATGTCGATCTTGCAATTGAAAAAGAGGTATCGGCTATTTTGTGGGAAGCGAACCCGGATATAGAAACCCTGCCCTTTAGCTGGCGGAAGACGCCACAGGGTAATCAGGTTCCGCTGGTGGCGATCCCTAACTTATCCCAACAGGTCGGCGTTATCGCGGACCGTTACTATGAGCATCCATCAGATAAATTATTTGTAACAGGAATTACCGGTACCAATGGCAAGACATCCTGTAGTCAGTTTCTGGCTCAGGTCTTATCTGAAGACAGGCCCTGTGGAGTTATTGGTACTTTGGGTAATGGTCTGTATGGAAAATTGAATGAGTCCAGCCATACCACTCCTGATGCCGTGGCCTGTCAGACATTCATGTCAGATTTACTGGATGATGGGGTAAGTGATCTGGTGATGGAGGTCTCTTCTCATGCACTGGAACAGGGGCGAGTCAATGGAGTGAAATTTGACTGTGCAGTGTTTACCAATCTAAGTCGTGATCATCTGGATTACCATGGTGATATGCAGGCATATGCTGAGGCCAAGGCCAAATTGTTTGGTTTTGACAAATTAAAATTTGCTGTAGTGAATGTGGATGATGAGTTTGGCCGTGAATTATCAGAAAGAATTTCTGAGCCTGTACAACTGATACGCTACGGCATATCTGATGAATATCTAAAACCCGATGTGTTTGCTAGCCAGTTAAACCTGTCAAGTGATGGTTTACAGTTTGAAATAGAGACCCCCTGGGGACGGGGTGCCGTGTCTGCAAATCTTATGGGACAGTTTAATGTCAGTAATCTTCTGGCCGTATTAAGCGTATTGATTTTGCATGGCATGAGTTTGAATGAGGCGATAGAAAAATTGTCTGACTTAAATCCTGTTTCCGGCCGCATGGAGTCTTTGCACCAGCAGGATAAACCTGCCGTAGTCATCGATTATGCACACACCCCCGATGCGTTGGAGCAGGTTTTGTTCTCCCTTCGTGCCCATTGTGCTGGACAACTCTGGTGTGTATTCGGTTGTGGTGGTGATCGTGACAAAGGTAAACGACCCCTGATGGGTGAGATAGCCGATCGTCTTGCCGATGTGGTGGTATTAACCAATGATAATCCACGCACAGAGCCAGCCGATGCCATTCTTGCCGATATCCAGACCGGACTGACTGGACACAGTGAGTGTCATGTGATGGCTGATCGTGCCAGTGCAATTGCCTATGCCATCAAACATGCCTGTAGCAAGGATATTGTCTTGATAGCAGGCAAAGGACATGAGGATTACCAGTTAATTGGTGAACAGCGCCTGTCCTTCAGTGATATGGAAGAAGCGCGTAAACAACTCGGTCTGGTGGCCTGATGCAGAAGACAAAGTTCCAAATGCCTATCAGTGAAGCCGCCAGTGCCCTGGCAAGCCAGTATGTTGGCGATGATGTAAACCTGACAGGTGTCAGTACCGACACCCGGACCCTGACAGGTGGCGAGTTATATATTGCACTCAAAGGTCCAAATTTTGATGGTCATGACTTTGTTTCACAGGCGATAGCAAAAGGTGCCATGGCGGTGATGGTTGACCATGATATGGAACTGAGTATTCCACAATTGATCGTAGCTGATACGCGTCTGGCCATGGGGCAACTGGCACGGTACTGGCGCGAGCAATTTTCCATTCCCGTTATTGGTGTAACCGGGAGTAATGGCAAGACAACGGTCAAAGAAATGCTGGCCAGCATTTTATCAGGCCTGGGTGAAGTTCATGCCACAAAAGGTAACCTCAATAATGACATCGGTGTACCACTGACATTGTTTCAGTTAGGTGAGCATCATACGAGTGCCGTGATAGAAATGGGGGCCAATCATGCTGGGGAAATTGAATACTTGGTGGGTATTGCCAAACCAGATATTGCCATTATTACTAATGCAGGTGCTGCACACCTGGAAGGTTTTGGATCTCTGGAAGGGGTGGCCAAAGCTAAAGGTGAAATCTATGCCGGATTATCAAAAGAGGGTATTGCCATCGTCAATGGGGATGACAAATATCTTTCACTATGGCGTGAAATTATCAGCCCCAGGAAAAAAATAGAATTTGGGATCGAGCATGATTCTGATGTGTCAGCCTCATTCGAGTCAGGGGCTAGTGGAAATACAGTAACCGTGAAGGCAATGGGTGAGGAGTTTTTATTCACTCTGTCTCTACTTGGTAAACACAACATAATGAATTCACTTGCAGCGATCGCTGCAACTAAGGCAATTAATGTACCTACCAGTGTGATTGTAGCCGGGCTTGAGAAAATGCAGCCCGTAGCCGGTCGCCTGCGATCAAGGGTTGGAGTAAATGGCAGCCGCATTATCGATGATACCTATAACGCCAACCCAACTTCACTTAAGGCCGGTATAGCGGTGTTAAATGATTTTGTTGGTGAGCACTTTCTTGCTCTGGGTGATATGGGGGAGCTTGGTAGTGATGAAGAAGAACTTCATCAGCAGGTTGGCCAAACCGCAAGACAGTTGGGTGTAGATCGTCTCTATACCATTGGCAATCTTGCAGGAAAGGCAGCAAGTGCATTTGGAGAGAACGCATATTCATTTGAAGAACATAAGTCAATGATCGCAGCATTAAATAAAGATTTACATAAAGATGTGACCCTGCTGGTAAAAGGCTCACGACGCATGCATATGGAACGTGTTGTTGAAGCATTAACTATAGAGAAGGGGGCATAAGACCCATGTTGTATTATCTTGCACAACAACTCCAGGAATACCATAGCGGATTTAACGTATTTAATTACCTGACCATGCGGGCCATTCTGGGTGTTTTGACTGCTTTGGCCATCTCTTTGCTGGTTGGTCCAAGCATGATTAAAAAACTGACATCTTATAAGATTGGTCAGACCGTGCGAGATGATGGGCCCATCAGCCACTTGACCAAGGCCGGCACTCCTACCATGGGAGGAGCATTGATCCTGGTTGCAATTGCTGTGGCGACTTTACTCTGGTCAGACTTGAGTAATCGCTATGTCTGGGTTGTGTTAATAGTCACATTGGCCTTTGGTGTCATCGGCTGGGTAGACGATTATAAAAAGCTGGTCAAAAAAGATCCGGAAGGATTGCGAAGTCGCTACAAATATTTCTGGCAATCTGTCTTTGGCATGGCTGCTGCAATTTATCTATACAAGCATGCCAGCCCTGTTGAAACCCAATTCATAATTCCTTTTGTCAAAGACTGGGGTTTCCAGCTTGGCATGGTGACATTTATCGGTCTGACCTATCTGGTCATAGTTGGTTCAAGTAATGCTGTGAACTTAACTGATGGACTGGATGGTTTGGCCATATTACCAACCGTCATGGTAGGCAGTGCGCTGGGTATATTTGCCTATGCCAGTGGCCATGTAGTGTTTTCAAAATATCTGGGCATTCCCTATGTCCCCGGCGTTGGCGAAGTAGTTGTGTTCTGTGGAGCTCTTGCAGGCGCAGGCCTTGGCTTTCTATGGTTCAACACCTATCCCGCACAGGTTTTTATGGGCGATATCGGTGCCCTCGCTCTGGGGGCCGCCCTGGGAGTGATTGCCGTATTGGTCAGGCAGGAACTGGTTCTATTCATTATGGGTGGTGTGTTTGTGATCGAAACCGTGTCGGTCATATTGCAGGTCGGATCATACAAGTTAACCGGCAAACGTATTTTTCGCATGGCACCCCTACATCATCATTTTGAGTTAAAGGGCTGGCCCGAACCACGGGTCATTGTGCGTTTCTGGATTATTACGGTGATACTGGTCCTGATTGGACTTGCTTCACTCAAGATTCGTTAAAGAGATTATGCAGACAGCAGGTACCTTGATGGTAAAAACAGAACAGCAACAGGCTAACGTGCAACTGGTAGAACCCGTTGTCGTTGTCGGCCTGGGCAAAACTGGCCTGTCTGTTGCCCGTTTTCTGTCTGCGCAGGGACTTGATTATAAAGTTGTTGATAGCCGCGATATTCCACCTGGCCTACAGGAGTTAAAAGAGTTTGTTCAAGATAAAAACATAGTAACGGGTGAGTTTAAATCAGAGTTATTTGACTCGGCGAAGACGTTGATTGTTAGCCCCGGAATTTCCATACAACATCCTTTGATAAAGGCAGCAACTGATCGCGGTGCAGCGGTCATTGGTGATATTGAATTATTCGCAAGGCTTGCAAATGCCCCGGTAGTTGCCATAACTGGTTCAAACGGCAAAAGCACAGTAACCACCTTGCTTGCCCAGATGGCCAGTGATGCTGGTCAGAATGTGAAAGTCGGCGGCAATCTGGGTGTACCGGCCCTCGATTTGCTTGATGAGAGCGCAGAGCTTTATGTGCTTGAGCTATCAAGTTTTCAGTTGGAAACGACATTCAGCCTTGATGCTGTGGTATCCGTCATATTGAACATCAGTGAAGATCACATGGATCGATATGATAGTTTACAGGACTATGCTGCAGCCAAGGCCAAAGTGTTTAATGGTCAAGGTACCATCATTGCGAACCTGGATGATGAAATTGTTATGCGTCTTGTTGATGAAAGTGGCTTACAACGACATCACATCAGTTTTGGCATGAAGTTACCTTTTGAGAACAACTATGGTGTTTGTCCACAGGCAGGTGAAACCTGGCTTTGCAAAGGGCAGCAGTTGCTTTTGCCGATTAATAAACTCGGGATTAAAGGGACTCATAATGTAAGCAATGCTTTGGCAGCCCTGGCCCTGGGTGAAGCGATCGAACTGCCTATGGAATCCATGCTACAAACCTTGCCGGTTTTTACTGGTCTGGAGCATCGAACTCAATGGGTGGCCGAGTGTCATGGTGTTAACTGGTTTAATGATTCCAAGGCAACTAATGTGGGTGCGACAGTTGCCGCAATCGAAGGGCTACCTGGAGAGCATATCATTTTGATTGCGGGTGGGCAGGGAAAAGGACAGGACTTTTCTCCTTTATCTATTGCATTAAAGAATCGGGTGAGTCATGTCATTCTTATTGGTGAAGATGCCAGGCTGATAAACGTTATTGTCCCTGAGACCATAGAAACAATATTTGCAGATGATATGAAACAGGCTGTCACACAGGCCGCAAATTATGCAAAGGCAGGAGATGCCGTGTTGTTATCACCTGCCTGTGCCAGTTTTGATATGTTCACTGGTTATGAACACCGTGGCAATGTTTTTATTGAAGCTGTCAGGGAGCTATGTGCATGAACATTCCATCGCTGACATATAGCAAACTGAATATGGAGAAGCGTCAAATCCAGACACTGCCATTGGATTACAGTCTATTAGCGACAGTTTGTGTTTTAATCTGTCTTGGTCTGGTTATGGTGGGTTCTTCATCAGTTTCTATTTCTGAACAACACTATGCTAATCCATTTCATTATTTATGGCGGCAGCTTGCCTACCTCATGGTAGGTATTATTGCTGCAGTAATTACATTGAAGATCCCCGTCCGTATCTGGCAGGAACTTGGTCCAGGACTGATTATGATCAGCATGTTGTTACTGGTGCTGGTTTTTGTACCGGGTCTGGGTCGAACGGTGAATGGCAGTACACGCTGGTTGAACATGGTCGGCTTTAATTTACAACCTTCAGAACTGGTAAAACTATTCACCCTGATTTATCTGGCCGGGTACCTGGTTCGTCATCAGGAAGTGGTGAAGTCCACCGCTGGAGGCTTCTTCCGCCCATTACTTTTGATATCCATTCTTGTGAGCCTGTTGTTGCTGGAACCGGATTACGGTGCTGCTGCCGTCTTGCTTATGTCAGTCATGGGGTTGATGTGGTTAGCCGGGGTACGCTTTTTACAGTTCTTCCTTCTATTGGGAGTTGCGGCATCCGTGCTGGCCTTGCTGGCTTATATCTCTCCCTATCGTATGGAAAGACTGACTGCCTTTATTAATCCCTGGGCGGATCCCTTTGATAGTGGTTTCCAGTTAACCCAGGCCTTGATTGCCTTTGGCCGTGGAGACTGGTTGGGCGCTGGCTTGGGTGAGAGTGTACAGAAACTCTTTTATCTACCAGAGGCTCACACTGATTTTGTATTTGCCGTTATGGCAGAAGAGCTGGGGCTGCTTGGAGTACTGGTCGTCATTGCACTTTATACCTTCCTGATATTCAGAATTTTATTTGTTGCACGTCAGGCAGAATTGCGAGATCGACCTTTTGCTGCCTATCTTGCTTATGGCATAGGCCTTTGGATAGGGCTTCAGGTCTTGATCAACATCGGCGTAAACATGGGGATCCTGCCAACCAAAGGACTCACTTTGCCCTTTATGAGTTATGGTGGCAGCAACCTGGTGGTGATGATGATTGCCATGGCCATTTTATTTCGCATTGATTATGAAACCCATAGAGATGATCGCCCTGGTCAGAAAAACAGGAGGCATAGAATATGAAGCCTTCTGATATGCGTATTGTCATTATGGCAGGGGGTACAGGGGGTCATATTTTCCCAGCCCTGGCCATTGCTCGACATTTACGAGAACAGGGTGTCAGTGTGAGCTGGCTTGGTACACCAAAAGGGATGGAAGCTCGTGTTGTTAGCGAGGCTGGTTTCCCTATTAACTATGTTTCCATATCCGGTTTGCGAGGTAAGGGTTTTATGGGTTGGTTAGTTGCACCATTAAAACTCAGCTATGCCGTTATCCAGGTGATCAATATATATAGAATAGTTAAGCCCCATATGGTTGTGGGCTTCGGTGGTTTTGTTACTGGTCCCGGTGGCTTCACTGCATGGTTGATGCGTAAACCTCTAGTGGTGCATGAACAGAATGCCATCCCTGGTATGACCAACCGAATTCTTTCACATATGGCGAAGACGGTACTGGAGGCATTTAAAGATAGCTTCCCAGAAACCACGCGTGCGATTCATACTGGCAATCCGGTCAGAGAAGATATTGCGGCACTTGAAGCCCCGACATCAAGAATTGCTCAACACCAGGGTGTGTTAAAGGTTTTGGTCATTGGTGGCAGCCTGGGTGCGCAGGCATTAAACCAGGTCCTGCCAAAAGCACTGGCCATGATAGAAGAGTCTGAACGACCTGAAGTTTGGCACCAGGCCGGTGCCAACAAGCATGAAGATACCCGGCAGGCATATGATGATCTTAAGCTTGATGCCAGGGTTTCACCATTTATTGGTGACATGGCTGAGGCATATACCTGGGCAGATATTGTGATCTGTCGGGCTGGTGCGTTAACCCTGGCCGAGGTCTGTGCAGCTGGCCTGGGATCCATCCTGGTTCCATTCCCACATGCTGTTGATGATCATCAAACCCATAATGCACAACAGCTGGTTAAGGCCGGAGCCGCCCTGTTAATGCCTCAGTCAGGTTTAAGTGCAGAAAGTTTATCGAATGTTTTAAAAGATTTAATTCATAAAGGGCGTGTACACCTTATTCATATGGCGCAGGCCGCCCGTGAGTTGTCCATGCCTGATGCAAGCAAGCAGGTTGCGAAGTATTGTCTGGAGGCCGTCCATGGTTAAGTTGGAAAATGTGACACCATTGAGTACTGCTCGAGGTGAGCCAGGGATGGGGCGTATTAAACGAATCCACTTTGTGGGTATTGGTGGTGTTGGTATGAGTGGTATTGCCGAAGTACTGCTCAATCTTGGTTATGAAGTCTCAGGGACTGATATTGCCGAAAATGCGACGACCAAACGTCTTAAGGGTAATGGTGCTCTAATTCAACTTGGTCATGCGTCTGAACATGTTATCGGTAGCGATGTGGTGGTTGTTTCCAGTGCAGTGAAAGAAGATAACCCAGAGGTTGTACAGGCCAGGGAATTACGTATCCCTATTGTACCTCGCGCTGAAATGCTGGCCGAGTTAATGCGGTTTCGTTTTGGTATTGCTGTTGCAGGAACCCATGGTAAAACCACGACCACAAGCCTGGTCGCCAGCCTATTGGCTGAAGGAGGACTAGATCCGACTTTCGTGATTGGTGGTCGATTAAATAGTGCAGGCTCTAATGCACGACTGGGTGAAGGTCGTTATCTGGTGGCCGAGGCCGATGAGAGTGATGCTTCATTCATGCATCTGCAACCTATGATGGCCATTGTGACCAATATCGATGCGGATCACATGGAAACCTATGAAGGTGACTTTCAGAAACTCCGTCAGACATTCATTGAGTTCTTACATCACCTGCCATTCTATGGTCTTGCTGTTTTGTGTATTGAAGATCCGGAAGTAAAAAATATCCTGCCAGAAATTACACGTCGTGTGGTGACCTATGGCTTAAATGATGAAGCCGATATCTGGGCCAGTGATATTACGCAAACCGCCTTTTCGACACAATTTAAAGTTTCTCGTAAGGACAGTGATCAACAAATGGAGATTACCCTGAACATGCCAGGGGAACATAATGTTTTGAATGCCCTTGCAGGTATCGCTATCGCACATGAAGTCGGTGTGGCAGATGCGGCAATCGTTTCCGCTCTCGATAGCTTCCAGGGCATTGGTCGCCGCTTTCAGAGTTACGGTGATATTGAAACAGCAAACGGTAGTGTCTTGCATATCGATGACTATGGTCATCATCCCCGTGAAGTTGCAGCCACCATTAAGGCCATTCGAGATGGCTGGCCGGGTAAAAGACTGGTACTTGCCTTTCAACCTCATCGCTACAGCCGGACTCGGGATCTTTTTGAAGACTTTGCCATGGTGTTATCTGAAGTCGATGTTCTGGTGTTGCTGGAAGTTTATCCTGCTGGTGAAGATCCTATTGCAGGTGCCGATGGGCGAAGCCTGTCTCGTGCGATACGCACACGTGGTCAGGTCGAACCAGTATTTGTAGAAAGTATTGAGCAGTTGCCTGAGACCTTAAAGGGTGTATTACAGGACAGGGATCTTGTTTTGACACTCGGTGCAGGCAGTATCGGTGCGATGGCTACACAGCTGGGCGAGTTAATTAAAAAATAATATGAGGGCGTGAGGTATGGCAGTAATAACAAGACGTTTGCATATGGGTTGTGGTGAGACATTGCAAAGCCATTTACCTGAGAGTTTTAGAAAACTGACCAGCCTGACAGAAACGAGGCAAAAGAAAATGTCAAATAATATAAAACTGCCTGAAAAGAAAGGACGATTCTGGAAGTGAGTAAGATCATGTCAGCAAAACAAACTGCGTTACAGGGTGAGCTGAAATTAAATGAGCCATTATCACGTCATACCTCATGGCGTGTCGGTGGCCCGGCTGCCCGTTATTTTCAACCCGCAGATATTGATGACCTGGCAATGTATCTTTCCTCCTTATCTGACGATGAAGAAATATACTGGGTTGGGCTTGGCAGTAATCTGCTGGTACGAGATGGTGGATTTGATGGCAGCATCATTTGTACAAGTGGTGTGATGAATGGTTTACAGTTTCTGGATAATAACCAGGTGGAAGTAGAGGCTGGTGTGGCCTGCCCCAAGGTGGCCAAGCAGTGTGCCAAACAGGGTTTAAAGAATGCAGCATTTTTATCGGGCATTCCAGGCACCATGGGTGGGGCGCTCGCTATGAATGCCGGAGCCTTTGGTGGTGAGACATGGGAAATTGTCCACAGCGTTAAAACAATTGATCGACATGGTCAGATAAGACAGCGCATGCCGGATGAATATGAAATCGATTATCGCCACGTAATGGGACCTGAAGGAGAGTGGTTTGTTTCAACAGTATTACAACTGCAGGTCGGTGATACAGAAGAATTACTAGCCGCCAATAAGGATCTATTAGCTAAACGTGGCTCCACACAACCGACTCAACAACCGAACGCTGGATCTGTATTTCGTAATCCAGAAGGGGATTATGCAGCAAGATTGATCGAAGAAGCCGGGCTAAAAGGAACCTGTATTGGTGGTGCCTGTGTTTCAGACAAGCATGCCAATTTTATTGTCAATACAGGAACGGCTACGGCAGCTGATATAGAAAATTTAATTATAAAAGTGGCGGAAGTCGTCAAACAGATTCATGGCATCGAGTTACAACGGGAAGTTTGTATCGTCGGTGAGAGGCTTAAAGGTAATTAACATGGCACCAGTTGATCCAACAAAATTTGGCAAAGTGGCTGTCCTGATGGGGGGATGGTCGGCTGAGCGTGAAGTATCACTGAAAAGTGGTGCAGCGGTACTGGCTGCCATGCAGCAACGAGGTATTGATGCACATGGGATAGATGTACAACGTACAACGGTTATTCAGGAGCTGGAACAGGGTAAGTTTGATCGTGCCTTTAATATACTGCATGGCCCAGGTGGTGAGGATGGTGTTATCCAGGGAATGCTGGAAGTTCTCGGAATACCTTATACAGGTAGTGGCGTGATGGCATCGGCATTGGCAATGGACAAGTTGCGTACCAAGCAATTACTGGATGGCATTGGTTTACCCACGCCTAATTATATGGTGCTGGATGAAGAAACGGATTATGAATACGTTGCCGCAAATCTGGGTTTGCCAGTGATGGTGAAACCTGCACAGCAGGGTTCCAGTATTGGCATGAGCAAGGTCGATGAAGTGGATCAGTTACACCATGCCTATCATGCAGCAGCTGAGTTTGATGGTGATGTGATTGCTGAACAATGGATACATGGTAAAGAATACACAGTCGCGATCCTTGGAAATGAGGCTTTACCTGCAATTTTACTCGAGACACCCAGAGAGTTTTATGACTTTGAGGCCAAATATCAATCTAATGATACACAGTATATTTGCCCATGCGGCCTGGACAAAGAACATGAATCACAGTTACAGCGATTGGCATTGAGTACCTTCCAGGCTTTAGGGGCAAAAGGCTGGGGTCGTGTGGATCTCTTTGTTGATAATGATGGGCACGCCTGGGTTATTGAGTTGAATACATTACCCGGCATGACGGATCACTCATTGGTGCCTATGGCGGCCAAGGCAAAAGGTATTGAGTTTGATGAGCTGGTAGTAAGCGTTTTATCACAAACATTGTCAGGGGTAAAAGGCTGATGGCAACACGTGTTGCAAAACAGGCCGTGATACCAGGCAGTCAATTTGACTGGCGCCAAATATTATCTCGCCTACCCAAAATTATTTTTGGGTTGGGATTTTTGGCTTTACTCATCATGCTGACGATGAAAGCACAGGATCCAGGTTTTTTACCTATAGAGAAAATTCGGGCACAGGGTGAGTTTGTCAATTTGACTGAGGATATGTTGATAAGTAAGGCAGGCAATATTCATGGTGGGTATTTCAATATCAATGTTCAAAAAATAAAAAATAACATTGAAGCTATTCCCTGGGTAGACCGGGCTTATGTGCGAAGAGTATGGCCAGGCACCCTGATGATAACTGTTAAAGAGCAACGTGCCAGGGCAGTATGGGGTAATAAAGGACTAATTAATGATAGAAATGAATTGTTTTTTCCTGAGGCCGGAACCTTCCCTGGTGGATTGCCAAAACTGAGTGGTCCAAATGGTTCTCATGGGCACTTAATGCTGACATATCGAACCATGCAGGATTTGTTATTAACTACAGGTCTTGAAATTTATGCAATGAAACTGGATGCCCGACGTGCTTTATCTCTTCAGCTTACTGGAGATATGAAATTGTTACTTGGTCGAGAAGCACATTACGAACGGTTGAAAAGGTTTATCCGGATTTATAGCAAATTACTGGTAAGTCAGGCAGGCCAGTTAAATCAGATTGATATGCGCTATACAAATGGCTTTACCATTCTGAGAAAACAGTAATCTGGGCAGGGGGTCCGGGAGAAGGATTATGTCAAAGAAAGCAGAAAAAAATTTAATTGTCGGCCTGGATATTGGTACATCCAAAGTAGTGGCCATCGTCGGTGAGATCACCGCCGATAATGAGGTCGAGATCATTGGTCTGGGCTCTCATCCTTCGCGTGGTCTTAAAAAAGGCGTGGTCGTTAATATTGAATCTACCGTTCAATCGATTCAACGAGCGGTTGAAGAAGCGGAATTAATGGCCGGTTGCCAGATTCACTCTGTCTATGCCGGGATTGCAGGTAGTCATATCCGAAGTCTTAATTCACATGGAATTGTAGCCATTCGAGATAAAGAAGTTTCCAGCCCGGATGTAGACAGGGTTATCGATGCTGCCAGGGCTGTTGCTATCCCCGCGGATCAAAAAATCCTGCATATCCTGCCCCAGGAATTTGTGATTGATACTCAGGAAGGTATTCGTGAGCCGATTGGTATGTCAGGCGTTCGACTCGAAGCCAAGGTGCATATGGTTACAGGTGCAGTGAGTGCGGCACAGAATATTGTCAAGTGTGTACGTCGCTGTGGTCTGGAAGTGGATGACATTATTCTGGAACAATTGGCCTCCAGCCATTCTGTGTTAACCGATGATGAAAAAGAGCTAGGTGTTTGTCTGGTGGATATCGGTGGAGGAACCACCGACCTTGCTGTGTTTACTGAAGGGGCGATCCGCCATACCGCAGTTATTCCTATTGCCGGGGATCAGGTCACAAATGATATTGCGGTAGCCTTGCGTACACCGACCCAACATGCAGAAGAGATCAAAATTAAATATGCCTGCGCACTGACCCAGTTGGCCAGCCCCGATGAAACCATTGAGGTACCCAGTGTTGGAGAGCGCCCAACACGAAGACTGGCCAGACAAACACTGGCTGAAGTCGTCGAACCGCGATATGAAGAATTGTTTACTTTAGTGCAAACCGAATTACGGCGCAGTGGATTCGAAGATCTGTGTGCAGCAGGTATTGTGTTAACTGGTGGTAGCTCAAAGATGGAAGGGGCTGTGGAACTGGCGGAAGAAATTTTCCACATGCCGGTTCGTATGGGCAATCCTCAATATGTTACGGGATTGGTAGATGTGGTACGTAACCCAATTTATTCAACAGGTGTAGGTTTGTTGTTGTTCGGTTATCAAAACCGAAGCATGCGTGAAGCAGATTTTCATTTATCCGGCGGTATGCGTAGTGTGCTGGGTCGGATGAAGAGTTGGTTTCAGGGTAATTTTTAGATTTTTAATTTTAACGATGTCAGTTAGGAGGGTGAAACTATGTTCGAACTGATGGATAACTATAGTCAGAATGCAGTAATCAAGGTAATCGGTGTTGGCGGCGGTGGCGGTAATGCCGTGGAACACATGGTTTGTCAAAATATCGAAGGTGTCGATTTTATCTGCGCCAATACCGATGCTCAGGCCATGAAAAATTCTTCCGCCAAAACAGTCCTACATCTGGGTAGTAATATCACCAAGGGACTGGGTGCAGGTGCAAACCCTGAGATTGGACGACAGGCGGCGATGGAAGATCGAGAGCGTATCCAGGAAGTCCTGCAAGGGGCCGACATGGTGTTCATTACTGCTGGCATGGGTGGTGGTACCGGAACCGGTGGTGCACCAATCGTGGCGCAAATTGCCAAGGAAATGGGTATCCTCACGGTTGCGGTTGTTACCAAGCCATTCCCCTTCGAAGGTAATAAGCGTATGGATATCGCACTGAAGGGAACTGAGGAACTCAAGTCCTATGTTGATTCTTTGATCACGATTCCAAATGAAAAGCTGCTCAGTGTCCTAGGTAAGCAAATCAGTTTGCTAGATGCCTTTAAGGCTGCGAATGATGTTCTATTGGGCGCGGTTCAGGGTATTGCCGAGCTAATTACCTGCCCTGGCCTTATTAACGTGGATTTTGCCGATGTTCGGACAGTGATGTCAGAGATGGGTATGGCCATGATGGGCTCGGGACGTGCCAGTGGAGAAAACAGGGCCAAGGAAGCTGCCGAGGCTGCCGTCGCCAGTCCGCTCCTTGAAGACGTGAATCTTGCTGGTGCTCGAGGAATTCTCGTCAATGTAACTGCGGGAATGGATATGGCCATTGGTGAATTTGAAGAGGTTGGTAATACTATCAAGAATTTTGCCTCTGAAAATGCGACCGTTGTAGTGGGTACCGTTATTGACCCAGATATGAGCGATGAGCTGCGTGTAACAGTTGTTGCAACTGGACTCGGCCAGACCAATTTAGCTGGAGAAAAACCTGTTAAGCTTGTGGTTAATAAAAACAGTAGTGGCGAAGTCGATTACGGTCAGTTAGATCGGCCTACAGTTATTCGCAATAAGGCTGCATCTGATAAATATAATAGTGAGTCAGATGGAAGTATGGACTATCTGGACATTCCGGCCTTCCTTAGACGGCAGGCAGATTAGTATGGTAAAATTTGCGGATAATTTGAATGAGACCTGAATCACAGTACGGGTATTAAAGTTTTACCGGAATGTGTCGCTAAGGGAAGGCAAGTTGCTAATCCAGTTATGCTGTTCTACTATTCTTGATCATGCGAATCAGGTAAAGAATAGCCAGGGACAGCGGTTCTGGAGATTTTGCAAACGATAAATTTGACGACGAACAACGAATATTTGTAAGGAATCCGGGTGATTAAACAACGCACGCTGAAGAATGTCATTAGAGCGACGG
>JAOULO010000132.1 GCA_029881995.1 Gammaproteobacteria bacterium
GCTTGTAGATGTGAAGGTGAAATAGAACATTATGCCCTTCCTAAGCTTTTCAGCAGTTTCCCATGACTCCTGATGGCCCCGAAAAAAGTAGGGTTTGAATGATAGGGCAGTCCGTATTTCGCAGCCGTTTCACGCACGATAGAAGAGATTTTCTTGTAATGGATATGGCAAATATGAGGAAATAGGTGATGCTCTATCTGGTAGTTTAATCCACCGATAAACCAGGACAAGATCTTATTTTTGTGTGCAAAATTGGCAGTAGTATGCAACTGGTGTTCGGCCCAGGATGATTCAATAACGTTTTTTTGATCGGGTTGAGGAAATTCAGTATCGACAACCACGTGTGCAGGTTGGAAAATGATAGTCAGAAAAAACCCCGTGATGTAATGCATGAGGATAAAACCCAGGATTAATAAATACCAGGCATAGGAGGTAGCAAGCAATGGAATAACAAACATGTAAGCAATGTAAAATACCTTTGTCATAGACAGCCACGACCATGCCCGGAAAGGCGTGAGGCGCTGCTTCTTAATAAGACCATCACGTTGATAAAGCCACATTTGTTTCCAGTCTTTTACCAATAACCAGGTGATGGTCATCAATCCGTATAAAAACCAGGCATAGATGTATTGATAGCGATGTATTTTTCTGAGCTTGGTATGTGGTGAAAAACGCAAGATGGCAGCGGACATGATGTCTTCATCAAATCCTTCGATGTTAGTATAGCTGTGATGCAGTACATTATGTTGTATTTTCCAATTAGTAGCGTTTCCACCAAGCATGTTCATGGTGTACCCCAAAACTTTGTTGACCCAGGGATATTTAGAGTAGGAGCCATGATTGGCATCATGCATAACCGATAAACCAACACCTGCTTTTCCTACGCCCATAATACTGAACAGAATGAACATTCCAAGGACATTGAAAAGGTCACTCACCAGAAGAACATAAGGAGTAATAAATAAGGACAGCATAAAAACCGTCTTAATGACCATCCTGTAATCAGCGTATTTCGTAATGCCTTTTACTTTGAAATACGCGTTTACTTGCTGGTTCAATTCCCGGGAAAATGATTTATTTCCGGTTGAATGAAAATTGATTGATTCGCTCGTACTCATATCAATACAAATATACAAAATGTTCTTCACAAACATCTCATTTTTGATAGAGGAAAAAAAATCATGAAACCTTTAGGCTGAGTACTTCAGGAATATTCGTATTGATCATTAGTAGACCTGTATTTATAGATATTTCTACTGATACGAGAATATACATGATTTATTCAGGTTAGTTGTTACTCTTTGTCTTTTTAGTTTACTTGCAAGGATAAATTTATCTCTATGAAGATATTATTACAAATATTAGTTGTTGTCCTCTCGACCTTTAGCCTTTCAATGGCACAAAAAGGAACCTACACTACTGAAATGGATCTCAGTAACATGGAGGCATTTGAAGCTCCAACTGCCAATTGGAATATCTCTGGTGGTGCAGAAGCGGATTTATTCGAAAGACAATC
>JAOULO010000091.1 GCA_029881995.1 Gammaproteobacteria bacterium
CTGTGCTCGAGGGCCGGAAATCCGACGGGGTTAAAAACAAAAAGCCGAAGCTTATTAAGCTTCGGCTTTTTAACAGATGGCGCGCCCGGAGCGATTCGAACGCCCGACCGCCTGGTTCGTAGCCAGGTACTCTATCCAGCTGAGCTACGGGCGCAAACTGTCCCTTTTTCAGGGAGGTGGAACTATACGGATAAGTAAGCCTTATTTCAAGTTCCAGACTCTTGGAAAAATGGCGGAGAGAGAGGGATTATTCGGACTTCGTCCTCACCCTTCGGGCCGCCTACGCTTCGCTACGGCGTTCACCCTCCTTTCAGTCGGGTATCGAACCAGCTATTTTAAATCGAGGGTTCAAATCCCGATCGAACTGTGCTCATAACTACATAACGCTACAGACAGTTCAGTGTTTTATATGGCGGAGAGAGAGGGATTCGAACCCTCGATGGAGCTATTAACCCCATACTCCCTTAGCAGGGGAGCGCCTTCAGCCACTCGGCCATCTCTCCTTCTCCGTGAGGGATGCAAGGATACTAGGGCCGGTGGCGGAGGTAAAGACTTTCGACAGGAATATACACCATGATTAGCCCGATCAGGCTTCGTTGGCTTCTTTTTGCTCGTTCTTGATACGCTCGTAAATTTCTTCACGATGCACAGAAATTTCTTTCGGGGCATTAACACCAATACGAACCTGGTTGCCTTTCACACCCAGAACTGTGACTGTTACTTCATCACCGATCATGAGCGTTTCACCAACTCGTCGCGTTAAAATCAACATTTCTACTTCTCCCGGACTATTAAATCCTGTTAACTACTACATTTAGGACGTTCCATGCATTTATCGGTTCGCTCCTTCGAGGTATCGACCGAATATTTTCAAACTTTAATGCATATACTGCTTGACATTGCTGCCAAAAACTGGTCTTAGGCGGCAGGTGCCTGATCCAGATTGAAGGCGGTATGCAGAGCACGCACGCCTAATTCCAGATACTTTTCATCGACTACAACGGAAATTTTAATTTCTGAGGTCGAGATCATCTGTATATTTATGCTTTCCCTGGCCAAAGCTTGAAACATATTACTCGCAACCCCTGCATGAGAGCGCATCCCCACACCAACGAGTGATATTTTAACAATAGAAGTATCTCCTGTTACCTCTCTTGCACCCAGTTCATTTGCAACATTTTGTAAAATTGTCTTCGCTTTCTCAAAATCATTGCGATGGACTGTAAATGTAAAATCTGTTGTCGAATCCGCTGCGACGTTCTGGATAATCATATCCACTTCCACGTTGGCCTCACCAATCGGCCCCAGGATCTTGTAGGCCACACCAGGCTGGTCAGGTACACCCAGTATGGTTAATTTGGCTTCATCCCGATTAAACGCGATGCCCGATATGACGGGTTGTTCCATTTGGTCATCCTCATAAGTTATCAAGGTCCCAGGCCCATCTTCAAACGAGGACAGCACCCGCAGCGGGACATTGTACTTGCCGGCAAATTCGACTGAGCGAATCTGCAAAACTTTAGAACCCAGGCTGGCCATCTCCAGCATCTCTTCAAAGGTGATGCGTTCCAGCCGTTTGGCCGTCGAAACCACTCTTGGGTCAGTGGTGTAGACGCCGTCTACATCAGTATAAATCTGGCACTCATCGGCCTTTAAAGCAGCCGCCATAGCCACGGCTGTCGTATCTGAGCCGCCACGACCCAGGGTCGTGATATTGCCATTTTCGTCTTTGCCCTGAAATCCAGCAACCACAACCACTCGGCCGCTTTCGAGATCAGTCCGGACCGGCTGATCATCAATATCCAGAATTCTGGCCTTGGTATGTGAGCTATCCGTCAGGATATGTACCTGGGCCCCGGTGTAGGACCTGGCAGGACAGCCCAGCTTATTTAGCGCCATACTAAGTAAGGCTATAGTAACCTGTTCTCCTGTAGATACAAGTACATCGTACTCTCTAAGCTCAGGAGATTCACTAATTTGGTGCGCCAGATCAATCAGACGATTGGTTTCACCACTCATAGCGGAAACCACCACCACAACCTGATTACCTTCATCTGCCGTCGCCTTGACTCTGCGTGCAACATTCTGGATGCGTTCTACATCGCCGACCGATGTGCCACCATATTTTTGAACGATTAGAGCCATGCTACCTGTTAGATATTATAAAGGGCGCAAATTAAACACTACTTGGGATAAGAATGAAAGAGGCTTGCTCAACTATTTAGTTTACTTTTTACCCAATCGGGTACAGAAGCAAGTGCACCATCTAATGCAGCAGGATCAGAACCACCTGCCTGGGCCATATCAGGCCGCCCTCCTCCTTTACCACCAACTTGTTGGGCCACTGCATTGATCATTTCACCGGCCTTGATCCGATCTGTACGATCTTTGCTCACTCCGGCAATCAGGCTGACCTTGCCATCGTTGACAGCCCCCAGCACGATGGCAGATGAACCGAGTTTGTCCTTGAGTTGATCCAGGGTCGTACGCAGAGTTTTCACATCCATACCATCAAGGCGAGCGGCAAGTACTTTGGTATTGCCAATCTCCTTCGCCTGAGAAACAAGATCACTGCCCTGGTTACTGGCCAGTTTCGATTTAATCGTTTCCAGTTCTTTTTCAAGCTGTCGATTACGTTCGAGTAACTGCTGAACGCGATCCTGGGTCGTCTCACGAGTGGCTTTGAGCATGCCCGCTATATTTTGTAACTGGTTTTCACCCTGTTCAACATAGTGGAGTGCATTCTGGCCCGTCACCGCTTCGATACGACGGACGCCAGCAGCAATACCACCTTCAGAAACAATCTTGAACAGGCCGATATCACCAGTTCGATTCACATGGGTACCGCCACACAGTTCAACCGAGAAGTCACCCATACTGAGTACGCGGACTTCATCACCATACTTCTCCCCGAACAGGGCCATGGCACCCGCGGTAATCGCCTCTTTGTGGGCCATGAGCTGAGTATCGACATTGTGGTTAACACGAATGTGTTCATTGACCATCTCTTCAATGGTCTTAAGTTGTTCGGTTGTGACAGGTTCAAAATGGGAAAAATCAAAACGCAGTTTCTCTTCATCCACCAGAGAGCCTTTCTGAGCCACATGATCACCCAGTACATTTCGCAGGGCTGCATGCAATAAATGGGTTGCCGAGTGATTAAAGGCCGTGGCCTGACGTTTACTGGCATCCACCTGTGCTTCAACAGTATCGCCCTTGTTCAAACTGCCCTCGATGACTTCACCAAGATGGACAAATACGCTGCCCTGCTTCTGGGTGTCATCAACTCGGAATACGGCATTGCCAATAATCAAACGACCCGCATCGCCCACCTGGCCACCGGACTCGGCATAAAATGGTGTTTGCTCCAGGATCAGCATCCCCTGCTGGCCCGTCTGGATAGAATCGGCGGGTTCGTTACCTATATATATGTCTGTAATCCTGCAGGGGTCGATGAGATGGTCATATCCGGTAAAGCTGGTCTCCCCTTCAATCTTGAGGTCTTTGTTGTAATCCACAGAAAAGCTTTTAGTAGAACGGGCTCGATCCCGTTGCTGATCCATGGCCTTTTCAAAACCGGCCTGATCAATGGACAGACCACGTTCACGGGCAATGTCTGCAGTAAGGTCAACCGGAAAGCCATAGGTGTCATAGAGTTTGAACAGAGTCTCGCCGGGGATTTCTTTGCCTTTCAGATTTGAGATGGATTCTTCGAGAATTCCCATCCCCTGATCCAGGGTCTCAGCAAAACGCTCTTCTTCCTGCTTGAGTAACTTCTCTACCATGGCCTGCTGTTTGGCCAGCTCAGGATAGGCCTCACCCATCTCCTTCACCAGTGCCTTGACCAGTTTATGGAAGAAGGGTTTGCTCTGGCCCAGCTTGTGGCCGTGACGCAGGGCGCGGCGAATAATGCGGCGCAGCACATAACCACGACCTTCATTGGATGGCACCACACCATCGACAATCATAAAGCTACAGGAACGAATGTGATCGGCGATCACCTTAAGAGAATTTTCACCGGTATCTTTGCAATCGGTAGCCTTTGCTGCGGCATTGATCAGGTTGACGAATAGATCGATTTCATAATTGCTATGCACGCCCTGTAAAACAGCCGCAAGACGCTCCAGACCCATACCGGTATCCACCGAGGGTTTGGGTAGCGGCTGCATAGTGCCATCGGCTTCCCGATTGTATTGCATGAACACCAGATTCCAGATCTCGATATAACGATCCCCGTCTTCTTCCGGGGTACCGGGAGGACCACCCGCTACATCAGGGCCATGGTCATAAAAGATTTCGGTACAGGGACCACAGGGACCGGTATCCCCCATGGACCAGAAATTATCACTGTCGTATTTTTTACCAGGCTTGTCGCCGATGCGGGTAAAGCGACTGGCATCAACACCCATCTCTTTTAACCAGATATCTGCGGCTTCATTGTCTTCTTCGTAGACGGTCACCCAGAGTTTTTCAGCTGGCAGGCCCAGTGTGTCAGTTAGAAACTCCCAGGCAAACTTGATGGCATCCTGCTTGAAGTAATCACCAAAGCTGAAATTACCCAGCATTTCAAAAAAGGTATGGTGACGGGCGGTGTAACCGACGTTCTCCAGGTCGTTGTGCTTGCCACCGGCACGCACACAACGCTGTGAACTGGTCGCTCGTGAATAGGAACGTTTGTCCTGTCCCAGAAAGACATCCTTGAACTGCACCATACCGGCATTGGTAAACAGCAGGGTCGGATCATTACCCGGTACGAGCGAACTGGAGGCCACGACCTCATGGCCGTGTTCCTTGAAGTAATTCAGGAAGGCAGAACGGATTTCAGAGCTGGATTTCATACCACTATCACAACAGAATCAAAGCACTCTAGTGTACCGAAAATTGGCAGGATTAAACACTGATTAATCTATTTCCTCACCTACAGCCTGTTGTATCTGTTGCATCGTAAACCCGCGGTACTGCAGGAAACGCATTTGTCGGCTACGCTCTTTGAAATCATCGGGTGCTGCCTCACCGTACTTCTTATTCCTGACTTCAATAGCGCACTGGGTCCATTGCGGATCCCTTTCATCCAGATATTCCTTCACCGTTGATTCGGCCACACCCCGTTGCTGTAGCTCCAGGGCAATCTTCACCGGGCCGGAACCCCGCTGCAAACGTGAATTGATAAAGGCCTCGGTAAAGCGTTCATCACTTTGCAGGCCTTCTTCGACAAGGATGGCGAGGTCTGCCCTGACCTCATCGGCTTCAAAACCCTTATTGATCAGCTTGCGATGCAACTCCTGCTGGCTATGCTCACGCCGAGCCAGCAGGTTCATCGCCGCCAGTCGAACCTCTTTACTCATACCTGGCCAGACTTAGACTTCGGTCAGTTCTTCTTTAGCCACTTTGGGTTCTTTAGGTTTTTTATCTGCCTTGGCCTCTGTGGCATTTGCCGCTTCGGCAACGGGTGCGCCCTTGGTATTGGGTAGCAATTCACCGCGGATACGTGCTTCGATTTCATCGGAGATGGCGGGATTCTCTTTTAGAAAGTTGCGCACATTGTCCTTACCCTGGCCGATACGGTCACCGTTATAGCTATACCAGGCGCCGGCCTTGTCGACGATGTCGAGCTTGACCCCCAGGTCGATGATCTCACCATGACGGGAAATGCCTTCGCCGTAGAGGATATCGAACTCGGCCTGTTTGAAAGGCGGGGCCACCTTGTTCTTGACCACCTTGACGCGGGTTTCGTTGCCCACCACTTCGTCACCCTTCTTGATGGCACCGGTACGACGGATGTCCATGCGCACAGAAGAATAAAACTTGAGGGCATTACCGCCAGTCGTCGTCTCGGGGTTGCCGAACATGACGCCGATTTTCATACGAATCTGGTTAATGAAAATCACCAGGGTATTGGAGC